>PLTN01000100.1 GCA_003164495.1 Vulcanimicrobiota bacterium
TTGTAGTACTCGCGTTCCTCCTGGGTGATCGGGCGATCGGGCGAGGCGATGACGCGGAAGAGGAACGAGTGCTCGTCGTCGATCGGGCAGCGCAATTGCGCGAGAATCGGCACGCCGGGCTCGGCGGCGATCAGCGTGCAGAACGGCATCAGCCACTGGTTGACGCGCCACTGGAATTTGTCGGGGCCGGCGTTGCGCTGCGCCGAGAGCATCATGCCGTAATCGGTGTCGAGCGTGAACCAGCGCGGGCTCTTGTCGACGAACGTGTTGTCGTTCACGCGGCCGCCGGGAAGCGAGTTGCCGTCGACGGAGCTGTGGAGAAACGAGACGTGGCTCGAGTCGACGTCGCCTTCTTGCATTTGCGCGAAGTTGCCGCGCAGCTTCACTTTGATGATGTGCCGGTGCGTGGCCGGCGCGTGGAACACTTCGGCATCGGGGAACGGCGGAATCTTGTCGGCCGGGCCCATGTAGGCCCAGATGATGCCGCCGCGTTCGAGCGCCGGATAGGCGGTGGTGTGCACCTTCGCTTTGAGCGTCGGTCCTTCGGGGCAGTTGGGCAGATCGACGCAGTCGCCGTTCACGTCGAACTTCCAACCGTGGTAGACGCACCGCAAGCCCGCTTCTTCGTTGCGGCCCCAGAACAGATTCGCGCGCCGGTGCGGACAGTAGGCGTCGAGCAAGCCCAGCTTGCCGTTCGTATCGCGAAACGCGACCAGGTTCTCGCCGAGCACGTTCACCCGTACCGGCGGGGAGTCGGGTCCGCCCAGTTCGTCGGCAAGCATCACCGGGGCCCAGAAGCGACGGTAGAGGGTGCCCATCGGCGTGCCCGGTCCGGTACGGATGAGGAGTTCGTTGTCGGCCTTGCTCAGCATGATGCGAGAGTTCTGGCCGCCTGGAAGCGTTTCCGTCCGGTGGTTGATTTATCTATGGTAAATGCTGTTTACTAGACGGCGTGAACAGGGCGGCGCCACGGCGCATCGGCGCAATCGAAGTCGGTTTCCGGCTCGTACGGGTCCTCGAAGCAGCCGACGGGCCGCTGCCGCTCAAGGACCTCTCCGAGCGGGCCGGCATGCCGCCGAGCAAGGCGTACGCGTACTGCGCCAGCTTCTTGCACGAGGGGCTGCTCGCGCAGGACGCGGTTACGGGCCGCTACGGCCTCGGGCCATTGGCGATGTCGCTCGGCGTCGCCGCGTTGCGGCAGTCGGATCTCGTCGAGGTGGCGCGCCGCGACTCGACCGCGTTGAGCGAAGAGACGACGTGTTCGGTCTTGCTCTGCACGTGGGGCAACCGTGGCCCGGCCATCGTCTATCGCGTCGACGGCAAACGCCGCGGGCCCACCTCCGTGCGCGTCGGTTACGTGCTGCCGCTATGGCGCTCGGCCGCGGGACGCGTGTTTCTGGCCTATTTGCCGGAACGCGATACGGCGGCGTTGTTGAGCGAAGAAGAGCCGGCGCTGACGGCCGCCGAGGTGACGGCGGAGATCGCGCGCATTCGCGCGGCCGGATTCGCGCTCACCGGTGAAGCCGACGAGTTTTCGGGCATCGCGGCGCCGGTGATCGACCACGACGGAAACCTCGTCGCGGCGCTGACGTTGAGCCGCCCCTATGATGAGAATACGCGCGAACGGCGACTCGAGTTGGGCGGGGTCGTGCGCGCGGCCGCCGCGGCGATTTCGAAGCAACTCGGGCACGCGACACAAGCGGCATCTGCACCCGTAAGCGTGAAGGGCTCGCCGCGCGGCCTGGGAAAAACAAACGCGACAAACCGGATTTAGTAATAGTAAATTCTTTCTTCACGCGCCGGGAGGCTTTGTGACTCGTTCGATCGTCCTGCGCGGCATCGCCGCGCTGCTGGGAATTTCCGTCATGTTTGCGGGCGCCACGCGTACCGCGCAAACCGCAGCGCCGGATGAGATTCGCGTCGGACGCGCCGTGTCGACGGCCTTCGCGTTCGCGACGCTGGAAGTCGGCAATGATGCGCACATCTGGGACAAGGTCGGACTGAAGCTCGACATCTCGACGTTCAAGGGCGACGCCGACGTTCAGCGCGCCATGACGGCCGGACAAATCGACTTCGGCTTAGGCGGCGGGCCCGCGATGGGCTATCACAACAAAGGCGTTCCGGGAATCGCGGTCGCGTCGATGTACGGTCCGCCGACCGACATGGCGATCGTGATCGCCAACAACGGCCCCATCAAGACCGTCAACGATTTCAAAGGCAAGAAGCTCGGCGTCACGACCGCCGGCTCGTTGACCGACTGGCTCGTGCACGCGTTCGCGCAAAAACAGGGCTGGGGCAGCGAGGGAGTCGATTCGGTCGCGATGGGTTCGACCGAAGCGCGCGTGTCGGCGATCGAATCCGGTCAGATCGCCGGTACCGTGCAAGATATCGGCGTCGGCTACGATCTCGAGACGCAAGGCAAAGGCAAGGTCTTTCGAACCTTCGGCGACTACGTGCCGAAGTTCGAAACGCACGTGCTCTTCGCTACCGACGACATGATCAAAAACCATCCCGATACCGTCACGCGTTTTCTTAAAGGCTGGTTCATGACCGTCGCCTACATGCGCACGCACAAGGCCGAAACGGTCAAGTCCATCGCGCCGGTGCTGGGCGAATCCGAGGCCATCGTCGGACGGCTCTACGACAACGACATGCCGGCGATGTCGAGCAACGGGGCGTGGGATCCGCAGGCGGTCGCCGTCGTCGCGCAATCGCTGAAGGATCTCGGTCTCTCGGACACCGTGCTCGATCCGAAGGTCATGTACAACGGGCAGTTCGTTCCCGTAAAGATCTGAGCACTATCGTGCCGCCTGCGATCGTCGTCGATCGCGTCTCGCAACTGTTCCCGGGGGCGAACGGTGCGCCGGACGCCCGTGCCCTGGACGAGGTCTCGCTCGAGATCAAGCGCGGCGAGTTCGTCTGTTTGCTCGGCCCGTCCGGCTGCGGCAAGAGCACCCTGTTGAACATCATCGGCGGATTGCTCGCGCCGTCGTCGGGCAGCGTGAAGATCGGTGAGACCGTCGTGCGCGGCCCGTTGCCGAGCGACGTCGCGTTCGTGTTCCAAGAGAGCACGCTGCTGCCGTGGTACACCGTGCTCGAGAACTTCCGCGTGTCGCTGGAGTTCCAGGGCCGCACCGACGGCTGGCGGGAGCACTCGATGGCCGCGCTGACCGAAGTCGGCATGCAAGGTTTCGCAGGCTATTACCCGAGCCAGCTCTCGATCGGGATGAAACAGCGCATCAACATGGCGCGCGGCATCGCGCTCGACACCGCCATCTTGCTGATGGACGAACCGTTCGCCGCGCTCGACGAGCAGACGCGTTTGGTGCTGGGCGAAGATCTGTCGGTGTTGCTCGCGCGCACCGGCAAGACGATCGTGTTCGTCACGCATTCGCTCTCCGAAGCCGTGCTGCTGGCCGATCGTATCGTCGTCATGACCGCGCGGCCCGGCAAGATCAAGTCGATCATCGCGGTCGGCGAACCGCACCCGCGCTCGCCCGATTTCATGCTTCAGCCGCACTTCTCTGAGATCCGCAACCAGTGCTATGAGCTGTTGCGCGACGAGATTCGCAGTACGGTCGACGCAATGCGCGAGGCGCGCGATGCTCACACCGGCTAACGCCGAACTGCGCCAGACCTCCATCGTTCGCGCGATCCAGCTAGCCGTCGTCGTCGCAGTGTTTGCGATTTGGGTCGGGCTGACGTCCTCGCACGCCGTCAACGCGCTCTTTCTGCCCGCGCCATTGGCGGTCGTTGGCGCGCTGTCGCGCCTCATCGGAACGTCCGGATTTTGGGGCGCGGTCGGCGTCACCACGTTCACCACCGCGATCGCTTACGCGATCGCGTCGACCGCGGGCGTCGTGTGCGGGTTCTTCATCGGCCGTTCGCCGCGGCTTACGACCGCGTATCGTCCGGTGCTCTCCGGGCTCTTTGCGATTCCGTTGACGCTGTTCTTTCCGCTCTTCGTCGTGATGTTCGGTCTGGGGCCGTCCTCGAAGATCGCCTTCGGCGCGCTGTACGGTTTCTTCCCGATCGTGCTGAACACGATCGCCGGCTTCTCGGGTATCGACCGTTTGTTTTTGCGCTCGGCGCAATCGCAGGGCGCGACGCGCGTGCAGATGCTGCGCTACATCTTCGTCCCGGGCGCGTGGCCGATCGTGCTCACCGGCTTGCGCATCGGGTTCTTCATTACGTTTGCCTCGGTGCTGGGCGGCGAGACGCTCTCGTCGGCGTCGGGCGTCGGCCATGCGATCGCACACGAAGGCGATCTGCTCGAGAGCCCGGCGATGTTCGCCTGGATCGCAATCGTTCTCAGCGTTACGATCGTGCTCAACCTGGTTTTATCGGTAGTGGAAAAACGTGCAGTCCGTAGCACGTAGGCCGCTTTCGGCCACCGCGATCCGCTGGTGGACGATCGCCGGGCTGATCGCGCTGTGGGAAGTCGCGGCGCGCTTGTTCGGCGATCCGTCGTTCGTGGCACCGCCGAGCCGCGTACTGCTCGGCCTTCCGGGGCTCTTCGCCGATCCGAAAGTCGCGGCCGCGATCGGGATGGCCGGCCTCGAAATGGTGATCGCGTTCATGCTCGCCGTGATCGTCGGCGCGATCGTCGGCGTTGCGATCGGCATCACGATGCTCGGACGGCGCAGTTTCTTCCCGTTCGTGTTGCTGATGTGGGGCTTGCCGCAGGTCGTGGTGCTGCCGCTCGTGATCCTGATCTTCGGACTCGGACCGGTGAGCCGCGTCGCGTTCGGCTTCACGCACGGCGTGCTGCCGGTGATCGTCACCACGGTGACGGGGATGCGTTCGGTCAGCCCGCTCTTGCTCTCGAGCGCGCGTTCGATGGGCGCCTCGCAAGCGCAGATCCTGCGCCACATCATCTTCCCGACGATGGTCGCCACGGTCTTCACCGGGCTGCGCTTGGCGATGTCGCTGACGCTGCTGGGCGTCGTGCTGGCCGAGCTGTTCGTCTCGAGCAACGGCATCGGCAACTACACGCAGATCTTCGCCGAAACGTTCCATCCCGACAAGCTCTACGGGCTGATCTTGGTGCTGGCCGTTACGGCGGTCATCCTCAACGAGCTGGTGGGCTTGGTGGAGAAGCGGTTCTCGCGCTGGAAAGAGGGTTGATGTCCGGCCGGTTGACGGCGAGCTATTTCGTCACCTGCCCCGAGTCCGACATCCAGGCACGAGCCGAGGCGATTGCCTCGGAGCAGAGCGTCGAGTGCCCGCTCGAAGCGATCACCGAGCAGCGCATTCTCGATGAGATCGTGGCCCGCGTGACGTCGATCGCGCCGGCCGGTCCGGGCCGCTTTCGCGTGGAGGTTGCGATCGCCGCGCAAACGATCGGCGCGAATCCCGTGCAGTTCATCAACATGGTGTTCGGCAACGCGTCGTTGTGGGACGACGTGCAGTTTGCGGGTCTCGACGTTCCCGATGACGTGCTGGCGATGTTCCCGGGCCCGCGTCACGGCATCGCCGGGATCCGGCGTCTGTTGGGCGTGCCGGATCGTGCGCTCACGAATGCCGCGATGAAACCGCAGGGCTTGCACGTGCCGGAACTCGCCGCCATGTGCCGCACCTTCGCGCTCGCCGGGGTCGACATCATCAAGGACGACCACGGCATCGACGACCAGCAGTACTCGCCGTTCGTGGAGCGCGTGCGCGCGTGTCAAGCCGCGACGGCCGAAGCCCTCGCGGCAACGGGTAAAACCGCGCTGTATGCGCCGAACCTCATCGGCACGCCGCGCGTGTTGCGCGAGCGCGCGCGCATCGCGCGCGAAGAAGGCGTGCGCGCGGTGCTGATCGCGCCGATGCTGGTCGGGTTGCCCGCGTTCTTCGATCTCGTCGAGGAGTTCCCGGAGTTCGTCTACCTCGCGCACCCCTCGTTCGGCGGCGCGCGTCACATCGCGCCCGAACTCTTATTCGGGCGGCTGATGCGGCTGTTCGGCAGCGACGCCGTGATCTTCGTGAACGTCGGCGGCCGTTTCGGTTACACGCACGAAACCTGCGCCGCGCTCGCGGCGGGTGCCCGTTCTCCTTGGGGCAACATCCGAGCCACGCTTCCCGTGCCGGCCGGCGGCATGCGCCTCGAACGCGTCGAGGAACTGCTCGACTTCTACGGCCCCGACACGATGCTGCTGATCGGCGGTAATCTCCTGATCGATCACGCGCGCATCCTCGATCGCACCCGCGAATTCACCAACCGGGTAGCCGCCCACCGCTTTTCCCCTGCAAGTAAAGCGTAGCGACTCGCTGCTCGCTTGGGGGGCTTTGGGCAAACGAACGTTTTTCTCTCGTTACCCTGCAAGGTACGGATGAATGGAGCTTGGCCTGGGTAGGCCAGGTACGAAGCGATCCTCGGGTCGCCCCATCCAATCCAACTACTCGGAGAGTCCTCTCGTGAAACGATACAGTCTAGCTCTTGCGGTGACATTCGCCGCAACGGGCCTCGGCGGATCGTCGATCGCCGGCGCAGCGAATACGCAAGGCAACACGGCCAACTTGCACCCCATTCGCGTCGCTCAAGCCACGACGGCACCGCCCGCAGACTTCGGTAACCAGCCTTCGGGCGAAGTGCCGATTCTGTTCAACGATCAACACGTCTATTCCAAACCCGATCGTCTGAAACAAAACCGCGTTCTCGCTGCGCTCGTGCGCGGCAACGAAATCCTCGTCCCGCTGCGCTCGATGTTCGAACAGATGGGTGCGACGGTTTCGTACAATCCCGCTTCGAAGACGGCCGACGTCTCGAAGCCCGGCTCCGACGTCAAGGTGACCGTCGGNNTTCCGCCCGAAATCTACAAGGGTGCGATCGTGGTCCCGGTCCGCGTCATTTCCGAAGGCATGGGCGCCTACGTTCAGTGGGTTCCCGAGAAGAAGGTCGTCGTCGTCCGCTACGTAGCGGCTCCGGTTCCGACCCCGCCGCC
>PLTN01000118.1 GCA_003164495.1 Vulcanimicrobiota bacterium
TGGCGGCGATCGCGACGGTGGTCGCGTTTTTCTTCGCGCTGCCGATCGCGTGGCTCGTGGAACGCACGAAGGTGCACGGCAAAGCCGCGATCGTGAGCATCATGCTGGTGTCGATGCTCGTACCGGGATTCGCGATCGCGATGGGGTGGCTGTTTCTGCTGCACCCGCAGATCGGCCTGATCAACCGCCTCTCGGCCGCGGCCTTCGGCCCCGCGCATCCGGTGCTCAACGTCGTCACCATCACCGGTATGGGCATCATCATGGGCTTCCAGCTGGCGCCGGTCGCGTTCCTGATGGTGAGCGCCGCACTGCGCTCGCTCGACTACCGTTTGGAAGAGGCGGCATCGACCGCCGGGGCTCCGGACATCGCAGCGATCCGGCGGATCGTGCTGCCGCTGATTCGGCCGGCACTCGTGTCGTCGGCCATCTACGTGTTCATCATCGCGTTCGGCACGTTCGACGTACCTGCGATCATCGGCTGGGGTAACCGGATCTTCACCTTCAGCACCTATGTCTACCTCACGACGAACCCGCAAGCGGGGTTACCCGATTACGGACGGGCCGGTGCGTTGAGCGTTGCGGTGTTGGGCGCCGCGCTGCTCCTGACGGTCTGGTCGCGTTACCTCTCGCTCGACTCGAAACGCTTCGCCGTCGTCTCGGGCAAAGGCTATCAGACGACGCAACTCGCGCTGGGACGTTGGGCGTTTGCCGCTTACGCGTTTGTCACCGTGTATCTCGTCGCGGGCATCTTGCTGCCCCTCGCCGTCGTGCTGTGGGAATCATTTCTGCCGTTCGTGCAGCCGCTCTCGGCCGCCACGCTGCACGTCGCGAACCTCGCCAACTACAACGCCATCTTCGGCGATGCGTTCTTCAGCGGGCTCGCCAACAGCGCGCTCTTGATGGCCGTCGTCCCCCCGATCGTGCTCGTGTTCAGCTTCGCCTTCTCCTGGATCGGCTTTCGCACGCAGTTGCGCGGGCGCGCGCTGCTGGACGGAATCGCGTTCTTGCCGCACGCCGTCCCGAGCGTGATCATGGCCGTCGGGGTGATCCTGCTCTCGCTCTACGGCCTCAACCATCTCTTCCAACTTTACGGGACGATTTGGATCATCGTGCTGGCGTACAGCGTCAGCTGGGTGAGTTACGGCACGCGCATGACGAACTCGGGCTTACTGCAACTGTCCCGCGAACTGGAGGAATCGGCGAACGTGAGCGGCGCGAATACGTGGGCAACGGTGCGGACGATCGTGCTCCCGCTGATCTCGCGCACGCTGTCGTTGGCGTGGGTGTACTTGGTGATCCTCGCCGGACGCGAACTCACGCTGGCGGTGCTGCTGACAACCCCCGGAAACACAACCGTCCCGGCTTTCGTGTGGATCACGTGGCTCAACGGCAGCCTAACCCGCGGCGCCGCCGCGACCGTATGCTACCTCATCTGTCTCTCGCCGCTGATCGTCGGGTACAGTTTTCTGCTCAATCGCACGCGCCGCTCCAGCACCGCGGTCGGGAGTCCGGTATGATTTCCATCGCGGATCTGAAACAGGTCTATCGCGACGGCGCGACCACGCACGCGGCGCTGCGCGGGGTGAGCGTCGAAGTTGCTGCCGGCGAATTCCTCGCGCTGCTCGGGCCGAGCGGCTGCGGCAAGACGACGTTGCTGCGGTGCATAGCCGGGTTGACGGAACCCGAAAGCGGTACGATCGCGATCGACGGCGAGACCGTGTACTCCGCTGCCGAGCATATCAACGTGCCGGCGCGCATGCGCGACATCGGCATGGTGTTTCAGTCGTATGCGATCTGGCCGCACATGACGGTCGCGCAGAACGCCGCGTTTCCGCTGCGCTACCGGCGCCCGGAGCTCGGCGCGGGCCAAGTGCGCGAACGCACGGCTGAAGTGCTCCGGCTCGTGCACCTCGACGCCTTGGCCGATCGCCCCGCGCCGGCTTTGAGCGGCGGTCAGCAGCAGCGCCTGGCGCTCGCGCGTGCCCTCATTTCCGACCCGAAGGTGCTGTTGCTCGACGAGCCGCTGAGCAATCTCGACGCGCGTTTGCGCGAGGAGATGCGATTCGAGTTGCGCGCGCTGACAAAACGCTTGGGCGTTACGACGATCCTGGTAACGCACGAGCAAGCCGAGGCCCTGAGTTTGGCCGACGTCGTCGCCGTGATGGACGACGGCCGGTTCATGCAGATCTCAAGCCCGCGCGATCTCTACGACCGCCCGCGCACCGAATTCGTCGCCGGCTTCGTCGGACGCGCCAATCTCGTTCCGGCGGAAGTGATCGCAACCGCGGCCGGCGGTTCGGCGCAATGGGTGTCGGTCTCAACCCCGTACGGCGTGGTCGAGTGCTACACCGAGCGGCCGCGCGCCGCCGGCGAACGCGCCACGTTAGCGGTGCAGCCGGAAGCACTGGCGATCGTGCCGGCCGGCGGCGATTTGCACGGCGCCGTCACCGGTACGGTCGAAGGCGCAGCCTTCATCGGCGATGCAACGGAACTCGTCGTACGCGTCGGCGACACCGTGCTCGTCGCGAAGGTGGCAACTACGGACGCACCGGCGGCCGGCGCGGCCGTCGCGGTGCGTATTCGCGCGCAAACCTGCACGCTACTAAGCTAGCCCATTGTCATCCCGAGCTTGTCGAGGGACCGCCGCAATCGTCGTCGCGCGTTCTAAACGCTAGCGAACAACTCGTCGACGCCGAGGTGGCGTTTCGTGTACCCTTGCTCGTAGCCGTAGCGCGCGAACCTTGCGATCCCCTCGCGATTGCCGTCAAGTCCGTGCGTGTACATGGTCGGCCCAAGCAGCCGGCGTTGCCGTTCCAGCGCTTCAAGCGCACCGAACACGCTGAGGAACTTCGGTTTGCGGTACGCGGCATCAACGCGTGCCTGCGCGGCGCGGAAGCCTTCGAGCAGGCTGCCGACGATCCACGGCTCGCGCTCGAGCAGATCTTCATGAACGACCATGACGTGCGTCATCGGCACGCAGCCGATCACACGATTGAAGGCATCGCCCTCAGCCTCGTGATCCGCGAACAGGCGGCGGATGCGCGGATCGCCGGCATTAAAAGCCGGCGGAGCGTTCGGCATGAACAGCGCGTCGACGCGGCCCTCGAGCAACATCTTCTCGGGGTCGCCCGCGTTGAGGTTGACGCGAACGTCGTCAGGGAAAACGTAGCCCGCGCCCTCGTCCTCTAAGCTCGAGAACCACTCGACGTCTTGCGGCTTGAGCCCGTAGAGGTCGCCGCAAATACCGCGCAACCACAGGTTCACGGTGAGCCGATACGCTTCGCTTCCGATCCGGCGGCCTTTAAGGTCGGCCGGCGTCTGGAACGGGGAGTCGGTACGAACGTAAATGTGTGAGAGCGGCGGCATCCGGAGCGGAAAGATCGGTAATGCCCACACCGGCTCGCCACGGTCGCGCGCCATGATGTACCACGAGAACGACATCTCCGTGACGTCGTAATCCAGGTAGACCGGTCGAAGGCAAAACTCACCGCCTTCGGCCAGTGCGTACGAGGGTGCGATGCCCGACAACTTGACCGAACCATCGGAGAGCGGGCGCGTACGATCGTAATCGCAGAACGCGATGTTCAGCGGAAGGCTGAGCCGGGGCAAACCTTCGATTTCAGGTTTACGCTCGTTCAAAAGCTCCATATGCAATCGTATCGATTCGCCAGGAGGCGACTCCTGCTCCCGGTGTCATCCCGAGCTTGTCGAGGGACCGCCACGATCGCGATTTTCGAGTTTGCTCTTCAGATAAAGCGCGGTCATCGTGCGCAGTTCGGCGATGGCCCCGGCGCTGTGTTCCACGTCGAGCGATTTCATCGCTTTCATGTTCTGCAGCAGCACGACGGCCATGTCGTGCGCGTGCTCTTCGCTGAGCGTGGCGTCGCGAAGCTTCAGCGAGGCGATGACGCCGCGGAGCGCGCGCTCGTGAAAATCGCCGCGCCACGCGTTCGGGTCGGACCGAGCGTCGAGCAGCGCAATGATCGCCGGCGTCTCGCCGCGCACGCCGGCGAACACGCTCAGCAGGTCGTCCGCGAATTCCTCGATCGTCGATGAACCGGAGCGGCTGTCGGCCTTCTCGAAGGCGGCGTCGACGAGTTCGCGATAGCGCTGGATGAGGGCGTCCGCCAGCGCATCCTTATTTGGAAAGAACCGGTAGAGCGAACCGATCTGGGCACCGGCCCGGGCCGCGATTTCCGCCATCGTGGCGGCCTCGAAGCCGCGCTCGGCGATCACGTCGGCGCCGGCCCGCATCAGCTCGGCGACCCGACGCTTGCCCGTACTTCTCTGCGGTTCGAGCGCAGTGCGACCGCGCGCCTCAGCGATTTTTGCCAAATTCGTCTCGCGTGGTGAAACCATGAGTAATTTGAGGATGTCCTCAAGTATGATGCTTGAGGATACACTCATCTATAACCCGCTCGACACCTTTCCATTTGCAGAGCTGTTCGGCGCCGATCTCGAGAATGACGGGCTGGAGTTCTATCTCCGGATGTCCCGCGATATCGCCACGGTGGCCGGCGAAACGAACCGTCCCACGTTAGGCGCCGACCTCGCCGACTTGCTCTTGACAGCGCTAGTCGCGACACCGGCAGGCCGCACGGCGGCGTGGCGCCAGGTCTACCGGGGCGTCCGAACGCTTGTCGCCGGCTTTGCCCCCGACGTGCCTGCCGGCTCGCGCCGTGGTCTTTCGCCGGCATTCAGACGCTTACGTCAGTTCGTCCGCGAAAACGCCGACCTCGCCGATACGCTTGCCATGGTCGATCTCGAGCGAGCCGCCTACAGCCGAGCCATCGGCGCTTAGAACGGGCCGTTCACTGCGACGCCGACGGTCGCATCGGGTTTCGTCGACTGCGGGACGGCGGGGTTCACCCACACGGTGCCGTCGGCGAACGTGGCCTTCTCGACGGCGACATGCATCTCGGAGTTGAGCTCGTTCTCGCCGAACGTGTGGTTGATCGTCACGCCGGTCGCAAAAGAACCGACATCGTCGAAGCGGTCTGCGACGTAGCCGTGGGTTTCCAGAGCGAAGATGACTTCCGTCGCCGGGAACGCGTATTGGTTCGTGAAAGCGATGGCGGCCGAGCCGGGAGCGAGCCGGCCGCAAGTGGGTTACTGCATCAATTACGCCACCCGCCCGCTCGTTGGATGACCGCGCGAGCAAAAACGCTTAAGGCAGCATCGCGTCGGCGAGGTCGGCGGCGCCGCGTTCGCGCAAGGTTTCGGCGGCGCCGCGGCGGTCGCGATCTTCCTTGTTTTGGCTGAGTTTCGATTTGCCGCGCAGCGACGTTACGGCAATCTCGAGGCCGACGATGTTGCGCAGCATTTCCGCGAGGTAATCCGGCTGCGCGTCGCTCATGCGCCACGGGACCGGTTCGCCGGCCTCGTGGATCTTCGTGAGCTGCGCGACGATGCCGCGCAAGAACGGCTCGTCGTGCCGCCACGCGATCGTGCCGCGCGCCTGGACCACCTGGTAATTCCACGTCGGAACTTGCCGATGCGATTCATGTTTGCTCGGGTACCAGCTCGGTGAGACGTAGTGCTGCGAACCTTGGAAGACGACGAGCACTTCGGCGCCGTCGGGCACCAGCCGCCACACGTCGTTCGCCCGCGCAACGTGCGCGCGAAGAATACCGCTCGAACCGTTCTCCGCGTCGAACACGAACGGCAGGTGATTGGCGAGCAAGCCGCTCGATCCGTTCGCGATCAACGTCGCGAACGGATGATCGGTCATCAGTGTATGAACCGCCTCGACGTTCTGTTCATCGAAGTGCTCGGGAACGTACATGGCCATACACCAAATGTAACATATACGAAGCGGGCGGTAACGCCGGCGCCGGGGATTGCGCCTCTGATGCATAACTATTCCGACATGGAGCCGCTTGATCTTTCGAAACAACCGCCGCGTCTGCCGCGCGCAGAACTCGACGGCATTATCTTTCTGCCACGCTCGATCGACAAGGCCCGGGCGTACCTCGCCGGCGGCAACCGCAACGGATACAACATCCCGGGCGTCACCGGCGGGATGCTCGAGCGCTTCGGCATCTCGAACGACGACTTCGTTGCGACGGTTGGCGCGGCAGCGAACGACGCCGAGGTCGTCGCATTCGTGCGCCGGCACGCAAACCAGACAACGCTCGACGAGTGGAACGCTTGGGTCAAGGACCGCGAGCCGCGCGGTAACCGCAATCTCCCCGAAGTTCTCGAAATCTACCCGTGGCTGAAAGATCGTCCGGAGCTGACGCTCGTATTGGATATCCTTGCCGAAGACGATCGGCGCACGTTCGAAAACCAGAACTCGTAGAGGGTAGGTTCTAAAGCCCTTACCTTGACCGCCGAGAACAGTAAGCCGGTCCTTAACCTGCACACAACCGTGCCGCGCCTAAAATCGGGGTAATGGGTACGATCGTGGATCCAACGACGTCGACGGCGACGCAAATCACCGACGAAGAACTTCTTCAACTCGACGCCTACTGGCGGGCCGCAAATTATCTTTGCGTCGGAATGATCTATCTGCGCGACAATCCGCTGCTGCGCTCGCCGCTGACCGTCGACCACGTGAAGAACCGCCTGCTCGGGCATTTCGGCTCCGATCCCGGTCAGACGCTCGTATTGACGCATCTCAATCGCTTGATCAAAAAGCTCGACCTGAATGTCATGTACATCGCGGGGCCGGGCCATGGGGCGCCGGCCACGCTTGCCAACGCGTATCTCGAAGGCACCTACTCGGAGATCTATCCCGATAAGACGCGCGATGCCGAGGGCATGCTGCGCTTTTTCCGGCAGTTCTCATTTCCCGGCGGAATCGGTAGCCATTGCACCCCCGAAACGCCCGGATCGATTCATGAAGGCGGCGAACTCGGTTACAGCCTCGCGCACGGGTTCGGGGCGGCATTCGACAATCCCGATCTCATCGNNCCGATCCTGCACCTCAACGGCTACAAGATCGCCAACCCGACAATTCTTGCGCGCATTTCGCCGGAAGAACTCGATAGCTTGATGCGCGGCTATGGTTGGACGCCGTATGTCGTTGAAGGCG
This sequence comes from Vulcanimicrobiota bacterium, assembly GCA_003164495.1. GTDB lineage: Bacteria > Vulcanimicrobiota > Vulcanimicrobiia > Vulcanimicrobiales > Vulcanimicrobiaceae > Lustribacter > Lustribacter caenicola. The sequence continues at coordinate 7,037 of PLTN01000118.1, forward strand.
ACGACCCGCAGGTCGTACACCGCCGGATCGCGTCGACGCTCGAACAATGCATCGACGACATCCGGCGTTTCCAAACCGAAGCGCGCAACAACGGAACCGCAACGCGTCCGCGCTGGCCGATGATCGTGCTGCGCACCCCGAAAGGCTGGACTGCGCCGAAAGAGGTCGACGGTCATCGCATCGAGGGCTCGTGGCGCGCCCACCAAGTCCCGGTCACGGATGTCAAAACGAATCCCCAGCACCTCGCGATCGTCGAGCGCTGGATGCGCAGTTACCGGCCCGAGGAGTTATTCGACCCAAGCGGCGCGCCCCGTGCCGAACTGCTCGCGTTTCCGCCAACCGGAACGCGCCGGATCAGTGCGAACCTCCACGCCAACGGCGGCACGTTGCGCACGCCGCTGGAGCTTCCCGACTTTCGCAACTACGCCATCTCGATCACCGCCCCAGGGGTGTCGCCAGCGTCGCCGACGGCAACGCTGGCGCTGTTCTTGCGCGACGTGATGCGCGCGAACATGACGAACTTCCGCGTGTTCGGCCCCGACGAAACCGCCTCGAACCGGCTTGAAGCGATCTACGAAGCCTCGAAGAAAACGTGGCTTGCGGGTTACCTCCCCGAAGACGCCGATGGCGGTGAACTCGCGCTCGATGGCCGGGTCATGGAGATGCTGAGCGAAACGACGCTCGAGGGTTGGCTCGAGGGGTATTTATTAACCGGACGGCACGGGCTCTTCGCAACGTACGAGGCGTTCGTCCACGTCATCGACTCGATGTTCAACCAACACGCGAAATGGCTCGAGAAAAGCAAGACCGACGTCGCCTGGCGCGTTCCGATCTCGGCCCTCAATCTGCTCATCACCTCGCTCGTCTGGCGCCAAGACCACAATGGCTTCTCGCACGAAGATCCCGGCTTTCTCGATATCGTCGCGAACAAGAGTCCTAATATCACGCGCATCTATCTGCCGCCCGACGCGAACTGCCTCTTGAGCGTGGGCGACCACTGTCTGCGGAGCGTGGACTACGTCAACGTCATCGTGGCCGATAAACAGTCACACCTGGTATATCTCGATATGGCTGCAGCTGTGGATCACTGTACGAAGGGTATCGGCATCTGGGATTGGGCGAGCAGCGACGACGGCGGCATTCCCGCTGTCGTGATGGCGAGCGCCGGCGACATTCCCACGATGGAAGCGCTCGCCGCGGTGGCGATTCTACGCGACGCCTTTCCGGACCTCAAAATACGGTTCGTCAACGTCGTCGATCTGTACCGCCTGCAAACGTCCATCGAGCATCCCCATGGACTCAGCGACCGTGACTTCGACAGCCTGTTCACGACGAACACACCGGTGATCTTCAACTTTCACGCGTATCCGGCGCTGATCCACAAGCTCATTTACAAGCGCGCCGGCAATGCGAATTTTCACGTCCACGGCTACAAAGAGCGCGGCAACATCAATACGCCGCTGGAACTGGCGATCAAGAACCAAATCGACCGCTACAATCTCGTGATCGACACGATCGACCGGGTGCCGTCGCTCCAGGCACGCGGGGCTCATCTCAAGGAACGCATGAAGAATGCGATCATCGATGAGCTGGCCTACGCCGATACGAACGGCATCGACCGCCGGGAAATCACCGAATGGACCTGGCCGAACATTAGCTAGCGCGGACGGCAACGAGCGAGTTGCGCTTGCGCAGACCGCCGAAATGACCAAGTAAGCGCGCTCGCGAAGGATCGGCCGGCCCGACCGAGAGGAGACTCACATGCTATCCGAGTCCGAAAACGAGCGTCTAACGCGGGTTGGCCCGGGAACGCCTATGGGGAACCTGCTGCGACGCTACTGGATCCCGGCGCTGCTTTCGAGCGAGGTCGCCGATCCGGATGGTCCGCCGGTACGAGTCAAGCTCTTAAACGAAGACCTCATTGCCTTTCGCGACACAAACGGCGATGTCGGACTCGTGGATGCCTTTTGTCCGCATCGGCGTGCGCCGATGTTCTTCGGGCGTAATGAAGAATGCGGACTGCGCTGCGTCTATCACGGTTGGAAGTTCGATCGGCACGGTGTGTGCGTCGACATGCCGTCGGAGCCGCCGGACTCGCTGTTCAAGACCAAGGTTCAGATCCCGAGTTATCCGACCTGGGAAGGCGGCGACATCATTTGGGCCTACATGGGCCCGCCGGATCTCGTACCTGCGCCGCCCGAACATGAATTCGTACGCACGCCAAAAACGCATCGGTTCGTTTCGCGTACCCTCGAAGATTGCAATTGGCTTCAGGCGCTGGAAGGCGGAATGGACTCGACGCATTTGTCCATCCTTCACAGTCGAAATCGCGGCGAGTTAGCGTTTCTCAAAAACTTCGAGGGCACCGTGCCCCAAATTCACGTCGAGCGCACGAGCTACGGTTATCAGTACACCGGGACGCGGACACTGGATGGCGACCTTTGGGTCCGTGGCTACCAATACATCATGCCGGGCGTGCAGTTGCGCGGCATGGTGTACGGACGAACCGCAATCAGCGCAAATACGGACTTTGCCAATCGCATCGACGGGCACTTCTGGGTGCCGCTCGACGACGAGCACACCTGCGTCTACAACTTCCACTACGCGATGGACCCCGACCGTCCGATCCCGGAATCCGAGGTACATGCCTTCGACACGACGGCCGGACGCGGACCGGACGATCTGCTGCCCAACCTCCAGCCGAAGCGCAACCTGAGCAACGATTATCTGATCGACCGGCAGATGCAAAAAACGTACAACTTTACCGGCATCGTCGGCGTGAACACCGAGGATTATGCCATGCAAGAAGGCATGGGCGCGATCGTGGATCGGTCAAAAGAACATCTCGGGACGACGGACCGGGCGGTGATCATTCTGCGCCAGGTTCTCGCCGAAGCCGTCACAGCTGTGGAGCGGGGCGAGGATCCGCCGGCCCTCGAGCCGTCGACGTATCGTGCGATGCGTGCATTCGACGTACTGGTGCCGGCCGGCAAAACGTGGCAGGAGACCCACCCCCTCGCTCCCATGGCCCGCTACTGATGCGCGTTTACCGTATCCTCGCCGTTCTCTGCGGCGTGTTGTTCGTCACCGGCAATCATGTGGCAAGCGGGGACCAACCGCCGATCAAGATCGGCGTGATTTCTACGTATTCCGGCCCCCTGCAATCGGGAAAGAGCTATGACGCAGCCTTTGCCGCGTTCATGAAAGAGCACGGCGACACGATCGCAGGTCGCAAGATCGAGCTGATTCGTCGTGACGACACGGGTATCGCACCCGAGGTTGCGCGCCGGGTCGCACAGGAGTTGATCGCTCAGGAACACGTCGACTTTCTCACCGGTTTTGGCTTCACGCCAAACGTCATGGCGGTCGGCCCCCTAACCACGCAGACCAAGACGCCGACCCTCATCGCCAATGCCGCGACCTCGAACATTATTGCGAATGCTCCCTATATGGCCCGATTTGCGTTCACCAACCCGCAGATCGTGGGCGCGCTTGCCCACTGGGCCGCCCAGCACGGGATTAAGACGGCGGTTGCGGTCTATCAGGATTACGGGCCCGGAATCGACGCCGGAACGGCGTTCGAAAAAGTTTTCACCTCGGAGGGCGGCAAGATCGTCGGAGATCTGCGCATTCCGATAACGAACGTCGACTATTCATCGTACGTCTTGCGTATTCGCGACGCCCATCCAGACGCCGTCTTCGCTATGGTCAACGGCAACGGCGGGCGTCCGTTCATGGATGCGTTCACCCAGGCCGGTCTGGATAAGGCCGGCGTGAAGGTGCTCGTCTCGCAGGACGTGGTGCTCGATGAGAACTTGCCGGGAATTGGCGATCAAGCGATCGGAATCGTCAGCGCCGGCACCTACGCGCCCTCGCACAACTCGGCTCTAAACAAGCAGTTCGTTCAAGATTACAAGTCTTTCGATGATAGCGACCCGGATTTTCTGTCGGTCGGCGCTTATGACTGCCTCGCCGCGATCTACAAAGTCATTGCTGCACAGAACGGTCAACTCGACCCCGATCGCTCGATGGAGCTCATCAAGCATATGAAGTTCGAGAGCCCACGCGGACCCATAGAAGTGGACCCTCAGACCCGCGACCTGATCGAAAACGTGTATATCCGGCGCACTGAGAAACGCAACGGCCGGCTGGTAAACGTCGAGATCGAGACAATTCCCATGGTGCGGGACCCGCTTGAGCACTAGCCGCGCGTTTCTGGGTATAAGGTTTATGCCTCGGCAGAATGTGCCCGGGCCAACGCATTTGATAGGGGCTTAGCGTGACACAACAGCAACCTGAAGAAAACGAGATCGACTTCGATCGGCTCGCCCTCGACCAGATCGAGAAGGCCGAGCCGGACGAGCTCGACGGACCTGCATTCGATCTCGATCGCACGCTCGATGACGAGGATCCCGACAATGGCCGATAACGATAAGCTCGAACCCGAACCGACGGCGGACGAACGCGCAAGGCGTTTACGCGAGATCGGGGACGCGTCGGCCGTCTACGGCGAAATGGGCCAAGCCGATGAGCAAGCCGACATAAACCAGCCCGAACCAGACGAGCATATGTAGTTCTGCTGCCGCTTTAGCGCGTAACGGTGAAGCCGGTCCGATGCGTTGAGACGTCGTCCGCCACGATCACGTGCGCGATGGCGACACCGCGCTCGTTCTGCGCTTCGATCGTGTGCGAGCCGCGCCGTAAGGCGAGCGGAGCGTGCGCGCCGCTGCCGGCGGGCCGGCCGTCGACGAGCCAGCGAACGTCGCTGCCGAACGCCGCGTTCGCGCGCATAAGGATCGTGCCGCCCGGCAGATAGCGCGCGCCGTCGTGCGGCGTATCGATGCCCAGTGCGAGCGTGCGCCGAGGTGCCGCGTGCAGGGCGCGGCGGTCGAGCGGATCGAGCCACTCCATGACGACGCTTTCGCACGAGCGGTCCGGTATCGTGCCGCTGGTTGCGCAGATCGCGCGCCGCGCGTAGCCGCGCGGGGGTGCGAAGGGCCCCGGCTCGCGCGCTTCGGCGAGGTGCAGCATGATGCGGTTCCACAGCGGTGCGGCGCCGGTGACGCCGGTGATGCGCTGCATCGGTGTGCCGTCGAAGTTGCCGACCCACGTGGCAACCGTGTAATCGCGCGTGAAGCCGACGGTCCACGTATCGCGGAAGTCCGATGACGTGCCGGTTTTCACCGCGCTCGGGAACGGCAGCCGCAGCAACGACGACACGCCGAACGCGCGCGCTCGTGCGTGGGCGTCGGAGAGCATGTCGGTCACCAGCGCCCAGGTCGCCTCGTCGCCCACGCGCATGCCGCGCGAGTCGTTCGCTGCCGGATCGGCGTCGCGGTAGCGTAAGCGCACCGGCCGGCCGCCGCGCGCGACGGTCGCGTAGGCGCGCGCCAATTCTTCGAGCGTCACCTCGCCGCTGCCCAGCGTAAGCCCGAGCCCGTAGAATGCCGCCGGCTTGTCGAGATGCACGAAGCCCAGCGCGTGCAGCCGCGATTGGAAAGTCCCCACCCCGACCGCGCTGAGCGTGCGCACCGCGGGCACGTTGAGCGAGTCGGCGAGCGCGATCCGCGGACGAACCGGGCCTTCGAACTCGCCCGAGTAGTCGGCCGGTGCGTAGATCCGCGCGCCGGGGATCGCGTACGCCGTCGGCACGTCTTCGAGAATCGTCGCCGGCCGGATCGTTCGGCGCTCGAACGCGAGTTCGTAGAGGAACGGCTTCAGCGTCGAGCCCGGCTGGCGCAGCGCCGTCACGCCGTCGTTGCGGCCGAGGCTGCGCGCATCGAAGTATTCGGGTGAGCCGAGATATGCGAGCACGTTGCCGGTCGCGTTGTCGACGACGATCGCCGCCGCGTCGCGCACCGACCGGTCGCCCAGCGCCGCGACCACTTCTTGCGCCGCGTTCTCGACGTACCGCTGCAAATCGCGATCGATCGTAGTGCGCACGCGCTCCATGCCGGCCGGGGTCGACGCCGCCAAGCGAAACAACAGCTGCGGCGCATCACCGATGCCTTCGCGGCGCGGCACGACGGCGATCTGCTCGGCGGCCGCACGGCGCGCGTCGTCCGCACCGATCACTCCGCGCAACTGCAAGTACGCGACGATCGCGCGACGGCGCCGTTCGAGCGCGGCCCGGTGCGCGTACGGATCGAGCGCTGACGGATCGTTGGGCAACGCTGCGAGAAACGCGGCTTGGGCCCAATCGAGATCGCCGGCCGGAACGCTGAAGTAGGTCCGGGCACCGGCCTCGACGCCCACGAGGTTCCCGCCCATCGGCAGCCGGTTTACGTACGCTTCGAGAATCTGCGTCTTCGAGGTGCCGGCCTCGATGCGCAGCGCCAACGCAATCTCCTCGAGCTTCCCCCAAAGCGTGCGCGGCAGCGCGTAGCGCAACCGCGCCAACTGCATCGTGATCGTCGAACCGCCGCTGACGATGTGCCCGGTGCGTAGCACCTCCGCCGTCGCACGAGCCAGCGCGGCCGGGTCGACGCCGTGATGGTGCGCGAAACGCGCGTCTTCGACCGCAACGATCGCGGTAAGGAAATGCGGCGACACCGCTCGCAGCGGGACGTGCACCGTAAGTTCGGTATCGCGCGAAAGAACGGTTCCGAGCGGCAAACCGGCCCGATCGACGAACGTTAGCGCACCGCCGCTCGGCGCGAACGCGCCGGGGCCGATCGGACGCGCCAAAAACGCAATGCCTGCGACCACGGCACTCGCAAGGGCGACGACCCAACGACGGCGCATCCCACGTTGTTGAAGCACGCGGTCCGAGCGCTCCTGGTCGCACTAGCGGTGGTCGGTTTTACCGGGTGCCACTCGAGCTCGAACGCGCCGTCCGCGCTCCAACCGGTCGAACCCGCGCCGGCCGCGACGCCGCTAGGCCCGATCGCCTCGTTTGCGCCGAGCGGCACCGTCGACACGCTGGCCCAGATTCGCGTGATCTTCCACGACGATCTGATTCCGCTCGAACGGCTCGAGAGTCCCGACGAAGCCGCGGTGCTCGCGCAGTTCTCGATCTCGCCGGCGCTGCCGGGACATTTCCGTTTTCTGACGCCGCGCATGATCGGCTTCCAAGCCGACGCCGCGCTGCCGCTCGCGACTCGCGTGCGGGTGACGATTGCCAAGGGGTTGCACGATCGGAGCGGCCGCACGCTGTCGAGCGACTTCAGTTGGACATTTCAAACCGATGAGATCGCGCTGAGCGATCTGCCGCTGCAGGACGACGCGAAGTCCGTTCCCGATCCGGGGCCGCTCAACCCGACGATTCGCCTTTCATCGAACACCGCGCTCGACGTGCAGAGCCTCGCGGCGCACGGCTCGCTCCTTCCCGACACGGCGGGCCCCGCGGTCGGACTCGTCGTGCCGCCGAACACGGCGACCGCGTCGGCTTCACCGACGCCGCCGCCCGATCAAGCCTACGATCCCTCGCAGCAGGCGTTCACGTACGTCCTGGTGCCGGCGCAAACGCTGGCCAAAGGGACGAGTTACCACGTCATCTTCTCACCCGGCATCGCACCGGCACGCGGGAACATCGTGAGTTCGGCGCGCTTTTCCGGACGGCTGCGCACCTACGGGCTGCTCACCTTCGATGGGCTCTCGCAACCGCACGACACCGGCGACCGTCTCGACAGCGGCACCCCCGAACTCTCGTTCAGCAATCCGGTCGATGCCAAGACCCTCGCCGCTATCCACGTTCAGCCGGCGCCGGCGCCGGGGACCGCCGTCGCGACGATCGACGACACCACGGTCGGCATCAACCCCGCGTTACTCGCACCCAACACCGACTATACGGTGACGATCGATCCGACGCTGGCCGATACGTTCGGTCAGACCCTCGGCAGCAGCGAACGTGCGACATTCAGAACGACCGATGTGACGCCGTCGCTGTGGGCGCCGGCCGGTTCCAACCTTTTCCCCGCGCCGCTCAAGGTGGCGCTCAACGTGAATGCCGTGAACTTGCCGCGTGGCTCGGTAAGCGCGCGCTTCACCGCACTGCAACCGGATGACGTCGTGCTCAACGACGACCCGCAGGACGATACGTCCGGCCTCTTCGCGCTGCCGGCAACGCGCCACGTCGCGCTCGACACCAGCGGCCCGCCGAACGTCGATCGTACGATCGGGTTACCGCTGCGCGATCAGCTCGGTGGCCCTGCCGGCGTCCTCGCCTATTCGGTCGCGTCGACGATCCCGAAACAAAGCCCCTCGTATACCGGGCTCGTCGGGCTGACGAATCTCGGTGTCTTCGCGCAGTGGTTTCCCGATAGCGGGTTCGTCCGCGTCGACCGGCTGAGCGACGGCACGCCCGTCGCCGGCGCGAATGTCACGGTGTATGCCTCGCAAACGGACGCGAAGGTCAAGAGTGCCGCGACGCCGTGTGCCGCGGGACAAACCGGCGCGGACGGCATCGCGCGCTTCGGCGGTGCCGGATTCGCTGCGTGCGCCGTCCTGGACGGCGGTCAGAACACGGCACCGTCGCTGGTAACGATCGTGCGCGACGGCGCCGACTGGACGTACGTGCGCACCGACGACGGCGCCGGCGCTTACGCGGCGAACCTCTACACCGGCTGGTCGTCGGCGACGCCGGTCGCGCACGGCACGATCTTCTCCGATCGCGATCTCTACCAACCCGGCGAAAGCGTGAAGCTCACCGCAGTCGGCTGGTTCCTCACGCATGGCTTACTCGGCCGCGGGAAAGCCGCCAACTACAGCGTCGAGCTGCAGCTGCCGAACCAAGAGAAGCGCACGCTCCCGCGGATCACGCTCAACGCCTACGGCACCGCGTCGATCCCGATCACGATCGACAAGAACGCCCCGCTCGGCTACTACAACGTGCACGCGAGCGCCGGTAACGGCGAGACGATCGACGGCAGCTTCCGCGTGGCGGAGTTCAAGCCGCCGAACTTCGCCGTCACGCTGGCGTTGCCGGTGACGGCCGCGGTCGCCGGCACGTCGGTGGCGGCGCGCACGACGAGCACGTATCTTTTCGGCGCACCGGTTGCCGGCGCATCGACGTACTACGAGGTCACGCGCTCGCTGACCAACTATTCATGGGACAAAGACGCAAGCTACACGTTCGGCCGGCAATGGTTCTGGCCCGAGGACCCGCCGTCGCTGAGTTCCGACGTGCTGCAGCAGACGGTTCCCGTCGACGCGAGCGGCAACGCGTCACTCGCCGTACCGGTAGCCGCCGACCTCCCGTATCCGATGACCTATGAGGTCGACGCCGACACGACCGACGTCGCCAACCTTTCCGTCGGCGACAGCAAAACGTTCACCGCGTTTCCGGGCAGCGTGCAGATCGGCCTCAAGACCGATTTCGTCGCGACCGCCCAACAGCCGGCGAAGATTTCGGTGATCGCGCTCGATCCGCACGGCGCTCCGGTGCCGCAAACGAAGGTCCACCTCGAGTTGCAACTCGCAACCTACCTCGCGGCGACCGCCGTCGTCGAAGGCGGCGATTCGCCCGAAGAGAGCGTAACCTACAAGACGGTCGCGAGCACCGACCTCGACAGCGCGGCCGGTCCGGTCAGCGCGCAGCTCACGCCGCCGAGTTCCGGAACGTATCGCATCCGCGCGAATACGGCCGGCGCGGCCTCCGATGCGACGGAGACCGACGTGCAGCTCTACGTGACGGGACCGGGCGAGGCGGCCTGGGGCGCGCGCGATCCGAACCAACTCGACGTACACCTCGACAAAGCCGTCTACCGGCCGGGCGACGTCGCACGGGCGCTGATCGCCTCGCCGTTCCCCGACGCCGACATCCTGGTTGCGGTCGTGCGCAGCGGCGTCATCTGGCAACAGCGCTTGCACGCACACGGCGCGGCGCCCACCGTGTCGTTTACCGTCACGCCGGGGATGCTGCCCAACGCCGCCTTCGAAGCGATCGCCGTGCGTCGCGGCCCGCTACCGCGCACCGCGCCCGCCGATACGGGCAACGCGGTCGCGCGCAACGGCTTCGCGGCTTTCAACGTCGCGCTCGACGGAAAGCACTTGACCGTTACCGCGACGCCGCAACACGCGCGCCTCGAACCGGCCGCGCACCAATCCATCCACCTGCACGTTGCCGATCGCGCGCATCGCGCCGTGCGCGGTCAGGTGACGCTGATCGTCGCGAACGACGCGATCCTCCAGCTCAGCGGCTACCGCCCGCCCGATCTGGTCGCGCTGGTGTACGGCGATCAGCCGATCTCGACGCGCTTCGCCGACAATCGCGGCGCGATCGTGCTGCAGAGCCTGGCGCGCCCGGTCGACAAGGGTTGGGGTTACGGCGGCGGTCTCTCGACCGGCGCCGAGGATACGCGCATCCGGCGCAAGTTCGACCCGCTCGCGTACTACGCAAGCTCGATCGTCACGGATGCGAACGGCGATGCCGAGGTCGCGTTCGATCTGCCCGACGATCTCACGACTTGGCGCGTGATGGCGGTCGCTGCCACGACCGATGGACGCTTCGGCAACGGCGAGTCGACGTTCCTCACCACCAAACCGCTGATCGTGAACCCGGTGATCCCGCAATTCGCGCGGCCCGGCGACCATTTCAACGCCGGCGTCGCGGTGACCAACGGCACGAGCGCAACCAGCGGCACGATCGCAATTGCCGGAATGCTCACCGCACCGCTCGCGTTCCTCAACGGTGCCCAGCCGGCACCCACCACGTCGTTCTCCGCACCGATCGAGCAGATCACCAAAGCCTACCGCTTCCCGATGGTCGCCGGCGGGCCGGGCACGAGCACGGCGACGTTCACCGCCAAACGCAGCGGACCGGGCGCTCCGGCCGGCGACGGATTCGCCATCCCCGTTCCGGTCATCGATCGCGCCGTGATGGAGAACGTCGCAACGACGGGCGTATTGGCGAGCGGTAGCACCGCGATTCCGCTCGACGTTGCCGCCGGCACGCCCGTTGACGCCGGCGGCTTGCAGCTCATCCTCGCGAATAGCTTGATGCCCGACGCGCTCGTTGCCGCGCAATCCGTCTTCGCCGATGAAGACCGCGTCGCAATCGCCGCCGCCGGGCGCCTCACCGTCGCAGCCGACGTGCTGCGCCTGAGTGCGTTGACGAACTCAACTCCGCCCGCCGAAGCGCGCACGAGCGCGACGACCGACCTCGCATTTCTCGCAACGCTGCAACGGCCGGATGGTGGTTTTGCTTCGTATCCGGGCGCGAAGGAGAGCGACCCGTTCGACTCGCTCGAGGTGCTGCACGCGTACGCCCGCGCGGGCGAGGCCGGCATCGCAGTGAACGCGGCGTCGCGCGCGAACGCCGTGAATTTCGCCAACATCGTCCTGGCCGATCCGGGCGCGTGGCCGTGGTGCAAGAACGACGCGTGCAAGAACCAGCTGCGGTTGCACGCGCTCGACGCGATCGCCGATGCCGGCGACCGCCGCACGTCCTATCTCGGTGACATCGATGCGGCGCGCGCGCAGTTCGACATCGCCGATCAGATCCGGCTGGCGCGGCTTCTTCTTCTCGCTCCCGGTTACGGCGATCGCGGCCGGGCCGAAGCGCGCGAGCTCGGCGATCGGGTGTACCAGACCGGCGCGCTCGCAACATTCAACGCGCCGGAACGCTACCGCTGGTTCGCGCAGCCGGTGATCGCACAGGCGCTGATGACGCGCCTGCTCCTGGCGCAGCATGCCGACGCCGTCACCGTTGACCGGCTGACGCGCAGCCTGCTCGCGCTGCGCCGGAACGGCTCGTGGGGTTGCGCGTGTCAGAACGCCGCGGCGTTGGATGCGCTGGTCGACGTCGCCGCCGCGGCCGGACCACCCGCAAACCTCAACGCGACCGCGACCATCGGGCCGGCGACGATCGCAACCGTGGCATTCAGCGGTCATCGCGCCGCTGAGCAAACCGTGAATGTTCCCGCCGTACGCCTCGCCCCCGGCACGACGCCGGTCACGCTCGCGCTCACGAGCGCGGGGCCGCTACGCTACGCCCTGACCTATCGCTATCGTCTGGCCGGCCCGCAGCGCGGTCAGCTCAACGGTCTGCGGGTGACGCGCATCGTACATCCGGCCGGCGCCGCGAACGCGATCGCGACGATGGGCCTCGCGCTTCTCGCGCAACCGGTGGCCCTGCACGCGGCCCAAGTCTTTGATGTCGAACTGCAAGTCATCACCGATCATCCAATCGACCGCGTGCAGATCACGGATCCCTTGCCGGCCGGGATGGAAGCCGTCGACACATCGTTCAAGACGAGCAACGCCGTCGCGCCGGCGCAGAGCTGGCAGATCGACGATCAGCAGATCTATCACGATCGAATCGAAGCTTACGCCGATCACCTCGGTCCGGGGATCTACGTGCTGCACTACATCGCGCGCACGGTCACCCCCGGCACCTTTGCCTGGCCGGGCGCCGAAGCGCGCCTGATCGATCAGCCCGAAGAGTTCGGCCGCACCGCCTCAGCCACGCTGACCGTCCAGTAGCGCAGACGCCTACGTCCGGCTCATCGCGGCAAAGAAGTCCGCTTTGGCGCGCGGCACCTCGGTCTGCCAAAACTGCTTCATCTCATCCGGGATGGGAACGCCGTTGGGGAAGTGCGTCAACGGCTGCCAGGTCGTCTCGTCGAGGGCATCCAGGCAAGTTGCGAGTTCCGCCTGCATGCGCTCGGCCGGCAAGCCGATGCTTCCGCCGTGTCCGGCCAGTAGATAATCGAAGCGAAAATCCTGTAGACGTTTGAGCGACCGGCGTTGCATGTCCCAGTCATCCCAGCAGCGCAACGGATTCGTCCACAACCTCTTCTCGTCGATCAACCAGTTCAATGAATCGCCCACGAACAGCCGCTCGTCGGCCAGAAACGCGACGCTGCCGATCGTGTGCCCCGGAATCGGGATGACCGTCACGCCCGGAATCGGTTCCGTGATGTCATAGCCGGTAAGGATGTCCGTCGCCTCGGGCGACGCTTCGCGATCGTTCTCGTGGATCCACAAGCGCGCACCGAAGCGCTTCGCGTATTTCGCCGATGCCCCGACGTCGTCGCGATGCGTCAACAGCACGTGATCGAGGCCGCCCTGCTGCTCGAAGAACTCGACGAGCTTTTCCACATACCGCGGGCCGTCGACCAAAACATTCAAACCGGTGCTGGTTCGAATGAAGAACGGATGGGCGCCCGCGGTTGCATTATCGTTGTAGCCGAGCCGGTAGAGATTCGGCGCAAGCTCCTCCGGAAAGACGTGGTCGGGAACCGGGAGGCCGCGCGGTGCCAAGATCGAGCCGGTCGGACAAGCCAGCGCCGCGCGCCAGACTTGCATCATTTCGTCCGGCGTCTCCGGTTGCCGCACGAAGATCGCCTTGCCGTCCTTGCCGGCGGCGATCATCCCCGGCGCCATGTTCCACGCAGCCCGGCATATCCGGCACGTCGGCGTCGTGGTCCACACCGTCCGGTCGATCGTGGATGTCTCGGACCGATCCGCAACATTTGCCATGGTTGTCCTCCCGGTCATCCTCGCGTGAGGGGGGCTTCACCACCCGCGCCTGCCCAGCCCGCTGCGAGAGCCCTTTATATAAATTAAGCTGAACTTAGGCGAGCCTTAAGCATCCGCACGGTAGCATTTCTCAGCTACGAGTGTTTCACGCTGGAGGTACCTGGTCCGGATGCGGGTTTTTCGTTCGGCTCTATTTCTCATTAGTCTAGCGCTTCTGGCGGCTTGCGGCGGATCGGGATCCGTTGCCACCACCGCGCTGATTCCGACAGGACCGCAAGAGGTCGCGCTGCTGCAGTCAAAGATTCAGCACGTCATCATCATCTATCAGGAAAATTGGAGCTTCGACGCGCTCTACGCGAACTATCCCGGCGCGAACGGCTCGACCACGATGAACTCGAGCCAGCTCCAGTGGGGAACCGTCAGCACCAACGGCACGTGCACGACCCCCTCCTGGGTTCCGATGCCGGCGTTGCAGCAACAACCACTGCTGGGCGCGATCAGCTCCTCGTCACTCTACGGCCCATGGCCCTGCGACTGGGTCAATACGAACGGCATCTTCAGCGTCGCCGCAGCGGGCGGCTCGGCGCCCGATCCGATGTTCAACGCCGCTTTCGCTAACGGCGGCACCCTTCCGACCGGCGGTTACCCGTTGGCGAACTATGATCCGCCGACCATCCTGACCGGCGACGTCAACCACAGCTTCTGGCACGAGCAAATCCAGATCGACAACGGCAATCTCGAGCCGTCGAACGGACCGCTGGACAAGTTCGTCACCTACAGCACGAACCCGGGGCTCGTCCAAAGCGAGTATAACGCCACCAACATGCCCGAAGGCATCATCGCGCAGCACTACACGATGGACGACGACTTCTTCCACAGCGCCTTCGGCGGCTCGTTCCTCAACCATCAATGGCTGATCTGCGCATGCACGCCGGTTTGGAGCCAAGCTCTGCCGGCTGCGACGACCGTCGAGTCGACGTTCAACTCGACCACGAAGTATCTGCGCGACGGCAACATCACCTTGATGCCGACGCCCCAATCCTCACCGGGTCCCGCCGGCGGACCGTACTACGTCGTCAACACGACGCAAACGGCGAACCTTCCCCACACCTCGGTCGCCGCCGACCAGTATCTGGCCCCGATCGTGTCGACCTCAACGAACAAGACGATCGGCGACGAGATGAGTACCGCCAACATTACCTGGAAGTGGTATTCCGGCGGCTGGAACGACGCGATCACGAATTTCGCATCGGCCGGAACCTGCAACGATCCGCCGGCCGCCGGCGCCCAAACGAGTCCGGGCGCTATCGGCGAATGCTTCCAGACGCATCACCAACCGTTCAATTACTGGGCGAATTTCGGCTCGTCCAATCCGGCGAACTGCGCCGCGCCGACGCCGCACCTGTGCGACGAGTCGGTCGGCAACGGCAATTTCCTCAGCGATCTCGCAAACGGGACACTGCCCGCGGTCTCGTTCGTCAAACCGGTCGGTGTGAACAACGAACATCCCGATTACTCCGCGCTCGCGGTCGGCCAGGCGCACGTGCAGAGTCTGATGGCGGCGATCTGCGCCTCGAAGTATTGGAACAACACCGTCGTGATCATCACCTACGACGAGCACGGCGGCCATTGGGACCACGTCGTCCCGCCGAAAATCGATCAATGGGGCCCGGGTCTGCGGGTACCTACGATCATCGCGTCCGCGTACGCACGACCCCACTTCGTCGACCACACGCAGTACGAGACCGTGTCCATCCTGTCGTTCATCGAGACGCTGTTCGGTCTCAAGCCGCTGGGAACGCGTGATGCGGCGGCCAGCCCGCTCCTCAACTCGTTCAACATGACCCAGACGCCGTTAACCTGCCAGTCATCCTAACCCGGTTTCTCGTCGCCGGCGCGCTGCTGTGCGCGGCCCTGCTCGCCGCGTGCAGCGATCGGGGCCGCCCCAGCGCCAGCGCGCTGCCGTATCACACCGCCAACCTGCCCGTCATCCCCGAGGTCGTGGCCGACCATGGTGTTGCGACGCTGGACTTGCGGGCCGCGCTCGACCAGCACGGGCGACCGGCGTTTTATTGGCGCGGCCAGGAGGTCACGCCGACGATTCGCCTGCGCCCGGGCGACGAGATCCATCTGCACTACGAAAACGAGCTGCCGGAGATTTGTGGGCTGGGCCTGGTCTCCGACTCGAATCTCCACTTTCACGGGCTGACCGTCGCGCCGATCGTGCACAGCGACGACGTCATCGCGACGACCGTGCAGCCCGGTCACTCATTCGATTACGCGATCAAGATCGATCGCGATCAGCCGCCCGGATTGTACTGGTACCATCCGCATCCGCACGGGCTCTCGAATTGGGAGATCGGGAACGGCATGTCCGGCGCGATCGTCGTCGAGGGGATCGCCGACGAGGTGCCCGCCCTCGCGCACCTGCGCGAGCAGGTGATCGTGCTGCGCGACATCCCGGTGGACCCGTCGGTCGCAGCAGCCGAGCGGCCCGAAGTGCACGGCGCGCAGGCCGCCCTCGCGCCCTCACCCGATGACGACGAAGCCGGACCGCCGTGCGGCGTCGAGATGACCGCGACGCCCACGATCAACGGCTCCCCGACCGCAACGATCGGCATCCGGCCCGGCGAACGACAGCTTTGGCGCATCTTGAATGCGTCGGCCCACCGGCACTTCGATCTGGCGCTTTTCAACAATCAATACCGCTTCGCCGCGCGCATGGAGTTGGTCGCTCAGGACGGTTTTCCACTGGGCTATTACGGGCGCGCGCCGATCTTGGAACCGGTTACCCATGTGCTGATTCCGCCGGCCGGGCGCGCCGAAGTCATCGTTACCGGAACCAAGCAGATCAGCTATCTCGACACGCTCTGCTACGACGCGGGAACCAACGGCGACATCAATCCGTTCGGCTTACTCGCGGAGCTGATCGACGACCGCGGCACCGCACAGACCGAGGTGGTCGCGCCGCCGATCGGCCTGCCGCGACCGGTGTCCTATCGTACTGCACCGCGGCCGGCCGAACAACGCCTGATCCGCTTCGGCGAGGATGCCAACGGCTTCTACCTCAACAAAACCGCGTACCGTCCGAACGACGCGCCGATGATCGTCGCCCGGGCCGGGACGACGGAAGAGTGGACGCTCGAAAACGACACCGACGAAGTGCACACGTTCCACATCCATCAAGTTCACTTCATCGTCGAAGCGGTGAACGGCAGACCGGCTTCCGGCCCCCACTGGCTCGATACGGTCGACGTTCCGCCGCGCGCGCACCTGGCGCACGGCCGCATCGTGCCGTCGGCGGTGAAGGTCCTGATCGACTTTCGCGATCCGGTCGTACGCGGAACGTTCCTCTTCCACTGCCACATCCTCGATCACGAGGATCGCGGGATGATGGCGAAAATCCGCGTGATCTAGGCGGGCGTACGGCACAAAGGTTCCCCGCGCGAACGGCGTAATCCGAGTCACCATGAGCACGACCCAACCTCGCCCCACCGCTTCGTACGACGTCGGCGGCGTGAAGCTGCCGCGTCCATTCCGCGTCCGCCGCATCGGCCATTTGGGTATTAATGTCGACCGCATCGACGAAGCGCTTGACTTCTACACCAAACGGCTGGGCCTGCGCATATCGGACCCGATCAACTTCGGTCAGCGCTTGCCGCCCGAAGAGCAGGCGAAGCACCCGCATCACCA
Organism: Vulcanimicrobiota bacterium; assembly: GCA_003164495.1. Taxonomy (GTDB): domain Bacteria; phylum Vulcanimicrobiota; class Vulcanimicrobiia; order Vulcanimicrobiales; family Vulcanimicrobiaceae; genus Lustribacter; species Lustribacter caenicola. Next base: position 24,152 of record PLTN01000118.1, read on the forward strand.
CGGCTACTTCCTGCGCCACGGCACCGACCACCACTCCTTCGTGCTCTTCCCGCGATCGACGGTCGAAGCGATGGCTGCCATGCGCGGCGGACATCCGGACTCCCGCGTTACGACGAACCAGATCACCTGGCAGGTCGGCAGCTTGCGCGAAACCGTCGATGGCGGCGCATATCTCGAGCAGCAAGGTTCCCACGTTACGCGCACCGGCCGCGACACGCCGGGTTCGAATTGGCACGTCTATCCGCTGGGACCCGAGGGCTTCGTCAACGAGCTCTACTACGGCATCGAACAGATCGGGTGGGACGGCGAGAGCAAGCCCGAAGCGATGCATCAGATCAAGTACGCCGAGGCGCCGCCGCTCCCGCACCGCTCGGAGTCGGCCGAAATCTTGTCCGCCACCGCGGCGGGCGTCGACATCGCCTCCGGCTACCGGGCCTTCGAAACCGAAGACGAACGATTCGATGTCGGCGGCGTCTTGCTGGGGCGCCCGTTCAAAGTCGTGCGAGTCGGGCCGGTGCGACTGTTCCTCGATGACGTTGCGGCGGCTATTCCTTTCTACCGCGATGTCTTGGGATTGGCCATCACGGAAGAGGTTGTTTGGAACGGACATCGCTGCGTGTTCCTGCGCGCAAATACCGAACATCATTCGATCGCGCTCTATCCGACCGGTGTTCGTGACGAACTCGGATTGCGCGCCGACAGCAAACTCTTTTCCACCGGCTTCCAAGTCGCCGACTACCGCCAACTCCGCGACGCGGTTTCATACTTCCGCGGCGCCGGCGTGACCGTGCGCGAGTTACCCGCGGAATTGTTCCCCGGCATCGACTACAGCGCGTTTGCGATCGATCCCGATAACAACGCCGTGCAACTCTATTACTACATGGAGCAGATCGGCTGGGACGGCAAGCCGCGTACGGCAGC
>PLTN01000154.1 GCA_003164495.1 Vulcanimicrobiota bacterium
CGGTCGAGGTCTGTTCGAGGAAGGCCGGCTATCTTACCGTTGCGCCCGACATTTACTCAAACGACCGGGGCTATGCTGCACACGAACCGGAAGTCATCGAGTCCGCCGCCCACCTTCGGCTAGGCCGAGAGGCGGCAGAAATCGAAGCCGTTCTTCAAACGTACGAGCCATCGCTTCGGCAGCGGATCTTAGCCGCATACGAATGGGTTTTGGCCCGCCCAACGACGACCTACATCGACGTCGTTGCGGGTTGCTTCGAACACGTTCGTGCGCGCGCCGGTGTGAAAGCGATCGGAAGCATCGGCTACTGTATGGGCGGACGCCTAACCGCCGAGCTCGCAGCGACGGGCGTCGACCTGAGCGCTGCTGTGATATTCTACGGGGCCGGCCCGAATCCGGAGGCGATCCCGAACGTGAGGTGTCCGGTGCAAGGGCACTACGCGGTCACCGATCGCGGCATAACCGGGAAAGTCTACGACTTCGCGTTGGCGATGCACGCGGCTGGCAAAACGTTTAACTACAGCGTCTACAACGCCGATCACGGCTTCGGCGAGCCGGGGGCGAAAGTCTACAATTCCGAAGCGGCGCATATCGCCGGGATGCGGTCGAACGCGTTTCTCGCGAAGCACCTCGGGCTCATGAGTCCTTAATCGCGTCCTCGAATTCGTCTTTGTCGCGCGGGTGCGCGGCGTCGAACGCTTTCTTGAGATGGGCGATCGACTGATCGATGTAGATCTGCGTCGTCGCGATGTTGGCGTGGCCGAGCAGACGCTGTAACGACGACACGTCGCCGCCGCCTTCGATGAAGTGGGTGGCGAACGAGTGGCGCATGGCGTGTGTCGTGGCGCGGTCGACGCCGCTCTGGGCCGCGTAATCCTTGACGATCTTCCAGACCTGACGCAGTCCGAGCCGGGCGTTGCGGTTGCTGAGAAAGAAGGCGCGATCGGTCGACGCCGGACGCACGTGCAAGTACGACTGCATCGCCATCACCGACGCTTCGGTGAGCGGGACCATGCGTCGTTTGTTGCCTTTGCCGGTGACCTGTGCGACCCGCTGCCCGAAGTCGACGTCGTCGAGGTTCAAGTCGGCGAGCTCTGCGCGGCGGATGCCGCTGCCGTAGAGCAGCTCGATGATCGCGCGGTCGCGGGGGGCGAGGCTCGTGCCGCCGGGGCGCTCGACGCGCGCCTTGATCATCGAGGCGACCTCGGGCATGCGCAAGACCTTCGGTTTGCGCTGTTCGGCTTTGGGCAGTTCGACGTCGAGCGCTGGCTGATCGGTACGCAGCCCCTCGCGGCGCAAGAACGTGTAGAACGTGCGCAGCGCGCTGAGGTTGCGGCGGACCGCGACGACCTTGTAGCGCCGCTCCATCATCAGAAAGAGCACGTATTTGCGGATGTCACTGGCGCTCGCGTCACGCAGCTTCGGATAGATGCGCGCCGGACGCTCGGCACCGGTCTCGGCGCGTGCCTTCGTGTCGCCCGCGAGAAAGCGGCCGAAATGCTCGAGGTCGCGGGCGTATGCTTCCATCGTCCGGCTCGAGCGGTTCTTGCGGAGCAGATCCGACACGAAATCCGAGATGAGCGGATCTTCGGGCAAGAAGAAGTGCTCGCCGGACGTCGCCCGCGGCGTACTCATTGCTCCGAGTATAGCACTATTTTGTCCAGGTGAGCTCGGCCGCCGTCACCGGGCGCGGGAAGCTGCCGTATTTTGCGGCGTTGTCGATTACGGGCTGCAGCAAGGCCGGATCGAGGGTCGTACCGTACGTCGCGCGCTGCATGCGGGCCACGACGTCGGGCGTCATCTTCGTGTACTTGAGCAGGATCGCGGCCGATTCGGCGTGGTGCGCGTTGGCCCAATCCGCGGTCTGCTTCATCACGGCAGCAAACTTCTGCGCAACGTCGGGGTGTGCCGCAAGCCACGCGTCGCTCGCGATCCAGCCGGTGGCGAGAAAACGCTTCGCGACGAAGTCGTCGATCGGCGCGATCGAGACAACGTCATCGGCCGCGCTCGCGATGAACGGTTCGATCAAGATGCCCGCATCGATGCGGTGCTCTTTGAGTGCGGGCAGCATTTCCGGCTCCGGCAACTCGATGAACTTCATGCTGTTGGGATTTCCGCCGGTCGCCTCGACCCATTGTTTGGTCGCATAGAACGTGAGATCGGCGAGGCCCGTGACCGCGACCGTCTTGCCGGCGAGATCCGCTCCGGTATGATACGCCGTGCCTTTGAGCCCGACGAGCCGGGCCGTCGGCGCCGTCGACGTGTAAAGCCCGGCTGCGGCGAAGAACTTCACTGGAATGCCGCGCGAACGCGCCGCGACGACCGATCCCACGACCGAATTCCCGATGTCGACCGCACCCGACGCGACGGCGGAGATGATCGGCGGGCTGGCGGCCATCGGGGTCAGCGTGACGTTCAGGCCGGCGGCCTTGAAGTAGCCAAGGTCCTGGGCGTAATATGCTTGAGCCGCCGATTCCGACGGAATCAAGGCGATTGTGACGTCCACGGGATCGGCCGCACTCGCGGGCGGCGTAGCCAAGCCGAGAACAGCAACGACAGCAAGCGCGCGAAGTGCAATAACGTTCATGCGCGCTTGTTTGCAGCAGTGTCCCGCGGTTCCCGCAGTTTGCGATAACGCGCTTGTCGAAGGATGTCCGGATGGAAATTGATGCCCGCCCGCTCGACGGATTCGCAGCGCTTGGTCTCGATGAGCGCTTGATCGCCGCACTGACGTCGCTCGGTTATGAAGAACCGACCGCGATCCAACGCGAAGCGATCCCGCCGCTGCTCGCCGGCAAGGACGTGCTGGGACAGGCCGCAACCGGCACCGGTAAGACCGCGGCTTTTGCATTGCCGCTCTTGCAGCGGCTGGGCGAGCCGGCGGCGACCGAGCGTGCCGTGCGCGGGCTGATCCTCGTTCCGACCCGCGAACTCGCGATGCAGGTCGCGGAAGCCGTGCACAAATATAGCCGCGGCTCGGCCTTGCGCGTGGTGCCGATCTACGGCGGCCAATCGATCGTTCAGCAACTGCGCGCGCTGGAGCGCGGCGTCGACGTCGTCGTCGCCACGCCGGGCCGCGCGCTCGATCATCTGCGCCGCGGCTCGCTGCATTTGGATGCGGTGCAGACCCTGATCCTCGATGAAGCCGACGAGATGCTCGACATGGGTTTCGCCGAGGAACTCGAGGCGATTCTCGAGCACACGCCGGCCGAACGCCAAACCGCGTTATTCTCGGCGACCGTGCCGAAGCGCATTCTCGAGATTGCCAAGCGTCATTTGCGCGCGCCGGTGCAAGTGAAGATCCAGCCCGAGAAACTCGCCGCCGGCGAGCGGGCGCGCGTGCGCGAGATCGCCTACATCGTGCAGCGCCGCAACAAACCCGCAGCGCTCGCGCGCGTGCTCGACATGGAAGGCCCGACTTCGACGATCGTGTTTTGCCGCACGCGCATCGAAGTCGACGAGCTCACCGAAACGCTCGGCAGCCGCGGTTATTCGGCCGAAGCGCTCCACGGCGGGCTCTCGCAAGAACAGCGCGACCGCGTGTTGCGCCGGTTCCGCGACGGGGCGAGTGAAATACTCGTCGCTACCGACGTTGCCGCCCGCGGTCTCGATATCGAGCATGTCTCGCACGTGGTGAACTTCGACGTGCCCTCATCGCCGGATGCGTATCTGCACCGCATCGGACGGACGGGTCGCGCCGGCCGCGAGGGCGTCGCCGTCACCCTCGCGGAAGCGCGCGAGAGCCGCCTGCTGCGCAACATCGAGCAATTCACCAAGCACAAGATCACGATCGAGTCGGTTCCGACCGCGCACGACTTGCGCGCGCGCCGCCTCGAGCTGATGCACACGGCGCTCGAGGAAACGCTGACCGGCGGCAATCTCGATGCCTACCGGCGCGTGATCGAATCTTTGGCCGTCGATCACGACGTACTCGACATCGCCGCCGCCGCCGCTAAACTGGCCGACGAAGCGCGCGACGGGAGCGCCGATGACGAAGCGGACATCCCGAAAGACGTTGCGTTCGTTCAGCCGCTCGCCGAACGGCCGCGCTTCACCAAAGCCCATCCCGACGCCGCGAAGCGGATGGCATCGGCAGACATGACACGCATCTTCATCGATCTCGGACGCAGTGCGGGGATCCGGCCGGCCGATCTCGTCGGCGCGATCACGAACGAAGCGAAGGTCGACGCGCGGCAGATCGGCGCGATCGATATCGCCGACGGTTTCTCGCTGGTCGAAGTCTCCAACGCGTCGGTCGACAGCATCATCGCCGCGCTGCGCGGTACCAAGCTGCGCGGCAAACCCGTTACGGCCCGGCGCGACCGCAAGGTCAAGGGCGTGCGCCCCTAAGCGGGGATCGTGGTGCCGGCGCCGGTCGCGCGCGCCAGGACGGCGGCGGGATCGGCCGATCCGTCGCCGCGCCACGCGATGTGGTGATCGGGGCGCACGAGCACCGCGTCGGCCGCATAGAGTTCGCGCGCGGCGGGATCGACGAAATGCACGACCGTCAGCGGCACGTGTAGGCCGGCTGCGACGCGCTCCCAACGTTCCGCATCGACCGGCCCCAGCACGAGCAGCGTGAAGTCGCGGCCGAACAAATCCAGCAGCGAACCCGTGCCGGCGGGCAGATGCGGCGCGCGCGCGCCCGGGTAACCCGACGGCACGTAGCGGCCCGGCTCGTCGGGCGGCGGCGGCGTGTCTTCGGCGGCGACGATCGCGCTCGTATAGCGCACGCCGAGCTGGACGCCGGGGATGTTGAACTCGTTCGCGACGTGTGCGGCGAGCGCGCGCCCGAGCCGTTCGCGGGCCGCGTCGCCTTCAATGCCGTCCGCTTCGACGAGCGGCGTCACCGGGACGCTTCCGATGCTGTCGGCCATGCTGCCGGCGAAGGCGGTGTTGCGCTGCGCGATCGGGCGGCGTTCCGCCTCGTAGGTATCGAGCAGCGACTCGGGGGCCCAGCCGTCCAAGACGGCGGCGAGTTTCCAGCCGAGGTTCACGACGTCGTCGACGCTCGTGTTGTAGCCCATGCCGCCGGTCGGCGTGAAGAGATGCGCGGCATCGCCGGCGATCATGAGGTTGCCCTTGCGAAACGTATCGGCCACGAGCGCAAAGCCCGCCCGCCACGGCACTTTGGCAATCAGGTCGTATGCGAAGGACGCGCCGACGGAGTCTTCGAGCACCGTTTTGGGATCGATGTCGTCGGGCGTTTGACCATCGCGCAACTGAATCATCAGCACGAACGTATCGATGCCGTCGACGGAACACAGCAGTGCGCGCTGTTGCGGGTTCACGGCCCAGTACTGCCAGGCTTGGTCTTTTCCGAGGACGCCGTAGAGTTCGTTCGAGCGGAAGAAGAGCGAGAGCATGTCGCCGCCCATGAAGTCGCGCTTGGCCCCGCCTTCGCCGCTGTAGTGCACGTCCATCGTCTGCCGCACGATGCTGCGCGGTCCGTCGCAGCCGATCGCATAGCGTGCCTCGTGCACCGTCTTTTCGCCGGTTTGCACATCCTGCGCTTCGACGCGCACGGAAGTGCCGAGGTCGGTCACGCCGGTAACACGCCGGCCGAACTGCATGTGCACGCTCGGATAGCGTTCGCCTTGCGCTTTGAGGATCGGTTCGATATACATCTGCTGCACCCGATGCGGCAGTTCGGGCGTCGGCCACGCCTCTTCGCTGTAATCACCGAACACGGCGTGCGACGTGGCTTGGCCGGCAGATGGAATACGGAAGCGCGTCAACTCGTGCGAGGCGAGCCGCGTGGTATAGACGATGTCCTGCGGATAATCCCACGGCAATCCGAGCGCACGAACCTGATCGGCGAAACCGCGCCGCCGGTAGTGCTCCATCGTGCGCGCGGACGTCGCGTTCGCTTTTGGCAGATGCGGCGGTGTCGTGTTTTCATCGAACACCGTGCAGTCGATGCCGCGAACCCCCAATTCGATGGCGAGCATCAGGCCCGCGGGCCCGCCGCCCACGATCGCGACCGTCGCAGAACGCATTAGGGCAATAGTATGACTACTATACCAGTTTCCCTACTTGACGGCGACCAGGTCGATCAGCGCGGACATGCCGCCGTGGCCGTCGCCCTCCCGGATATCGGCGTCGTATTCGGTGATGTCGAACTCCGCGAACGAGGCGAATCCGGCCTCGAGGTCCGCGCGCGTGTAGAGGCGCTCGACCTCACCGGGTCCGCCCGTGCCGTACTCCAGTTGTTTGGGCGGATAGCCCTCGAGAAGAAGAAGCCCGCCCGGCTTGAGCGACCGCCGGACACCCGCAAACAGCATCGTCTTCTCGAGCGGCTGCGCGAAGATCGCAACGATGACGTCAAAGGCATCAGCGGGCCAGGTCCAGCTCGAAAGATCCACTTGCTCGGTCGTGATCGTGACGCCGCGCTGGGCCGCGAGCGCGCGCGCTTTGGCCTGCGCGACCGGCGAGAAATCCATCGAGACGACGTCGAGGCCTTGCTCGGCCAGCCACACGCCGTTGCGACCCTCGCCGTCGGCAATCGACAGCGCGCGCCCGCGTTTCGGTAAGCGGGCTTTTTGCGCGGCCAGAAACGCGTTGGGCGCCGTTCCGAACAGATAGCTCTCGGGCGCGTAGCGCCCGTTCCAGCGCTCGATTTCGCCCATCAGCGCTTGGGAACGATCTTCGTCACGAGCGTGCCGACGACCGGCGAACGCATCTCGACCGTGTCCCCCGGCTTGAGGAAACGCTCCGGCGCCGCGCTGCCGTCGGGCAAGCGCGCGCTCGAATCGGCCGCAGTCCCCTTAGCCGTTCCGCCCGAGATCACGTCGCCCGGATACAGCGTCAGATCGGTCGTGAGGTACGCCAGATACTCGGCGAACGAGAACATCATGTCGCGTGTGTTGTACTGCTGGCGCAGTTCACCGTTTACTGAGGTCTCGACGTCGACGTTCGAGGGGTCGATATTCTCGCCGGCAACGATGCAGGGGCCGATCGAACACGAGCCGTCGAAGTTCTTCGACATCCCGAACTTCAAGGGCGCGTCGCCCTCGTGCTGATCGCGAATGCTCCAATCGGCGAGCAACGTGACGCCCCAGACGTAGGGCATGATATCGCCCGTCGCCTTGAAGTCTTTGGCGGGCTTGCCCAGCACGATAGCGAGTTCACCTTCGTAATCGAAGCGTTTCGTGCGAGCCGGATACATGATGTCGGCGCCGGGACCGGCAATGTCGCGTCCGACTTTCCAGAAGCCCCAGATCCCGTGCCCGCGCAGCCGTTGTGTGACGGCCTTGATGTCGCCCGCGTCGGCCGGCGTCTTGCCGTGGCGCGCCGCCATGGCGAGCGTGTGATCAGCGAAGTTCCCGCCGGCGCAGCCGATACGCGCACCGGGCACGTGCGGTGCGTGCAGGACCACGTCCGCGCGGGCGTACACGCCGTTCGCGGCGTGCTGCGCCTTCGGTGCGGCGACCGCAGCTTCGACGACGCGCGCCGCATCAGCGAGGCCCGCGGCGCCGCCTTCGATCAGCCCCAGGAGATCGGAGGGCAGCCGGGCATCAACGATGCCGGGGTTGGCTTCGCTCGCGCGGGCCAGGTCGACGATGAGGTCGTTCGCGGTCCACACGCCGACACGTTTGTCAGGTCCAAATACAACGATTTTCACAAAACTGATGATGGCCCAGGGGTTCTGCCGGTCCCTGCTGCAACGTAACCGGTCTCTATTCGAACGGAGGCTTCATGAATCGCTACCGCATCATGCTTATGGCGCTGGTCTTTGCGCTGATCGCCGCGCCCGCCGGCGCGCAAACGAAGGAGAAGATCACCGTCGCATTCCCGACGGTCGATCCCACGGCCGAGGTGCTCTACGCCTACGACCTCGGGTTCTTCGACAAACAGGGCCTGGACGTGACGCTGCAGCCGCTTTCGAACGGCGGCGCGATCGCTGCGGGCGTTGCTTCGGGAGCGATCGACTTCGGTGTCGGTAACGTGATCGCGATCGAATCGGCGCACACCAAAGGCGTGCCGCTCACCATCGTCGCTCCCGGCGCCGCGAACATCAACAGCGCCCCGTCGAACGTGCTGATCGTCGTGAAGAATTCGCCGCTGCAAAAAGCGAGCGATCTCAACGGAAAGATTATCGCGACGAACCCGCTGCGCGGTATCGGCGATCTGATGACCGACGCCTGGATCGACAAAAACGGCGGCGATTCATCGACGGTGAAGTACATCGAGATCCCGTTTCCGCAGGCCGAGTCCGTCGTGGTGCAGGGACGTGCTGACGCTTCCCTCAGCGTCGAACCGTTCATCACGCAAGCCAAAGGCGACACGCGCGTGTTTGCCAACACTTTCGGCGTGCTGGGCGACAACTATCTCATCACGGCGTTTTTCGCCGCCGCTCCGTGGGCGCAAGCTCATCCGGCGATCGTCGCAAAGTTCGCCGCAGCGATTCGCGAAGCCGGCGATTGGGCCAACAAGAATCAGGCGAAATCAGCCGAGATCCTGGCCAAGTACGCCAAGCTCGATCCCGACGTCGTTAAGGCGACGATCCGCGCGCGTTATGCCACGACCGTTACGCCGGGACAGTTGCAACCGACGATTGATACGGCCGCGAAGTACAAGTTCATCGACAACGGTTTTCCGGCGCAAGATATTATCTTTCAAGCAAAATAGCCACACTGGTCGAATGACCATGGGAATGACCCAGATCCATATCGAGTTGGTGCCCGCGATTACCGACGAAGTCCGGGCGCTGATCTACGAACTGGACTCCGGGCTGGCGGTCGCCTATCCGCCGGAGCAACTGCACGGCCTCACGCTGCGCTCGCTGTTCGAGACGCACGTGAAATTTTACATCGCGCGCATCGACGGTGACGCGGTCGGTTGCTGCGCGGTCGCGTTCTTCGACGGCTTCGCTGAGGTGAAACGCATGTACGTCCGCGAGCGGATTCGCGGCCAAGGCGTCGCGCAAGCGCTCTTGGCCCACATCGAAGACGTCACGCGCGCGGCCGGCATTTCCATTCTGCGCCTCGAGACCGGCGTGCGCCAACCCGCGGCCGTCCGGCTATATGAGAGCGCCGGGTTCCGCCCGTGCGCGGCCTTCGAACCCTACACCTCGATGGCGCCGTCGTCGATCAAGAACAGCCTGTTCTACGAAAAGGACCTCAGCCGGCCGGCTTGACGCGCCGGCCGAGCGCATTGCCCACCAGCGCGAGGTAGCCGGCCGCGGCGGCATACCCGATGGCCGCGGCATCGAGGAACGGATACGGGTACCAGCCGGCTAGTGCAGCGCGAAAAACGCGCATTTCGCGCATAAAGCCCTTCTCTTGATATCACATAATGTTGATTTCATGATATTATGACATGTTGCCGTGGGTTCACGATAGGCCAAACTCTCGCCCCCCGGCGGCAGGCGGCGGGCAGGCGTTTCCTAAATCGCTCCGGTGATTTCTGTATGCGAAATGACGAGCTGCAACTCCAGACGGTCGGTCGCGCCTTGACGCTTCTCTCGTACTTGAACGAAAACGAGGGGCCGCACCAGCTGCGCGATCTGGCATCCGCACTGATGATGGACAAAGCCGTGCTGCACCGGTTGCTCCGCACGATGGTCGCCCACGCTTACGTCGTCCAAGACTCCGGCACGGCCGCATACCGGCTCGGCCCGCGGGCGCGCGCCCTCGGGCGCCACGGCGATGCGGCCGACCTGTTCGGCATCGCGCGCGAGCCGATGCGCGAGCTCGCCGCGAAGACCGGCTGCTCGACATTTCTGACCTTGCCGCTACTGCGCGATACGGTGTGCGTCGACCGCGTCGAGGCGAACACGATGGTGCGTGTCTCGTACGAGATCGGGCGGCGGCTGCCGTATCACGCCGGGGCTCCCGGCAAAGCGTTGCTGGCGGCGTTCTCGCCGGCCCGGCGTCAACGCACCCTGGGCGATCGGCTGCTCGAACGTCACACGTCGCACACGATCACCTCGCGTTCGGAACTCGACCGCGAGCTCGTTCGGATCGGCGGTCGGGGCTTCGCGACGTCGGTTGGTGAGATCGAGGACAACATCAGCGGCGTCGCCGCGGTGATCTACGACGCGGCGGGCGAGCCGGCCGCGGCGCTCTCCATCTCGGGGGTGAGCGTCATCTTGGGCGAGCCGCTGTTTGCCGATCTTGGCGCGCAGCTGGTACGGGCCGCCGCCGCAATCTCTCGTGATCTGGGCGCGCCCCGGCGCGCGGAAACCGATGAAAGGGAACTGCCATGTTGACCGCCGCGCAAAACGAACTGCTGACTCAAGTCGGGGCCGGCAAACCGATGCAGGCACTGTTGAAACGCTATTGGCAGCCCGCGCTGCTCTCGGCCGATGTCGCGGAGGCGGGCTGCGATCCGATTCGCTTTTCCTTCGCAGGCGAACCGTATGTCGCATTCCGCGACGAGAGCGGCCGCGTCGGCGTTTTCGAGGAAGCCTGCTGCCATCGTGGTTCATCGCTCGCACTCGCGCGCGTCGAACCCGGCGGGATTCGCTGCATCTTCCACGGTTGGAAGTTCGCGGCCGACGGTACGTTGCTCGAGACGCCGAATGTCGCCGATCCTTCGTTCAAAGAGCGCTTTCGCGGGCGCGCGTTTCCGGTTCGCGAGGCAGCCGATTTGGTCTGGGTGTATTTCGGGCCCGGCGAGCCGCCGCCGTTCCGCGAGTACGAATACATGAGCCTGCCTTCTTCTCACCGGTTCATCACGCGCATGAAGCTCGATTGCAACTGGCTGCAGGTGATGGAGGGCGGGCTCGACTCGACGCACGTCGGTATCCTGCACGCGGAGTTCGCCAAGCAATTCGAGACGCGCGACGCTTCGCTTCCGGAAGGCCTTCAGCAGCAGGCGCAGGTCTATTCGACCGATTACGCGCCGCGTCTCGATGCCCGCGAGACGGACTTTGGCTTTCACTACGCCGCGTTGCGCGATGCGGGTGACGGGCAGAACGTGCACGCGCGCATCACGGCCTACGTCTTTCCGAACACGAACATGATTCCGCCGAACATGTTCGTGATTCACTATGTCCCCTATGACGACACGCACACGGCGCAGATCGTGACGTACTGGGACAAACAACGGCCGATCGATCGCGAGCGCGTCCTTCGGGTCCTGGGCCTCGACGAGCCCGGCGTCTGGGTGGACGATCACATGGAGATGAACGCCGAGAATCGCTGGCTGCAGAACCGCGATCTGATGCGCGCCGGCAACTGGTCCGGCCTGAATGGCCTGGGGCAAGAAGATTCCGCCGTCAACGTCTCGCAAGGTCCGGTGCTCGATCGCACCAAGGAAACGCTGGTTGCTTCCGACGTTGCGTGCATTCACGTGCGCAAACTGTTGTTGCACGAGCTCGAGCATGGCGATTCGGCGGAACCGTTCGCGTTGGCTCCGCCACGCACAAACACGATACACGCGCTCGAAGTGACGATTCCGCGCGACGCCGACTGGACGCAATACGTTCCGGGCAACCTCGCACCGACAGGAGTTTCCGTATGATTCGACGCGCACTCGTCGCGGCCGTTTCCCTAGTCGCGCTAAGCTGCGTAGGCGCGCCCGCCGCCGAACCGCTCAAGATCGGCGTGCTGATCAGCTATACCGGGCCGAGCGCGATCGGCGGGCAAGAAGTCGACGCCGCGATTGCCGCTTACCAGCAACTGCACGGAACGACCGTCGCGGGACGCAGCGTGCAAATCGTGCGCGCGGACACCGGCGGCGCAAATCCCGACGTTGCCGCGCGGCGCATGCAGGAGCTTGCGGCGAACGATAAGGTCGATTTCGTCATCGGTCCGGACTTCACGCCGACCACACTTGCGGCCGGAACCGTTTCGACGCAGGCGAAATTGCCGACGCTCGTCGTCACGGCGGCCGCGAGCGGCTCCGTCGCCAACGCGCCGTACATGATCAACTTCGGCTTCAGCACGCGGCAGTACGTTGGTCCGCTCGCAAATTGGGCCGCAACGAACGGTCTCAAGCGGACCTATGTCCTCTACTCCGACTTCTCGCCCGGTATTGAAGCCGCGAACATCTTCAAGACCGCTTTCACCGCCGCGGGCGGAACCGTCGCCGGCGAAGTCGCGGTGCCGCTGAGCGCGACGGACCTCTCGGCCTACGCACAGCGCGTGAAAGATGCGAACGCGGATGCGTTGTTCGTCTTCCTTCCGCCGGGTCAGCAGCCTCTGCAGTTACTGCACGCGCTCACCGAAAACGGGGCGTACGGCGGCAAGAGCAAACTCAAGATCCTCGACAACGGGGCGCTCTCGGACGAACCGCGCCTCGACACCTTAGGCGACGCGACGATCGGCATCATCAGCTCCTTCATCTACTCCGACGACCATGCGTCGGCGGCCAACCGAGCATTCGTGCACGCGTTCGAATCCGGTGCGCCGACGCTGCGCCCCGATTTTTACGCGGCGATCGCATTCGACGCAATGGATGCCATTTATCACGCCGTCGAGGCGCAGCATGGAACGCTCGATCCGGACCGCACGATGACTCTGCTGAAGGCCGTCCATCAAGAGGGCCCGCGTGGCCCGATCAGCGTCGATCCCAGCACGCGTCTGGTTACCGAAAACGACTACATCCGTCGTGTCGAACGCCGAGGACCCCATCTCGTGAACGTCGAGATCAAGACGTTCCCGAGCGTACCGCAGTAGCATGGGGCGCGTTCTCTTCCGTAACGTCGCGCTCTTCGACGGAACCGGCAGCGAACGATATCCGGCAGAGGTTCTCGTCGACGGGAACCGCATCGCGCGAGTGGTGCCGGCACCTCACTCCATCGACGTTGACGCGGATGTCGTCGACGGCGGCGGCGCGACGCTCATGCCGGGCCTGATCGAGGCTCACGCCCACGTGTCGTTCACGCACCCGGTCGAACTCGAAGATATCGGCCGCGTGCCGCCGGAAGAAAACACCCTGATCGCGGCCTACAACGCGCGAACGCTCCTCGACGCGGGCTTCACGAGCGCCTACTCGGCCGGCGCCGCGAAATTGCGGCTCGACGTCGTCATCCGCAACGAAATCAACGCGGGCCGATTGCCCGGTCCGCGCATGCGTGCGGCGTCTCCGGAGATCACGTCGACGGGCGGCTTTGGGGACGTGCGCCAGGCGCATCTCGACCACCACTCGGTGGAGATCGTCGCGGACGGTCCCGTCGAGCTGCGGCGGGTCGTGCGAACGCTGGCCCGCGAAGGCGTCGACACCATCAAGGTCAACCTCTCCGGCGACAACGCAACCGGCCGGCGCGGTTTTTCAGAGCGGGTCGCCTTTACCGACGAAGAGGTTGGCGCGATTGCCGATCAGGCGCGGATGTGGGGTCTCGATCTCGCTTGCCACGCCCAGGCCGCGGGCGCGATTCGTTCCGCGCTCGCCAACGGTTTCCGGACGATCTACCATTGCGCGTTCGCGGACGAAGACGCGCTCGACCGCCTCGAAGCCAAACGGGATGAGATCTTCGTTGCGCCGGCAGTCGGATTGCCGTACGCGACGGCCTACAACGCCGCCGAGTGGGGATTCACGGCCGAGGTCGTCGCGCAGCGCGGTACGATCGCTCAGGTCGAACGCTACGCACGCGTTTTTCGTGAAATGCGCAAGCGCAAGATCCGCGTTCTGCCGGGCGGCGACTACGGGTTCGCTTGGAATCCGATCGGCACCAATGCGCGCGACCTCGAACATTTCGTCAACTTGTTCGGCTACACGCCGCGCGAGGTACTTCACGCCGCGACCGAATTGGGCGGCCAATTGATGCAGATGCCCGATCTCGGCTTGGTCCGCGAAGGCTACCTCGCCGACTTGCTCCTGGTCGACGGCGATCCGACCGCAGACGTACGCATTCTCCAGCAACGCGATGCATTGCTGGCCATCATGATAGACGGCGCCTTCCACAAAACGAGCGGCTCACTACGGAGTGCGCTCAGATGAACGGAACGTAGGTCGCAGGGGCCCGAACCTTAGGCCGAAGATCGCCGGGACACGATCTTCATCCACTCTTCCGAAGTGGGCTATATCCTCGGGCTGATTTCCTGAATGCGTAGAGGAGAATCCATGGCGACTCACCCGGCCACAACAGTTCACTTACGCGCAGCCGAGCACAACCGGTCCACTGCTGACTATCATGAACTCGCCGCTCGGCGTTGCCACTTATCGAAGGCATGATCGCCACGATGTCAACCCGGACGTCGACGTTCGATCTGCGTGCGTGGCTGACGCAGGCTGAAGCGATAGGCCAACTGCGGAGGATAGATGCGGTCGATCCGAAGTTGGAGCTCGGTGTGCTCACCGACCTCAATGCAAAACGCAGTGGGCCGGCGTTTCTCTTCGACCACCTCGTAGGCTATCCGCCGGGATTTCGGGTCTTGACCGGCTCGATGCTGAATGCGGTGACGTTGGGGCTGACCATGGGTTTCGCCGGAGTAGCCGGCAACATCGAGGTCGTCGACCGCGTCTCCGAAATGCTCCGCGGCGTCGAGCGGAAAGCCGATCGCTACCCCTTGGAGTATGTCGCCGGCGGCCCGGTCATGGAAAACGTCGTGACCGGCGAAGCGGTCGATCTCACCATCTTCCCGACCCCGCTTTGGCATGAGGGCGACGGTGGCCCGTACATCGGCACCGGTTCATGGCAGATCCATCAAGACCCGGACACGGGCTGGATCAACGTCGGGACCTACCGCAACCAGCTCCTGGCCAAGAACCTGCTCGGGAACTACATCTCACCCGGCCATCACGGCAGTTTGATCCGGCAGAAGTATTGGGACCGCGGAAAGCCCTGTCCGGTCGTCGTGTGCTTCGGCGCGCATCCACTGTTCTTGCTCATGGGTTCCTCCGACGTTCCGGCTGAGGTGAGCGAGCTGAGCTGGGCCGGCGCAATCGCCGGCGCAGCCGTTCCCGTCTTGAAGGGTCCCCTCACCGGATTGCCGATCCCAGTCGACGCCGAGATCGTCGTCGAGGGCTTTGCGTATGCCGGCGATCAGACGATGGAAGGTCCGCTCGGCGAGTTCACCGGCTACTATGCCGGCGGGAAATCGCTGGAGCCGGTGATCCACGTAAAGGCGCTCTACTACAGGAACGACCCCATCTTGCTCGGTTCGCCGCCGTGTCGCCCGCCGGACGACTTCTCGTATCAGTTCAGCGTCATGCGTTCCGCCGCCATCAAGGAGAGCCTACGCCGGGCCGGGATCCCGGGTGTTCGAGGTGCCTGGGTTGCGGAAGCTGGTGGCGGCCGCATGTGGATCGTCGTGAGCATCGCCCAAAAGTATGCGGGCCACGCTAGCCAAACCGCGGCCGTCGCCTGCAATTGCCAAGCCGGCGGTCTGATGGCGCGTTACTGCATCATCGTCGACGACGACATCGATCCGTCCAACAACGACGACGTTATCTGGGCTCTCAGTACCCGCTCCGACCCAGCGACAACGATCGACGTCCTGCGCGAGTGCTGGAGCAATCCGCTCGATCCGATGATCACGGACGAGGACAAGGCGGCGCACCGATTGTGGAACAGCCGAGCGATCATTCGGGCCTGCAAACCGTTCGATCGGCTTGCAACCTTCGCACCCGTCGCTGAGGCATCGCCTGGCTTGGTCGCGGCGACGAAAGCCAAGTGGGCTTCGCTGTTCGAACAACGCTGACGACCAATCATGAATTCTGCGTGAAGACAGGATTCGCACGCAAATCATCTCCGTGATTGACCATTGGGTCGTTAAGTCAACAACCGGAGGACTGTATGAGCGTTTCACCCGAACGGCGTGCGCAGCTTGCCCGGATTTACACTGCCATGGTACTGCCGCAGACCGCTGAATTCGAGATCGACGAGCCCGGCGTGCGGCGCCTGGTGAGGTATTTCGTCGATGACCCACGTTTCGCGAAGGTCGGCGGGATCGTTGTCAATCCGGAAGCCGGCGAGAACTACTACCTGACGCGCGAAGAGAAACGGCGCGTCCTCGACATCACGCTTGAAGAAGTGAACGGTAAGATGCCGGTCTTCGCCGGCACGTTCGGCTGGACGACGCGCGACGTAATCGACGTTGCACGGGACGCCAAAGCGGCCGGCGCCGACGGAATCTTTGTCGCACCACCGGCGGGTTGCCTCGACATCACTTATTGCTGGGACCCGGTAAAGTATCCGGAAGTCTGGCTCAATCAGATCCAGGAACAAGTCGCAGCCGTCGACCTGCCCATCATCTGTCACCCGGTCGCCGCGAGCAGCGCGCAATGGGGCATCGGCCTCCCGATGGAGGCGGTGCTGAAGATTTGCGCCGAAGTTCCGAACGTCGTCGGCTGGAAGATGACCTATAGCTACAACGGTCATCGCATTCTCTCACGGGCACTCCGCGAACACGCACCGCAGGTCGCGATCTTGAATGCGACCGCCAGCATGTTCCACGAGAACTTGGCCACCGGCTACTTCGACGGCTCGGTCAGCGGGAGCTGGAACGTGGCGATGGAGACCATGCTCGACCACATCGAAGCCTGGCGCCAGAACGACATCGAGGGCGCCCGCAAGATCTGGTACTCCGGGCTCTCGCAGCTCCAAGAGTGGATCTACTCGGACCGCAACCGTCAGCATATCCGCTACAAGCTTGGTTGCTACACGCGCGGTTTGCTCGAACGTCCGGAGATGCGCCCGCCGATGCTGCCGCCGTCGGCGGAAGAAATCGCGACGGCGGCCGCACTCGTCGAGCGCCTGCACGTTCCGAACTACGCAAAAGCCACGGCTCGCTGAGCGTCCGTTGGAGGTTTGATATGTTGCAAGACGCTGCTCGACAGCCTACCCTTACCATCCCCGCGACGGCTGATACAATAGTCGCGCGTCTCGAGCGCATCCCCTTAGGGCCGTGGCACATCCGCCTGGCCAGTATCCTGGGGGTCGGAACGTTTTTTGACGCTTTCGACTCGCTGGCGATTGGGACTGCGCTCACCGTCATCGTCACGACGTTTCACATCGGCTTCGTCCAAGCGGGCTTGCTCATTAGCGCGGGGTATGTCGGTCAGTTTCTCGGCGCGATCTTTTTCGGCTATCTGGCCGAGAAGTACGGCCGGCGGCCGGCGTGGCTCATCGGAACCGCCATGTTCAGCATCCTGAGCGTGGTAGCGGCCTGCGCCTGGAGCTTCAACGGCCTGCTCTGGGCGCGGATTATCGAGGGAATCGGTCTGGGTGCCG
This sequence comes from Vulcanimicrobiota bacterium, assembly GCA_003164495.1. Lineage (GTDB taxonomy): Bacteria > Vulcanimicrobiota > Vulcanimicrobiia > Vulcanimicrobiales > Vulcanimicrobiaceae > Lustribacter > Lustribacter caenicola. The sequence goes on from PLTN01000154.1 coordinate 17,126, forward strand.
AAGTGCCGATCGCGGGGGCGCTGTTCAACGAATACGTTCGTAGCAAAAATCGCGGCCTCGTCGTCGGCGTGTACGAGAGCCTCTTCTCTTGGGGCAACATGTTTGCCCCGCTCATCGGTCTCGGGCTGATCACTTGGCTCGGACCAAATCTCGGTTGGCGCGCGCTCCTCGCGTTCGGCGCGATTCCGATGATCGCCGTGATCATCGGTTACTTCAATTTGCCGGAATCGGCACGTTGGCTTACCGACCACGGCCGTGCCGACGAGGCCAATGCCATAGTCGACAAGATGGAAGATGAAGCCCGCGCTCGCGGCGAGACGCTCGCTGTGCCGGAAGTCCGCTACCATGCGGACGTCAAACCAACCAGTTTCACCGAGCTCTTCGCGCCGGCCTATCGTATGCGCACCTTCTTGAGTTGGACGCAGGCGTTTACCGTCTACTTCATCACTTACGGCTTCCTGACGTGGCTGCCGACGCTCTTCACGCAAATCGGGGGCCTCCCGCGTAATCAGGCTCTCGGCCTCAGCGTTCTCGCGAGCCTGATATCGGTCGTCATGAACTACGTCGTAGCGTTCTCGATCGACCGCGTGGGCCGTAAGCCGTGGTTCTGCATGAGCTACGCGTTCTTCTTGATCGGCGCGATCATCGCGATCGTCGCGGTGGCCGTCTTCCACCAGACCGGCTGGCAAGTGCTCTTTGCAGCCAGCATCTTCGTCGAACTGGGAATGTTCCAGTCCGGTTCGATCTACCTCTACACGCCGGAGCTCTATCCAACGCGTATGCGGGCGTGGGCGACGTCGATCACTAGCAGCCTAAATCGCGTTGCGAGCTTCATCGCGCCGGCGCTGGTCGGGGTTCTGCTTGGCGCACATCTCGGCCTGGGCAGCGTGTTCGCGATGTTCGGTCTCGCCGCACTGATCGGACTCATCGTGATGGCGATCTTCGGCATCGAAACCAAACAACGCGTCCTCGAAGACATCTCGGCGTAATCGTTAGGAGACATTTTTTATGATCCCGTACATCAACTCACACGAATACGACCGCTTCTACGCGGCACTCGTGCTGCCGTACCAAGCCGACAGCTTGGCCGTCGATCTCGACGACTACCGCAAGCTCGTTCGCTACTTCACCCAGGACGAGAAGTTCATTGCCACGCGCGGCGCACTGATCGCCAATCCCGAAGCCGGCGAAATCTTCTACATGACGCCGGAAGAGCGCGCCGCGACGATCAAGATCGCACTCGAAGAGCGGCCAGCCGGGATGCCGGTCTTCGCCGGCGCCTACGGCGTCCGCATGGAGGACGTGATCGCTTCCGCTGTGCAGGCCAAGACGCTCGGTGCTGACGGCATCTTCGTCCTCCCACCGACCGGGACGGCGGAAGTTTCGATCTCGATCAACGGCTCGCGCAATCCGGAGATCTGGACAGACTACGTTCGCGCGATCGCCGAAGCGACCGAATTGCCACTGATCATTCACCCCGCTCACCCGTACACCCAGCAATGGGGCGGAGCGCTCCCCATCGAGACGGTGCAGAGCGTGGTCGAGAGCATCCCGAGCGTCGTCGGCTGGAAAATGATCTACGGCGTCGAGCACGCGCACTTCCACGTCGCGCGCTACCTGAGGTCGCTGCCGCGTCACGTGGCGGTCCTCAACGAGACCCACTTCGGTCTTCACACCTGCTTGATGTGCGACCTGGTTGACGGGGCGGTTCAGGGCTACTACAACTACGGGAAAGAGCCCGCGATTGAGCACGCGCTGGCGTGGCAACGCGGCGATCTCGCGGCGGCCAAACGGATCTATACCGAGCAGATCGTGCCCGTGCGCGAATACCTGTATTCGGACAGCTCGCGGCTCCATATCCGCTATAAGATCGCCGCGTGGCTACGCGGTCGCTGCTCGCATCCGTTCATGCGCCCGCCAATGCCTCCGCCGCGGCGCGAGGAGGCGGAGACGATGTATGGTTTGCTGCAGCAGAGCCGCCTGAGCATCATCTCCCGCGAAGCTTTCGAGGCCGATCTCGCCCGTCAGGAAGCGATCCTGAAGAAAGTCCGCCACACCGTGCTTGTCTAGCACAACTTGGGACGTGATACTGTACGAAGTATGAAAGCCGTCCAAGCATCAGCATGACGGATGCTAATCTGCCGATTGAATCGGCATTGGTACTATGGCAGCATTAGTGCCCGCGCGGACAATGCAGACTGCAATTCGCGCGCAGGACCTGACCAAGAGCTTTCCGCACAAGCTGGCCGTCGACCACGTGACGTTTTCGGTCGAGCAGGGATCTGTATTCGGTTTACTCGGCCGCAACGGAGCAGGCAAGAGCTGCACGATAAAGATGCTAACAACACTGTCGCCCATATCCTCCGGAAGCGCATCGGTGGGAGACTACGACGTTTCCTCTCAGCCGGTCGATGTCCGGCGAAGCATCGGCTACGTGCCCCAGTTGGCATCGGCCGACATCGATCTCACGGCGTACGAGAATCTCCTGATTTCGGCCAAATTGTATTGCATCCCGAGAACCGAACGCAGGGAGCGCATTCGCGAAGCGCTCTCGCTCATGGGGCTCGAGAAATCGGTCGACCTCCTGGCACGCAGCTATTCCGGCGGAATGCTGCGGCGGCTTGAGATCGCCCAGGCCATGCTCCATCATCCGCGCGTGCTGTTCTTAGATGAGCCCACCGTCGGCCTGGACCCGCTGGCGCGCCATGCGGTGTGGACGCGCATCGGCGAGCTGAGGACACGCTTCGGCACGACGATCCTGCTCACGACGCATTACATGGACGAAGCGACTGAATTGTGCGACCACGTCGCCTTTCTCCGCGATGGCAAGCTTGCCGGCATCGGAACACCGGCAGAACTCTGCGCCGCCCTTCGGCCCGGTGCCACCCTCGACGATGTCTTCATCGCACTGACGAGAACGCAGGCATGACGGCGATCGCAAATTTCCTGACCCAGATGCTCGCCATCGCCGAAGCGGAAGTGCGCAAGCTTCGGCACGACCCCGTTGACCTCTTTACGCGAATCGTACAGCCCGCGCTCTGGCTCCTTATCTTCGGTCAAGTCTTTGCGCGGCTGCGCGGAATACCGACCGGAGGCGTAAGCTATCGCGACTTCTTGGCCCCCGGAATTCTGGCGCAGAGCGTGCTGTTCATCGCGATCTTCTACGGCATCTCGACGATCTGGGAGCGCGATCTGGGGATTCTCGCAATGTACCTCGTCAGCCCAGCTCCGCGCTCAGCGCTGGTCCTCGGGAAGTCGCTCGCAGCCGGCGTTCGCGGGTTAGCGCAAGCGCTCATGGTCTACGTGCTGGCGGTACTCTTGGGTATTCATCTGGTGCTCAGCATCTTGAGCCTTGCCGGCGTCGTCGTCATGATTGTGTTGAGCGCCGCAATCTTTGCCTGCTTCTCGATGATCATTGCATGCCTGGTGAAGACTCGCGAACGCTTCATGGGAATTAGCCAGGTGTTGACGATGCCGCTCTTCTTCGCCAGCAGCGCGATTTACCCGATCGCGCTGATGCCTGAATGGCTGCGGCACGTTGCGGACCTGAATCCCCTGACCTATCAGGTAGATGCGCTCAGAACGCTGATGCTACCGGGCTTCCATAGCGACTCCGGCCTGCTCCGCGATTTTGCGGTGCAAGCGGGCATCTTCACGATCCTCGTTCTTCTCGCAGGCCGGCTCTATCAGACGATTCTCGAATAGCTCCTCTGTATGTTAGCCCCCAGCAAGAATCTGTTGAAGCCTAGGACCCTCCCAGCCTCTGCAGCCAGACGGAAACGATGGCCGGCTTTCCGGCGCGGACGGCTGCCTTCGCACGCCGCATCGCCGGACCGACCTCGGCCGGCGATCGGACGTTCTCGCCGTGCGCTCCCGCCGCTTCCGCTTCTTTGGCAAAATCGATGGGCGGATCGAAGTGTCCGCCTTCGTATCCCGCTTTGAACGCGTAGCCGCCTGGATAAACCTCGCCGACGTTTACCGTGCCGGTTGAATAACTGCGGTTCTGGTAGACCACGGCCATGAACGGTGCTTTGAAATGAACCGCCGCCCAGAGCGCCGCCGTGGCGGTGCTGTACTGATAAAATCCATCGCCCGTGCACGCGATGATGTCCTTATCGGGCGCGGCCAGCTTCGCGCCGAATGCGGCGCCGATCGACCAGCCGCCGCTGGACGCGGGGTTGTGAAAGTACGATCCGGGCACGTTGCACGGCACGTAGCGGTCGATCATCGGCGTTTGCAAGGTCTCATCGAAAACGATGCAGTTGTCGTCGATGACCTTCGCAAGTTCGTAGGTAACATAGGCCGGATCGATCGGATCGGCATTGGCCTTGGATTCGGCGTACTCGTTCCACTCGGTGCGCCGGGCGCTCGTGAACGCGTGCCAGCGTTGGCGACGCGCTTCGATCTTGGCCCGGATTGCCGGGGTGAGCTCTTCTTCCACGAGTTGCTTCAACAGCTCGATGGCTCGCAACGCGTCGGACGTGACGCGCACGTCGGCGGTAAATTCGTATGTCGGTATCCGCTGGCGCACCGGATCGATGTCGATCACCGCGACATACGCGCTTGCCGGCGGCGCCTTCGGTCCCGGCGTCCACGGTACGTTTGCATCGATCGCGACGACGACGTCCGCCTCTTTCAACGGGTAATCACCGAGATAGAGCGGATGACGCTTCGGAAAACAGTGATACGCTTTGAAGCCCGAGTTCGCGACGGGCAGCGCCAGGAGTTCGCAAAGCCTGACAAGCGCCGGGACCGTTGCCGGGTTGCGGCCGGCCGTCGAGGTGACCACGAAGGGGTTCTCCGCGTCGACCAGCTTGCGAGCGATGGCCCGTGCTGCCTCGATTGCCGGTGCGGGCGTTTCCGGAATGCCGAGCTGCTGGGCCGTGGGAAATGATGTGTCGCGCAACGGCATCAGCGTGAGCTCGCGCGGCGGCGTGAAGTATACCGGGCCGCGCGGCTCGGTCAGCGCGATTTGCAGTCCTCGGCTCACGATGAGGCCGGGATTATCGGCGTATTCGAGGCGCTTCTCCCACTTCACGTAGTTGCGTACGATGCCGTTTTGATCGGTGGGTTGCTGAAACCAGAGATGACCACCGCGGTCGCGCGCACCGCGAACCGTCCCCGTGTAGGCGGTCGGGCCGCCGCCGCCGGTGATAAAGACCGGGAGGTTGGCGTGCGCCGCCGTATGCAAGGCACCACCGTAATTGAACGTGCCTGCATCGGCATGAGCGGCGGTTGCCACCGGCTTACCGCTGACCGCAGCGTAGCCGAGCGCGGCGTTGAGGCTTGCGTGCTCGTGAATCATCGTTATGAGGCGCGGAGCCGGCGTACCGAGGGCTTCCGCCTTCGCGATGGCCTCCTGATAGAACGCAAGTTCCGATCCGGAGGTGAAAAACAGATATTCGACGCCCGCGGCCGCTAACGCCGCGACGATCGCGTCGCCGACCTCGCCGGCGGGCAGGTGCAGCCATTCGTGGGCGGTTTTCTCAAGAGCTTGCATTCACGATTCCTCGAGTGTCGGCGAATGGAGCCCTATTCTGCCGAGTACCGGCAAGCTCATGGTGCGGCCATTGGTTTCGACGGACTGATTGGAAGCGATCTCGACTATGCCGCGGGACGGATGTTTCTTCGCGCCAGACCGGCGTTAAGCCATTTCGTGTCTTAGGGCCTGGCCAGCGAAACGCGCGGCCCAAGTGCCGGAATCAGTCGGTCCATAAGCGCTCCTTAAGGTGAGGGTAGCGATCGCCCTGGTTCTCGGTTGCGGCGAAAACGCGGTTTACCATGCGGTGACCGGAGACGAATAGAGTGTTTGTGGGCACTGGTCTTCAGCAGCATGATACAATCGATGGAGCAAGCATCCCGATGATAGTACGGAGGACGTTTTCCTCGTGAACCTCACACTCGAGCTCAGCATTGTGGTGCTGGTCGTCGTCGGCATCGGTATCGCCATCGAAGTTAACCGGCTGGCGGCTTCCCGGCGCCGGAAACAGCGGGCTTCCTCCGCGCCCGCGCGCCGGTCGTACCACCTCGAGCGCCATATGGCCGAGGCCTTTCGCGGCCCGCGCAAAGCATACGGCGATGTCTTTGCCGGTTTTTCCGTGATGCGCCAAGCGAATACGACGCAGATGGACGTCTCGACGAAGGGTCCGTGGCAATCGCTCAACCTCTTCACGCGCTCGCTCATCGTACGTCACCTCTGGCGTTCGCTCGAGAAGCTTGCGCGGAATACCGTCACCGTGCGCGTCGACCCCGGTGCGCCCGGCTCGATGCTCTGGACGGCCAAACAGACCGCGGAGTTCAATGACGGCGGGAAGATGGAACCGTGGGCGCCGGCTCGCGGCCGCGCCGGAACGCTCATTTCGGGACGCTGAGGAGCACCATGGATCAACGACAGCTCGGGCACACCGGACCTCTCACCTCGGCGATCGGGCTCGGTTGCTGGGGCATGTCCGGAACCTACGGTGAGAGCGACGATACCGAAGCCTTGCGCACGGTCGATCGCGCGCTCGAACTCGGCATCACGTTCTTTGACACGGCCGATGTTTACGGAAACGGGCACAACGAAGAATTCGTTGGGCGCGCGCTGCGTGGACGGCGCGACCGCGTCTTGCTCGCGACGAAGTTCGGACGCACGTTCGGCGCAGCCGGGGCACGCGGCGTCAACGGCCGGCCCGAATACGTGCGCGAAGCCTGCGATGCATCGCTCAAACGCCTCGAGGTCGAGACGATCGACCTCTACTACCTGCACCGCGTCGATCCGAACGTGCCGATCGAAGAAACGGTCGGCGCGATGGCCGAGCTCAAAGCTCTCGGCAAGATTCGCTATCTTGGTCTCTCCGAAGCGAGTGCCGACAACGTGCGTCGCGGCGCGGCCGTGCACCCGATTACGGCGCTGCAGAGCGAATACTCCCTCTTCAGCCGCGACGTGGAAGACAATGGTGTCCTCGCGGCAATTCGCGATCTCGGAATCACGCTCGTGCCCTACAGCCCGCTGGGACGCGGGATGTTGACCGGCACCGTCCGCAGCAACGAGGGCTTTCGCGCTGGAGACCCGCGCTCGCACAATCCGCGTTTCGAGGGCGACAATTTCGCCAAGAACATGTCGGTAGTCGATCACTTGAGCGCGCTGGCCGGCGAGTTCGGAATAACGAGCGCTCAGCTATCGCTCGCATGGCTCTACGCGCAGGGCGACGACATCATTCCCATTCCGGGAACCAAACGGGTCAAGTACCTCGAAGAGAACGCGGCCGCAACCAACGTGCACCTCACGGCGGGGCAACTCGCGCGCATCGCCGCGGTCGCGCCGAAGGGCGTCGCGGCGGGCGCGCGCAGTCAAGACCCGATCACGGTGCCTGCGACGGCGGGGCCACGATAGCATCGACCTGACCGCTCTCCAGCAGGCCGCGCTTGACGAAGCCGGAGGCCTTCAGTTCTTCGATCAACGCGCTGATGAAGCGCACGGCTTCCGGACCGTGCGTGGTGACCATCGCTTGTTCGATCACCATGAAGCGGCCATCCAAGAGGCGCACGCCGTCGTGGGTTTCCACGTAAGCGGCGAGAGCGGCCTTCACGCCGGCGGCAACGTCGAAGCCCTCACGTATGAACAGCTCGATGGCCTCGGCGCTCGTCGGCGCGCGCGTGATCTCGGCGTGCTGCAGCGTGCGGCTCAAGTAGAGATCGTAGGCGCTCGCGTTGCCGACCGTCATGCGCGTGCCCGGACGATCGACTTCGTCGGCATGTTTGAGCGGCGATGCGTTGCGCACCATGTAGCCGCCTTCGATCAACACGTACGGAGCAGTAAAACCGAGGTCGGCCGCGCGCTTCGGATCGATGGCCATAAAAGCGACGTCGAACACGTCGTCTTTGGCGACCTTGACGACGTCGCCCGCGCCTTCGAAAGCGATGAGCTCGAGCGGAACATCCAACCGCCGGGCGAGTTCGCGCGCAATCTCAACGGACACACCGCCGGATTCGGCGAGGGTCGGGCCGCGGCGCGCAAGCACCACGTTGCCGAAGTTGATGGCCGCCCGCAAAACGCCCTTGGGTGCGATTACTTCCCGTTCCACGAGAACTCCGCAGCGTTGACCGGGCCGGCGAGCAGTTTGTACTTCGCGGCGGAGTCGAAGACCGGCTGAATCAGGGCCGGGTCCAGTTTCGTCGCGAAGCGGATCTTCGGATGCGCTTCCTTCGCGCCGGTCCACTTGGCGAGAATGACGGCCGCCTGCTCTTGGTTCTTCTCCCCCCAAACGCCGCCGGCGACGATCGCGTCGCTGAAACGTTTTGCGACGTCCTTGTTCTTCTGCAGCCAGTCTTGGGTCGAGAACCACGCCGTCTGCATGAACAGCTTCGCGATCGAATCGTAGCCGCTGGCGAGCACTTTCACTTGCTTGGCTTCGATCGCCGCCGACATCTCCGGATCGTTCATCACCGCGCACGCGATCCGGCCTTGCGCGAGCGTTTCGGCCATCGCTGACGGCGGAACTTCGATGCACTTCACCGAGCTGAGGTCGCCGCCGGTCCGGTCGACCCACGCGTCGAGCGCGAGCTGATCGAGGCCGCCGACGGAGATCACCCCGACCGCTTGGCCGTTGAGATCCTTGGCGCTCTTCACCGTCGAGTCGGGCGCCACGACCATCATCGTGGTCGGCACCGCGCTATCGTAGTAGGCGCCCGGCGCGAACATGACGAGCGGAACGTTCCGCTGGTGCGCGGCGCCGAGCGAAAGGACGTTGGCCACCCCGCACTGCAAGTCGCCGCCGACGATCGCCGCCATCGTGGTCGTTCCACTGCGCAACTTCTGCACGTCGACGTCGAGCCCGTTCTTCTTGAAGAACCCCATGTCGGCGGCATAAAAGATCTGCGCGTTCGCTTCGACCGAACCCGTCCCCACCCGCAGGTGGAGCGGATCGGTCTGCGCGCGCACCGCGATCGGCGTTAGCGCGATCGCGGCCGCCCCCGTACGAATAAGGTGTCCTCGTGATAAACTCGGCATCGATTGGCCCTCCATTCCCTCTAGCCTACGCCGAGAGGAAAGGATTTTCCGCGCCTTAATAGCGGATTGTATGAAACGTTCTCGAGCCATCGGCGTCATCAGCGCGGCGGCGCTGTTTCCGAACATCGCGCGGGCTCAAGATATGCCGAAGCTGCGGGTCGGCTATTCGCCGGCCGGCGAGTCCCTCGCACAGGGGATCTATGCGGCCGACGGCGGCTTCTTTGCCAAAGCCGGCATCGACGTCGAACTGATTCCGGTGACGAACGGCGGCGCGATGACCGCCGGTATCGTCGGCGGTGCGATCGACATCGGGCCGAGTAACGTCGCTTCTATGGCCGCCGCCTATGCGCACGGCCTGCATCTCAACCTCTTCGCACCGAGCATCATCATCTCGTCGAGCGCACCGCCCACGACGATCATCGCCGTACGCAGCGACTCGCCGCTGCGTACGGCGAAGGACTTTGCAGGCAAGACGATCGCGTGCAGCACCTTGCGCGACCTGCAGCAGGCCGCAGTGATGACCTGGCTCGACAAGAACGGCGGAGATTCCAAAGCGACGCAGTTCGCCGAGGTCCCGAATCCCGACCAGTTGCCGGCGCTGGCCGCCAAACGCGTCGACGCGGCCTGCCTCGTCGAACCGTTCATCTCGATCGTTAAGAGCGACACGCGCGAAATCGCGCGGCCGTACGACAGCTTCGGCAAACAGATCATGACCTTCGGCTGGATCGCCAACAAGACGTGGTACGACGGGAATCCGGCGCTGGTAAAAAAGGTCACGGCCGCGTTGCGCGACAGTGCCCGTTGGGCCAACGCCAACCAAGCCGCAACCGCGCAAATCGAGTCCAAGTACTCCAAGGTGCCGGTCGAGACGATCGTCGCTCAAAACCGGCAGTTGTTCGGCGACGGACGACTCGATCCGCGCCTGATCCAACCGATCATCGATGCCGCAGCACGCTACGGCTTCTTACCGCAGCAATTTCCGGCGAACGCCCTGTTCGCGCCGAACGTCTAGGAGAAGCGCCATGTTGAGCCGCGAGGATAACGAACTGCTGGTCCGGGTCGGACCCGGTACCGCGATGGGCAACCTCTTCCGCCGATTCTGGACACCGGTCATGCTCGCATCGGAGCTCGGCGGTCGCGACTCAGCGCCCGTGCGGGTCAACGTCCTCGGCGAGAACCTCGTTGCGTTCCGCGATTCGAGCGGCACGATCGGGCTCTTGGACGCCTACTGCCCGCACCGCCGCGCGAACCTGTACTGGGGCCGCAACGAAGAGCACGGGCTGCGCTGCGTCTATCACGGCTGGAAATTCGACGTCAACGGGCAGTGCACCGATCTTCCGAATTGCCCGGAAGGCGCCAACCTCAAAGACCGCGTCACGACGCCGGCGTACCCGACGCTCGAACGCGGCGGCTTGATTTGGGCGTACCTCGGTCCGGCAGACCGCAAGCCGCCTTTTCCGAACTACGAAGGCTTCGCGGTTCCGGAGAGTCACCGGTTCATGCGCAAGATGATCGCGCGCGGCAACTACCTCCAGCTGATGGAGGGCGACGTCGATTCGAGCCACGTCTCGTTCTTGCATAGCCGGGTCGACAACAAATCCGTTCCCGGCACGCGGGCAAACCCGAATACGTTCGCCGATAAGATGCCGCGCTGGTTTCCGCAAGAAACGAGCTACGGGCTGATGCTTTCCGCGCAACGCAACGCCGGACCGGATCACTTCCAGTGGCGTGTCAACCAGTACCTCATGCCGTACATCACGCTCATCGCCGCACCGCCGGGCATGCCGATCCTGCACCAAGTACGGGTCCCGGTCGACGATGTCACCTCGATGCACTTTCGCTGCTACG
>PLTN01000097.1 GCA_003164495.1 Vulcanimicrobiota bacterium
GACGTGCTGCTCGCGATCGTCGCCGAGGGCACCGTGATCGTTCCGGTCGCATCGCCGCTCACCGAAACGGTAAGCGGAGCGAAGTAGGTGCCGCTGATGAGATCGTTGTCAACGTCGAATGCGCTGGCGGTTACGGTTGCCGACCCGCTTTGATATGAGACGAGGCCCGGCTCGGAAAACGCCAGCGAGGCGTGATCGACGACGCCTTCGAGCGTAACGTTGAGCGCGTTCGCGCCGTTGGCGTTGATCGCTTCCGAGAATGATGCTTTGGAGAGGGCACGCTGCTGCGCATCGAGTGCGGCGAACGCGAAGTTCACCGAACCCCCCGCGGGAGAAGAGAACGTCCCGCTGCAGGTTGAGCCCGAGCACGGGAACGTTTGCGGGGTCGTGCCGTTGATTGCAACGGAAATGGTGGTCGTCGAAGCCGGCACGAACATTGGCCGGCGCGCCGTCGCCGTCGCGCCGTTTTGCGCGAGGCTGACGGAGAAGGTGACCGGCGTGAACCCTTGCGGGCCGGCCGTCGGTTTGGTTACTGGAGCGCCGGACGCTCCACCGGTCTGCGGCGCAACCGAGCCCCCGCCGCGGTCACGAATCAGGACGAGTTCGCAGCGGCCGCGCCGCGCGCGAAGCGGCGATCGATCACGTCGTCGAGTTTGATGCCGGCCGGAATCCCTCCGAGTGTAACCTGCAACTCGATGGCATTCGTCAAGCCGGTGAGGTCGAGTTCCCCATCGAGAGCGACCAGCTTGCGCTCGCGTTCGACGGCATGCTCGGCCACCGCGAGCGGTAGCTTGAGGTAGTTCGAGAGGAAAGCCGCGTAATCGGCGACGTCGCCGTACGCCGCTCGTGTCGCGCCGGCAACGGCGTCCAATGTTCGGCGCACGGTGTCGGGCTGCTCTTCGATCATCGCCGTGCGCGCGACTTGCACGCTCCACTGGAGCGGCGGAATGTAGTCGAGTGCCGCGACGCATCCCCAGTTGCGAACGGTCCCGTTCAAAACGCAGGTCGAGAGGAACGGTTCCACCAGCAGTGCGCCCTCGATTATGCGGTCCTCGATAAGCTGGAGAACGTCGGGATAGCGTTTTCCGAGCTGCACGATTTCAACGTCGCGGTCGGGATCGAGACCGTTACGAGTGAGGATCTCGCGCAGGAACCAATAGCCGCAGCTGCCGGTCGTCAGGACACCGATGCGTTCGCCGCGCAGCTCTGACCACGCCTCGATCGATTGATGCAGGCCGAGGTACATCAGCGCCGGTCGTTTTTCTGCGCTCGCAACGATGCGCAGGCCGGCCCCGTGAGCGATGGCTGTGATGCCCGGCGGCGAACCGATTTCACCGATCCAAAGCGCGCCGCGATCGAGCGCCAAGGCGAGTTCCGGGCCGCCGAAAATCGTGCGTACCGAGAGATCGAGTCCGGCTTGAGCGAATATACCGCGTGCGACGCCGTATCGAACCGGCAGTGCCGAGATGTGCGTCGGCGCGCCGTACGCGATCTTGATCACGTTGTACAAGTCCTCGTGAGTGTCGAGTGAAAGGAAAATAAAAAAAGACCACGTCGTGCCGGCGGGTCTTCATCATGGGTAACGCGAGGTGCGCGCTAGGCCAAAAACGACTCCGTCCGGCATCGCGAGGATGCGTACAGACAACAGCCGATCGAATGGCGTGCGGAGGAGCTCATGGCGCCCAACCTACCATGTTCTGCGGGCGCGCGTCAATGCGGTGGACAACCGCGCACGCCATATGCTAGGATGCGCGTGATGTTGCGCATCAGCTCGTGTCCATGTACCGGTCCCGCCATGTCCGCATGCCGGTCGAGCTTCGCGATGTCGTAAATCTCCAAGGCGGTCGTTCCCCGAACTGACCGCCGGCAAATGAAGATCACGAACCCCGAGCCGCACGGCCCGGGGTCTTTTGTTTTTGAAAGGACGTCCTATGTCGCTTCGCTTAGGCGATACCGCCCCTGACTTCACCCAACAATCGACGATCGGAGAAGTGCATTTTCACGACTGGATCGGCGATAGCTGGGCGGTGCTGTTTTCCCATCCCGCCGATTTCACGCCGGTCTGCACGACCGAACTCGGCGAAGCCGCACGGCTGAAGCCCGAGTTCGAGAAGCGCAACGTGAAGATCATCGGCCTGTCGGTCGATCCGGTTGAAAAACACGGCTCGTGGGCGGCGGACATCGCCGAAACACAAGGCACCGCGCTCAACTTTCCGCTGATTGCCGATGCCGACCGCAAGGTCTCGACCCTCTACGGCCTGATTCACCCGAACGCCGATACGACCGCGACCGTCCGGTCGGTCTTCGTCATCGATCCAAACAAGAAGGTTCGGCTGGAGCTCACCTATCCGGCATCGACCGGGCGCAATTTCGTCGAACTTCTGCGCACGATCGATTCGCTCCAGCTTACCGATAAATTCAAAGTAGCGACGCCCGTGAACTGGAAGCAGGGCGAGGACGTGATCATCACTACGGCGGTCAGCGATGAAGAGGCGAAGACGCGCTTCCCGCAAGGCTGGAAGACGCTCAAGCCCTATCTGCGCGTCACCAAACAGCCCGTGAGCGTCTAGCCGGACGCCTCCTTGAGCGTAGCCGTTTCGGTTAGCGTAACGGCTAAGCTCTGCGCCTGTTCGCGTATTTCCGGAATCGCGGTCGTTTCGATCAGGGTACCAAAACGTACCGGACCGATCGCATAAAGCCGGCGCGACGGCGTGCCGTCAGCGGCGACGAGCGCTCCGTCGAGATCGACGACGGCGCCGATTTGCAGCGGATGCGCGACGAGGTATCCGCGCTCGAGCAAACGGCGAATCAACGGATTGGGAAGTTTCGTGACGTCGTTCTCCGGGCCGCTGCAGTTGATGACGCGACCGGCAGCGATGACGTCTGTTTCCGTCTGACCGGTGCGCCGCACCGAGACGTGCAAGGCCTCAGGCGTAACCCGGATCTCACCGGTACGGCCGGTGACCATACGCAGCGTGCCGGCAGCGATGAGTTCGGTGACGGCTTTCGCCACCTGCGGTGCGGCGCGATGCCGGTGCACGTTCCAGTACGGGAGCACGTGACGAACGAAACGGCGTTGGTCGTCGAGCTCCAATGAAGTCCAACGGGCGTTCGTCTGCGCACGCAGCGCATCGATTGCCCCGCGCCAGCCCCGGGTGCTCGATGGCCGCCGCGCCTCCAGGCGCAACGCTTTGATGAGGTCGCGCACGTTCGCGGCTTCCGGCGCCGCCGGGGGCGGCGAGTCGAACACGCGATGTTCGTGCGGCAAGAGCCCGCGTCGCGACACCATGACGATGGGGCCGGCGTGTCCGTTGTCGCGCAGACCGAGCACGGCGTCGATGGCGGTCAGTCCGGTCCCGAGCACGACCACGGTCTCCGCCGGATCGCGCGGAACCATGGCACCATCGGCCCACGCCGATTGAAAGTAACGGTGAGATCCGAGGGCATCAGCATCGACGCGCGGCCAGGGCGCCGGCTCGGCATTGCCGACGGCGACGATCAGCGCGTCGGCGGCAAACGTTTCGCTGCCCGCATCGACGAGGACGCCGTCCTCCGTCAGGACAACGTCGCTGACGGTCGATCGCACGTGCCGCAAGCGTGAGCCCGCGGTGCGGGCGGTGTCATCCGCGAGCGAACGGAGATAGATTCCATAGAGCGACCGCTGAATGAACCGCGTGCCGTCGGAGTTCTCGCCCCGTTCCGCGAGCCAGCGCAGCAAATGCGTCGGTTCCCCGTGGATCGCAGACATATTCGACGCCGGAGCATTGAGCAAATGAAGCGGACAAGCGGTCGAATACGCAACGCCGGCGCCGAGCGTTTCGCGCGGCTCGACGATGGTCACGGCGGCTCCCGCGTCGATCAGCGCGGTCGCAAGAAGCAAGCCGCTCGCGCCGCCACCGGCGATTGCGATGTGCGGATTCATGACATATCTATCGGCGAAACCCCGCCGGCTCTGCACTGGACAGCCGTGTATCGGCCATGCTAAGATGCCCGCAATGACGCAATCGTGCTCGTGTCCGTGTTGTCTGTGTCCGTCGGAAAGCCGGCCGAGTTTCGTCATGTCGTAAGCAACGTCGCGGTAGCCAACTTGGCCTGATCGCGAGAACGACCACCGAACCCCGAGCCGCCGGCCCGGGGTTTTTTCATTTTCCCGTCTTCCATCTGAGAGCGGTATGGACGTCTACTGGTATCTTGTCCCGCGCGACGGTTTCTATCCCTGGTCCGCCAAAGGTGCGCGGAAAATCGACTTCGGCTACATCCGTCAGGTAGCGACCGCCGTCGATTATTTGGGCTATACGGGCGCGCTGCTGGCAACCGGCGGCGGCGCGCACGACGCGTGGGTCATGGGCGCTTCGCTGATCCCGTTGACCAAGCAGATGAAGTTCATCATCGCCGTGCATCCGGGCATCGTCGCGCCGCTCATGCTCGCACAGAAGGCGGCGACGTTCGATCAGTTTTCCGACGGCCGCCTCATCTTGAACATCATCACCGGCGAATCGCACCAGATGCCGCCGTACGGCATCTATGAGGAACACGACGACCGCTACCGGATGACCGACGAGTACTGGTCGATCTATCGCCGCTTGATCGCGGGCGAACGGGTCGATTTCGAAGGCGAGTTCTTCTCGTTGCGCGGTGCCGAGCTCTCGCTCGAGCCGGCGCAGAAATTCCCGCCGCTGTTCTACGCCGGTTCTTCGCCGGCCGCACTAGCCGTTGCCGCGAAACACGCCGACACCTACCTGACGTGGGGCGAACCGCCCGACCTTGCGGCCGAAAAGATCGGTAAGGTGCGCGCGCTCGCCGCCGCACGCGGACGCGACGTGAAGTTCGGCATTCGCTTGAACGTCATCGTGCGCGAAACGAAAGCTGAAGCTTGGGCGGCCGCGCAATGGCTGATGGATCGCATGGATCCCGAGGCGATCGCGTTCAATCGCGCTAACGCACTGGGCTCCGACTCGCATGGTCAGAAGCGCATGAACGCGCTGATCGGCAACGGATCGTCGCGGCGCGCCCAAGACTGGGAAATTGCGCCCGATCTGTGGGCCGGATACGGGCTCATCCGCACGGGCCCGGGTACCGCGATCGTCGGCGATCCCGAAACGGTCGCCGCCCGCATTCGCGAGTACGAAGACGTCGGCTTCGACACGTTCATCATTTCGGGCCAGCCGTTGCTCGAGGAAGCGTATCGCGTGGCCGATTTGCTCTTGCCGCTCCTGCCGCTGAACACGAAGATCGACCGGCCGGCCGATCCACGTCAGCGCGAACTCATGCACGCTACGGGGTTTGCCGCACGATGACACAGCACGACGATCTCACCCATGTCTGGTACACGCGCTGCCCGGTGCCGACGGCGAGCGGTCTCGCCTTCTCGCTGGGCTGGCTCACGGAAGCGCTCGGCGCCGACGGATTGCAGGTCGGTATCTTGCAAGACGGTCCGCGCGAACTGATCCGGCATCATTACGATCACCAGCTGATCGGCCTGTTTCGCGAGGGCGGCAACGTTCCGGCGCTCGCGGCCTATTCCGAAGGTGCTCCGACGCGCTTGATCGGCCTGACGTGGATCGACGAATTGCAAGCGATCCTGGTGCGGCCGGATTCCGGCATCACGCGTCCCGAGCACCTCAAAGGGAAACGCGTTGCGATGCCGGTTTGGAGTGACACGCGCGGGAAGAGCTTCCCGCGCGCGATGTCGCTCCACGGCATCGTCGCGACCCTCGCCCGCGTCGGATTGCGATACGATGACGTGCGGTTCGTCGAGGTGCCGACCGAAGCCGGCGAAGCCGTGCGCACCGACTACCAATCGCCCGACGGAAAATCGTGGTGGCACGGCATCGACTATCTCGCGCGCGGTGAGGTCGATGCGGTGTACGTGAAGGGCGCTGCTGCCGCCGAGGATGCGCAGCGTGCGGGCGTCGTGGTCGGCATCGATTTAGATGAATATCCGGATCCGCGTTATCGCGTCAACAACGGCACGCCGCGACCGATCACCGTGCACGAGCGCATCCTTGCCGAACATCCGGAACTGGTCGTCGGCTTCCTCACGCAAACGCTACGTGCAGCCGACTGGGCCGCGGATAACCTCGCCGAAGTGCGCGCCGTGTTGCAGCGCGAAACGCGCTCGGGGCCCGAGGGCGTCATCGCGGCATACCGCAACGACTTTCACAAATCGCTGCATCCGAGCTTGGCGCACGACCGGCTCGACCTCTTGGCGCGGCAAGCTGATTTTCTCTACGCGCACGGCTTCTTGGCGCACCCGGTCGACGTGCACGCGTGGGCAGCTCACGAACCGCTTCGTTTGGCGCAGCAGGCGTTGGCGGAATCGCGCGTGGCCGCGGTATGAGCATCGAGACCCTTTGGACGTTGCCGGCTCACGAAGCGAAGGGGCCTAGCCGGTTTCATCAGTCGGTTCGCGACGAGCGTCCCGGCCGTTTCACGTACGCGGACTACGCGGTCCAAGTTGCTCGCGCGGCCGATCTCGCGGGCTTCGATGGCCTGCTGCTGCCGAACGATCCGGCCGGCGACGAACCCTGGGTGCTCGGCTCGGCGCTCGCACGCGAAACGCGCTATCTCAAGATCGTCCCCGAGTTTTCGCCCACGTTCGGCTCGGCCGTTTACGCGGCGAAGTTGGCGTTCACGTTTCAACGGTTCTTCAACGACCGGTTAGGCTGGAAGCTGCAGTTGGACGAGGCGGGCGACGAATCGCCGGACGATCGTTATTTACGTGCGGAAGAACTGCTCGTCGTCGCCGAAGGCGTGTGGGGCGAGGCGCCGTTCGACTTCGCCGGTCGTTTCTTCTCCGTTGCCGGAGGTGCGCTCTTCGCGCGGCACCGCAGCCAGAACGTGCGCGTCGGAGTGCGGCGGTTTCCCACCGTGTTCGCCGCCGGTGACGACGACCGCGTGACGGCGTTCTCGGCGCGGCATGCCGACGTGCACATCTTCGAGACGCTCGAACCACGGGCGCTGGCGGCCCTGCTCGTTCGCACCCGTGCGTTGGCCGATGCCGCCGGACGCTCCGTGCGTTACGGTTTGCGCGTGCCGATCGTCGCGCGCGAGTTCGCCGTGGAGGCCAACGCCGAACGCGAGCGCCTGATCGCCGCCGGCTATCCGTTTGCGGATGCGTTGACCGGAACGTATGCCGACGTCGCCGCCCGCCTACTCGACTATGCCGGCCTCGGTATCGCGACGTTCGTCATCGATGCCGCGCCGCGACTTGAGGAAGCCTACCGGTTGGGCGAATATCTCTTGCCGCGGCTCGCGGCATCGCAACTCGAGCGGGCCGTCGGATGACCGCGTTGCGCGAACGCATTCCCGTCTATTGGCGGATTCCGATGTCCGGCGATATGTCGTCGTGGCGAAATGCGCCGAAGACCCGCGGCGACTGGACGCCGCGAGCGCCCGGCAGCATCGCACCGGGACGGCGCGACGACGAGCGCGGCGGCTACACCTATCTCGATTACATGACTGAGGTTGCGCGCGCCGCCGAAGCTGCCGGTTTCTACGGCGGCCTGCTGCCATCGTTCCCCGAAACCGACGATCCGTGGATCGCGTCTGCGGCGATGGCTCGCGCGACGACGACGTTTCGCTTCATGATCGCCTTCCAGCCGGGCTTCCTCGATCCGGTGCAAACGGCGCGCATGTCGGCAACGCTGCAACGGCTCTCGCGCGGACGGGTGGTGTACAACGTCATCACCGGCGGCGGCGGACCGCAGCAGCACTGGTGGGGCGACTTTACCGGACACGACGATCGCTATGCGCGGACGGCGGAATTCCTCGACATTCACAAGGGCGTTTGGCCGGGCGGCCGCTTCGACTATTCCGGCCGCTTCTATCAGGTCACCGACGGTGGGTTGCGCGGTGAACTCGCAGCGCAGTCGCTCCCCGACATTTATTTTTCCGGATCGTCGGATGCGGCGATCGATGCTGCGAGCGCACACGCCGACTACTATCTCTCCTGGCTGGAACATCCCGACGATCTGAAGCGCAAATTCGATCGCGTGCGCGAACGAACCGCGCAGCTGGGACGCGAAGCGCGGTTCGCCGTGCGCGCCCATGTCGTGGCGCGTCCGACCGAAGAAGAAGCGTGGCGTGAAGTGCGCCTCGGCTGGGAGCGGGTGCGGCCCGAGCAGATCGAGATGTTGCGCAACCGCAAAGCCGAGTCGGTCGGCGGCCAGCGGCTCGCATCGTACCAGCCGGGCAATCCGACCGGTTACGAAGATCTCATCATCGCGCCGAACATTTGGAGCGGCATCGCGCTGCTCGGCGACTTCCCGACGATCGGCATCGTCGGCAGCTACGAACAGGTTGCCGAACGATTGAACGACCTCGTGCGCATCGGTGCCGACTCGCTGATCCTGGCCGGCTTACCGCACCTCGAAGAAGCGTCGCGTGTCGGCGAAGAGGTCTTGCCGCTTTTCCTCGGCCGTGCCGCGCCCGACCTCGCCGTCGCGGGAGCACCACGATGAGCCGCCGATGTTGGGCGCGCGCCCTCTTCGTTGCCGTTTGCTAACTTTTTATTGGAGCTTTTCATGACCCTCATCGACCACGCCCTCAGCCCCAAGATCGAACAATTCGTCGCCCAGACGAAAGCCGACGCCGAGCATGCATTTCGCGTGCTGCGCGATACCGGAACGCTGGCGATCAACGGCACGATCCAAGCCGTCGAACGCGTTCCGAACGAAGACCTGCTCGTCGGCCTCGTTCAGCCGGGACCGTTTGCCGCCGATCAATCGATCACGCCGGTCGTCCTGACGTTCGACGGAACAGTCGTCGCCGGGCCGAAGATCATCGGCGATCCGCACGGTTTCGCCGCGCTGCTCGCGCGGCGGCCCGATATCACAACCGCCGTGCACATCCACTCGACCTATCTCGGCGCGTGGTCGCAGACGCACCGGCCATTGCCGATCAACTACGTCCCCGTGCAGCGCTGGACGCTCGCAAGCGAGATTCCCGTCTACATCGATCGCCGTCAACCGCAGGTCGACTTCATCCTGGAACGTTTGGCCGAGAACCCGTCGACGCCGGCGATCCTCGAAGCGAACGGCGGCGCGACCGTCTGGGGAACGCGCGGTTTCGTGAAGACGATCGAATATGCGCAGCTGATCGAAGAAGGCGCGCAGTTCCAGCTGCTCGCCGAAGCGATCGGCGGTTCGAAGCCCTTCGGTCCGGGCGTGCTCGAACAGCAATTCGCGCTCTCGGGTTTGACCGAGCAGGCGCGCGCGGCGGGACGGTTGCGATGAACGCAAACGTCTCTCCCTCACGCCGGCAACTGCTCGCCGGCGCCGGCGGTTTGGCTGCCGCAGCGCTTATCGGCAGCCGCGTCCGCGCGGCCGACCCGAAAGTCGTGCGCATCGGTTACCTCAAGAGCCTCACACCGCTCAATATCGGACGTTTGCGCGGCACGATCGACAAGGCACTTGCCGCTCGCGGTTACACCTTGCAATGGCAAGGCCCGTTCGCGGCGTTCGCGCCGGCCGTCGAGGCGTTGACCCCCGGCAGTCTCGACATCACCGAAGGCAGCGCCACGTCGGCATCATCGGCCATGGTGGCCGGTGCGCCGTTCAAGATCTTCGCGTACGCATCGCCCAGCGCCGACGGCGAAGGCGTGATCGTGCGGCCGGACAGCGGGATCACGACGGTGCCGCAGCTCGTCGGCAAGCGCGTCGCCGTGAACCGCGGCGGCAGCGGCGAGTATCTGCTCGCGCTCGCGCTTTCCAAGCACGGCATCCCATACGATAAGGTCGACCGCGTATATCTCGGGCCGGCCGACGGCGCCTACGCGTTTTCGACCGGTGCCGTGGTCGGGTGGTCGGTGTGGGATCCGTATCTCGCAATCGCGCAAATACGCGACAAAGCGCGAGTCATCGCCGTTTCGCACGCGATCGACGATGAGAACGCGACGATCGTCGTGGCTCGCAACAGCCTGATCACCGATCAGCCCGAAGCCGTGCGCATCGTGTACGACGCGCTCGTGGCCGAGAACAAGTGGACGAAGGCGAACCCGCTCGCCGCGGCCCGACTGTGGGCAGACGATGCAAAAGTCGATGACGCGACCGCCGAGCTGCTCGCGCACCGGGCGCCCGTCAACTATACTGCGGTAGACACGAACGTTTCCGCATCGCTGCTTCGTGTCGCGCGCTGGTTCGCCGACGAGAAGATCATCCCGACGGTTCCCGACGTAGCGAACTTCGTGTACCGTGTCGGCTGACGTTCGCGTAACGGTCCTCATCGCGGACTCCTCGCGCGCGGACGACGCCGAGACCGCCTGCCGCGCGTTGCGGCAGGCGGCGCCATACGCTCGCATTCACGCGCAGACGATTAACCCGCAACGTGAATTTGCGGAGGACGCGGCGCATCGGGCGCGCGGGGTCGCGGCCGCGTTGCGTTCGGATATCGTGCTGTACCTCGCCGCGGCAACGGACAAAAAAAACGCGGCCCTGATCGCATTGCGAGAGCGCGCCGGATATACGGTTCGCCTCGCCGAGCCCGAATACGCGCGCGCGTGGTTCAGCGCGAATCGCCGCCGTTCGCTCTACGTGCTCGGAACGTTCCCCGGTGCGTTCGGTTCGCTCGCGCTCGCGCTCGAGCTGGGCTGTTCCGACCCGGCCGCGGCGCAACGCATGCGCGACCGTCTGCAGCAACCGTCACTCATCGCGGTATGACGGAAGTTCCGGTGGAAGCCGCGCGCGGCAGCGTAGCCAAGGGGGAAGGCGGGAGATTGCAAATCTCTGATCGCGGGTTCGATTCCCGCCGCTGCCTGAATATGTACGGCCGGACCGTTCCGTTACCGGAACTGCCGCGGCTGGCGATAGCGCGGCCACGGGCGTTCCCGTTTCGTCGCGCGATCTCGCCGCTGGTGATTCTCGCGTTGTGGCAGGCTGGTTCGTTGGCCGGTCTGATTCCGGCCCGTATCATCGCGTCGCCGGCCACCATCATTACCACCGCCTATGGGCTGCTCGCGAGCGGGGAGCTGCTGCCCGATCTCCTGGTTTCGCTGGCGCGAGCACTCGTGGGGTTGTCGATCGGCGTCAGCTTGGGCATCTTGCTCGCCTTGATCGCCGGTCTCTCGCGTATCGGCGAAGATGCCGTCGATCCGCCGATGCAGATGTTGCGGGCGATCCCGCTACTCGGCCTGACGCCGCTGTTCATTCTCTGGTTCGGTATCAGCGAGGTGCCGAAGATCACGCTGGTCGCGCTCGCCTCGTTCTTTCCGGTGTACATCACCTTGTTCGCCGGCATTCGCGCGGTGGACCGCAAGCTGATCGAGGCCGCGCAAGTGTTCGGGCTCGATCGCTGGGCCGTGATCCGCGAGGTGATCTTGCCCGGCTCGCTGCCGTCGGCGCTCGTCGGCGTTCGCCAATCGTTGGGCATTGCGTGGCTCAGCCTCGTCGTGGCCGAACAGATCAACGCCGACCACGGCATCGGCTACTTGATCATGAACGCGCGCGACTTCTTGCGCACCGACGTGATCGTCGTCGGACTCGCGGTCTATGCAATTTTGGGGCTGGCCACCGACGCGGTCGTACGGCTCCTCGAGCGCCGCGCGTTGCGCTGGCGCCCGTCGATCCTCAAGGGGGCGCCGTGAGCGAAGGCATCCGGGCGCGCGGGCTCACGCAGACCTTCGGCGAGAATCGCGTCCTCTCGGAACTCGATCTCGACGTCGGGCCGGGCGAGTTCATCGCGCTGCTCGGGCGCAGCGGATCCGGGAAGACGACGTTGCTGCGGTTACTCGCCGGGCTCGATACCCCCACGGCCGGCGAACTCAGCGTTGCGCAACAGCGGGCCGTCGTGTTTCAAGAGGCGCGGCTGCTGCCATGGAAGAGGACGTGGGAAAATGTCGTGCTCGGGTTTCACGGCGACGCCGAACGCGAGCGCGCGGTCGCAGCGCTCGGTGAAGTGGAGTTGTCGCATCGGGCCGACGCATGGCCGCTGACGCTTTCGGGCGGCGAAGCGCAGCGGGCGGCGCTCGCGCGGGCGCTGGTCCGCGAGCCGGACCTGCTCTTGCTCGATGAACCATTCGCTTCGCTCGACGCGCTCACGCGCATCCGCATGCACGTGCTGGTCGAGGCATTATGGCGCCGGCATCGTCCGGCGGTGTTGCTCGTGACGCACGATGTCGACGAAGCGATCATGCTCGCCGATCGCGTGCTCGTGCTCGACGGCGGCCACATCGTACTCGACGAGCTCGTCGCGATGTCGCGTCCGCGTTCGCCCGCGTATGCCGGCTTTCACGATTTGCGCAACGCTTTGCTCGGTGCGCTCGGCGTCGACGTGCACGACGACGCCCCGCTCGACCCCTACGCTGCCAGCATCTAACCAATCCAGAGAAAAGGATCATCGATGACCGTCTTCACCCGTTTCACCTTCGGCCTCGTCTGCGCTGCGCTGTTCGCCACGTCGGCGGCGCCGCTCTCGGCCGATCAAGCCAAAGAACTGCGCATCGGCTACCAGAAAGATGGGGTGTTGCTGATCGTCAAGCAGCAGGGCGCCTTGGAAAAACGGCTGGCGCAGGCCGGTGTGAAGCTCTCGTGGGTGGAGTTCCAATCCGGACCGCCGTTGCTCGAGGCGCTCAATAGCGGGGCGATCGACATCGGACAAACCGGCGATACGCCGCCGATCTATGCGCAGGCAGCGGGTTCGAAGCTGGTCTATCTCGCCGCGGCGCCGGACTTCGGCAAGCGCAGCGGCATCCTCGTGCGCGCGGATAGCGGCATCACGAAGATCGCCGATTTGAAAGGCAAGCGCGTCGCGTTCACCCGCGGTTCGAGCGCGCATAACGTCGTCGTTCGTCTGCTGGCAAACGCGGGGCTCACGTTCGCCGACATCCAGCCGGTGGATTTGCAGCCGGCCGACGCAGCGGCGGCGTTCCGGAACGGCGGGATCGATGCGTGGGCGATCTGGGATCCGTTCTTCGCGCTGGGTCAGCGCTTCCCGAACGCGCACACGCTCACGGACGCCGAAAAAGCGCCGAGCAACCGGTTCTTCCTCGCAGGCGCGGATTATGCGGCGCAGAATCCCGACGCGGTGTCGACGTTTGTCCAGGAACTCGATCGCGCGGCGCGCTGGGCGACCGCGCATCCGGCCGACCTCGCGACGCTTTTCTCGTCGGTTACCGGGGTTGATCCCGACGTTGAGAAAATCGTCGCCGCACGCGACGTCTATACGATCCATTATCTCGACAACACGATCATTCACCAGCAGCAGCAGATCGCCGATGCGTTCCAGCAGCTGGGTCTGATCCCGCACGCGGTCGACGTGCGCGCGATCGCGTACGTGCCGAGCGCGAAAGCGCGGGCGGCATTGGCGCAGGCCGGGCGGCAGTGAGCGGAATCCGCGACTTCTACTGGTTTTTACCAACCGGTGGCGACGGGATCTATCTCGGTTCCGGTGACGGACAGCGCCCGGCGACAAACCGCTACCTGCGGGAAATCGCCGAAGCGGTCGACCGGCTCGGCTACGACGGCGTGTTGTTGCCGACGGGTCGCGGTTGCGAAGATGCTTGGACGATCGCATCGTCGATCGTAACGCATACCGAGCGGCTGCGTTTTCTCGTTGCGGTGCGGCCCGGCACGGTGTTGCCTTCGGAGGCGGCGCGGCAAGCGTCGGCGTTCGACCGGCTCAGCGAAGGACGTCTGGCCGTGAACGTTGTCGTCGGCGGGCGGCCGTCGGAGCTCGCGGGCGACGGCATCTTCCTCAATCACGACGAGCGCTACGCGCAGGCGCATGAGTTCCTGCGCGTCTGGCGCGCGTTGCTCGCGGGCGAGCGCGTCGACTTCAACGGCGCGCACTACGATCTCAAGGCCGGCCACGTGCCGTTTCCGCCGGTTCAAGAACCGCATCCGCCGCTGTACTTGGGCGGCTCGTCGCCCGCCGCGCAAGCACTCGCCGGCGAGCAGGTCGATCTGTATCTCACGTGGGGCGAACCGCCGGCGCACGTCGCTGAGAAAATCGCCGGCGTGCGCGCCGAGGCGGCGAAGCATGGGCGCACGGTGCGCTTCGGCATTCGGCTGCATTTGATCGTCCGCGAAACGGAAGCCGAAGCGTGGGCGGCAGCGGAGAAGTTGATCAGCCGCTTGCCCGACGACGTGATCGCACAGGCCCAGCATCAGCAAACGGTCGAGTCGGATTCGGTCGGACAGCAGCGCATGTCGGCGCTGCACAACGGCGATCGCCGTAAACTCGAAGTGAGCCCCAACTTGTGGGCCGGCGTCGGACTCGTTCGCGGCGGCGCGGGCACGGCGCTCGTCGGCGATCCGCAAACGGTTGCTGAACGATTGCGCGAATACACGGCGCTCGGCATCGACACCGTGATCGCTTCCGGCTTCCCGCACCTTGAAGAAGCGTATCGCGTCGCGGAACTACTGTTTCCCGTTCTCGAGCGCGAACGCGTCGCAACGCGCGCGCTTCCGCCCGAATCGCCGTTTCTCGGCGGCGGCTCGCTGTCGGGCGTTTTTAACGGCCGGCGCTTGACGGCGCCGCGACCGAACTAACCCCATGCGCGCGCGTGTCGATTCCATGGGTCGATCTCACTGCACTCGAGGGCGGCAGCAGCAGCGAGTGCGGAGGGCTTCGTTTCGCGGCCAGCGAGGTTGGCGCGTTTGTGCTCACCGGGCACGGGGTCGCTGAAAGCCAAACCGCGGAAGTGCTCGCCCTCAGCCGGCGGTTTTTCACGTTGCCGCAGGCCGACCGCGACGCGATCGACATGATTCATTCGCCGTATTTTCGCGGCTACTCGTCGCTTGGAACCGAACGCACGCAGGGTGAGCCCGATCTGCGCGAACAGCTCGACGTCGGACCCGAAGAAGAACCGCGGATTCTCGCTGCCGGCGATCCGCCATATCTGCGGCTGCACGGACCGAACCTTTGGCCCGCGTCGCTGCCGTCACTGCGTTCGTCGGTGCTCGCGTGGATGGAACTCTTGCGCCACGTTTCGACGCGCGTGTTGACGGCCATCGCCGCATCCGCCGGACTGCAGAGCGAGATGTTCGTTGCCGGTTATTCGGGACAACCGCACGAGCGCTTGAAGATCATCAAGTATCCGCAGGGCGAACCCGCGAGTACGCAGCAGGGCGTCGGAGAACACACGGATTCCGGCTTTCTCGCGCTGATCGCGCACGATGGAACGCAGGGCCTCCAAGTCTACGATGGCCGCGCGTTCGTCGACGTTACGGCGCCGGCCGGCGCGCTCATCGCCGTTTTGGGGCGCGCGCTTGCCGACGCCACCGCCGCGCGGACGATCGCGGCGCGGCACCGGGTGGTCAGTCCGCCGGCCGGTCGCGAGCGCGTGAGCGTAGCGTATTTTCTCAATCCGCGTCTCGATTACGCCGGCTATGGAGACGAGGCGCTGAAGGTCGTTCTGCGGTCGCACCCGCACGTGGCGTCGCGCTACTTCGGACTATAAAGTAACTCGGAGGCGTCGAGGTGGCGTTCGAGCAGATGGTACTTGACGCCCTGATCGATCACCGGCTGGACTAACGCCGGATCCAGCGAGCGCGCATATTGGATGCGCGCGTCGGCCGTAGCGGTTTGCGCATATTTGGCAAGAATTGCGGAAGCGCGCGCGTGGTTTGCCGGTTTACTCGCCCAATCGGCGGCTTCCGCCATCGCGGTTTGATATTTCCGGACGACTGCCGGATTCTGCGCGATCCACCTGCGTGATGCGAACCAGCCGGTCTGCGCAAAGCGTTTCGCAACGGCTCCATAGCTGTAGCCGAGCACGCGGTAGCGGCCGTGCTGCGCGCTCAGCTCGGGTTCGGATATATTGCCCGCGCCGATCGTTCCTCGCTCGAGCGCGGGAACGACCTGCGAAGACGTCAATTCGATGTATTTCTCGGCGCTCGCATCGCCGCCGTTCTCATCGATCCACGCTTCCATCGAGAGCTGGTCGAGGCCGCCGAGCGAGACGCCGGCAAGGACTTTGCCGGCCAGGTCCTTCGCCGATGAAATTCCGCCGTTCGGTGCGACCGCGAAGACCGTTGCGGGATTCCTCTCCGAGTAGACCGCGGAGAGCGCGATGATGGAGAACGGAAGCCCCTGTTCGGCGGCCTTCGCGAGCGTGAGCACGTTGGTGTTTCCGACTTGCAACGAGCCGCCGGCAATTGCCGACGCAATGGCCGCGCCGTTCGCGAGGACTTGGACGTCGACGTCGAGTCCGGCCCGTTGAAAAAAGCCGAGATCGGCGGCGTAGAACGCCTGGGCGTCGGTCTCTTTGCCGGTGGTTCCGACGTGAATGGGGGGCAGCGTCTGCGCACCGGCGCCCGAAAGACCCGCGAACACCGCGAGCGCGCTCGCGATTGCCGCGGCGACGAGGAGTGCCCGTTCTCGAAGGCGCCGGTGGAGATGCATCATTTGGTGGCGATCTACGGCTTGCCGGCGTCGGCAACGCTCTTGGACGGTGTCCAAACGTTGGTTTGCACGACGATCGCATGCGGCAGCAGTCCGAGCTTTGCGAACGTGTCCGCGATCGCTTGCTGCTGTTTGATCACTTTCGGTGTCACGTAACCGACTTCGTAGGTTCCGCGCGCCGCGACGATTTTCTCGACCCCGAGATCGACACCCGAAGCATCGGCCAGCACTTTGGCGAGTTCGGACTGGTGCGTGGCCTTCCACTTCGTGACGGTCGCAACTTCAGCAATGACGCTGCGAACGATCCCCGGGTTGTCGTTGGCAAACGTACGGGACGCGAGAAAAAAGCTGTTCGACGGGGCGATCCCGCGAGCGTCGGTGAGCTTGTGAACGCCCGGAAAGCGTTCGGCCAGGGCGTAGAACGGATCCCAGATTGCCCAAGCGTCGACGCTGCCCGAGCGTAGCGCCGCACCGGCATCGGCGGGCTGCAAGTAGACCGGCGTGACGGCGGTATATGGGACGCGAGCCTTGGCGAGAACTTGCACCAGCACGTTCTGCGCGCTGGAACCCTTCGTTACGGCGATCTTCTTGCCGCGTAAGTCGGCCAGCGCCTTGATGCCGGAAGCGTCGCGCACGACGATCGCGTTGCTCCGCCCGGGTGAGGGTTCGGCGGCGACGTAGACAAAATTGACGCCGGCGGCTTGCGCGAAGATCGGCGGCGTATCGCCCGTGTAGCCGAAGTCGATCGCCCCGGCGTTGAGCGCCTCGAGCAGCGGCGGACCCGACTGGAAGAGGACCCACTTTACGGCGATGCCCTGTGCGGCCAGACGCTTCTCGAGCGTCCCCTGGCCTTTGAGCACGAGCAGCGTGCCGATCTTCTGATAGCCGATGCGGATCTGCTTCGCCGGCTCCGCCGACGTCGGTGTGGCGTGCGCGACGCCGGCGAGGATGAGGGCGAGCACCAGTAGCGCTCGCCAGCGCTTCATGACCGTCATAATGAGGACACTCCTTGAATCGCCGAACGGTCAGAAAGAAAAAACCCCCTGCCGGTCCGGCAGAGGGTTGCACGTTACCACCGCTTTACGGTGCGCTAAACGAACAGCAGCCTCTCCCGAATATTCGTGAGGGCCGAACAACAACGCGCAGCTGTTGGAACGTGCAGCATGACCGCATTGTAGCACTGCTGCGCCGAAAAGCAAAGTGCTTCGTCCGTTGACAGCGCGGGGAAGGGTATGATAGTCTGCGCCCAATGATTTTCATTCGCGACGCACGCTGTTGTTGTTTTGGAGCCGCTCCGCCAAATCGAGTGAGGTAGGTTTTCGCGTCGACGCCAGTGCGTGTGCGCTCGAGCCCTTCGCCGATTCGGTGAGGGGCTTTTTCTATTTCATCGCCGGCTTGCAATCGTCGAGGTCTACCGATGTTCCCATTTTCGAACTTCGTCCGCAAAAAGCACGAGCTCTCCGCAGACGATGAGCGAGACTCCCTCTCGCCTGAGAACGGGCGCGAATCACTCATCGTCACCCTGATCCCAATCGCCCTGATCGTCATCTGGGCCGCCGTATTCTTCAAGCACTAGGAGGACCTCAATGACCCAAACAACGCGGCGGCACTTCGTCGCCGGCGCAACCGCGCTGGCGGGACTCGCACTGGCCGGCGGCGGTGCCGAGGCGGCCGATGCGGCCGATGCCAAAGTCATCCGCATCGGTTATCTGCCGAGCCTCACGCCGCTGAATTTCGGGCGTCTGCGGGGGACATTGCAGGCTGCGGTCGCGCCGCACGGCTACACGATCCAGTGGGCCGGTCCGTTTGCCGCTTTTGCGCCGGCCGTTGAGGCGCTGACCCCGGGGAGCATCGATATCACGGTCGGCAGCGGGACGTCGGCTGCGTCGGCAATGGTCGCGAACGCGCCGTTCAAAATCTTCCAATATTCGCCGCCGTCGTCGAACGGCGAAGGCGTCTTCGTTCGGCCCGCGAGCGGAATCACGAGCGTCCCGGGCCTGGTCGGAAAGCGCGTTGCGGTGAACCGCGGCGGGACCGGTGAGTATCTGCTGGCGCTCGCACTGCAGAAGCACGGGCTGTCGTACGACAAGGTCGACCGCGTGTACCTTGGCCCCGCCGATGCGGCGTACGCGTTTTCAACCGGCGCCATCGACGGCTGGGCGGCGTGGGATCCCTATCTCGCGGTGGCGGAAGTTCGCGACAAGGCGCGAGTGATCGCGCAATCGCACGAGATCGGTTCCGAGAACGCTACGATCATCGTCGCGCGCAACGGCTTCATCGACGAGAACCCGCTGGCGGTGAAGCTGCTCTACGATGCGCTCATCGCTGAAAATAAATGGTCCAACGCGAACCAGGCTGCGGCGACGAACTTGTGGGCGGCCGACGCCAAACAAGACGCGCCGACGACCGCCTTGCTCGCTAAACGCGCCCCCTTCATTTATGGCCCGGTGACGCCGGCCGTTATTGCCTCGCTCACGCACGTCGCGCAATGGTTCGCCGACCAGAAGATCATCCCGACGGTGCCCGATGTTCGCAAGTTCGTCTACAACGTTCACCAAGCATAGGAGTCGTCAACCGCGGAGTTGGCGTCAAGCTCTCTAACCGAAGATGCGGCTGCGATTCAGCTTGAACTGGTAGAACAAAAAGCAGCCGAAACAAAACCCGGCCAGTGCGACCGCTGCTGCCAAGGCAGCGAGTCCGGCAAGAACCCATCCGAGAACCGGAGTGTGCGCAGCGAACGCGATCTGCGCCGCGCCGAGAATGATCGTCGCGAGCGTGTTGTTAAAGCGCATGAGGCGAGGATCTTCGTCATGCGTGGGGTCGGGTGCCGGCCGGAAAACGAACGAACCAACGAGATAGATCAGGCTTGCACGCCGTCCGAAGCCCGCCGCAAGGGCGACGATCACAAACACCGCGGTCGTAATCAGCGGGGCGTTCACGACGTAGGCGAGGATCACGCCGAGCAAGATCGTCGCGCGGTTCAGCCGCACGATCGGCAGCGGAATCAGCTTTGTGCAGTCCAACGATGGATCGGTAGATGCTTGCGACATTTGCGTTAGTACCTCCGATAACAGGTCATCAAACGAAACGAGCGTTATGCATGGTCGGGATTAACGCTTATTCCGCTAGACAAAGGATACGGGCCTCTGATAGGATGTGGCACATGTTCTCAGCCGGTCGGTGTCGCCGTTGTCCCTGTCGCGTTCATGCGGGGCAGCGCTTCGTCGTGATCTGATCTTCGGCTGCGGCGACGCGGTCGCCCAGAATCTCGATGAAGCCCCGCACGATGACTGCGGGGTTTTTTATATGTATCACGCGGAGGAGCGGTTATGGATAAGGTTCACGATCGATGAAACGGAAGCATTTTCTCGCGGCTTCGGCGGCTATTGCCGGAAGCGCCGTTGCTACGCCTGCGCTGGCGCAAAGCGTCACGCTCCCGTTTGATAACGGAGAGCGGGCGTTAGCTGCGTTTCCGCAAAAGCGGCAGCTCATCGTCTTGTCATCGCGTCCCGTCCAACTCGAGACACCGGCCCACGTCTTCGACGCCGGCGAATTCACACCGAACGACGAGTTCTTCGTGCGCTGGCATCTACCCGACGTCCCGACGCACATCGATCCGTCGGCCTTTCGTGTGAACGTCCACGGTGCGGTCGCTACGCCGGTCACCTTCGGGCTCGACGATCTGCGCTCGAACTTCGAGGCCGTCGAGGTGAACGCCGTGCTCGAATGTGCGGGCAACAGCCGTGGCTTCTCGTCACCGCGCGTTCCGGGCGGTCAGTGGGCAAACGGCGCAATGGGAAATGCGAAGTGGCGCGGTGCCCGACTGCGCGACGTCTTGGCCAAAGCAAAGGTCGGCACCGGCGCGGTGCAGGTTCGCTTCCAAGGCGCGGAGCGGCCGGCGCTTCCCACCACGCCGCAATTCTTGAAGTCGCTCGATTTGGCGGTTGCCGTCAATCCGAACGTCATCTTGGCCTATCAAATGAACGGGTCCGATTTGCCGGTCCTGAATGGCTACCCGTTGCGATTGATCGTGCCCGGATACTTCGGCACGTATTGGGTCAAAGCGCTCACCGATATCGAAGTGCTGACGGAACCCGATCAGAACTATTGGATGAAGACCGCCTACCGCGTCCCGAATACACCGAACTATAGCGTCGCCCCAACCGATACGGGGTTTGCGACCGTTCCGCTGACCAATCTGACGGTCCGTTCGTTCATCACGAACTTCACCGACGGCGCCGCAATTGGTGCGGGCCGCAAGACCATTCGCGGAATCGCCTTCGACGGGGGCACCGGCATCCGAAGCGTCGAGATTTCCAGCGACGGCGGAACGACGTGGCGCCCCACCGACCTCGGACCGGATCTGGGAAAATTCAGCTTTCGGCGCTGGACGGCAACGTTCGATGCGCAGGCCGGTCAGCGGTACGTCATCGCTTCGCGCGCCGTCAGTAATGCCGGCGAAGGGCAGGTGCAGCGCTGGAATCCTAGCGGCTATGCGCGCAATGCCGTCGATAACGTGAGCGTTTCGGTGAACTCGTGATGAGCGCTCCGAATAATGGCCGGCGCGGCCTCATGGTAACGATCGGTGTCCTCTGCATCGCCGGGGCGCTTGCTGCCGCCGCGCCGGCCGCGCAGACGCCCGTGTCGATCAAGCTTCCCCCGCAGAGCGTCAATTTTCGCGAGGCGCCGGGAGTCGAACTCGCGCACAAGGATTGTCTCACGTGTCACTCGGCCGAATACGTGTTGTCACAGCCGGCGCTCAGCAAAACTGCGTGGACCAACGAGGTGACGAAAATGCGCGTTGCCTACGGTGCGTCGATTCCGGACATTGACTCCGACGCGATCATCGCCTACCTCGTGGCCCAGAATCCCGTGCCGGCCAAGTAAGCTACGACCACGCCGCCGCAAGCGATTCGTACGACTTGCGGCGGCTCGCGGCGTCGGGGGTTACGCTCACGATCATCAGTTCGTCCGCGGTGTGTCGTGCGGCGAGCGCCTGAAGCTGTTCTTGAATCGCCGCTGGGTCGGCGGCGACGGCGAGGCGGAGCGTCTTCTCGATGTGCTCGCGTTCTTCGGCCGTCGGTACGTGGGTGCGCGCTTCTTCGCGGGTGGGCGGCAAGGGGTCGTGTTCGAGACGCATGCGCGCACGGCGCAATGCGAGCGTTGCCAAATAGTCGCTGCGTTCCGCAGCATCGCTCGAGCAAAAGGCCGCGAGCGTGAGGAGCACGCGCGGATGCTGGGAATGGGTGGACGGACGATAGGCCGCGCGATACGCGGCCGTGACCTCCGGTGCATCGCCGTTGATGAAGTGGGCATAGGCGAACGAAAGGCCAAGGGCTCCTGCCAACCGTGCGCCGTGCGCCGTCGAACCGAGCAGCCACGTCTGCGGTATACGTGAAATGGCCGGTGTCGCGGTGACGCCGGGAAAGGGTGCGGCAGCGCTCGTTCGCTTCTCAAGGAAGCTGAGCAACTCCACGAGGCGCTCGTCGAATGCGCCCTCGCGCACGATGCCGGAGCGGAGTGCGACCTCCGTCTCGTCGTTGCTGCCGGTGCCGCGTCCGATTCCAAGATCGATCCGGCCCGGCGCCATCGTTTCTAGCATCCGGAACGACTCGGCAACCTTCAGCGCGCTGTAGTGCGTGAGCAACACGCCCCCGCTGCCGAGACGGATGTGCTGCGTCTCGCCGCTCATGCGCGCGATGAGCAATTCGGGAGCAGCACTCGTGTTGTTGTGTTCTTTGCCGTGATGCTCGGCAAACCAATAGCGAGCGTAACCGAGTTGCTCGGCTTCTCGCACTAAGGCGATCGTCGCAGCGATCGCTTCTTCGGCGCCGCTGTGGGCAAACACCGGCGATTGATCGAGGATGCCGAGCGGCAGGGACCCGTTCAGTTCGCGCCTGCTTTTGCCGTACTCCCGGCGTGCCAAAACAACAGTTTCCGCTCGACGAGCAAGAAGCAGCTGTTGAGCGCATATCCGACCAGAGCGAGGGTGAAGATCCCGACGTACATGTCGACCACGCGCAGCGCTTCTTCCGCCTGCAGAATGAAATATCCGATACCGCCCGTTCCGGCGATCATCTCCGAAACGACGTCGACGATCAGCGCGATGGCGAGGCTCGTGCGCAGGCCGACCAAGATGACGGGAGCTGCCGCGGGGACCGTAATCTCGCGGATCGTGTCCCAGCGGGACAGACGGAACGTCGAAGCCGTCTCGCGCATCGTGCGGGAAACGCCGCGCACGCCGGCCAGCGAACTGATGATGATCGGAAACACCGAGCCGATGAAGACGACGGCGATCTTCAGCCCTCCCGCAATGCCGAGAAACAGAATCAGCAGCGGAATGAAGGCCGGAATCGGAACCGGCCGCACGAGTTCGATCAACGGTTCGAGCAGCGCGTAGACGAAACGGCTGGTTCCCATGAGCACACCGACGATCGTGCCGACGACGATTGCCAAAAGATAACCGGCAAACATGTGCTGCAGCGTTTCGGCCAAGGGGCCGATCAGCTTACCGGCGGTAATCGCAGCGTACCAGGCACGCAGAATCGTCGATACCGGCGGCAGCAACGCGGTATCGATGACGCCGGTAACGCTGATGATCTGCCAGACGACGAGCAGAGCGAGAACGAACGCGAGGCCGATGATGCGTGAGTTGGGAAGTGTCCTGGCGCGTGCCGGGAGCGAAACGTTTGCAACGATGATGCTCATGCCGGCCGCTTATTCCCCGGTGACCAGATGGAAGAGGTCGCGCCGGTACGCCAGGTAGTTGGTCTGCTCGCGGGTTTCGATCTGATGACGCGGCCGCGGCAGATCGATCGTGATGTCGGCGCCGATGCCGGCGCCTTCGGGCTCCAGCACGATGACGCGATCGGCCAGATAGATCGCCTCGTCGATATCGTGGGTGACGAGCACAACGGTCACGTCG
Organism: Vulcanimicrobiota bacterium; assembly: GCA_003164495.1. Lineage (GTDB taxonomy): Bacteria > Vulcanimicrobiota > Vulcanimicrobiia > Vulcanimicrobiales > Vulcanimicrobiaceae > Lustribacter > Lustribacter caenicola. The sequence goes on from PLTN01000097.1 coordinate 23,267, forward strand.
ATGGCGCCCCAGACGTTCAATATCATGTCTTGCAACTGCGCGCGGCTCAGCGCGTCGACGGAGCTGAAGGGCTCGTCGAGGAGCAGCACGCTCGGCTGCGCGGAGATCGCGCGCGCCACGGCGACGCGCTGTTGCATGCCGCCGGAGAGTTCCCACGGATAACGGTCGCCGGTCCCGGCGAGGCCCACCAGTGCGAGGCTTTCGCTCGGGGTCGAGCCGTGTGCGTGGGCCTGATTGCGGAAACCGTGACGGACGCCGAACTCGACGTTCTGCATGACCGTCTTCCACGGGAGCAACGACTGCCCGTAGTCTTGGAAGACGTAACGCGCTTGATCGGGTGGTCCGGACAGGGCCGCAGCGCCGATCTCGATCGACCCCGCCGTGGGGTCGATGAGGCCGGCGATGAGGCGCAAGAGCGTCGATTTTCCGCATCCCGAGCGCCCGACGATTGCCACCAGGCTTCCGCCGGCGATGTCGAGTGAAATCGGGGCGAGACCGCGGACCACGCGGCCGCGGTCCGCGTACGATTTGCCAGCGTTTCGGAGGTGGACGTCGTTGTGCCGTCCCGGAATATCGGGCGCCGGGCGGTCGATGGCGATAGCGGACATTGGGGTGGGGACTGCTTTCTTCGTGGATGGCCGGTGGAAAAAGAAAAAGCACCGCGCGCAAGTGCGTGGTGCTCCGGTTCGCGGACGCTGCCGGCGTCGGTTCGCCGTCGAAGATTACGTCACATCAAGCTCCGGAACACGCTTCGGCGCGCAACAACAGCTGCAACAGAACGCGCCCGAACGATCCCGGTGTGACATGCTGGCATCGTAACATCGCGGGCTGCAGCGTGTCTACAAGCGGGTTGACAATTGTCGCCGGCCGGTGGTACGGTGGCCCGGGCTATGGAACGCTTACCGCTCTCCGCATGTTGTTGCCGCTTTTCGCCGTCGCGCGGTCGCGTAGGAGATCGTCTGCCCTAATTTCCGTGCCTCGGAATTAGACGATGTGAGCCTCTTGCCGACAGCAAGAGGCCTTTTTTATTGCTTCGTTATGGAGAACCTCGCCCGCGCATGACCGATCGCCGTACGTTTTTCAGCTTGGCCGGCGCTGCTGCCGCGCTACCCGCCTTCGCGCCGATTGCGGCGGCAAGCGCACCGGTCGGCGTAGCCGCGTCGCCAACGCCGCTGGTATGGCCGGTTGTGAAGAAGCCGGCCTCCGGCATACACGCGTTCGACGGTCATACCGACACGGTACCCGACGTCGTCGGCCGCTTCGGGGTACCGCCGAGTCTGGTGATTTTCACCGAGGGGAATCACCTCATGGCGTTGCTCAGCGACGACATCTTCGGGGCCTTTCCGGCGTGGGCGAAAGCGCAGCCGGCCTATGCGGACCTCGCGACAGAAAACGTCATCGTCGTTACCCTGCCGCAGCCAACGGTCGTCCAGATCATCCGCACCGGAGCGGTGTCGTTCGGAAATCTCACCCTGGATTTCAGCCGCGCGGCCGGCACCTTTCCGGATATCGTCATGGGCGGGCTCGATCCGCTGCAGCAGCTTCGCAAGCTGGGCGTGCTCGAACCGGCGGCCCGGAATTTCTCCAAGAGCCGGAGTCTCGCTCTGCTGGTGCGCAAAGGCAATCCGCTCGGCATTCACGGCCTCGCCGACGTTGAGCGAACTCGCGCTCGCTTCGCGCAAGCCGATTCGAACGAAGTCGCAGCGCAAGCGCGAAGTCGCGTTTTCGTCGAAACACTGATCGGGAAACCCGGCTCGGATACGATTTTTGCCAACGAGGTGGAACACTTTCCGGGCCGGCTCGGTATCACGCATCGCGACGTACCGGAAATGATCGCGCGGAATTATGCCGACGTCGGGTTCTCGCCCTTCCACCTCGTGAATTATTGGGTGCAACTCTTTCCCGATCTCTTCGAAATCGTTCCTATCGAAGGTTCGGAGCGGTTTGCGAATTTCGAGGCGCTTGCGCACGTTGCCGATCCGCCGCGTCCGCGCGCACGCGCGGCGTTTACGGAGTTCTTCTTTTCGCACGCACGGGACGCGTATCCCAAATACGGTTTCGCCCGCATGACCGATGACGAATTCGGCAGGACCGTCGCGCTCGCTTAAGCCGGCAAAACACACCTTCATTCCAATGAGGACAGCACGTGGCTAAGATCATCAATGAAATCTCGGGGACCATCTTTTCCCTACCCTGGTTGGTTGCGCGCGACGAGGGTTTGTTCGAACGCGAGGGCATCGAGGTCGAGTTCGTAAAGGCGCGGCCGCAAACCGGGCTGCTGCGCATCGTCGAAGATCACCGGCTCGTGCCTTCGATCGTCGCGCACGCTCCGTTTGAAGAAGGCCAAGCGGCCGTGTACCGCGCCTGCGAGTGGGGACAGATTCGCCGTTCGTACGACAGCGAGCGCGGTGGCCGGATCGTCGGCAAGCGTTCGGCGATCGGCATCCAAGCGCTCTTTTCGGCCCCCGGCTCGAAGTTCACCCATCCGCAGACACTGCGCAATCAACCGATTGGCGTGCGCTTTCACGCCGGTTCGCACTACGCCACGTTACAGCAGCTCGAAGGCTTCCTTACGCGCGATCAGATCAAGGTTGTCAACATTGCGATCGAGGAAGGCTACGAGGCGGTGAAACGCGGTGAACTCGCAGCCATCTCACTGATGGATCCGTGGATCACGCTGGCCGAAAAGGAAGGTCTGCAGAAGATCATCGAGACCCACTACGTCGGGACCGAGATCGCATCGGACGACGTCGATGCGGCGTCATGGGAAGCTGCAAACCGGGCCCTTCACGATGCGGTGGTGCTGATCAACGCCGACAAGCGAAAGTACCTGCACTACCTGATCGACGCGCTGCCCGAGCGGTATGCGAAGCTGATCAGTGCCGACGATTTCCATCTCCCCCGTTTGCGCTACGTCGATCCCGAACCGTATGCGCGCGAGGACTTCGATCAGACGAACGAGTGGCTCGTCAGCTGGGGATTGGTCAACGACGATTCGGCGTTCGACAAGTTGGTCGACAACTTGCTGCCGGAGACGACGCTGCGTTGATATCCCCGCGCCTATGGCTCGGAATCGCGTTCTGCGTGCTGCTCCTCGCGGCGCGAAGCGCGGAAGCGCAAGCGCCGGCGACGCCGCCGCCCGTGACGCTCAAGGTCGGTGAAGTCGGCGAGCCGCTGGCCCTCGTTGCCGGCATCGATCGCGGCTTCTTCGCCCGCGAGGGCATCGCCATAGCGCTCGTGCCGCTGAGCGGCGGACCGGCGCTGATTTCGGCGACGATCGGCGGGTCAACCGACATAAACTACGGCGATATCTTCGCCTGGGTTGCGGCGCTTGCAAACGGCTTCAACGTCGAGATGTTCCAGGGCTCGAACGGCGCCGATCCGCCGACGGATCGTGGCGGACAGATCACGCTTTTGGTCAATCCGGCCAGCGGAATCAAGACGGCAGCGGATCTGCGGGGAAAGCAGATCGGGATCGCGCCAACGCAACTCGTCGCACTCGAAGTGAAGCTGTTTCTCCAGCGGCGCGGGGTCGATCCGAGCTCGGTCACGCTCGTGCCGGTAACGCCTTACTTGGCAATGGGAGCCGCGCTCAAAGGCGGTCACGTCGATGCCGTTGCCGATGCCGATCCCTACACGCAGCAAGCCGTCAAGTCGTTCGGGTTCACGGCAATCGGTGTGCCCTCGCACGAGGTGCCGGTCGGCGCGTCGACTGCCGGCTACTTTGCGACGGCGACGTGGCTCGCCGCGCACGGCGACATCGCGCGCCGCTTCGCGGCGGCCTACCGGCGGGCCGCCATCTGGGCCAATCATGCGACCCCGGAGCAGAAAGCCGAAACACTGGCGCGCTTCAGCCCCGTCAACTTACCGGCGCTCGAGTCGCAGGTTCCCGGAATCGTGAAAGACTTTCATTACCAGACCTACGATGAGGGCGCGCTGAACGTCGAGACCACCCAGTCGTGGGTCGACCTCGCCGTCAAGAACGGCGTCCTGGACAAAGATGTCCCGATCAAAGACCATCTCTATCCGACGGCGGTCGCGCGCACGCTTTAGAACCCTCCGGGTTTGCTTGCCGCGGTGAAATCGTGCTTTTTATTGTCCCAACGGACGATGAGCGCGGCATTGGTTGACAGTCCGCGCTGCTGCCCGTCGCGAAAATCCATGATCCCGTTGATGCCGGCGTATTCGTGCAGGCTCGCAATGTACAGGCGGATTTGCTCGGCCGTCGCATTCGTGCCGAGATGGCGGAGCGCGTCGACGATGATGAGCGCTGCATCCCAGGCGAAGTTGTAGGAGAAGTCGGGCCGAGCGACGCCGACCTTTTTGAGCGCGGCGATGAAGCGCTGTTGTGCGTCGCGCACAGGGCCCGGCGGCGCCGTTGCATACTGTAAGAAACGGAAGCCGGTGAAGTAGACTTCCGGCGGAACGAATGCTTCGTACTGCGACATCTGGGTGAAGTTGATGTTTCCCGCGTTGGTGAGGATCGGCAGATCCAGGCCCGAGTCGGACGCGTCCTTGAGGATGGTTCCGAACGGCGTACCGACGGTCTGCGCGTACAGCAGTTGCGCACCCGATGCCTTGACACGAGCGAGCTGCGCGTCGACGCTGATGTCGGCGACGTTGAAGTGCTCGTCGGCTACGAGTTGCAAGCCCGAGAACTCCGGTAACGCCAGGTTGGCTTTGCTAACCGCCTCGCCGTCTTGACCCGTCGTGTCGGTCGCGACGAGGAAAGCGATCTTCTTGAACCCGCGCCCTTTCGCCCAACGCAGACCGGCGAGCGAAAGATCGCGTGTCGAGACGCCCGCCGAGAAGACGTAGCTCGGAGCGACCGGATGGATCACCGGTGCGAGACAATAGTCGACCGGTCCGTTCTTGAACAAGGGTGCGATTGCGGCGCACGTCGCGCCGATCGTCGACCCGATGACGATCGGGGCACCTTTGGCGATGATGCCCGTCGCGAGCTGCACCGCGACCGAAGGCGACGTCTGATCGTCAGCGATCGCGAAGTGCACGGGCCGGCCCTTGATGCCGCCGGTCGCGTTGACCAGCTGCTCGGCAGCATGGAGCGTTTGTACCGCGGCCTGCCCGAGGAACGCGCCCGGGCCGGTCAGCGACATCACCACATTGATGTCGTATGGATCGGCCGCGCGGGCGGGGGCGAGGGTGGTTCCGAGGGCGAGAACCGTGGCGAGTAGGAACACGGCCACGCATCGTGCCGAGCGCTGACGGAATGTCATCGTCCGACCGCCGCCCGCGAACGCCAATAGTGTTGCAAACGGAGGTCGTCCAGCGCCCCGTTTAGGAACGAACGGTCGAACCATGATGGGATGTCGATCGGCGCGCGAATGATCCCGTGCTGCGTTGCGAATGCGGTCGTGTCGCGGAAGTCGCCGACGAGCCAGTCGTCGATCAACGGGTGCACGTAGGGGCCAAGGTCTCCCGGCAGCTCTTCGTTGAGGGCGTTCCTTGGGATGCCGCCTAGCGCTGAGACGTCGAGGAACGCCGCACGGTTCTCCGGCAGCGCCGACCAGCGGGAGGCCTTGAGGACCGCGCGGACGACCGCGCGCGTCGTCGCCGGGTAGCGTTGCGCGAAGTCGTCGGTCACGAGCAGCGAACCCGCGCCGCCGGCCCCGCCGCCGATCACTTTGTCGATGATCCGAACGACGCCCTGATCGCGCAGCGCGAGCAGGCCCGTGCTGCCGAGCGATGCGTCGACGCTATCGGACGTCAGTGCCGAAATCTGGTCCGGCGTATGCAGATCGAACAGCTGGATGTCGTTCTCGGTGAGCCCGTGTTGCGCCAACAGGCGATCTAGGAGCAACTGCAGGATCGTCCCGCGCTGAATGCTTACGCGCAGTCCTTTGAGATCTGCGACCGTGCGAACCTTAAGGCCGGAGCGCACGGCTAGAAATTGGTAGCCGCTGTTCCCTTCGCCCGAGATGATCCGCGTCGGGAGACCGGCGGCGCGACCGATGACCTGCGGCAAATCGCCGTAGGCGGCGAAGTCGACGCGTCCGGCAGCGATCGCCTCGTTGATCGCCGGTCCGGTCCCTTCCGGAAACTGCCAATCGATACGGACGTTGTTTGGCTTGAGTTCGTTCTCGATGTAGTTGAAGTGCTGCACGATTCCGATCAGACCGGTGCCGAGCGGTTTGGCGAAGCCGCCATTGACGCCGGCAAAGCGGATGACCGGCGGCGGCGTCTCGGCCGCCATTGCCGTGCTGTGGTAGAGTGCCGCTGCCCCAATGCCGCCCAAGACGGCGCGACGCGAAACTGAGACTGTCATTGCGCGGCTGCCGAACGTTCGATGGCGTCGATGACGCGGTGCATGCCGAGTGCGGTATCGAAATCGGGAGCGGTGCTCCGGCCGGCGGCACGATCTTCGGCGTAGCGCACGTATGCCTGCGCAACGTTGATGCTCGGTGAGCCGGCGGCAAGCGAAGCGGGAGCGAGCTTGAAGCGCGCCGGGATCGGCAGTTCCGCCAACTCGTCTTTGCCCTTCGCACCAAGGAGTTTGGTCGGACCGTTATTGACGTTGGCGTTTGAGGTCAACACGAGCCGGCCTGCGGTGCCGTAGATTTCGAGCCGGAAGCCGGATGCCGCGGTGGCCACGGTAGCGACCTGTATTGCGACCTCGGCACCGCTTCGCGCGCGTGCGGCGACGCTCGTTGTATCGGGGGCGTCGACGGCGACTTTTTGGCCCGTATCGCTGTCGAGCCATTCACGGGTTTGGGTCGCGACGCGCGCGGCGATTTCGCTGAAGTCGCCCACCAGGAAGCGCGTAGCGTCCATGGCGTGTCCGCCCGAAATCGTCAGCGGATTGGCGCCGTTCTTGCGCTGCGACTGCCAGATGCGGCCTTTGCCGCGCACGAACTGTCCGCTCGAAATGACGGAGAGGTTCGCGACGAGCAGATCGCCGGCGTAACATTCGGCGATCAGCTCGTGCGCGGTCAGCACTGCCGGATCGCTGCGCGCCTGCAAACCCACGAGCGTTGAAAGCCCGTTTGTTCGGGCGAGGTTGGTCAGCTCTTCGGCTTCGGCCAGATCGGCTCCGAGCGGCCACTCGCAGAACGTCGCCTTCCCGGCGCGAAGTGCTTTCAACGTGAGCTCGTGATGCGACGGCACGCGCACGACGATCGCGACGAGATCGATGTCCGGATGGGCGAGCAGGCGATCGAAATCGGAGAACGCGAGCTCCGCACCGAACGCTGCGGCCGACGCCTTGGCCGACTCCTCGTGCGCCGTGCAAACGGCCTTGAGATCGTATGCCGGAAGCGCCTTGAGCGCCGGCACGTGCGCGTTCGCCCCCCATCCGCTGCCGCCGGCGGTAACGGTTGCGCCGACAATTCCTACGCGAATGCGATCGGTCATCGTGCTAGAGCCTCGCTGCAGTTGCGGTCGGGTAGAGATTGTCTTTGATGGAGATCTCCTTGTCGAGTACGCCGTTGCGAACCGCGGTCGCGATCCAGTGCTGGGTCGCGTCGACGTCGGTCGGACCATCGGTCCAGGTGCCGTAGTGGAAGCTCTTCACGATTCCCGGAACGTCGGCTTCCAACGTGCTGAGGTTGACCGGACTGTACTTGGCAAGGACGGCGGCCTTCTCGTCGGGGCTCGCGTGATTGGCCCACGCTGCCGCTTCACGATAGGCGAGCGCGAATCGGCGCGCGACGTCGCCGTGTGCTTGCAGCCACGCCGTCGTCGCGAAGTAGCCGGCCATCGTGACACCGCGCGGAACGACCTCATCCATCGGCGTTCCGATGCTGACGAAACCGTACTGCTTCTGCGCTTGCTGTGTGTACGGGTCGTTGTCGAGGATCGCGTCGATGTGACCGCCTTTCAGCGCAGCCGCCATTCCGAGGTATGGTGTTACCGTCACGGTCTTGACGGTGCTCGGATCGACGCCGTGACGCTGTAGCCACAATTTGACGATGAGCACCGAAAGCGCCGAGCCGGAGACGCCGATCTGTTTCCCTTTGAGGTCGGACGCGCTTCGGATCCCGCTCGCCGGATCGACGAGCAGCGACTGACCGGTACGCTCGCCGGTGTTCGACGACTGAAACATTTGGACTTTGAAGCCGTTCGCGACCGCAGCCGCCCATGCGAACGTGTCCCCAAAATTCAGATCGAGCGAACCGCCGATTGTGGCGGAGATCAGCGCCGGCCCATTCACGAGCGGAACGAGATCGACGGTGATGTTTTGCTTAGCGAAGTAGCCGCGATCGATCCCCGCGAGTAATGCGAGCGGCGGTCCGACCTCGCCGACCTTCAGCGTGATCGGCGGCGCCGATGACGTCGGCGCGGCGGCGAGAACCATCGGTAAAGCGAGTGCGGCGAATAGCGCGCGAAGACGAAGCACTGAGACGAACCTTTCAGACCAGAGCGAGTGTGGAAACGGCCGGCGCCGGATTGTTTTGGAAGTTCTCATCTTTGCCGGCTTGGTAGTGCGCGTAGCCGCCGTCGAGCGGCAAGCCGCCGACGAAGTGGAAGTTATTGCCGTCCCAGTCGTACACGAACGTTCCGCGGCCCAACGAGTTCTTCGCCTCGCCGCGCGCTTGCAAACCGTGCAACTCGGTCCGCGCGGGAAACGTCCGTTCGTCACCCTCGAGCGCGACGCCGGAGTACGGCAAATAGTCGGATTCCGCCAATCCGCTCCACAGCGTTTGGTACGCTTCAAGGAAGGTGTCGTCGGCGACGGTCAGCGCCGTGTGTTGGCCCTTCCACCAGTTATGGCCACCGGTCCGTGGCGCGATCGCCTCGACGTGCTTGAAGACGAGCCGTCCGCCACCGGCGAGTTGCAGGACGACCGTGCCGACCGGGATGTCGCTCGAGCGGATGCGTTGCAAACCGCAATAGCGTTGATAGAAGTCGGCCGTGCGCTCGAGATCGCGCGTTTCCTGCACGACGTGCGAGATGCGGCCGATACGCAGCGGATTGTCGTTCTCCATCGCGCCGTCGGGATGACGTTTCGGCGCCCAGAACTCGTATTGGTTGCCGTCGGGATCGGCGAAATAGATCGTGCTGCCTTCTTCGCCCTCGGCCGACGTCGCGATCGGGCCGTGGTACGGAACGCCGGCGCCATCGAGGCGACGTAAGTGGGCGTCGAAATCGGCGGCACGAACGTAGAAACCATGCCGCGGCGTCTCGGAGCCGAGCGGCCGAGCCGGCGGCAAGGGTTTGTCTTGCAGGAAGCCGCCGTTGAGGTGGTAGTGGCCGACCCGATAGAAGACGCCAATCGGCGAACGGCGCGCGCGCGCCGCAGTCGTCAAACCGATCTCGAGATCGAGTACGCCGCCGAAGACCTGCGGCATGAAGCGTTTGTAGGCCAGCACGTCGTTGATCGGGACGACGAAGTGATCGATCCAGTACACCGTGCCCGGAGCACGATCGCTCATGATCGGTTTTCTCCCATCGCGGTACGAATGTAGAATGTCGGATCGAGGTCTGCGCCGCCAGGCTGGCCGCGTTTCCAACCCATCGCGCGAGCGTAGCTTCCGAAGAGTCCCAACGTTTCGATCTCGCTTTCCGCAACGTTGGTTGGACCATCACCGTTCGGGTCGACGTACAGCGCGTCGGTCGGGCAATAGAGCTCGCACAAGAAGCACGTCTGGCAGGCGTCCTGCCGCGCGATGAGCGGTGCCGCGCCGGGAACGGCGTCGAAGACATCGGCCGGGCAAACGCGCACGCAGATGTCGCACGAGATGCAGCGCGCTTCGGAGACAACCTCGATCACGAAGCGATCGCCTCGGCCACGGGTGCGTCATCGTGCACCCGGACGACATCGAGTCCGCTCACGCTGATCGTGCGCGCGAACGCGGGATCGATTGCCGGCACATCAAGCCGCCGGTGGATCCCGCGGCTCTCGTTGCGATGGAGTGCGGCCGTGTACGACCAGCGCGCAGTTGCCGTCATGGCGGCAGCTTCGCGCGTACGCAACGCATCCATACCCGATAGCCCATCCGGACTGCGCAGCGTGCTCCACGCCGCGTTGAGTTGCGCGAGCGATCGTTCAAGCGTACGTCCGGTGCGGAAGAAGTTCCGATCGACCGGTAACACTTCGGCTTTGACGACATCGACGGCAGCCGGCTGCAAACGTGCCGTGCCGACGGCTGCACCGCTGCGTGTCTCATGCCGCTTTCCGAGATGCGCGGCGAACGAGGCGGCCGAACGTCCGGCCCAGCGGCCCGATGCGATCGACCAGGCCGAATTGGGACCGCCGCCGCCGCTGATCGCACCGGTCAAACGTTCGCGGCTCGCCGCGTCGCCGGCGGCAAACAGGCCGGGGACGCCGGTGGCACATGTTTCTCCCGTGATGCGAATCCCGCCGACCCCGCGGGTCGTCCCCTCACAGCGGAGCATCACGGGGAAACGCTCTTCGAACGGATTGATTCCCGCGCGATTGAAGGGCAGCAGAATATTCGGTTGGCCCGCGCGCAAGTTGCGCTGCAATTCGGGCGGGACATCGTCGAAGCGCGCGAAAACGGGTCCGTCTGCCAGCGCGCGCGCGACGAGTACTTGCCGGTCTTCGCCGTGGCTTTCGATCGTCGTCCCGTCTTCGCGCATGAACGTTGCCCAGGTATAGATCAGCCCTTTGTTCGAGGCGGTCTTGAACGGGACGATCCCGTATTGTCCGATGAACTCCATGCTCGAGAGTACTGCGCCCGCTTCCACGGCCATGAGATAGCCGTCGCCGGTGAGGCCGGCCGCGCCTTGCACGCGTTCGCCGAACACGCATCCGCCGGTCGCAACGATGACAGCGGCCGCACGGATCGTCCAGGGCCGCGCGCTGTGACGGGCGATGCCGGATGCACCGCAGACGACGCCGTCGGAAACGATGAGATGGAGCGCCGGATGGTGATCGTAGACGCGCACGCCCGACATGCGCACGCGCCGGCGCATGAAGTGCATGTAGTCGGCGGTGCGCAGGTTCGGCGTATACAGCGCACCGGTTTCATCGTGCGGGAACGGATAGTTCCATGCCGCGAGCTGCTCGAGCCCGGCGGCGGATTCATCGAGCGTGCGAACGGTCCAGCCGACGTCCGCGAGCCCGAACGAACGTGCCGCCCGGCGTTCGGCGGCCTCGCGCCGAGATGCTTTGGGTGGAAACCAGGTGCCGACGCCGGTTGGTGCGGCGGCGCCGCTCGTTCCGACGTAGCCTTTATCGACGAGCGCCACGCGGCTGCCGGCGCGAACGGCTTCAAGCGCGGCCCACGTCGCGGCGGGGCCGCCCCCGATCACGAGCACGTCCGTGACGTGTTCCATCGCAGGGAGTGTAAACGTGCTGGAAGCCATTCGGTCGTATGCGATCTTTGTCGGTAAAGAGAAATAAAAAACCCTCGCGGAAGCGAGGGCTTGAAGTGATAGGGGACGCTCGAACGTCTACATCACGCCAAGGCTCGCCCGGTAAACCGGACGGCAGCAACAGGCGATACAACAGACGATGGCGCTCGGGCGAACCAACATGGCTGCAAGGTAACACACGCTCGTGCGTGGTGTCAAATCACGACAGTTGCTTGGAAGCGCAAATCATTCCGCGCAACCGCGGGTTGAGGCTGCCGTTCCATTCGTGCTGCAGTTTGCGCGCTGCGATGACGTAGCACTTCGAGTGTCGAGCGCGGGTACTCTGGATTTCATCGAGGTACAGCACGCCGCGAGATGCGAGCGTTACCTCGCCAGGGCGCGGAGTCGTGCCGCCGTGGTGGTGTAGAATTTCATACCCGTTGACATACTCTTCCTCGTGAATTGTCACTGGGAATGAGGTGCAGCAGCCCGAATTTGTCATAGAACGTGACGTGATTTGGTTTTTTCGTCATCGATTTGAAGTGTTTTTACGGCGCCTCAGCCACCCAGGTGTCAGCGGCCGTTTTCAGCATGCCGGGGCCGCAGCGACGCAGTATCGGCCCAGAGACGGTGCTTCCGGCCGGCCAGCCTGCGTTGCGGCGACCCCTTAGGCTGCGTGAGCCGTTCGCAACCTAGCCGGACGCGACCGCCGATAACGTTCCATTATCGTACAGGATTCGGGTAATGCAAACGGAGATTTTCGACGCCGGTTAGGCAGGGCGTTCGAACCGACCTCGATCGCTGTCGGAAAGCAACTCGCGCCGCTCCGTGCCGGCTCGTTAACTCTCATCGTCTTAGGGTCGCGTCTTTTGTCCGCTGAACCGGCCTTATTCGACAGTCGCTTATGGTATAGAGTGCGCGGGCGTCGATGGGTCCAAAAAATCTAGGTTCTTCCCAAATGCGTCCAGGATTGGTCGACCTGAAGACGGCGTGCTGCAACCTCGTTCATGATGGTCTTATTTACAATTGACCTCAGTCGCTTTGTTAACGGCATCCCGAGTAATGCGGCCACGGAATCCAAGACCTCCTCGCGAGAAACCATGCCGTGCTCCGGTAAGGACCTTAGCAGCGCCTCGACAATATCCGGAGCGTACAGGGAGCCTTCCGTCCGCGGTTCAAATTGCTCGGCTTTGGCATCATCCAATATTGGAGAGGGTTCGACGCTCTTCTGCCACGGATTTTCTGTGCGTTCAGAAGCGCTGGCCACGTCTTTCGAGGGCTGCGAACTCGACGGCGGGTTGCTTGACATTGAGCGATCCGTTGATTTGGTAGCTGGTGCCTTGCCCTTCGTGGCACTTCGAATTGCATCGAGCAAACGGTTCGACTCGCGGTTCGGGTCCGAAAACCAATCTGTAGACCAAACCCGGTGAAGATCCCACCCTAATCGTTCCAGCACTTCTTGCCGGAGTCGATCCCTGTCGCGCGCACTTTTTGTGCTGTGGTAGGCGCTCCCGTCACACTCAATTCCGATCAAGAAGCGGCTGTGATCGGCCGGATCGATGATTCCAATGTCGATGAAATAATTGCCGACGCCGACCTGAGGGACGCACTCATACCCGTGCTTGTCCAGCGCGCGCGCAACCGAGATCTCAAACTCGGAGTCGGGGGCGCGGCCCGTGATCTTACCTTGGACCAAGCGGCCGGAGTTAGCAAACTCGATGTAATCGTGCAGCGCCCGGGCACCTCGGCCGGTTCGTTCGTCTATAACGATGTCTGAAGGCGATAGCGATGTGAAAAGCTCAAGACGGTACTTGGCGCGAGTGAGAAGCACGTTTAGTCGTCGCCACCCGCTCGTAGCGTTATTCACTGGTCCAAAATTTTGGAGGACTCGGCCGTCGCTGTTTGGCCCGTATACAGTCGAGATTAGGACGATGTCTCTCTCATCGCCTTGGATTGACTCCAAATTCTTTACGATGAAGTTTTCAACTTCAGAATCCCATCGTTCCAGGTATGCTTGCGCCCTGGAGTTAGATGCCACTAACCGTTCTATCTCCATTCGAATAAGATCGCGCTGCGGCTGATTCATGGCAACTACGGCAATGGACATGTCCGGTTCGGTCTGCATGATCTCAAGCGTACGTGCAGCGATTGCCTGTGCCTCAATCGGGTTGAGGCTCGCGCCGTACTTCCCAGCGATCTTTCGGAGCTTAACGCCGAGCCGCTCTCCGTGGTCGGCCGAAGGAAACACGATTAATTCATTGTCATAGAAGTGTTGGTTAGAAAATGCGATTAGGCTGTCGTGGCGCGACCGATAATGCCAAATAAGGCGCCGCGTTAATCGAAATTGTTGCATTGCTAGATCAAGTATCGACTTCGCGTCATCGCTATCTTCATCGGGAACATCTTCGTTGCTCTCGAGTCGATCGAAGAACGTTGTGGGTGGAAGCTGCTTCGGGTCTCCGACGACTATGAGCTGCGAGCCACGTGAAATTGCGCCAAGCGCATCCTCCGGCCGCATCTGTGAGGCCTCGTCAATGACCACGATGTCGAAATGCGCGGTGCCGGCTTGAATGTATTGCGCTACCGACAGGGGCGACATCATGAAACAAGGCTTGGCAGCCTGTAGCGCGTTACTACTCCGTTTCATTAGCTCACGTATGGAAATGTGTCGAGTGCTCTTCGATGCCTCGAGTTTTAGAAGGGCATTCTCCGTGTAAGTGCCTTTTTTGCCAATCCCGTTTCCGGTAGGTATTGGCCGACCGGCTAGGCGCTGCCTAACGAGCTCCCTGTGCTCGCGACTGTATCGGCGGTCGAGCTCACGAAATCGGCCACGGGCTTCATTAAGGGCGACTCCCGAGGCGGAAGAGAGAATAAGATCCGAGCTAATGCTCTCCTCAACCACGGCGCGGAGAACCGCGTACTCCAGCGCATCACTGACGTCGAGCGACGGGTCGCGCATACACAATGCGCTGAAACTCTGCAAACCACGGCTGTCGACTTCTGAGCGAAGCCGCTGGAATTGCATCCAGTCGGGAAGTAGATCTAAGGAGGCTAGGATCCGCTCAACAACCGTGTTCATTGCTTTGAGCGTGTGCGAGTCTATTGTTCCGAGCGAAGCGGTAATGAAGTCGAACCCCACGCTGGCTTGCAGTGCTGCGATTTCGGTCGCTATGGCTTCCCATGACGCGACGATTGCAGCTCCGTTGGCGCCTGTTAAATTTGCCGGCTCGAGATTGAGTAGATGTTCCTGAACGATCGGACTTGAGGAGATGCCCCGCACACGGCTAGTAAAGGTGAGCGCAGAGATAGCTTGGGCGAGCCCTGCGGGCGTGAAGTCGGCGCCAAGCAATTGCTGAGCGATTGCTTGAGTCCGCAGCCAGTCTGTTGCCTTATCTCTCCTTCCGCGTTCAAGAAAGGCAACTCGCAAACCAGCTACGGTCGCGGAGGGCGGAATCGACAGTTCTTCCCAAGCCTGCACGATCTCGCCAATGCGGCGAGCAATATCATGAAGGCGCTCCGACTCTTTCGAAATGTCTTGGGTGTCGGTGATTGTGCTTGCAAAGTCACTGAGAAAAGTGAACCTTGAATCGTGCGAGGCGGCCTTTAGGATTCGAACAGCCGTGTAGCCGGCAAGCGCGAACCCGTCCTCGAGCTGTTTGGAGACCATCCCAGTCGCGGCGAAGATCGCGCGCAGCTTCTCCCAGGCGTCCAGAGCAAGAGCGATCGGCTTAAAGTCTGTCTCCACGCCGTTGAAGCCAGGCAACAGGCGAAGCAAGATAGGATCCTTCTCGAACTCGCGCTGAGCTTCGAGGTCCGTGGCTAGCCGTTCAAGCTGGTCAGCTTGATCCGGGCCGACGTCACTGGGACGACGGTTGGCAACCTGCTTATAGTATCTGACAGCTTCGCGATAAGACGGCGACATAAATGAGGTCCACTTCTTTTCGCGGAGTGAGCGAGCGTGCGTTCTCATTACGTCGGGAGACACGTTAGAGGGGAGCTTGAAATCGAGAGTATCAAGTTCTAGGCGACGGCGTAAGTCTTCGACGACTTGAATGGCCTTTCGTAGCATCGACGCATTGGCAATAACGTCGTGCGTTAGAAGCTGGCCTACTTCGTCGTCGATGCCGTGACAGACCGTGGCGGCACTAATCAGGGCATTGGCTACGATGGGGGACGGATTGGGCGCCCACGTCAGCTCAGCGCTCGCTTCTAGTAGCAGCGCGATTCCGTTGGCAGAGTTTCTGGCGTAGCTATCGTGCCTGCTGGCAAGGGATGTCAGCTCTGTGTAGGTTGCTGACTCGGGTAAGTCGCTATCGCTCAGTAGTCGTGCTAGCCGTTCAAGGCGCGGGTCCTCGATGAGTACCCTGGGGAGCCCAGACTCCTGTAAAGCGTTGAGGCTGCTTGCGAGGGTACCGCACTCTTTGATGAGCGACTCCGGAGACGTATCCCCGCTACCGGTAAGCTCTCGGCAAATCGCAACTGCTGATGCCTCCGGTTCAGGCGCAAGTGAAGACAGATCTCGAATGCAGTCAATAATTGACGCAATGCTGGCCCACGTCCACTCGGATTCGGTAGCCGAGAGATCGTTGTTTTCGAAGGCCGCGCGAAGTTTCCCAAAGTGCCTTAAGAGTGCTTCGAGGCCGTTTTTTAACGAGATCGCCGTTTCCCGAGAAGCCGATTCAATTTGGATGAGCGCCAGAGGATGGCCAGACAAAGAGCCATACTGCTGCGTGAAGAACTTTAGGCGATCCGTAAAGTCGCTAAGCTTTGTCTTAAGTTCGCGCAATTCGAATTGGTCGAGACGCTCAAGATTTGGCAATGATAGCGCCTGAAGGTTGCCAACGTCCCCGATACGTGATCGCAGTTCTTGCTCTCGCCAAATAAGATCAAATAGGGTTGCTGAAAATGCGGGCTTCACTTCATGAAGTGCTTCGCAGTATGATTCGATCGCATTTGTCTGCTTGTTAGCTTCGAAGCGCGTGTCGGCGACATTGGGCGATTTTGACGAACGCGAAACGCCTAAGCGCGCCCTAATGCCCGCATAAAAATCCGTCTTTCGCGTCTTTGTCGAATGGAGCTCCAAGCAAAAGTCGCCGAGTTGAGCTTGATCAAGGCGAGCCTTTACGACCTGAAGTGCCGCAAGCTTTTCTGCAACGAAAAGGACGGTTTTCCCATCATGAAGCGCGGCGGCGATAATGTTTGTGATGGTCTGCGACTTGCCGGTTCCCGGCGGGCCCTCGATAATCAGATTCTTACCCGCGAGCGCTTCAAGTATCGCGCTGTACTGACTCGCGTCTGCATCGGCAATAATCATCGGGGCAGTTTGGTGATAAGGAGAGACGATCTCTTCGATTGGTGAAGACGAGTTTTTAGTGTCGTCTGCAACTCCACCAAGGAGGTCAAGAATGAGCTCGTGCTGATCCAAAGCCTCGTCGGCGGGTCGCCGGCTAGAATCTAGATCCTGATACATAGAGAGGCGCGTGAAATTAAAGAGTCCGATCGTGGCAAAGCTTCGTATTTTCCAACGCTGCTTACCCTTTATCGCGACCTCGACCGTGTCGAAATACGATTGAAGCGTTTGTCGCTCCGGATCAAATGTGGGAAGTGAGATTTCGAAATCCGATCGCAGGCGTTCTTCGAGCGTGACATTCGTCTCGAGTTCCTCCTCGACGCCTTTCAAACGATATGAGTACCTACCACGCTCTGTTCTTCGAATTAGTTCGACGGGACAAATGACGAGAGGCGATTGCAGTGCCTTAGTGGATGAGTCCGACTCGAACCATTCCAAGAACCCAAGGGCAACGTAGAGCGTATTAATGCCGAGTTCTTGAAGCGTGGTTATTGCTTCATCGCGAATTGAGGACAGCTTGCGGCTGAGAGCCTCTTCAAAGAGAAGCGTCTGAAGAATTGCCCCGGGCTCATCGGGTTCAGCAGAAACAGCGAGGTCGTAGTCGATATTCATGCCGCGAGCTTGCGCAACTTCGGCCGGGGGTGGAGCTTTCTTACTCATGCCAAGCTGCAGGCGTACTTCGGCGACGATTTGTTCATCAAGGCGCTTTATTAGAGCGTCGTCGTCCGTTTGGAGTGCTCGTTGATAGTCGGCGTCGAGAAGACGCGCCTTTTCGAGAGCTGCCGAGAGTTCAGCGTCAGCCTCAGCCCCATCGGGATCCGGCAAACCACGGATGCGCATTTCCGATCGAGCGCTGAAGCCGGTAAGCACGGATTCGAGAGACGAGTTGATGAGCCTCAATTGCCGGGCACTCTCGCGATGTCGGTAATTGAGTAGTTTGTTTCGGTTGGAAAGATCTAAGAGGCGCTTACGCATGCTTTCGAGAGCATTTTGCGTGACCTCGAGGCGAATTTCGGCGAGGCGCCCCAGCGTGACGTCATTCACCGGCTAACGATGCCTCCGGCACATCGGCAGTGGCGATGACCAACCGCATATCGTGACAGCCCCTCACAACATCGAGATAAGCAAGCGAGCCGCGTTCTTCTCGAAAGGGCCCCGTTGAGCCTCGATTCGGTTTGGCAGGGCGGGAGGCTGGCCCAGCGACCAGGTGACGGAGCCTGAGACAAGCTATTTTTGCGAAACGCCTAGTCTGAATCATGGAGTCCAAAATCTTTCGCAGTTGGAAGCCGAACATCTGATGCAAAGCGTTCGAGTGCGCTTAGCCGGATTTGCAAATGGGTTGGACAGAGTGCGGCCGTTGAATTGCGTGAGAGCCCCGCTCGAATCCGAAGTACAAACGCGGCGTGGGATGCGCTAAGAACCATCAACCTCGGGTGTATTTTCGGATTTCTTGACGGTAGCCGGCTGAGGTCATAGAGTTGGGCTGACACCCAGCCAGGTGGTGCCTATTTTACTGGTCCAGGAAGCGCACGGAGATTTCGAACTCGTGATTCCCAGGATTGAATGAAAGCGGATACACGCCGATGGTGAATCCGGCAGGCGCCAAGATTGCTGCGAGCGATCGCGCGAGACGCTCGCGTCCGGGGCGATAGAAAATCAGCAAGCCGTCATCTGGATTGGGATCGCTAGGCGCATCTAATCCTGCGCCCGTGTAAAGCGACGCTGCTCTCGCTATGAATGGCTTCGGCCAACCTGCGCTCGCGAACGCAGATCTGAGGTCGGTACACGCGGTCTCGTATCCCGGTACGCACGAAATCGTCGTGGCTCCGGCCGTTTCGCGAGCAAGCATAGCGGCGGCGGCGGATAGAAGGGGAGCGCCGAAGTGAAAGACGCGAGCCTTCTCCGCAGCTGATTGTGCTAGTGTCAACGCTTCCTTTGAGCGACGGATGGTTTCGGCGTCGGTCCTTGCAACGTCGGCCGCAGTCCGTTTCGATTCAGCTGCGGCGGCTTGAGCTTCTGCGATGGCTCGTCGTCCCTGTTCTCCGATGGAATTGGCTTGCGCTCGAACCGCCGCGATGCGCTGATTTGCTTTGCGAACGGCAGACTGCAGCGCCGCATTCTCAGTAGTACGTTCGCCCTCGGAAAGCGCGAGGCGCCATCGGAGCTCGTGAACGCTGGCCTGATCGGTCTGAGCAATACGTCGCAGAAGACGCTCGGAATGTTCCGCGGCCGAAAGTCGCTGCTGCAGCTCCATGAGCCGGATCTCGTCGGCCGCGATGGTTTGGTTCAAGAGGTTGACGCCCTGTGCCAGCAGACCGGAGCGCCATGCTTGGAAAAAGCCGAGGACTGCAGCTATTGCTGTTAACGCAATGACCACTCTTCGCGCCGGCCATCGCTCGGATTGTGTTTCGGGTAGATGACGCGCGGCAATGACGATCGCCGCGATCGCCAGCACCGAAGCAATGTATCCTAGTGAGCCAAGAAAGAAGTCCCGCACTGCCGTGGTCACGTCGATAAACGCCGCGGATCGCAGCGGAGGGTTGCCGCGCGATATGCTCGCTCCTGCGTCGTCTCGAGGCTGAACATTAGCCGTCCCCTTCCGGCCTGTCACCGTGCACGCTGAATCGAGGGATGCTAGCGGGAAGCCGCCGGCGGCGCAAGGGCCGGCATGCGCCTCTGCACTTCGCTTCGCCCTTGCTCCGCCGTCCGCTTCCCGCTTCTGGCGCACCCATCACAGCGCACCCGGCACCAGGCCGGAAGGAGACAGCGACGATGGGTTTCACACTCGATCCAAATACGATTCGCGAACTGGCTGCGGCAATTGCGGCCGAAGTGGTCCAGGCGATGCGCGCCGAGCGCATCCCGACGGTGGCAAGCGACGACCGCGAGGTCTGCCACGTCGGACCACTCACCGTTGATCTTGGGCGCCGGGAGGCCGCAATGAGTGGCCGCGTCCTCGACCTCAAGCCACGTGAGCTCCAGCTACTCGCCGCCCTGGCTCGTAATGCCGGACGCGCACTCAACCGCGCCCAGTTGCTTGAGCTTGCCTGGGATGACGTTACGCTTGAGCGCATTGATTCCGACCGTACCGTTGACGTTCACGTTCGCCGGCTCCGTGTCCAACTCGGCGAGAATGCCGCGATGCTACATACGGTTGCGCGGGTTGGCTACCGCCTGGATCCGCCCTGACGTGGCGCGGGGCGCTTCACGACGCCTTTCGTAATTGCGGCGCTCAGCCGGAACTGTGGCTTGCCATTGTCGCCGGCGACGATGTCTATCAAACCCGCTTCGCTCAGGATCAGCAGCGCCTCAGTCAGCTGAGCGTCGTTTTGGAAAAGTCTCATGGCGCATGAATATCGTGCGAAAATTGCGGGGCCGTTACCGATCGGCTACGGCATCGCTGCTGCCGCTCGCTTGGGTCGGAGGTCGCGCATAACCACGATGCCGTTCGACCAAATGATTGCGCGACCGGGTTCGCACACGATGACACGCTCGAACGGCGCAATCGGCGGGCAGCCGCCGGCGAGGTACTTCATACTGGCGTCCCACACGCCGCGTAGATCGTTTACAGAAAGCGTCAGCCAGAGTGGCTTCACGCCATAGCGCGGGGCTAGCTTCTGCTTCGCTTCGAGACGTCGCATCGCGATCGGCGCTAGTGAAATGGGGCTGAAGGAATGCGCACCCTCCTGGAGATGCACGATGTACGGGCTACCACCCGTTGCGCCGTGTGGCCAAGGAGCCCGATAGAGCGTTGTTCCGATCGCCTTTAACGCCGGAGCTGTAAGCTTCGTCAGCGTACGCTCGGGCATTGCAAGATGCTCGCCGTCGCGGATGAGGCCGATGATCGCTTTGCGCACGTCGCGAATCTCTGACTTGGCTGGACATCCCGAGAACCGCATCTCGACGTGATGGCCGGTAAGGTTCGTCGTTGCAATCAGGTCGGCGTCGACGGCGTCCTTGATGTCGCGATCGAGGTCATGCATCATGTTCTCGTAACGCGCCGAGACCGGATCAATAACCTCGGCGTGTTCGACCCAGATTTGCTCGCCATTGTCGAGCGTTACGAACCCGTCAGGAGCGTCACCAACCTCGATTGAGCGCGGCCGGAAGCCGGCGGTTTCGAGGCTCACGAGCATGCCGCGGAGTTCGCTCTCGCTCTTCCCATAGCGCACTTCGTGTGGGCTCGCCGACCACATTGTCGGAACCATCGCTCCGAGGCGTGCCGCAGGCCGCGGATCGTTCCGAATGCCCACGCAGACGTCCGCGATCGCTTCGTACAGCGCCGCTTGCCAAGGACTGAACCACCCCTCGGCTAGCTGATTGTCGATGGTGAAACGATTGGTCGGGTCCTCGCGTAAGGTAATGTCAGTCGCTCGCACAGCGCTCCTTGCTTCCTCTGCAGTTGTTGTGCGTCGCCGAGCGGTAAGCGCGGCGATTGAAACGCAGCGTCCTGCGAACGCCCTGCGGTGGACGATCAATCGTTCGATGTGTGGGAGTATTCATGGTGCCCGTAGCTAGTCTCCCAGCAACGCCGGCAACCCGCCACGCGCCTCTCGCTGTTGTAGACCTCAAGCGCGCGGGATCGGCTGGTTCTTCATGAAGTCGGTTTAGTGTTCGGCCAGAGAGTGCGGTTCGTTCAACTCGCCTCATCCATGTCCGATCCCATTTTTCGCAGTTGAACATCAAACTCGAAGTCCAGCGGCAGCGTGATTGGCTCCTCGGTTATATGGATGCTGTTCCAATGGTCCATGTCGAGCGACAACTGGAATGCATCGCCAACCATTTGCTCTCGACGCTGCACCAAGCTTTTGTGCATTGTGCGACGCGGAGCTTCGTCAATATCAATCCATAGCGTGAGCTGCTTCCCGTTACGCATTTCGGTAACGGCATGGTTGGCTCGATATGGACGGCTCGTCTTCCTATCGTAACGAACTTCTTGTCGCGCCGCATCGGAAAACTCTTTTGCGAGTCTATCACGAGGATCGGTTGGTTTTGGTAGTGGCCATCCGTTAGCAACTGCGAAGTCAACAACCGCGTGCATATTGACTTCTGCACTTAGAGTTGTCTCTTTGAAGTAGTGGATAAGCCTTTGCATTTCGGCGACTTTGCTCATGATAGTCTTCCCTTTTTAAATTCCAACTGGAGCGACGTCGCCCCAGCCATCAACCATCGCGCCAGGCGAGACAATGGATCGAATCTTCACGAGATGCTTACGGAACAAGTCATAGCGCTGTGTTCGCCGCTGAAGCTGGCCGGCGATGATGCCCGGGTGCACATCTTGCATTTTTGCAAACGCCAGAAAATCTCGCTCGGCAAAGAGCGGCGATTTTCTTGCGATGAGTGCTTCCAATTGGGCCTGTGGAACGCAGAAGTCGGAAGCCGCTTCATTTGCAACCCTTTCGTCCTCTGAAAGGCTTAGGTCATTGCCTTCCATATCTACGTCTAACATTACGGAAGAACGCCCGTGGAACCGTAAAACGTGCTCTATTTCATGACGAAGCACGAACCAAAAGTTGTCGATCCGATCGAATCGTAAGGAGAGGCCAACGACGGGCGAGTCGTCGTCTAGCCATAGGCAGACGCCATCGATCTTCGCGGACTTCAGCGACTCAACAATCACGAACCGTACACCGGCCTCAGCCAAAATGCGCGAGACCTTGCGAGCCTCTTCCGCCGAAAGCAACAAAGACTTCAGTTTTTTTATTGCGGCGTTGAGGGCTGCTGGTGAGTATTTTGGTACCAGCATTTCGCTTGCAATTTGCTTTACCCGGTAGATCCACGCGAGCTGTGGGGGTGTAACCGAGCCGGAAACGTCCGTCTTTTTTGCAGCGTGGGGAAGGAACTCAATATCGGCTGCTGACTCCACGCCAAAGAAGCGTGCGAGCTCCGACTCTACCTTTGCGACATCTCGAACGTTTTCAGCGTCAAGCCAGCCACGGCTGATCATCTCCGCGATCGGCAACTGCCCCAACAGCGCTGCCCGGTTTGCTCGGCCTTGATTAGGTTGTACAACTATTCGAGCGGTAGCTAGGTCGTAGGATTGCTGCAAGTCCATGAGGCGTTCAGCGGCGATGCCGAACACTTCGGCTAAGACGAGGGCGGTCTCCGCGTCGATCCGTTTCTTGCCGGAGACGAGCCGGCTAACCGCAGCATTATCCAGTCCGAGCACAACCGCCAGGACCTGCTTGTCCCAACCGCGCTCTCGTAGAAGCGCTTCTAGAAGCTGACCAGGCGTTCGAGGAGTATCCGTCACCGTCGGATGGTAGCACGATTTGCGGATTTGCGCAAATCCGCAAATGATCGATACAGGCCTATTAGAAACGGTTGCTGACTGCGGGGCTGACGCCCAGGGATTGAGAGCATCTCTTGCCATTTCAAGCACAAATTGCTACTATCTCAGGTAGAAAAGATGACTGCAACAGCCAAGATCGAGCGGCGAATTGCCCTGGCCCCCTCCGGGAAGGCGTTCACCGTTGACGACTTCCTCGGATCCGCATCTCCCGCGGTGGTGAAGAGCACGCTCTCCCGCCTGAGCAAACGAGGGGATCTCGATCGCGCCCGCCGTGGGCTTTATTTCAAGCCGAGAATCTCTCGGTTCGGTCGAGTGACCATGGGTGCAGAAAACATCGCGCTGGCAGCGGCGCATGGGAAGGCGCCTGGGCCAGCCGGACCGAGTGCAGCTTCGTCACTGGGTCTTAGCACGCAGATCCCGCCTCGTCCGACGATCGCGGTTGTCGGCAACCGTCCCGTCTCAGTGCCCGACGTTCGATTTGTCGAGCGCTCCAACGTTGAGCGCGTTGCTGCGGGTCTACGGCCATTGGAGATTGCGCTCCTCGAGGTGCTTCGTGACGACTTAAAGTGGGTTGAAGTCTCGGAACCTGCTGTCGCTGCTCGGCTACGCGAACTCATTGCCAATGGTGATGTTAGTGAGCGGCGAGTCCGCCGAGCGGCCAAACACGAGCCTCGACGGGTCGCATTAAAGCTCGACGAGCTGCTTTCAGCCTAATGTCGCGCTGATGGCGCTCTTACGCAATGCGCCTGATGATTTTGTCGCGCTCGTTGAACGCGTAGCCCAGCAGTTGGACTACCCTGTTGCGTTCGTCGAACGTGACTATTGGATTACCGAGATACTGCGCTCGATCGCGAAGCCAATTCTCGATGTCGATGCACGTGTCGTCTTCAAAGGCGGCACGAGCCTATCAAAAGGGTGGCGCTTGATCCAGCGTATGTCCGAAGACGTCGACGTTATCGTCGTCTTCGGTGCCTCCGCGACCGGCGGCGATCGCAATCGTGTCCTAAGACAGCTCATCGATCGAACTTCAGCTGATATTGGGCTAGCGCCAACCGGGCAAACCGGAAAAGATGGCGTCTATCGCGCCAGAACGTTCGAGTATCCTCAGGCCTACGCTCACGGAGCGCTGACGGGAACGCGTGTCTTATTGGAGCTTGGAACGAGGGGAGGACCCGAGCCGCATCGCCGGCTGAGCCTACGTTCGTACATCGCCGAAGCTGCCGTTGACGTCTTTCAAATTCCGCAGCACGAGGTCGATGAATTCGCCTCGTTTGAGATCGACACGTTGGAACCGGAGCGAACCTTACTTGAGAAGCTCGCTGCGCTGCATACGCTTGCGTCGCAGGCGGCTGCGGATCCAAATGCGTTAGACAACCTTGGAACCAAAATGCGGCACGCCTACGACATCGCGATGCTGCTCGGACACCAAGAAACCGTAACGGCACTACGAGGCCTAGACCTCGCTGGGATGCTCGCTGACATTGAACGCCGCACGATAGCGAGCGACTGGGAGTGGACTCCGCGGCCGGCTGGGGGCTACAGCGATAGCCCGGCCTTCCAAGACGCCTTTATCGCGCATGCATCGGTAATCAGAGCCTATGACCAGGCTCTCGCTCTTGTCGTTGGCGGATCAAAGCCTTCACTGAGGGAGATTGTCGAGCTCGTTCGCTCTCACGGAGATCTACTATAGACTCAGCACAAGCTACCTCCTCAACGAATTCCAGAGGGCGTACTTGCGGAATCGCGATATACTCTAAAAGAGAGAGAGTCATGACCGCCAAGAAACACGACTTCAAGTACGGGAACGACCGACGTCCCCTGCGTTTCAGCCCCAATGCGGCTGCGGCCGCAGCGAAGACTTTTGGCGCCATCCGCTACACTGCTGGGAAGCCTCCTAAAAAGTCGTAGTCGCTTCGGCTCAGCCCTTCGCCTCCAAAGGACTTGCAGAAGCTGTAGGTCCTTTTTGTTGCTGCCGGCCGCGCTCGGACGCGCGTTCGATAATGGCTGCAAATCGAGTCGCTCAACGGCCGGATTCTATCTTTAATAGACGGTGGGCGATCCGTTTGAAACTGGATCCGGCCTCCGGCGAGAGCGTACGACGGCGGGTCCCCCCGCACGCAAGGGACGCTATCGCTCTGTCGCCCTTGCGCGCTCCTCCCGACGTCAACGTGCTCGCTTCTACGAGGCCGGGCCCAGATGGGGTGTCGGCGGTCAGGAGCAGTGTAAAAATGATGACCCAGGATGTAGACGTGAAAGCAATCCTTGAGCAGTACTATCCGGCCGCGGCCCTCCAATGCATTGAAGCAAATGGGACGACGATCGTAGTCCTGCAGCCCTCGCAATCGTTCTGCGAAGTTTCGCCCGCACTACGACGACTTGTACCTGGGATCGATCGCTGGCCTATTCCGCCGGCCGGGCTCTTTGTGATCGAAGAGCGCGCGATTTACTTACGGTCGAAAAGCCCGATGACGATTTGTCACGAGGCAGGACACGCGCTGGATAGCGCACTCGGTGGCGGGGTCTATTTGAGCGGTATCGATCCGAAGATTCGTCGGGCCTTCGCTGCCGCCACCGCCTTTGTCACACCCTACGCCGCGTCGGCGTGCGATGAGTACTTTGCCGAGAGCGTCAGAGCCTGGATTGGCGCGAATGACCCGCATAGTCTCTGGCCCCGCGTAACTAAGGAACGGTTAGCGACGGTGGACCCGCGCATGTACCGGATCGTGTCAGACCTCTTTGCTCAGGTGGAGTCGCGCTTTTGCGATTCGCCGATAGCGGCAAGCGCGTAGGGCCTGCGCTTCAACTGTATGCGCAACTGTATGCGCGGGGAAAAAGAATAAAGGCCTAGATTCGCTCTAGGCCTTTATTTGTCTGGCTCCCGAAGTTGGACTCGAA
>PLTN01000015.1 GCA_003164495.1 Vulcanimicrobiota bacterium
TCCCTTCATACACTCTATCTCGAGGTGGGCGGCGACAACTATCCTGACGGGCACGCGACAATTACCCTGGCGGGTCGAAGCGGGTAGGAGCGTTATGCGGGCGTCGTTCGGTCAGGCGTAGCCTCTCCCTGTTTTTTAGCCGTCATTCGCTGCGGTAACGGGCGACGTGAGGTGGCGCTTTCTACAGCAACGCGACGACGGTAACTCTCAACGTTCATCTCGAGAATGGTTGAGTGGTGAACGAGTCGGTCGATTGCTGCGAGCGTCATTGCCGCATCAACGAATACCTCGGTCCATTGCGAGAACGGCGTGTTTGCGGTAATCGCAATACTCTTGCGTTCGTAGCGATCGGCGATAAGCTCGAAGAGTACGGCGGTCTCGGCTTGATCGCGGCGAACGTAGCTAATATCGTCTAGAATCAGCAAGTCGAAGCGATCGAGCTTCTGCAATTCTTGTGGCAGTCGAAGATCTCGTCGCGCTGCACTAAGCCGCTGCACGATGTCGCTGCAGCGTGTAAAGAGAACGCGTTTGCCGGCATCGATAAGCGCGTGGCCAATGCCGCTCAGGAGATGGCTCTTTCCCGCTCCGGGTGCTCCAAATGCAAGAATGTTGGCACCCCGATCGAGCCACGTCAGACTCTCGACGAGTCCGAGAACCTGCGCCTTGGAAACCATTGGAACAGCCGCAAAGTCAAAAGCACCTAATCGCTTATCGATATCGAGCCCGGATTGCGCACGATGTCGATCGTAACGTCGCGTCTCGCGCTCAGCCATCTCGAGCTGCAGTAATTGTTCCAAGAGTCGACGCGCGGGCCATCCTTCGCGATCAGATTGCTCGCAAAGTCCGACGGCAAGACGTTTAATTGTCGGCAGACGAAGTTCCGTAAGCATCACGCCGAGGTGGCCGTCGGTGTTGACGGTCGAGCCGCTCATAGCGCCGCTCCCAAAAGGTCATCGTAAGTGCTCAGTTCGGGAAGCGGAACGTTTAGCGTCGGTAACGCGGGATTGCGCGGACAAAAGCGATCACGAATTGCATCGAGATCGGGCAACTCGTTGGCTGTGCGTAACGCTTCGAGTTCGATTGCAAGCTCGGCTTCGTGTCCGTCTGCAGCTAATGCCAGAAGGCCAACCATCGTCTTGCACGCTTCGCGTTCTTGACAGCGTTTCGTCAATGCATCCCAAGTTGATCGATAGATCGTGCGCGGGAAGACGTCGTCGCGCATCGTCCATCGCGCGAACGCTCCAGGTTTCCTTTTGAGGCCTTCGATGAGATGGCGATAATCGATCTGACGTGGATGGCGGCCATCTCGGCAGGTCGCGAGCGGAGATTCGTGCACGCGGGTTCCACCAAGCCAACATTCAACGCGATCGACGTATTGCCGAACGACCAGCCGATGCCCGACCAGCCGAGTTGGGGCGCTATACATCGCACCCTTGATCGTAAAGATGCCGTACTTACTCACGCGCGCGGAGAATTCGGTGAACTCCGCAGTGCGACGTTGTGGGAGCGGACGAAGGCACGCGCGCTCAGCGTTGGTGCGGCTTTCCACACGCGCATTCATGCGAGTGACGATTAAGGTTACGAACTCGGCATAAGCGGATCGATCGATGAAGTCGGAACTTCCACGCAAGAGCAAAGCCTGCCGTAGCGCACTCTTGAGAGATCCATTGCGCGCCTCGATGCTTCCGTTTTCATGAGATTCGCCGGGGTTACAACGAGTCCCACGCATCGTGTAGTGAGCGCAGAGCGACTCATACCGTTTAGTAAGATCGTCTTTCTCATCGGCGTTAAGATTGCGGAACGCCGCAGAGAGACTGTCGGTGCGATGTTCTTCGGGGCTGCCGCCTAAATGCCACAGCGCCGATTGTAATCCCGATGAAAGCGCTTCGAAGCTTTCGCCACGTTCGACGATTTGCGCATGTCGCCAGCCGGAATGCGCTAACGCGAATTGATACAGGCGATGAGCGAAAGGCGCACCCGCGATCGTGACGCCAAGCTCGTCGGCGACGGTGAAATCGGAGAGCCCTTGACGACCTGGCGGATGTTCTTGGGCAAAAAATACTGCGCGTTCGCTGCCGTGTTGCGCACGCCAACTGCGCACGCGACGCTGAATTGTACGCACTTGCCCGGGCGCATACTCGCCGGGGTGGCGTCGTTCGAGTTCTTCGAAAAGCGTCGTCGCACTCAGGTGCGGGCTGCTTTGGAGCAACGGGACGAGATCGGCGTCCCAGACTGCTTCGAATGGATCGACGCGTGTGCGCCAATGGCGCTCGGGTTGCTGCGACGGTAACTCTCGCCCGGCATCGATCCGCTGCGCACTGCGGTCGCTAATCCCGACGGTCGCCGCGGCCGCACTTTGACTTTTCGTCTTGCGCTGTTTCTTGTACTGAAGCACTTGGTGGTCACTGATTTTCTTGCCGGGCATTTTGCGGTTCTTCGAGCAGGCTCGAAGCCAACCACAGCCCCGCTTCCGGACCGGCCGGCATCAGCCCTCAACCCGCCAAGATAGTTGTCGTCGACCCGCCAAGATAATTGTCGCCGACCAGACGCAGGATGTGGAGCAAGCGCAGTGCCGATTCCGCTGCGAACGATCTGCCACGCGATTGGCCTCAAAGCGTGGCTACGGCCCGTCTCAGCTAAAGAGGCGGGTAGGTTTTTGTTGTGC
>PLTN01000010.1 GCA_003164495.1 Vulcanimicrobiota bacterium
GCGCAAAAGGCGCTCCGGCGCCCCGCCCGGCGCCGGCGGCCCGGCCCGCCGCCGTCCCCGCGGCACCGCCGAGCGAGATGCCCTCGCTGTTTTGAGGCGCCGCCGCCGCCGGGCGGCAGCTTACCCGGCGCCATTTTCGGCGGCACTGTGCTAGTAAGGCAAGCGGGCGGCGGACGCGCGAGAGTTGGTGCTCTCATGCTGCTATAAAAGTAAAAATATGTTATAATAAGGCCGGAAATGACGTTTAATACGCAATATGTTTTGCAGACGCCGCGCGGTATCTTACGGGAGCTGGGCCAGCGCGTCCGGGAGCGCCGGATCGCTGCCGGTCTGACGCAAAGCGAGCTTGCGACGCGGGTCGGCATCACCCCGCCGACGGTGCGCCACCTCGAAGCGGGCGCCAACGTGGGCGTTGAGCAGCTGGTGCGGGTGGCGATTGCGCTCGATGCCGCGGCGGAATTCGGCGCGCTTTTTCCGCCGGTCGAGACTCGCAGTCTCGATGAGATCTTGGCCGCGCAGCGCAAGCCGCGGCGCGTCCGGCATTCCGCGCGTCCGGGCGACCGCTCGTGAGGCTTGCGCCCGGTGAACCGCTGGATGTGGCACTCGCCTATGCGCCCGGCGATGAGGTGCTCGTCGGCCGGCTCGGGCTCGCTGAGGGGCGCGCGCTCTTTGAGTATGATGTGCCGTTCGTGGCATCGGGCGCGCGCATCAACCCGTTGTGGGGACCGCCGACCCGCACGGTGATCATGGCAAAAGACCCGCGCGCGTTTAAGGGCCTGCACGGCATCTTTGCTGATAGCCTGCCCGATGCATGGGGCCTCGAATTGATGCGCCGCCGTCTTGCCGAGCAGGACGTGAGTTNNGGCGCGATCGACCTCGATGCGCTCGCCGACGGCGCGCTTGAACTCGATGGGAAACCAACCGCCGTCGTCGAGGAACTCGCGGCGCTCGGCGGTTCTTCGGGCGGCGCGCGGCCAAAAGTGTTCGTTGCCCGCGACGCCGCCGGAACGCTGATTGCCGGCAGCGGCGACATTCCGGACGGCTACGAAGCCTATATCGTCAAGTTCCGCGGAGCGATGGATCGGGCAGACATCGGGCCGCTCGAGGTGGCGTACGCGGATATGGCGCGCGCGGCGGGGATCGAGGTCGCACCGACGCTGCTTATTCCGGCGACGAGCGGGCCCGGGTACTTTGCCACGCGGCGCTTCGATCGCGGTCCGGGCAACGCGCGCGTGCACATGCTCTCGGTCGCGGCGCTCACCGATTCGAATTGGAACGTTGATGGTCTCACCTACGAGCAGCTGATCACGCTAGTGGGAGCGATTACGGCCGAGCATCGTGCGGCCGAACAGATGTTCCGACGGATGGTCTTCAACGTGCTTGCCGCAAACCGCGACGATCACATGAAACAGCACTCGTTTCTGCAAGCCCGCGACGGTGTGTGGACGCTGGCGCCAGCCTACGACTTAACGCTCTCGAGCGGCCCGAGCGGCGAGCACTATCTTTCAGTCAACGGCAAGGGCAAGATAATCACGCTCGATGATATCCTGGCCGTCGCGCGCGAGACGAGCATCAAGGAGCCGCGCGCGCGCGCGATCGTCGATGAGGTGCGCGCAGCGATCGCCGACTTCCCGGCGCACGCCCGCGCCTACGGCGTCACGGCGGCAACAATTGCCGCATTNNCCGCCGCCCCAGCCGCCGCCGCGCCACGTGCGCGCACGCGTCCCCGCCGCTAACCGCACCGCTTTCACGCGGTAAGCCTCCGCACCGGCACGGTGCCGCGCTCGAGGCGCCGGCGCACTGCGCCGTCGCGCGCGTCCGCGCGCCGTTGCTGCGGCGCGGGTGAAATCAATTGAACGCTTACACTAGAGGAGGTTTCCGCGATGACCGTACTGGCAAGCAGCGAGCTCGCCCCGGCCGATCCCGCTCTTTCGGATGATGACCGCGTTGACGACGACGATGTCGTGGACGATGACGAGCAGCACGAGGACGACGGCGACGCCGCCGCCCGCGCCGGCGACGATGACAACGACGATGCTGACGAGCAGCAGCAGCAGCAGCAGCACGACGACGACGCTGCCGATGACGACACCGCAGCCGACGCCACGCCCGTAGCTGCCATCAGCGAGCCGATCGTGATGCCCACATTGGATCCCGCAGCGATCCAGCCCGTCTTCGCAGGGCTCGCATCGATCATTCCGCCCAAGGGCACCCTGCTGCTCGCGATCGCCAAGCTCTCAAACGGGGAGCTGCGCGTTACAGTGCAGCCGCCGCCGGCGGAAGGCGAGCCGTCCGAAACCGTGTTGCCGCTGACGGTCACGGGCAGCGTTGCAGAACTGGACGCCGACTTCGTCGCGGCGTTCGCGCAGTATAAACCCGCACGCGATTACGCGAGCGCATCGGCAGCCGAGATCGCGCGCGCGACGAAAGTCGCCGCCGATCAAACGCGCATCGACGCCGAAGCGCGGCGCAAGAAAACCACGACGCCGACCGGCGCGCGTAAACCGAGCGGAACGCTCACGGTCACGACGACGCCCACGAACGCCGTAATCAAGGTTGCGGCTAACGACGGCAAGACGCACGATGCGAAGTCGGGCCAGAAGCTCACGCTTGCGGTCGGCAAAGCGACGATCACCGCGACGCTGGCCGCGCACAACACGAAGCTCGCGACCGTCACGATCGCTAGTGGCAAACACGAAGCGCTCGAGCTGACGCTGCCGGCTGCCGAGCCGAGCCTGTTCTAGAGGAGCACGAAGATGGCATTGAAGTTCGACACCGTCACGCGCAAGATCGTCTACAAGGGACGCGAGCTCGCGGACACACAGCCCGACGGGCCGGTCGAGGATGTCGTGCGCCAGCACGCACTCAC
This sequence comes from Vulcanimicrobiota bacterium, assembly GCA_003164495.1. Taxonomy (GTDB): domain Bacteria; phylum Vulcanimicrobiota; class Vulcanimicrobiia; order Vulcanimicrobiales; family Vulcanimicrobiaceae; genus Lustribacter; species Lustribacter caenicola. The sequence goes on from PLTN01000010.1 coordinate 2,870, forward strand.
GATTCCCGAGCTCGCCACGGCGAACATCGAGGGACCGGAGATCACAAATGGTATCGCGACGTACACCATCTCCGCGCGTCTGGGCACCAAAGGATAGCGCGGCGTGGCTGCGCTCGCAAGCATCGCGCGAACGCACCGCGACGCATCGGCCGACGGAGCAGATCGCTTTCGAAGTCGGGCGCCGCTTCGCGTCGTTGACGGTGGATCCGCACGACCGACTGCCGTCGGAGGCGGTACCGCTGCTGCCGTAGATCCGCTGACCTCGCTCGACCTCGACTTCGGCGACGTTCCGACGGTGGTGCTCGCGGGCGAGGCGATGGCCCAAGCGCGCGTCGACGTCTACGCGGCCCTGATCGCGGGCGGTGCGATCGCGGCGATCGCCGCACGGCCCGACGAAACGGCGGTCGCGTTTCTCAATCGCGCCGTCGCGACGATCGATGCCGGCGCGTTTGTGGCGCACTTCGGCGAGCAGGAGGGGTATGCGATGGAGACGATTGCGGACCTCGGTCCGCAGCAGCTTGTCGTCTCGTTCGAAGCGCACGGCGAGGGCATGGTGCACTGCGACATTGCGGCGTTCGATGCGGCGCTGCGGCGCCACGACCCGCAGCTCGCGGGCGCGCTCATTCGGCTGATCGAACACAACGGATCGGCGCTGAACCCAATCGGTCCGTCAAACGCGTGGGAACTCGCGCGGCTCGATCACTTCTACGACGACTTCGAATGCTGGTGGGAAGAAACGCGGGCGGAAGTCGAGTCGGATAAGCGTCACGTGCTCGGTGAGAAGCGCAGCAGAGCGAAAATCACTGTGAGCAATCTCGAGGTGCGCAAGCACATCCGGGAGAGCGGCGTTCGCACACCCGGAGCGCTGCGCCGTTCGCTTGGGCGGCATTACTGCATGGGCCGCCGGCTTAAGGGCGCCGAGCTGCAACGGCGCATCGCGGTACTGCCGAAGCGGCCGCGCCTTGCGGCGCTTGCCGTGTTCGAAATCGCCCAGCGGATGAAACGCGCAAATGCCGCGCTCGAACGTTTGATGACCGACACCGATCGGCACGCCCTCAGCGACCTCGCGGACTTCTCGCATCCGGTGCTGATCCTCGATGCCGATACCGGTGGTGAGCAATCGGCGCTCTACGAAATTCTCGACGAACGCTATCAGCGCGACGCGCAAGACAAAGGCTGGGGTCCCGGGCTTGCGCTCGTGTTGGACGCTGCGCCGGCATCCGCGCGGCGCCTCACCCGCGCGTTGCGCGCGCTGCGCGACCTGAGTTCGGCGGCGCACGATCTGTGCGAGGCCATGCGCGGCTTCAGCCTACTTGCAACGGAGGCATCATGACCGCTCACGTGTCCGAAAGCAGTCCGACCGCGCTACGTCTGTTTGGCGCGGTGCTACTGTATCGCGATGAGCAGCGCGTACTCGCGCGCCAACATTCGGTGATCCTCGAGAAAGCGAAGGCCCCACGCCTGGGCGCCGGATCGCTCGTCACCGGAACGCTCGTCGACGAGTTGCTGGACCTCTCGGACCGCCGGCCACTCACCTACGTCCCCGAGAACGTCGTGGCGTTCAGCCGCAACGCGATCGCCTGGTTTGAGCCGGCGCGCGAACGCCGCATGTATTTCAAGCCGACCTCCGATACGGCAGTTGCCGCCTTCGATGGCCAGGTGATCCCGCAGCCACCGCTCGTCTTCATCGCGCAACACCGCGCACTCGATGTGTTCGCGCTGCGCGAGGATCGCCGGCCGACGCTGAAGACGCCGCTCTACCGCGCCCCGTACTGGAACGTTTTCGAGGGGCACGGCGGTCAAGGCGGTCGCGTGTGCTTAGGGTCGATGGCGCTGCCGGAATCGCTCGAACCGCAGGCGACGGTCGCCTGGACGGAGGCGTTCTTCGCCTCGAACTTCACGCACCTCACCGGCGGCAAACGCTGGCGGCGCGCGGGAACGTACGCGGAATTACTGGCGGCAGCGATTGCCGCGATGGCGTTCGATCCGACCTGGCTGATCAGCGCGAACGTCACGCTGGAGGGCGCGATATGTACGAGCTAGCGCGCGATTTCCTTTCGGCCGCACCGCTCAGCGTTGCCGTCGCCGGCGTCGGTGGGACCGGGAGCGAAGTTATCTCGGGTTTAGTCAACCTGCATCACGCGCTGGTCGCTTTCGGCTACGGCGGGATTCGCGTGAGCGCGTTCGATCCCGACACCGTAGCGCCGGCGAACATCGTGCGCCAGCGGTACGCGCAGGCCGACCTCGGCCGACCGAAGGCGACAACGCTGATCAATCGGGTGAATCTCGCGTGCGGCTTCGATTGGCTCGCGTTTGATCGGAAGTTCGATGGCGACGCGGCGCGCGCATCGTGGGACGTCGTCATTTCGTGCGTGGATACGCGCGCGGCGCGCAAGACGCTGCACAAGGCGGCGTTTGCGGACGGCTTTCGCCTCTGGAAGTTTTGGCTTGACATCGGCAACGATGAGACGACGGGCCAAGCGATCCTCGGGACGCCGCGCAATCGCAAGAAAGGGGTCCTGCATCAGTTGCCGTGCGCGACGGAACTGCATCCCGAGCTGATGGATGCGACGCTGCCGGAAGACGACCGCCCGTCGTGCAGCGCGATCGAAGCGTTGCAAAAGCAAGATCTGTTCGTGAATAAGCGTGCCGCGCTTGCGGGACTCGACCTCTTGTGGGAACTCTTCCACGAACGCCGCTTGCGCCATCACGGTGTGTACTTCGACCTGCGGTCGCGGGTGGAATCCCCCCTGGCCGTCACGCCCAAGCCGAAACGGACGCGGCCAGCGGCATGAGCCGCACGCGGCGAAATGTCGACGTCGACGACGAGCCCCTGGCGATGTAGGAAACCGGGAGGCGGTAACGCGTTCTGAAAACCGACTGGATCGGCGAGCTGTGAGAGCGATCATCGCGAAGTCGGGGCGTGTTGCCATTGGCGCTACCTCTGTCGGGGTATTGTTTTTCCGGCTTCGCGTCGTGATGAAGTAGTAGCGCATGCGGTCGGCCGGGCGTACGGGACGCTCGCGCGCAGCAAGTACCGAGGTAAGGCGTGCATAATCGCAGGCTCTCTGAGAGCGTNNGATCCGAAGCGAACCTCCGAGGCCGCAACATTCCACAAAGCGGTTTTCGCACGCTTCGGTAGCAACTGCGGTCTCTGCGGCGGCAGAGGTGCGACCGACGCGGCGCACGTCATCAAACGCAGTCACCTCGGATCCCTACGGTTTGCTGACCCGCGTCTCGCTCGTCCCGCGCATCGGACGTGCCATGAGAAGCAGGAACGTGACGAGATCGAGTTCTCCCTCGCCATACGTCAAGACGCGGCGCGAGCCCACAATCGGCTCGCTAAAGTCCCGATTCAAGTGCCGGAAGCGTAGGCGTTATCTGAGGTGCCCGCCATCTAAGCAGGGCAAGCGGCTATTCCGATCCTTGGCGAAGGTCGCTCGATGCCGTGAGCCTACATCCCGAAGGAAACCCCGGCGAGTAAGTCGCAGGCGGCGAGGTAAACAAATAGTGTTGACCGCTCTCCGTGGGCGCGATATACTCCGGTGAAGAGGAGAACCCGATCACATGGCCGCCTCAAGCGTCGTCCTCGAGCGAATGACCGAGAAGCCGAAGGAACCCACTGCGGTTGGCAACGTCACGGAGCTTCTCCAGCGGCTGGTGCGCGCATACGGTTCAAACGCCGTGGCCGAAATGCTTGGCGTCAATAAAGCGATGATTTCGCACTGGACGCGGAAGGTAAATCCGAAACCCATCAGCCCCACGATGGCGGGTCGGATCATCGATGTGCACGACGTCATCAACCGTGCGCTGCAGGTCTTTCAACCGCAAATCGCCGCAGATTGGCTTGCCGGCTCAGAGCCGTTGCGCGATGGGGCTCGCCCGATCGACGTGCTGAAGAATCGTGGGGCCATTCCCGTCATCCAGGCGTTGGAGGGTCGCGCAGCGGGCGTGTATG
>PLTN01000096.1 GCA_003164495.1 Vulcanimicrobiota bacterium
TGCCGTCGGCGGTCGGTTACCAGCCCTCGCTCGGCACCGAGATGGGCTTGCTCGAAGAGCGCATCACGTCGACGCGCAAGGGATCGATCACCTCGGTGCAAGCCGTCTACGTCCCCGCCGACGACTACACCGACCCCGCCGTCGCCACGACGTTCGGCCATCTCGACGCAACGACCGCGCTCTCGCGTCAGATCTCGGAGCTCGGCATCTACCCGGCCGTCGATCCGCTCGCATCGTCGTCGCGCATCCTCGACCCGCAGATCGTCGGCGCCGAACACTACCGCGTCGCCCGCGGCGTGCAAGAAACGCTGCAGCGCTACAAAGACTTGCAGGACATCATCGCGATCCTCGGCGTCGAAGAGCTCTCCGACGACGACAAGCAGGTCGTCGGCCGCGCGCGCCGCTTGCAGCGGTTGTTCTCGCAGCCGTTCTTCGTGGCCGAACAGTTCACGGGCCGTCCCGGCGCGTACGTGAAACTCGAAGACACGATCGCGGCGTTCGCCGAAGTGCTCGACGGCAAGCTCGATCATCTGCCGGAGCAGGCCTTCTACATGGCCGGCGGCATCGACGAAGTGAAGGCCAACGCCGAGAAGATGGGCACCAAAGTATAGTGGATTCGCTTCAAGCGAATCCATCGCGTTCGGCCCGCGCGATGAAGAGCTTGCCACGAGTTCCCGGGGCCGAGCCGCACACAAGGAAGTTTTGAATGGCAAACGCCGTTGCGTTCACGCTGATCACCCCGCGCGCCACGATTTTCGAAGGCGACGCGGAGTTGGTCATCGTGACGGGCACCGAGGGCGAAGTCGGGATTCTGCCCTCGCACGCGCCGTTTCTCACCGCGCTGAAACCCGGCGTGCTGCGGGCCAACGTGCGCGATGGCTCGGGCATCATGCGCATGGAACTGGCCTGCGGCGAGGGTTTTCTGCAGGCGCTCCCCGACAAGATCACCGTGTTGACCGATGCGGCCTACGCGGCGAACGAAGTCGACATCGGCACGAGCCGCGATGAGCTCGCGCACGCGCAGCAAGAACAGCGCGATGCCGGGAGCGACCTCGCCGCCTGGAAACGCGCGCAAGCGAAGATCGATTTCGCCACGGCGAAGCTAAAGGTCGTCGGCGTCACCAACTAATGCGCTGGCTGCGCTATCACGGCGCGAACGGCATTCGTTACGGCATCGTCGAGGGTGAGACGGTCGCCGAGATCGACACCACGCCGTTCGAGACGTGGCAGCGCACGGGTACGACGGTGCAGCTCGATGCGGTCAAAACGCTGGTGCCGGTCATCCCCGGAACGTTCTACGCGATCGGGTTGAATTACGCCGCGCACGCGACCCAGTTCGCCGCGCTGCAGGGCCTGAAGATCCCGACGCGCCCGCAACCGGGCTACCGCGCGAACAGCGCGCTCGTCGCGCATGGCGAGGACATCGTCATCCCGGCCGCGTCCGGCGGCATCCAGTACGAGGGCGAACTCGTCGTCGTGATCGGCAAGACGGCGCGCCATGTCGCCGAGTCCGATGCGCTTTCGATCGTGCTCGGCTATACGATCGGCAACGACGTCAGCGAGCGCGCCTGGCAGAAGATCGACAACGGCTTGTGGCGCGCCAAGAACTGCGATACGTTCAAACCGATGGGCCCCTGGATCGAAACCGACGTCGATTTGCCGAGCCTGATGACGCGCGTGCGGATCAATGGCGAGCAGCGGCTCGAATTTCGCACCAACGAAATGATCTTCAGCATCGAGCAGCACATCGCCGAGATCACCAAGTACATCACGCTCCATCCCGGCGACGTGATCTGGATGGGCACCGAGGGTTCGAACGCCGACCTCAAGGCCGGCGACGTCGTGGAGATCGAGCTCGACCAAATCGGAACGCTGCGCAATCCCGTGCTTGCGGAGCGGCCCTAGGAGGCATCATGCGCGTTACCAAGATCGGCGTTACCAACGGTCTCTTCGCCCGTCACGCGGTCCTGCGTGCGGAGCTGCAGGAGCAGTATCCGGATTCGGTGTTCCGCGACGAGGTGGCGAGCCCGACCGAGGACGAGGTCATCGCGCTCTTGAGCGATCGCGACGGCGCGATCATCGGGATGGAGCCGGTGACCGAACGCGTCCTCTCCGCGCTGCCGAATCTCAAGGTGATCGGTAAGATGGGCATCGGCTGCGACACGCTCGATTTCGACGCGCTGCGCAAACACGGCATCCTCTTCGGCTACACGCCGGGCACCAATCGCCTGGCCGTCGCCGAACTCACGCTCTCGTACATGATCGCGGGGCTGCGCTGGGTGATGCCGCTCAATATCGCGATGCGCAACGGCGAGCGGCCGCGCATGCGCTTGGGCAAAGGCCTCACCGGCCGCACCGTCGGCATCCACGGCTGCGGCAACGTCGGCAAAGAAGTCGTACGGCTGCTCAAGCCGTTCAACTGCGAGATCCTCGTACACGACATCGCCGATTACCCGGAATTCTATCGCGAGAACGGGGTGAAGCCGGTTTCGTTCGACGAGCTGATCGAATGGTCGGAAGTGCTCACGCTGCACGTTCCGAAAACGGCCGCGACGATCGGCCTCTACGACGCGGCGGTGCTCGCGCGCTTACGCCCCGACTGCGTGCTCGTCAACACGTGCCGCGGCGGCATCGTCGACGAGGACGCGCTCTACGAGCGGCTGTCCACGAACAAACTCGCCGCCGCGTGCTTCGACGTGTTCGCGATCGAACCGGCGGTGAACGACAAGCTCATCAACCTGCCGAACATGTTGTCCTCACCGCACATCGGCGCTGCCACCGACGAAGCCCGTATCTCGATGGGAATGGCCGCCATCGAAGGCCTCAGCGTGCACGAGCTGGTTCGCGAGGGCCAAACCTTCTAGCGGGGGTCGCCGCCGGAGGTGCTCACGGCGGTCCAGTCGTTTTTCGCGGGGTCCCAACGCGCGACGAAGATCTGACCGGTGCCGAGTCCGCGTTGCGGCGTCGCTTTGAAGTTGTAGCGTCCCGATACGCCGGCGAAACTGCTCAAGTTGTTGAGGTAGTCGCGCAGGCGGGCGGCCGTCGGATTCGGACCGAGCGCGCGGTAGGCCGTGACGACGAGCAGCGCCGGATCGTAGGCCACGCTCTGAATGTATTCCGGTTTCACGCCGATATCGCGCAGCGCATCGAAATACGTCGTGGTCGCCGCTTTGACGGCTGAATCGGCGATGCCGTCGGGAACGACGCAAGCCACCGCCGGAAAGTCGAGTTCCTTGGGCAGAAAATCGTGGTACTGCGCCATCTGACCGTAGGTCAGGTTTCCGGCATTCGTATAGACGGGAACGTTCAGCCCCGTATCGTTGACGGCGCGCAGCACCGTGCCGAACGGCGTTCCGGTCGTCCACGCGATCAGCACTTGCGGGTTGGCGGCCTTGATGCGCTCGATCTGGGCGTTCACGCTGATATCGGTGACGTTGAAGTGCTCGTGCACGACGTCGAGCGCGCCGGCATTTTCCGGCACCGCCATTGCACCGGCAATCGTGACGTCGGCATCCTGACCGCTCGCGTCGGTTGACGTGATGATCCCGAAGCGTGAGAAGCCGCGCTTGCGGAAGTAATGAATCGACGCCGCGAGCTGATCGTTCGTCGACGGATCGGCCGAGAAGACGTAGCTGCCGGGATCGGGATGCACGGCCGGCGTGAGACAGTACAGCACCGGTCCGTCCTTGATCATCGCCTTCATCGCGTTGCATTCGGCCGCGAGCGCCGCACCGAGCACGACCGGCACGTGCTTGTCCATCAGCTGGCTGAAGAGCTGCACGCTGATCTGCGGGTTCGACTGATCGTCCTGGACGACGAACTTCAGCGGCCGGCCGTTGATGCCGCCGTGTTTGTTGACGGCGGCTTCCAGCGCGCTGAACGCCGCCGAGTAGCCCTTGCCGATGAAGGCCGCGCCGCCCGTCATCGGGACGATCGCGTTGATCTCCACCGGATCGTCGGCGCGCACGGCCAGGGGCATCAGGAGCAGCAGGCTCGCGGCGGCGACCAAGAATCGGCGATAGAGCGCGTTCATGCGCGTAAATTAGGACTCGCCCCGAGGGCCACCTTCGGTTGCATGAGCCCGCTGTTGATCACGAGCGCGGCGACGATCAACGTCATGCCGATCAGCTCGGGGATGCCGGGATTTTCGTGCAACTGGAGCCAGGCGAGCAGCACGCTCACCACCGGGGTCAACAGCGAAGCGATGCCGGTGCTGGTCGCCGACAAACGCTCCATGATGAAGAACCAGAGCCAGAACGCGAGCGCCGTTCCGAGGATCACGATGTAGGCCAGCGCGAGCGAAAACGCCGGCGTGAAGTGCACGTAGCTGCCCGGTACCACGAGCGCGATGATTACGATCGGGATCGCGCCGTACGCGAGTTGCCACGCGGTGAACGGCAGCAGTTCCACGCGGGTCTTCGCGCGGAAGCGTTTGGTGATCACGGCGCCGACCGCCCACGAGAACGCGGAGGCCAGCGCAAAACCTTTGCTCAGCAAATCGTGACCGAGGTCGAGCGGGTAGAGGACGAAGCCGAGGCCGGCCGCCGCAACGCCGATCGCGATCCATCCGGCGCGCCCGAGCCGCTCGTCGAGCACCCGCATAGAGAGCAGCGCGATCCAAAACGGAAATGTGTAGACGAGCAGCGTGGTCTTGCCCGCGCCGCCGGTGGAGAGCGCCAGCGTTTGCAGCGTGGTCATCAGCGTGACCTGGAAGAAACCGATCAGGGCGGTCGGACCGGCCGGCGGCGACTTCAGCGGCTTGCGGGCCAGGGCCGAGACCACGAACAGCGCGGCCGCCCCGA
>PLTN01000013.1 GCA_003164495.1 Vulcanimicrobiota bacterium
ACGACGCCGGGCGAGGCGCCCAGGGCCTTCGCGCGGCGCAGGTCGTTGGCGTCGACGATCGCGATGTGCAGTCCGAGTTCGGCCGCGAGTTCGGTGCTCACCCGATCCGGCTCCGCCGGCCCGAGCACGATCGCGCGCTCGTACGGCGGCAACGTGCCGGTGTAGCCGTCGATCGCGGCGATCGCCTCACCGAGCAGCTCGTAGAACACGCCGCGGCGCCCGATCGCGCGTCCGGCAACCTGGAGCACCGCGGCGCCGAAGACGCGCCACGCGCCGACTTGGTCGATCACGAGCTGCAGCGACTCGGGCTGGTTGATCGTCGCGAGCGCGCCGGCGCGGCGTGCGAGCACGCGCGCGAGCCGCGACGGACGAATCGTTTCCGCGCCGATGAACCGTCCTTGCGCGATCGCGACGGCCGTTTCCGCGATCGCGACGACGTCACCCGGCTGCGCCAAGCCCGCCAGCGCTTCGCGCAAGAGCGCGGCGAGATTGTCGCCCTTGACGATCAAGCGCGTGCGCACCGGGATCGCCACGATTCCCTCGGGCAGCGACGGCTCGTGAATCGCTACCGGGATCACGCCGACAACCCCGCGACGATTTGCTCCATGCGATACATCCGCGAGCCCTTGAGCAGCACGACGTCATCCGGCCGGGCATGTTCGCGCAGCCACGCAATCGCTTCTTCGTTCGTTTCGTAGATCACGAGCGCGTCTTCGGCGAGCCCCATCGCACGCGCGCCCGACGCAAGCGAGGGGGCGAACGCACCGCCGAACAGCACGATGTCCGCTGAGGCGGCAGCGGCTGCACCAACGCTCTGGTGCATGAACGCGGCGTCCCCTCCGAGCTCCGCCATGCTGCCGATCACTACGATGCGGCGGGCCGGAACGCGTTCGCGCGCAAAGGTCGCGAGCGTTGCGAGCGCCCCGCTCGTCGAGGCGTTATAGGCATCGTAGATGATCGTCGGGCCGCCCGCGATCGCGATGCGTTCGTAGCGGCCGTGCGGCAGTTCGAATTTCGGCGCCGCTGCGGCGATCGCGGAGGGATCGACACCGGCTGCCCACGCCGCGGCGAACGCGGCCGCGAGGTTGCGCCGGTTGTGGTCGCCCGGCACATCGACGTGCAACGGCAGGGCGCGCACGTCGTCACCGTCGATCGCGAGCACGTCGTCGACGCGCACGATCGCCGCACGCGCTCCGTCCGACGGCCGCTGCGCATCGATGCCGAACCACACCGGCTGCCGACCCAATTCCGGCGCGCGCCGGCGCGAGATGTCATCGCTGAGGTTGAGCACCGGCTGCGCGCCGCCCGCGAACAGGCCCCACTTCGTGTCGGCGAGCCGCTCGCGGCTGCCCATGATCTCGAGGTGCGCCTCGCCGATGTTCGTGAGCACGCCGACGTCCGGCCGCGCCGCCAGCACGAGCGGATCGAGATCGCGGTATTTGCGCGCACCGAACTCGACGATCGCAATGCGCTCGTCGCCGTCTTCGAGCGAGAGCAAGAACTTCGCTACGCCGATCTCGTTGTTCTCGTTCTCCGGCGTCGCGGTCACGGGCTTGCCGGCCGCCTCGAGCGCCTGTAGCGCGAACGTCTTCGTGGTCGTCTTGCCCGTGCTGCCGGTGATCGCGATGACGGGACCGCGCACGCGATCGCGCGCCAACGCGCCGAGCGCGAGATACGCCGCCAGCGTGTCGGCGACGACGATGCCCGCCTGCCCCTCCGGCAACGCGCTCGCATCGTCGACGATGGCCGCCGACGCGCCGGCCGCGACGGCGTTCGCCACGAAGTTGTGGCCGTCGAAGTGCTCGCCGCGCAACGCAAGGAACGTTTCGCTCGGCCGGATGTCGCGCGTGTCGGTCGATACCGCGATCGTCCCCGGCAAGCGGTCGCGGTTGACGACCATTCCCCCGAGCGCGGCCAGCGCATCGTTCGTCGGCAGCCTCATGCGCGCAGCGCTCCGGACCGCAACGAAAACGCACTGCGCACTTCGTCACGGTCGTCGAACGGAAAACGCTCGTCGCCGATGATCTGATAGGTCTCGTGACCCTTGCCCGCCACCACGACCGTATCGCCCGCGCGCGCATCGTTGATCGCGCGGCGGATCGCGGTGCGCCGGTCGAGGATCACCTCGGCCACGATGCCGTCGGCAACCGCGGCGGCAATTTCGGCCGGGTTCTCGCCGCGCGGATTATCCGATGTCACGATCACCGCATCGGCCGCTTCGGCGGCGATCCGGCCCATCTCGACGCGCTTGCCCGCGTCGCGGTCGCCGCCGCAGCCGAACACGACGATCAGGCGTCCCCGCGTCGTCTCCCGCGCGGTGTGCAGCACGTTCGCAAGCGCGTCGGGCGTGTGCGCGTAATCGACGATCGCGTCGATCCCGAACGCGCCGATGCGTTCCATCCGGCCCGGTACGGCCCGCACGGTGGCGAGACCGCGCACGATCGCCTCATCGTCGATGCCGGCCGCGCGCGCGAGGCCGATCGCGGCGAGCGCGTTGGCAACGTTGAACCGGCCGGGCAGGTTGATCTCGACGTGCATGCCGCCGGCGTCGAAATGCGATCCGTCGCCCTTCAAGACGATGTTCGTCGCGCGCAGCTCCGCCACGCG
>PLTN01000018.1 GCA_003164495.1 Vulcanimicrobiota bacterium
CAGCCGCTGCAGGTTGCAGTTGATCACGAAGATCAGGTTGTCGAGGTTTTCGCGCGACGCGATGCCGAGGCCGGCCAGCGTTTCCGGCTCATCGACTTCACCGTCGCCGATGAAGCACCACACTTTGCGTCCGCTCGTATCTTCGATGCCGCGATCGTGCAGATACTTCATGAAGCGTGCTTGATACACGGCTTGCAGCGGTCCGAGGCCCATCGAAACGGTCGGGAAATTCCAGAAGTCCGGCAACAGCCACGGATGCGGATACGAACTCAGCCCATTGCCGTCGACTTCGCGCCGGAACGAATCGAGCTTCTCTTCCGAGAGGCGCCCGTCGACGAACGCACGCGCGTAGACGCCGGGCGAGGCGTGACCCTGGAAGTACACCAGATCGCCGCCGTGATTGGCCGACGGCGGATGCCAGAAGTGGTTGAAGCCGACGTCCATCAACGTTGCCGACGATTGGAACGTGGCCACGTGGCCGCCGAGGCCGTCGTAGTGTTTGTTCGCGCGCACGACCATCGCCATCGCGTTCCAGCGCGAGTAGTGACGCAGCTTTTCTTCGAAGTCGTGGTTGCCCGGATACGCCGGCTGCGCGTGGGGCGGAATCGTGTTGACGTAGGGCGTCGTCAACGTGATCGGGATGTCGGCGCCGCGCGTGCGGGCGCGCACCGTCAACGCTTCGATGATTTCACGCGCGCGCTGCGGGCCTTCAGCAGAAATGACGCCGTCGAGGGCCTCGATCCACTCATCCGTTTCGCGGGGGTCGGGATCGGCCGCGGACTTTCCGTTCACGGCGATGGTGGGGGTCGTCACATCTAGCATAAATCTGTCCTCGACGGCCTCTTCGCTGACGTGCGAAGCATTTCTGCAAGAGCGTAGCAGTCGCCGAAACCACGCGTACCGTCCAAGCGAGCCGATAGGCCATCCAATTATGCAGGTGGACCGTTCCTGCTGCGGGATTGGACTGGAGAAGGGAAGAATTGGATCGCTTGTGACGGTAAATGGGTGGGCGCCCGAGGCCCTCGTGATCGATCGTGAGAGCGTCGTGCCGATCTACCGCCAGCTCTACGAGCGCCTGCGCGAGCAAATCCTGACGGGGGCCTTGCCCGAAGGGACCCGGCTCCCGCCCGAACGGGCGCTGGCCGACCGGCTGGGCGTCAACCGCAGCACGATCGTCCACGGCTACCGGGAACTCGTCGCCGACGGGCTGATCGAACAGCGGGTCGGCTCGGGGTCGCGGGTCGCCCCATTGCGCGACGGGGCGCCCGAGCGGGCCGCGGCGGGGGTGCCCTGGTGGGTGACCCTGCCGTCCTGGCGGGTGGGGCAGTACCCGGCGGTGCTGGGCGAACTCGCTGCCTCGGAACACGGCGAGCAGATCGCGTTCGTGCAGGGCGTTCCGCCGGCTGAGCCCTCGCCTCTGGCGGAGCTTTCGGCGTCGTTCGCCCGCGTCGGCGGCAACGTCAATTACGTCCTCACCTACGGCGATAGCGAAGGCTACGCCCCGCTGCGCGAAGCGGTCGCCGACCGGATGCGCGGCCGCGGCGCCGCGGTCGACGCGCGTGACGTGATGATGCTGACCGGCTCGACCCAAGGGATCAGCCTGGTCGCGCAATCGCTGGCCGAGCCGGGCGATGAGATCGTGGTGGAAGCGCCGACGTATCCGGGCGCGCTGCAGATCTTCCAGATCCACGGGTTGCGCGCGATTCCGGTTCCGGTCGACGAGCAGGGCGTGCGCGTCGATCACATCGAGGCGATCTTGCGCACGCGGCGCCCGCGTTTCATCTACACCATGCCCTCGCTGCACAACCCGACCGGCGTGACGCTCAGCGAAAAACGGCGCGAGCGGCTCGTCATGCTGGCGCGGCGCTGGGGCGTGCCGATCGTGGAAGACGATCCCTACGGCGAGCTCGCCCAATCGTCGCTCGCCCCGCTCATCGCGCGCGGCAGCGACGACGTCATCTACCTCTCGAGTTTCAGCAAGACGATCGCGCCGTCGCTGCGGTTGGGCTGGATGGTCGCGCCGCGCACGATCTACGATCGGCTGCTGTTGCGCAAACAATCCTACGACATGGCGACCAGCATGTACATCCAAGCCGGCGTCGACGATTTCATGCGCACCGCGTACGACGCGCACATGCGCGCGCTGCGCATCGAGCTGGCGACGCGCCGTGCGATCGCGAACGCGGCGATCGCGAAGTACTGGCCGCCGACGCTGCGCGTCGATCCGAAGGCCGACGGGTATTACGTGTGGGCCGCGGCGCCACGCGAATTTCGCGCCCGGGCGCTGCTGGCGAGCGCCGAGCGGCTGGGCGTGTCGTTTCTCTTCGGCGAAGCGTTTTTCGCGCAAGGCGGCGGCGACCACCACATCCGCCTCGCGCTGACGCCGGTGCCGCGCGAGGCGATCGAAGAAGGCATCGCGCGGATCGGACGCGTCGTCACGGCATGACACCGGGTTCGCTGCTCGACTGGTATCGCGTCCACGGCCGCGCGCATCTGCCCTGGCGGCAAACGCGCGATCCCTACCGCATCGTGGTGAGCGAGTTCATGCTGCAGCAGACGCAAGTGGATCGCGTGATCCCGCTCTACGAAGCGTTTCTGGCGGCGTTTCCCGATTTCGCGACGTTGGCCGCGGCCGAAGCCGGCGACGCCGTGCGGCTGTGGCGCGGGCTCGGCTACAACTCGCGCGCGATGCGTTTGCACGCGCTGGCGCGCGCCGTCGTGGAGCGGCACGACGGCCGGCTGCCGAGCGACCGCGAAGCGCTGCTCGCGCTGCCCGGGATCGGGCCGTATACGGCGTCCGCGGTGCGCGCCTTCGCGTTCGAACTCGACGACGTGGCGCTCGACACGAACATCCGCCGCATCGCGCATCGCACGGGCTTCGGCCTCGAGCATCCGCCGCGCGCAACCGACGCCGAACTCGACGCCCGCGCTCGCGCGGCGCTCGTTCCCGGTACCGCGCACGACTGGAACTCCGCAATGATGGATGTCGGAGCGACGATCTGCACCGCGCGCGCGCCGAAGTGCCTGTTATGCCCGCTGCGCGAGGGTTGCGTTGCAGCGCCGGTCGACGCCGCCGCATTAGCGGCATCGGCGCGCGCGCGCAGCCGCCGTTCGCCGCAAGAATCGATCCCGTTCGAGCGCACGACGCGTTACCTGCGCGGCCGCATCGTCGATCGTTTGCGCGACGTCCCGCGCGGCGAGACACTCCACGTGAATGAGCTGATATCCTCGCTCGCAACGATCGTTCCGCCCGACCGGATCATCGAGATCCCGGTCGTCGCCGACGCCCTCGAACGCGACGGCATCATCGAACAAACCGCCGGCGCCCTCCGCCTGCGCTAGGGGCGCGGCTTGCCCAGGCCGTTGATGCGGTCCATCCAGCGGGGGAGATCGGCGTAGCGTTCTTCTTTCCAGGGGTCGGCGTCGTTGTTGTAGCCGCGTGTTTCCCAGAAGCCCGGTTCGTCGTGGTCGCTGAACACGATCCGTTTGAGCCACTTCGCGCTCTTCCAGAAGTAGCGCTTCGGCACGAGCATGCGGACCGGCCCGCCGTGAATCGGCTCGATCGGCTGCCCGTCGTATTCCCATGCCACGAGCACGTCGTCGTCGAGCATCGCCGAGAGCGGCAAGTTGGTCGTGTAGTCGTTGTCGGCAACCTGAATGACGTGCGTAACTTCGGGCGCGGGGTTGGCGCGTTCGACGAGCGTGCGGAAAAGCGTGCCGCGCCAGTACGTTGCTTTCTTCGACCAGCGCGTGACGCAATGAATGTCGCCGCGGTACTCGGTCGACGGCAGCGCGCGCAACTCATCGTAAGAGAGCTCGAACCGGTTCTCGACGAGCCCGGTGAAGCCGAGCCGGTATGTCTTCGGATCGATCTCCGGCACGCCGCCCACGTGCAAAACGGGAAACTTCTGGGTCAACACCTGACCGGGCGGAAGCGTCGGGTCTTTCTGCTTCATGAAGGGCGCCATAAGCTCCGTTTCGGGACGAATTCGCCCTGTCATCCCGAGCTTGTCGAGGGATCGCCCCTGATCGGCGTACTTGGTGGCGGTCCCTCGTCCTGAGCTTGTCGAAGGATCGGGATGACGGGGACGCGGGGGCGAACGGGGACCAGCGTGACGATTCCCTTTCCCAAACGTAAGGTGACCCGCGCGGTTGCCGAGGCCGAGCTCAAGATCCTCGAGGCGACCTACCCGCATGCCGAAACGGCGCTCGAGTACGGCGACCCCTTCGAGCTGCTGATCGCGGTGATTCTGTCGGCGCAGTGCACCGATGCGCGCGTCAACCTAACGACGCCGTTCTTGTTCGCGCGCTATCCCGATGCGGCGGCGTTGGCCGCGGCGCGGCAAAGCGACGTCGAGGGGATCATCAAGTCGTGCGGGTTCTTCCGCACGAAGGCCAAGAACATCATCGCCGCCGCGCGCACTTTGGTCGAGAAGCACGGTGGTGAAGTTCCGCGCGAACGGGCCGAGTTGGAAGCGCTGCCGGGCGTCGGCCGGAAGACCGCCAACGTCGTGATGTCGGTCGTGTTCAAAGCGGCGGCCTTCGCGGTTGATACGCACGTGTTCCGCGTTTCGCACCGGCTTGGATTGACGCTCGGCACCACGCCGCGCGCGGTCGAAACCGACGTGACCAAACTCGTGCCGCCGGAGAAGTGGCGCCATGCGCATCACTGGCTGATCTTGCATGGGCGCGCCATCTGCAAGGCGCCGACGCCGTTATGCGCGCAATGTCCCGTTACGATGTGTCCGTCCCGTCCGCTGGTCGCGCGGGCGTTCGCGGCGAAACTTAAAAGCGCATCGGGCCGGGCGCGTCCAAGTGCGCCGGCCGCGGCAACTCCGCGTCGGCGGAAATCGTCTTCAGCAACGCGGAGCCGGTGAGCGCGTCGCCGTACCCCTCCTCGGTGGAGAGCTTCGAGAGATTGATCAACGCCGGCACGCTCGCCGAGGTATCGAATTGATACTCCCCGTCGAGGTCGAGCCCCGTAACGATCACCAGTTGCCGCTCGCGATCGAGGTCGAGGCTGATCCGTTTCGTGCCGAAGCGCAGGCGCAGGCGCAGCGGGTTTTCCAGCCGCACGAAGGTCACGCCGTTCTTGCCCAAGATCGAGTTCAGGCGCTTGGCGCCCGTCGCCAGCACCTCGGCCAGCGCGGCGAAGCGCGATTCGTCGTCGTCGCCGGCCGGTTGCGGGCCGTCGGCGGTGGCGGAGTCGATTGCCGCGCCGAGATCGCGCCGCGCGCGGATGCGCGTCGCCATCGCCACGATCGGGTTTTGGAGGGGTTCGTCGTGCTCGGCCATTGCCGGTCATAATGGAATTGATTGCGACATCGGTTGCGCGCTCGGACGCTGGTCCCCAGCGCGTGTGGAACTGTTTGGTCGACGGCCTGCGCTGCCGGCACTGGAGCCCGGAAACGGAATGGATGCTCATCGAGGGCCCGCTCGAGCCCGGAACCGTTGTGACGGTCAAGCGCAAGCGGGCGCGGCAGACGGCGTATCGCATCGAAGCGGCCGAAGCGCCGAACCGGCTGGCCTTGGCGCTCACCTTCGGCCCGGCGGCATTGATGCGCATCTCCTGGACGCTCGAGCCCGACGGCGCGGGAACCCTGATCCGTCAAACGATCGAAACCGGGGGCCGCTTACGGCGCTGGCTGACGAACCCGCAGGCACGGCGCGGAGCCGTGGCCTGGAACCATGATCCGGCGCGCCTCGCCGAGCTCGCAAGCGTGGGTACAGGCGTGACGTAGTGGAATCGCAATCGGCTTCGCTGCCAACGGTTCAACTGAACCGTTGGCAGTCGGTACGGCTCACCGCCGTCGGCATCGTCATTGCGTTCATGCTGCTCCGGGTGGTGCCGGACGTCTACCGGTTCATGGTGCCGCTCGGTACCTTCAACTACGCGACCAACGACGACAGCGTCGTCATCAAGGCACCGGCCACGCGGCCGAAGGGCACGGACGCCCTGCTCGTCGGCGACAAGGTTCGCATCGATCGCATCCGGCCGTTCGATCGCAAGCCCGGGCTCGCGCGCATCGGCTTTACGCAGTACAACTTCGACCGCTGGCTGCCGATCGAACGCAAAGGTGTCGAGCGCGTCGTGCATCTGAAAGCCACGACGGAGTCAATGGCGAGCCGCGCCGTCATCGCCTTGCGCATCTTCCTCTACGTGGGGGCGGTATGTTTCGGTGCGCTGCTGCTCATCGTCAACCCGCGGCTGGCAACGTTTGCCTTCTTCTTGTTCTGCCTGGGCGGCGCCGAGCCGACGTCCTTCACCGATACGCTGTTCGATCCGCCGTGGCGCGAGATTCCGGCTTGGATCGGCGATACGATTTCGGGCCAAGCGCCGTACGCATTGCTGCTCTTTGCGCTGAGCTTGGCCGTGAACAGCCATCGCGCGCGGTTTGCGATCGGCGCGGTTCTGGGCGTTATCGCGGTTGCGTTCGGCACGTTGCACGCCTACGATTCGTGGCGCGTCACGTACGGTGCGCTGCCGGCTGAGACGTACCGCTTCATTTACGCGCGGGCGGAGACGATTACCAACGTGCTCACCACACTCGCGTTCGTCGCGGCGCTCATACGAACGCGCGGCGCGGAGCGGCAGCGTGTAGTGTGGGTGATCGCCGCGTTTGCCCTGGCCGGTGCGGGCCGCATCCTCTCGGAGCGGTATTTTCCCGCGTACCTGAGCTTTTGGGAAAACGGCGCGCTGCTCTCGCTCTCGATCATCCCGGTCGTGGTGGTTTGGATCGCGGTCGTCAAGCATCACTTCTTCGACGTCGATTTCATGGTCAGCCGAGCCCTCGTCTACACCGCGATCACGGCGGCCGTTCTGTTCGTCGTCGGCGGCTCGGAAGAACTGCTGACGTATATCTTTTACAACAACACCAACCTCGCGTACGGCTTCACCATCGCGGTGTCCCTGGTCGTCGGCTCCACGTTCGGCAAGGTCCGAGACTTCCTCGAGAGCTTCGTCGACCGGTTCATCTTTCGCGAGCGGCACGCGCAACGCACCGAGCTCGAGCGGGTCGCGGCCGAGCTGCTCGATGCCGACGATGCGGCGACGGTCTATAGCGTGCTGCTGCACGAGGTTCCGCGCATTCTCGACCTCTCGTTCAGCGGTATCATGATGCGCCTGGCCGATGGCGGCTACACGCTCGCGCACGAGTGGAACTGGCCGCCGGAATGCGTGAACGAACTGAGCGCGGACCACCCGCTCACGCGGCAAATCTATCAGTCACGCGGCGTGCTCCCCGAAGACGCGGTGCGCTCGACGATGGTGAAATCGCTCTTCCCGAACGACCGCTTGACGTACGCAGCCCCGCTGTACTTCGACCGCAACGTGTCGGCGCTCGTCCTCTACGGCCACAGCGTGTCGGGCCTCGATATCGATCCGGAGGAGCGCATCACGCTCATTCGTCTCATGTCCAACGCGTCGATCGCGCTCAACGCGATCGAACTGGCGATGTACCGTGACGCCTTTACCGAGGAGGCGGCGCTACACCGTCAGTGACCCACGCCTTGGTAGCGCTGCAAGCCCAGACGCCAGCAAAGGTACGCGACGATCAGGAACACCACGCCGATCGCCGGCGTGAGCATCCCGACCGCGAGCGGTAGCCCTAAGCCGTTATCGGTTTTGTGTAAGAAGTACGACGCCGGGAAGTAGTTCATGAAACCGAAGGGGATCACGAACGCGAGCAGCAGCCGCACACCTTTGCCGTAGATGCTCAGCGGATAGCGCGTGAACTCTTGTTCCAGCTGCAAGACGATCCAGCGCAACGCATCGACTTGCACGAACCAGAAGGCGACGGTCGAGATCAGCAGCGCGATGCTCAGGTCGATCAGCGCACCGCCCGTGACGACGAGCGCGACCAGCGCCACGAAGCCAGCCGTCACCACGAGGTGATTCGCCGCGATCGCCACCACCAGGAACGCGATCGCTAAGATCAGTTCGTCGGGGAAGATCGCGCCGGGCGTGGAGATCACCTGAAAGAGCTCGTCGAGCGGCCGCACCAGCAGCCGGTCGAACTCGCCGTCGCGAATCCATTGCGGGATCTCGCCGATGGTCGAAAAGAACGTTGCGTTGAGCGCGTGCCCCGTCATCCACAGCCCGTAGAGAAACGCCATGTTGCGGAAGTCCCAGCCGTTCATCGACGGAAACGTCGTCAGCATCACCCACAGCGCCACGATCGCCGTTGCATGGTAGACGATCGTGAACCCGAACCACAGCAAGAAGTTCGTCCGGTACTCGAGCGTGGTGAGCAAGTTGATGCGCCAGTACTGGCGGTAGACTTCGAGCATCACCCGCCCTGCACGATCACGCGGCGGGCACCGGCGCGCCAGATCACGGTTGCGACGACCGCGAGTACGGCGATCCAGAGGAGCTGTAAGCCCATGTACTGGGCGTATTGTTCGGGTTTGATCTCGCCGATGTAGATTAGCAGCGGTGTCGAGAACATCGATGCGAACGGCAGCGCGACGATCGCTTGCTGGATGCCGGCCGGGAAAAACAGCAGCGGAACGATGCCGCCGCCGAGCAGGTCGGTGACCCAGGTGAGCATCAGCTGGACGGCGCTGATTTCGAGCGTCCAGAAGGCGATGCAATTGAGCGTGAAGTTCAAGAAGAAGCCGACGAAGTACGCTAGGAAAAAACTGACGATGAAGGCCCCGAAGACCGTCACGCTCGGCACGTCGATGTGGACGATCAGCAGCGCGAGCGCGAGCGACGGGACGATCAGCGCGGCATGGAAGAGCACCTCGCCGGTGCCGTCCGCGAAGAGGTAGAACGGGACGCTGATCGGCTTCATGAAGTCGACGACGATGCTGCCGTCGTGCAGTTTGTCGTGCAAGAGGCTGGTTTGGTCGATGTCGAGGATCATCCCCATCAAGAGCGCGACGGCCGAATAGGTGATGATCGCGTGGAGTTCCACGCCGTGCGGCGCCGCGTTGCGCGCGTAGAGCGCCACCCACACGACGCGCAGCAGGTAGACGCGCACGGCGAGCGAGCCGATGCTGGTGAAGACCTCGAAGCGATAGGTCGCCTCGCGCGCCATCGCCTTCAGTGCGAATTGAACGTACGGTTCGAGCGCGACCAGCATCAGGCTTCCGGCACGTGGGCGGGCGGCTTGGCGTAGCCCTCGCGGTAGAGGCGGCGGACGATGTCTTCCATCTCGGGCTCGACGATGGCGACGTCGGTGATCGCATAGCGTTCGGTGACGCGGCGAATCAGCGCTTCGGCGGTGGTCGCGCGGCGGTCGAAGCGGAGCCAGACGATCGGCGGCTCGCGGTGCTCGATCTCGACGCCGGCGAGTGTGAAGTCGGGCTGCGGATCCTTGAAGTGAACGACCAGCGTGCGGTGGATGCCGTACTCATCGCGCAAGCGCTCGAGCTTGCCGTCGTAGATCACGGTGCCCTCGTCGATGAGGACGATGCGCTTGCAGAGGCGTTCGACGTCGGCGAGATCGTGGGTCGTGAGGATCACGGTCGTGCCGAGCCGTTTGTTGATGTCGGCGATGAACGTCCGGATCGCTTCTTTAGCGACCACGTCGAGGCCGATCGTCGGCTCGTCGAGGTACACGATTTTCGGATCGTGCAGCAGTGCCGCCGCGAAGTCGCCCCGCATGCGCTCGCCCAGCGAGAGCTGACGCACCGGCGTCGCCATGAAGCGATCGAGGTCGAGGATCTCGACGAAGTGCGCGAGGTTCTCGTTGTAGCGGTCGCGCGGCACGCGATAGATCGCGCGCAGCAGTTCGAACGACTCGCGCAGCGGCAAGTCCCAATACAGCTGGCTGCGCTGGCCGAACACGACCCCGATGTTGCGGGCGTTCTGGCGGCGCTTCTCGTGGGGCACGATGCCGGCCACCTCGATCGACCCCGAGGTCGGCACGAGGATGCCGGTCAGCATCTTGATCGTGGTCGACTTGCCGGCCCCGTTGGGACCGATGTAGCCGACCACCTCGCCCTGCTCGACGGACATGCTAACGTCCTCGACGGCGACCTTTTCCTCGTATTCACGGGAGAAGAGCGCCCCGATGGCTCCTCCGAGGCCCTCGCCGCGGACCACCGAGCGGAACGTTTTCCGCAAGGCCCGCGTTTCGATGATTGGCATCAGGGAGCGATTCCCCGATGCGGCGAAGCCTCCCGGCGCGCCGGCTCACCGTTTGCGCCCCGGCCCTTCCCCAGGGAAAAGGTCCGAGTTGCGCGGCAGAGAAACGACACCGGGGGAACTTTCGTTCTTTGAGCGGAGAGTTTCACGATATTTATTACCGGAAGGGGGTGAAGTTTCATGGCCGCTAAGAAAAAAGCAATGAAGAAGAAGACCGTTAAGAAGACCCCGAAAAAGAAGTAAGTTCCTATCCGTTTTTTAGCTCTTATTCGAGACCCGGAGCACGTGGCGTAAGCCGCGTGCTCTTTTTTTACTTGCCCCGCCCGACCATCGATCGAGCGATCACGATGCGCTGGATCTGCTGCGTGCCCTCGTAGATCTGGGTGATCTTCGCGTCGCGCATCAGCCGCTCGGCGCGGTAATCCTGCACATAGCCATAGCCGCCCATGAGCTGGACCGCATCGGTCGAGATCCGCATCGCGAGGTCCGACGCGCGCATCTTCAGCATCGACGATTCCTGGGCGATGTCGTTCTCACCCGCCTCGATCCGCTCGGCGACGTGCCAGAGCCAGCGCTCGCACATCGCCAGATCGGTCGCCATATCGGCCAGCATGAACTGGATGCCCTGGAACTCGACGATCTTCCTGCCGGATTGCGACCGTTCGTTGATGTAATCGACCGCATCGTGCATCGCCGCGCGCGCGATGCCCAAGGCATGGGCCGCCACGCTCGGCCGTGAGCGGTTGAGGAAATGGAACAGCATTTTCAGCCCCTCACCCGGCTTGCCGAGCAGGTTGGCGCGCGGCACGCGGCAATTGTCGAAGGTCAGTGCTGCGGTGCTGGAGGCCCGCGTTCCCATCTTCTTCTCGGTGCGCGCGACCTCGAAGCCCGGCGTGCCCTTCTCGACGACAACAATCGAAATCGCGTCGCGGCCGCTGCCGAGTTCGGACCATTTGCCGAACAGCACCAGGACATCGCAGACGTCGCCATTGGTGATGAAGACCTTCGAGCCGTTGATGACGATGTCGTCGCCATCGGGCCGGAATGTGGTTTTCATCCCGGTCGCATCGGAGCCGGCGCTTGGCTCTGTGAGCGCCAGGGCTGCGAGGCCGCCATTGGCGATGATCGACAGCCAACGCAGCTTCTGCGCCTCGCTGCCGAAATCCATGATCGGACCCGCCGCATGGAAATTGGTCGCCCAGATGATCCCGGTGGAGGCGCAGGCCATCGAGACTTCCCGGCAACAGGCCAGATAGGTCGAGTAGGACAGCCCGGCGCCTTCATAGGCTTCCGGGATGAAAATCCGGTTCATCTCAAGGCTATTGATGTCCTTGACGTTTTCCCATGGGAATTGCGCGGTCTCGTCATAGCCGGCGGCGCGCGGCATGATCTTCTCCCGCGCCAGCCGGCGCACGGATTCGATGATCATGATTTCGTCTTCCGGGAAGCGCGTGGCTCGGTCGAGCCGTTCAAAGACTTTCATGGAATCCTCACTGGCAAACTTCTTCGGTGGCGAGCGACACGCCGAGCAACGCGCGACGCTTCAGCCAGGGCGACGGGCGGTAGCGCGGGTCGGCGTAGAATTCGTGCATCGCTTCGAGGATTTCGAGCACGACGCGCGCGCCGATCCGATCCCCCATGGCGAGCGGGCCGGACGGATAGCCCAGGCCGAGCTTCACGCCGATATCGATGTCGCGCGGCGAGGCGATCCGCTGCTGGGCGATGTCGCAGGCGATATTGACGATGGTCGCCACCGTGCGCTGGCCGATGAAGCCGGCGCTGTCGCGGATGACGGTGGTCTGCGCGCCGGCCTCGTTCAGCGCGCCGCACAGGCTGTCGCGATAGTCCGGCCGCGTGACCGGCGTCGTCATCACCGTCAACCGCCCGCTGTCGCAAAACAGCGGATCGATGGCCAACGTGCGCTTCGGATCGAAGCCGCCACGGATCGCGGCCGTGGTCGCGTCATGTCCAATCGGGGCGACCACGATGATGCAGTCGGCATCGGGCTGCTGTCCCGATGCCACCGGAATCCCCAGCCCTTCGAATAGCTTGCGGATGCGGCCGGTGTGTTGGTTGGACGTGGCGTCGATCCAGATCGGACGCGATTCGTAGCTCTGCGCTGGCGCCGGGCTGGCCAGGACCGGCTTGCCGTCCTTGTAGCGATAGAATCCCCGCCCGACCTTGCGGCCAAACAGCCCGGCCGAATACTGGCGCGCCGCCAGCGGTTGCGGCCGGTAGCGCGGCTCTTCGAAGAACTGGTGATAGATCTGCGTCAGCACCTTATAGGAAACGTCGAGCCCGGTGAGATCGAACAGTTCGAACGGCCCCATCCGAAACCCGACGCCCTCGCGCAGCACCAGATCGACATCCTCGACCGGCGCGATGCCTTCCGAGACGATGCGCAGACCTTCGGTGTAAAGACCGCGCCCGGCGTGGTTGATCAGGAAGCCCGGCATGTCGGCGGCGATCACCGGCGTGTGGCCGGTGGCCTGGACAATCTCCGCCACCTTGCGGGCGACGTCGGGCGAGGTGCGCACGCCGGCAATCACCTCCGCCACCTTCATCAAGGGCACGGGATTGAAGAAATGCATGCCGCAGACCCGCTCGGGCATCCGCGCCTTGGCGGCAATCGCGGTGACCAGCAGGGATGAGGTGTTGGTCGCCAGGATGCACGCCGCCGGGACAATTTTCTCCAGTGCCGCGAAAAGCTCCTGCTTGGCGGTCAAATCCTCGGCGATGGCTTCGATGACCAGCCCGACGCCGGCAAACGCATCGAGCCCGCTGACCGGGGTGAGCCGGGCCTTGGCCTTGGTCGCCTCGTCCGCGCTCATCCGGCCCTTGGCGCATTCCCGGTCGATGATGCCCGCCACTGTCGCGACGGCATCGCGCGCCTGCGCCGGATCGATGTCGAACAGCAGAACCTCGAAGCCCTTGGCGGCGAAGAGTTGCGCCACGCCGCGGCCCATCACCCCTGTGCCGACCAGCCCGATTGCTCGGATGCCGGCGGGGGAAGCCGTGGCGCTCTCAGCTTGAAGAATGACGTTCACATCGGCCTCGTCATTTGTCGGCGAACTTTGGAGCCCGCTTCTCGATAAACGCCGCAAGCCCCTCCTTGCCGTCCTGGGATTGCATCGACAGCGTCGAAAGGTCGGCCTCGATTTTGAGGCCTTCGGCCAGCGGCGTCGTCATGGCGCGCTGGGCGGCGTCGCGGATCAGGCGCATGGCCAGCAGACTGTGGCCGGTGAATTCATGCGCGTAGGCCACCGCGTCCGCCAGCCGGTCCGGTCCGACGATCCGGTTGGCCAGACCGATCGACAACGCCTCTTCGGCGGCGACATGGCGGCCGGTCATCATGATCTCCAGCGCCCGCGCCTGCCCGACCAACTTGGGCAAACGCTGGGTGCCGCCATAGCCCGGCACCAGACCGAGCTTGACCTCGGGAAGTCCGAATTTGGCATTCGGCGCAGCAAGCCGGAACGTGCAGGCCAGCGCCAGTTCGCAGCCGCCGCCCAGCGCGTAGCCGTTGACCAGGGCGATGGACGGGATCGGGAAACGGTCGAGCCGGGCGAAAGTGTCCTGGCCGAGCCAGGTGCCCTCGAACTCCTGCCCCATCGTCCGGCCTGGGATTTCGGTGATGTCCGCCCCGGCGCAAAACGCCTTCTCGCCCGCCCCGGTGATGACCAGCGCCCTGGCATCGCTGCGCTGGACCTCGTCGAACGCCAGACCGATTTCACGGATCAGAGCGTAGCTGAGCGCATTGAGCCGTTCCGGCCGGTTGAGGGTCAGAACGGCGATATCGCCCTCGCGGGTCAGGAGCAGGGACATCGCGGTTATTCCGTCGCCACGGCCTTGGGGGCCAGATGATCGCGCAGCAGAGTGCCGAGCCCCTGCAACGGGCCGAGATTGAGCAGCTTGCAGATATGCCACAGGCTGACCTGATTGGTGGTCAGCACCGGCTTGCCGATCTCGCGTTCCAGCTTGTCGATGAT
>PLTN01000111.1 GCA_003164495.1 Vulcanimicrobiota bacterium
GCGACGGGAGCGCCGCGATCATCCGCACGCGCGCCAGGAGGGCCAGCCGGCGCAGGTTGAGCACGCGATGTGCCAATTGATCGAGGCTGCGGCTATTGGAGAGCCGCAGTTCCGAGGCGTGCACGAGCCGCGCGAGACGCGCTTGAACGAGGGCCACGGTCGTTGCACCGGCGGCCGGTATGAAGGCGTGCGTCGGATGCACCTTGATTGCGGGCGCGGCGCCGACGCCGAGTAAGTGCCGAATTTCGGCGTCTTGCCGCTGGATGTCACGCAGTTGGCCGGCGAGCGCCGCGGCTTGAAGATCGATCGCCTGGAGTTTCTCACTTTGCGCGGTCGTCGTGGCTTGCAACGCACGCACGTCATCTTCGGCGAGGTGGAGCTGCCAGGCATGGACACCGAGTGCCCCGGCCAAGAGAGCGACGAGTGCCAACGCGATCGCCACCGCCGTCGTGCGGCTGAAATGCAGCCGGTAGACGTTGTAGCCTTCCGGCGGAATAATCTTGATCAGGAAGGCGTTGTTCGTCACGATGTGGCCGCCTTGGCCTTCGCGATCGCATCGCGCTCTTCAGCGGACGCTTCCTGCGAGGTCTGGTACTTCATCACGGATTTCCCGTACGTCCGGGTCTCCTCGCGCGAGTAGATGCTCGAGAGCACGACGCCGTCCCCGTCCCGGGTAAGCAGCGCCAGCGCATACGACTGATCCGAACCGACGTCCGCAAAGGCGTTGTAGCGCAGAAAGCCGATGCGCGGGGTCTCACTCTGGGCGACCTGCTCTAGGGCCACGATCCGCCCGGCCAGTTGGGCAAGTTCGCGTTCGCCCGAAGCCGCCGCGGCCTCAAGGGTCGCGACGCGCTGGGTCGCCGGCTCGGCACCACCCCCGCCGAGCAGCCCGTCGTGGGTGCCCAGCACGGTCCGCACGCGGCGCAAGCGCGGCCCGGCCACGAGAAAGTGGTACCCGGCAAGTAGGACGAGCGCGCTGCCAAAGCCGGCGAGCACGGAGGCGGTGAGATCCTGCACGTTCCTCCTAGAAAATAAACCTTGACGAGGGCCAGGTGACTTGCGGCACACGGGAGTGACCGCTTACCGTTGCTCCCTTCCGGTCCTGGCGGGGTTCACGGTTTTCCGTTGCGCGAGGCCCAACCCTCGTCGAAGGCACTGCCATCCTACCATACGGGTGAAGCCAGGCTCCTCCGCCGAAGGTCGAGCCCCCATGACGATTGCTGCTTTTTCGCTGCGCTGGCTGACCGCTTGCGGCACGGCCCTGACCCTCGTTGCCGGTTTGCCCGGCGCCTCGGTGGCCGCCCCGCCGCGCACGGTTCCCCTGATCGTCAAGTGGGACCTCACGCCGGCCCAGATCGCCTCCTCGTGCGCCGGCCAAATCTCGCGCGTCAAACTGCGCATCGACGCGATCGTCCACCAGCGCACCGCGCGCACGTTCGCCAGCGTCATCGAGGCGCTCGAAAACGCCGAGTCCGATGTCAACGATAACCTGGCCGCCCAGCAGATGCTCTTCCAAGTTGCCCCGGACGCCGCCGTGCGCACCGCATCCCAGAAATGCGGGCTGGATGTCGGCAACGTTTTCAACGAAGAGCAGGCTCGGCCCGACGTTTACGCGGCAGTCGTCGCCGCCAAGAACAGCCAAACCGCGCGCGGTACGGTGCAACTCAAACTGCAAGAGTACTACGTTAACGGTGCGCAGCGTTCGGGGGCCGGCTTGGGTGCCGCGCACCGGCGCGAGTTCGTCGCCCTCGAACAAACCGTCAACGACCTCGAAAACCGCTTCAACGCAAACCTCGCCAACGATGCCACGACGATCACGATTACGCCGGCCCAAGCGGCGGCATTGCCGTCCGCGTTCCTGGGCACGTTCAAGAAAGATGATGCGGGTAACACGATCGTCCCGGTCAACGAGAGCACGATCGAAACGTTTCTTGCCAACGAACCGGACGGCGATGCACGCAAGGCGTTCTACGTCGCGTACTACCGGCGCGGCGGTCAAGCGAACGTCGACCTCCTGCAACGTGCGCTGACCGCGCGCGCGCGCATCGCCGCGCTGCTCGGCTTTCCAAGCTTCGCCGCATTCGTCGCCGCCGATCGCATGGCCGGCAACCCGCAACGCATCGCGACGTTCCTCAACAATCTGGATGTCGCGCTCTTGCCCAAAGCGCGCGTAGAACGCGCGGAGCTTTCCGCGGCAAAGGGCTCGCCGGCCGATAATTGGGACACCGGCTACTATCAGAACCAGATACGCAAGAACAAGTACAGTGTCGATGCAGACGCGATCAAACAATACTTTCCGGCACCGCACGTCATCACTGCCGTGCTCCACATCTACTCGCATTTGCTCGGCATCACGTTCACACCGGCGCCGAACGTGCCGCGCTGGGCCCCCGAGGTCATGGCCTACAACGCCACCGATACGAAGACAGGCGCGCTCCGCGGAACGTTCTACCTCGATCTCTATCCGCGGCCGGGCAAATACAGCCACTTCGCCAACACCGGCCCGACGGCGCGTCGCATCATGCCCGACGGAACGATCCGCCCGGTCGTGAATTCCATCGTCGGCAATTGGCCCTTACCGGCCAACGGTAAGCCCTCGCTGCTCTCGCACGGCGACGTCGTGACATTTTTCCACGAGTTCGGACACAACGTTGCTGCATTGCTCGGCAACACGCCCTACGAAACGCTCAACGGCGGTTACCGGCTCGACTTCGTCGAGGCGCCGTCGCAAATGCTCGAGAACTTCGTTTGGAATCCGGCGATTCTCAAAGAGATCTCGTCCAACGTCGATACCGGAGCTCAGTTGCCGGACGATTTGATCGCGAAGATGATTGCGGCCCGGTACTTCGATGAAGCCACGTTTACGGTAACGCAAGCCTTCTACGCAACGATCGACCAGCGCTTCCACACGCTGCGGCCGCCCGTCGACACGGTGGCGGTGTGGAAAGCCTTGTACAACAAGATGACGCCGGGCACGTTCGTGGACGGTACGTTTCCGGAATCCGGATTCGACCATCTGATGGGCGGCTACGAAGCCGGTTACTACGGTTACCTGTGGTCGAAGGTCTATGCCCAGGACATGTTCACCGCGTTTAAGACGGGCGGGCTTGAGAACCCGGCGGTCGGCGCGCGCTATCGTAACGAAATCTTAGCACCCGCGCGTAGCATCGAGCCGGACGTCGAAGTGCGCAATTTCCTCGGGCGGCCTATGCATCCACGCGCATTTTATCGGGAGCTAGGCATCACCAGCAAGCCCTAAATGCGGCGGTAGTACCATCCGATAACATCGTCATGAACAAACGCTCGTTCGCCGACCTTATGGTTGGCGTGCTGGCCTACGTCTCGCTCACGGGCCTCGCCGCCATTGCGGCCGAGCCGGCCGTGGAACGGCAGCCGCTTCCGGACGAGCGTTGGTCGCTGCCGGTCAAGCGCCGGCGGCGCCGCGTTCGCGAAGATGCTTGCCGTCACTGCAGCGGAAGCGGCCAGTGCGACGCGTGCATGCCCCAGACGTGTCGCGTCTGCCGCGGCACCGGCCTGCAGCCCCGCGACATGACACTCGTCCCGCGCCTAACCGAACTCTGGAACGGCGTTAGACCTTAACCGTCGCTTTTGCGCGGTCGACGAAGCGGTTGTCGTAGATCTTCGCGGGATCGATCGTCGCATCGTTGTTGAGAAAGAACGCGTTGGTCTCAATCACGGCGCGCACGCCTTCGGGCGGGATCTCGCCGTTCTTCGTGTAGGCCGGCGCCGAGTGGACGTAGCCGGGCGTCCACGCGTCCTTGGCGATGCCGCCCCGGAATTCGTCGGTTAATGCGCCCGAGATCTCGTCGGCCGCGTGTACTTGCATGTACTTCTGGGCGCGCACGAGCGCGTTGACGACTTTCTGCGTACGTTGCGGATTCTTTGCGATCACGTCGCCGCGCGTCAGCGCCCCGGTGAAGCAGTAACTCGAGAACCCGATCGCTTTGCGCACGTCGGCTGCGTGAAATAACTCGATCCACGCGGCCGCGCGTCCATCGCGAATCATCTGCGTCGCGAACGGATCGTTTCCCATCGCAGCATCCACTTGGCCGCCGGCGAGCGCGGCCGGCATCGTCGCGCCGGCGCCCACGCCGACGAACTTGATGTCATCGCGCGAAATGCCGGCTTGCTTGGCCATCCAAACGCCCAACACGTGCGTGGCCGAACCCGGCGACGTTACGCCGATTGTCTTGCCCTTCATGTCTTTGAATGACGTGTACTTACCCTTGTCTTGCGGGCGGACGAGCAACGTCACGCCCGGTTCGTCCATGAAATCCGAAATCATGACGAGGCTCTTGCCGCGCTGGGCCGCAGCGATCGCATGATCGATGGCATTCCCCGAGTAGTCGACGCTGCCCGAAACGAGTGCCTCGGCTGCCTCGGAGCCGCCCTTCATATAAATCAGTTCGACATCCAAGCCTTCACGGTCGAAATAGCCGAGCCTCTGCGCGAGATCGAACGGGAAATACACCAGCGCGTGCTCGCCGCCGACCGACATCGTCAGCTTCTCCTTCGGGTCCGCAGCCATGACGATCGTCGGCACCCCGAACACGGTCGACGCCCCGAGCGCCGCGGCCCCAATGAGAACATCGCCGCGCGAAACGTTACGTTTGGTCGAGAGTTCGTTCATGGCTGCTCCTCCTAAGGGTGGCGAACGCTACAGCGCCGCCGGCTTCCAATTGATAAATCGGCGTTGGATGGCGCGAATTCCCGTATCGACCAGGAAAACCAGCGCCATCAAGATGGCGAGACCACCGAAGACGCCGCTCGTATCGAGTTGCGACTCCGAGGCTTGAATGCGGTAGCCGACGCCCGCGTTCGCGCCGAGGTACTCGGCCACGACCGCGCCGATGAGCGCGAAACCCACCGCCGAACGCAACGAGGCAAAGATCCACGTCAACGCGCTCGGCACGAGCACGTGCCGCACGACGTCGATCGGCTTCGCGCCCAACACGCGCGCGCTCGCGACCAGCGCCGGGTCGACGTCTTTGATGCCGGCATACGTCGCGAAAAAAACGACGAAGAGCACGAGGACGATCGCGCCCATCACCTTCGACCAGATCGTAAACCCGAACCACAGGATGAACAGCGGCACGAGCGTGACGCGCGGCATCGCGTTGAGCACGACCAGCAGCGGCTCGAAAATTGCGCCGAGCCAGCGGTTCGATGCCAAGATCACACCGAGTGCGATGCCCGCAAAGCCGCCAATCACGAGGCCCAACAGGGTCTCTTCCATCGTGACCGCGATGTCGTTGATCACGTAGTTGTGACTCCACCACTTGGCGATCGATGCGCCGATCTGCATGGGGCTCGCAAAAAAGAACGTGTCGATGTGACCCGTGTTCGCGCCCCACTGCCAAGCGGCGAGGAAGCCGAACGTCAGCGCGATTTGCGCCGCGAGCACGACGAGCTTATTGGGTGGCTTGGCGTGAACGCTCATAGCTCTCCAGAACTTCGTCGCGCAGGTCGTTCCACATCGCGGCGTACAGATCGACGAAGCGCCGGTCGAAGCGCACTTCTTGGACGTTGCGCGGTCGCGGCAAATCGACGTCGTAGGTCGCCTTGACGCGCGCCGGGCCCGCCGTCATCACGACCACTTCATCGGCCAAGGCGATCGCCTCTTCGAGATCGTGCGTCACGAAGATCACGGTCTTGCCCGAGCCCTGCCAGAGCGCCAGCAGTTCGTCTTCCATCAAGTTTCGCGTTTGCACGTCGAGCGCCGAAAACGGCTCGTCCATCAACAGGATCTCGGGATCGTAAACCAGCGTCTGCGCGAGCGCGACGCGTTTGCGCATGCCGCCCGAAAGCTCGTGGGGATAGCGCTGCTCGAACCCGCGCAGTCCGACGCGCGAAATGAAGTCGGCCGTCCGCTCCGCCGCCTCGGCCCCGCGGACCCCGCGCAGCAGCAAGGGGAGACCGACGTTCTCGCGGACCGTCTTCCACGGCAAGAGCGCGTCACGCTGGAAGAGGAAGCCGACGCCGTTGCTGATCCCGGCGACGGGTTTGCCGCGAACGGTGACCGTCCCGGCACTGGGCACGTCCAGCCCGGCGATTAGGGCGAGCGAGGTGGACTTACCGCAGCCTGACGGCCCGACCAAGGCCACGAATCGGTGCGGACGGATCGCCAAATCGACGTCCCGTAGCGCGGTGTACCCGGTCCCGAACGTTTTGGTCACGTGCGAAAAGCCAATGATCGGCGCAGTCACACTTCCCTCGGAGGTCACAGGGCGCGAGTTTCGCGAACCCGTCGGAAATGCTTTCGTTCGCCTCATCGCCGGTCGTCGATGCAGTCATGCTGGAAGCCCGCGCCGCCGACTTCTCCAAGCGGTCCTTGAAGCGCGAGGCGAAGCGGGCCGCGATCGATCTGGCGATTCGCTGCATCGATCTCACGACGCTCGAGGGCAAAGACTCGCCGGGCAAGGTGCAGTCGATGTGCGCCAAAGCGGTCTTTCCGGGTTTTGGGGCGCCGTCGGTCGCCGCCGTCTGCGTCTACCCGAACATGGTCGCGGTCGCGAAGGCGGCAGTGGCGGGCAGCAGCGTCAAGGTCGCCTCCGTCGCGACGGCGTTCCCCAGCGGCCTCTCTTCGCTCGACGTCAAGCTGCGCGACACCGAAGCCGCGCTGTCCGACGGCGCCGATGAGATCGACATGGTGATCAACCGCGGCGCATTCTTAGCCGGCGACGAACAGCTGGTCTATAACGAAGTCGCAGCCGTGAAGCGCCTCTGCGGTGACGTCCACGTCAAGGCGATCCTCGAAGCGGGCGAATTGGGTTCCTACGATGCGATCCGGCGCGCCAGCGATCTGTGCCTCGATGCCGGCGCCGACACGATCAAGACGTCGACCGGGAAGATCGGCATCTCGGCAACCTTGCCGATTTCGCTCGTGATGTGCCAATCGATCCACGCGTTCTACCAGCGCACGGGCGAGCATCGCGGCTTCAAAGCCGCCGGAGGAATCCGTACGTCGAAAGTTGCGCTCTCGTATCTCGTGTTGATCGACGAAGTGCTCGGCGGCGATTGGCTCGATCCCGACCTCTTCCGTCTCGGCGCGTCGTCGCTGCTCGACGACTTGCTGCTGCAACGTGAAAAAGAGCGTACCGGCCGCTACCCCTCGCCCGACATCATTCCGAAAGACTAGAACGGCCTTACATGATCAAGAGCAAACCGGCCGCAGCTTCCGCCCGTAACGGCAACGGCAACGGCGCCCAACGCACGTCTAAGCGTCTGCAGTACGCGACGTCGCGCGAGTCGACGCCGGCTAATATCGCCGCCTCGTACGGCCATTACATCGGCGGCAAATTCGTGCCGTCGAGCGGCGGCGAAACATTTGCGACGACGAACCCTGCGACGGGCGAGGTGCTCTCGCGCGTCGCCACCGGTACGCCGGAAGACGTCGACCGCGCCGTCGCGGCGGCGCGTACCGCCTACGAGAAATACTGGAAGCCGTTGAGCCCGGCGCGCCGCGCCGCCTACGTGTACCGGATCGCCCGGGCAATCTCCGAGCGCGCGCGCGAACTCGCCGTCCTCGAGACGCTCGATAACGGCAAGCCGATCAAAGAATCGCGCGACT
>PLTN01000057.1 GCA_003164495.1 Vulcanimicrobiota bacterium
CTCCACCTCCAGACGATTCCCTTCGATGCCGGCTCGCAAGTGTTTTACGCGAAAGACATGGGCTTCTTCGCGAAACAGGGCCTCGACGTAACGATCGATCCGGTGAACAACGGGCCGGCGATCGCCGCCGCGGTTGCGTCGGGCGCCGTCGACATCGGGTTTTCCAACGCGGTGTCGATCGAGCTCGCGTACAAGAAGGGGCTGCCGTTCGTCTTCGTCGCCAACTCGGCAATCTATTCGAGCGCCGCGCCGACGTCGGTGATCATGGTGCCCAAAGATTCGCCGATCAAGACAGCCAAGGATCTCAACGGCAAGACGTTCGGCGTGAACGGTCTCAAGAACATCGCCGAGTACGCGCCCTCGCTTTGGATCGATCAGCACGGCGGCGACGCATCGACGATCAAGTTCGTCGAGATCGCGCCGGCCGATACGCCCGCAGCCCTGGCCGAGCACCGCGTCGATGCAAGCTTCATCGCGGAACCGCAGATCACGCAGGCCAAAGCGACCTCGCGCGTCTTCGCCAAAGCCTACGACGTGCTCGGCAACGGCTGGATGATCGCCGGTTATTTCACCACGCGTCAGTGGGCCGACGCGCACCTCGACCTGCTGCACAAGTTCCAAGCCGCGATGCGCGAGACGGCGCAGTGGGCGAATGCGAACCCCGATAAGTCGGCCGAGATTTTGGCGAAGTACACCAAGCTCGACCCGGCGCTCGTGCGGGCGAGCTACCGGGCCAAGTTCGGCGAGACGCTCACGCCGGCCGCGATCCAACCGACGATCGACCTCTCCGCCCACTACAAACTCATCGACGAATTCCCGGCCTCGGAACTGATCTACACGAAGTAACGCGCTGCGCCGCGGGGCGCTTAACCGAATGGCCCAAGGCGGTCGCGGGCGCGAGACCAACCTCGCATCATGCGAACGCGGCGCGACTTCATCGAACGCGTCGCCGCGTACGGCGGCTCTGCCACCGCGGTGCTGACGGCGCTCGATCTGCTCGAACCCGCCTCAGCCTCGGCGCCCCTCGCCCTCGAGGGTTCGGGCCGCGGCACGCGCGTGATCATCCTCGGTGCCGGCGTCGCGGGCTTGTGTTCGGCGTACGAGTTGGGGAAGGCCGGCTACGACTGCACCGTGCTGGAAGCGCGCGAGCGGCCCGGCGGCCGCGTGTGGACCGTGCGCACCGGCACGCGTCACGTCGAGAGCGACGGCAGCGCACAAACCGCCGCGTTTCCCGAGGGCGCGTATTTCAATCCGGGACCCGCGCGCGTGCCGCAGCATCACGTGACGATGGATTACTACCGCGAGTTCGGCGTGCCGATCGAGCAGTTCGCCAACGTCAACCTCAACGCGTATTATTTCTCCTCGCAAGGCTCCGCGGAACTGCAACGCGTTCGGATGCGCGAGGCCAAGTACGCGATCGCGGGTTACACGGCGGAACTGCTCGCGAAGGCCGTCTCACAGAGCGCGCTCGACACGCCGCTCACGCGTGAGGACAAAGAAAAGCTGCTCGATTTCCTCGCTGCCAACGGCGGGCTGAACAAGGCATACGCCTATGTGAACGACGGAGCGGCCGGCTTCAGCGAGTTGCCCGCGGCCGGCAACCAGGCCGGCACGCCGGCCGATCCGCTCGATCTGATGTCGCTGATCCGCGGCGGTTTCGGGGCGTATTTTCAGAACGAGCGCGAGTTCAACCAGCAGCCGGTGATGTTCCAGCCCGTCGGCGGAATCGACGCGCTGCCGTACGCGTTTGCGCGCCGTTTGCGCGAGCGCGTCCGCTACGGCTGTGCGGTCACGGAGATTCGCAAGACGCCCGGCGGCGTGCGCGTGGCATATACCGGTATTCGGGGCAGGAGCGAAAGCATCGAGGGCGCCTACTGCATCTGCACGATACCGCTGCCCGTGCTGCGCACGATCCCGGCAGACTTCAGCCCGAACGTTCGCGCGTCGATGAACCGCGTGGCCTACATGGATTCGGCCAAGATCGCGCTCGCGTTCAAGCGCCGCTTCTGGGAGGAAGACGACCGCATCATGAGCGGCATCTCGCGCACGGATCAAACGATCGCGCAGATCTGGTATCCCTCGTACGGCTTCTTCGGCCGCAGCGGCGGCGTTCTGACCGGCGCCTACGCCACCGGAGCGGCCGCGCGCACGATCGGCGATCTTGCGCCGCGCGACCGGAGCGAACTCGCGCTGCGGCAAGGCGCGGCCATTCATCCGCAGTACGGCGATGAGTTCCTCTCCGCATTCTCCGTCGCGTGGCAGAAAACGCCGCACAACATGGGAGCGTGGGTCGCGTGGACGCCGGAGACGCGCAAGAACGACTACCCGGTGCTGAGCGAACCCGACGGCGCGATCTATCTGGCCGGCGAGCACATGAGCTACATCAACGCTTGGCAAGCCGGTGCGCTCGAATCCGCTCGCGACGTCGTGCGCCGCCTCCATGCCCGCGTGCGCGCCGCTTGACACGGTTCTTTTCTTGGCTCGAGCGTTGCGGTCTCGTCAAGCGCAGCGTTCACGGACGGGAGCACCACCTGCGGCTCGCTCCGCGCGCGCTGAACCCGGCCACGCAGTGGCTCGATCGCCAACAGAACTTCTGGAACGCATCGTTCGACCGGCTCGACCAAATGCTGACTTCGGAGAGTGAATCGACATCATGACCGACACCCAAACCGCGGCGGTTCCCACCCTGGTCATCCGCCGCACGTTCAACGCGCCGCGCGAGCGCGTCTTCGCAGCCTGGACGAGCGGCGAGCTGCTGCGCGGCTGGTTCGGACCGCCCGGCACGACGATGCACGAGGCCACCTTCGATGCACGCGAAGGCGGCAGCTATCGTGCCGAACTGCACGATGGCGATGATCACCGATAGCGAGGGAAATATCCTCACCTTGCACCAACGCAAGAGCTAATGCTTGCTGCCCTCATCGTTGCGCTCTTTACTTCCGCGGGCGAGATCGATATCAACGTCGATCGCGTCCATGCGCCCAAGACGTCGGCGAACTTTCTCGCCTACGTCCGGCGCGGAGCGTTCGACCACGGTGTCTTCTTCCGCACGGTTTTAACGCACCCCGACAACCAGCCGCACAACCACACGAAGATCGACGTCATCCAAGCCGACAACCGGCCGGGATTCGTGAGCGGTAAACCGGTGGTCTTCGAATCGACGACGCAGACCGGATTACATCACCTCGACGGCACGGTCTCGATGGCGCGCGACCGCGCCCTCAACACGGCGACGACCAACTTCTTCATCTGCATCGGCCCGCAACCGGCGCTCGACGACACCGGCCAACGCGCGTCCGATCGCCGCGGTTTCGCCGCCTTCGGTCAGGTCGTGCACGGCATGGACGTGGTCCGCAAGATCCACGACGCCCCGCACAAAAGCCAAACCCTCACCCCGCCCATCGAGATAGAACGCGCCGTCATCCGCTAGAGCGCGTCACGATAATCACCGCGCCGGTCCTGAACCAGATCTGATCCGGTGAACGGGTAGTCAGATGAACGCTGCCACGCGTCGATCGTCCCAAGGCAAGCGTCGTCGCACATTCTCATCCCGAAGCAGCGCTG
>PLTN01000234.1 GCA_003164495.1 Vulcanimicrobiota bacterium
GCAGCGCGACCGTCTTCGCGATGATCCTGCAGATCGCGACCGGTATCTTTCTCACGTTCTACTACTCACCGTCGGCGGCCACCGCGTGGGAATCCACGAAGTACATCATCGAGAAGGTTCCGCTCGGTCAGCTCGTGCTCTCGCTCCACTATTGGGGCGCGACCGCGATGATCGCGTTCATGATGATGCACATGCTGCAAGTGCTGCTGTGGGGCGCCTACAAGAAGCCGCGCGAACTGCAGTGGATCGTCGGCGTCATCCTCTTCATCATGACGCTCGTGCTCGGACTCACCGGCTACCTGTTGCCGTGGGATCTCAATGCACTGCTCGCATCCAAAGTCGCCATTCAGATTTCGGGCTCCGCGCCGATCGCCGGCAAACTGGTGCTGCTCTTCCTCCAAGATGGTTCGGGCATCGGCACGCTCACGATCAACCGCTTCTTCGGCATTCACGTCTGGCTGACGCCGGCAGTGCTCGTGCTGCTGGTCGGCTTGCATCTGATGATCTTCCGCTGGAACGGCTCGGCCGGTCCGCCGGAAGACGTGATGCCCAAGCTCAAACCCGGCCGCTTCTGGCCCGACCAGATGTTCATGGACACGGTCGTGTCGTTCGCGATGTTCGTCATCGTGTTCGCACTCGCGCTGTTCTCGCCGGCACCGCTCGATGCCAAAGCCGATCCGAACAATACCCAGTTCGTGCCGTATCCGGCCTGGTATTTCATGGCGCTGTTCTCGCTGCTCGACGTCGTCGGCAGCATCCCCGCGCCGCCGGACGTCATCAACTTCCTCGGGCTCTTCGTAACGATCGTGTTCCCGACGCTGCTCATCATCGTGCTGATTGCGCTGCCTTTCATCGACCGCAATCCGAGCCGGCGCCTGTCGCGCCGGCCGGTCGTGCTCACCTGCACGGGTCTCGTGCTGGGCGGCGCGATCATCCTGAGCTTCTACGGTCAGTATCACGTCATGGATCAGCAGCACTTGCACGGCGTTGACGTTGCGAGCGCTTCCACCGCGACCGCGGGCGGCACGTTAGCCGCCGCTACCGGTAGCGGCGGCAACGCGGGCGGCACCGCCGGCGGATCGGCCACGGCCGGCAGTGCGGCGGCAGGCGCGACGGTGTTCACCGCCAACTGCGCGGGCTGCCATGGCGCGACGGGCCAAGGACAGCCGGGCATCTTCCCGCCGCTGGCCAACAACCCGGTCGTCACCGGACCGGCCGACAAGCTGATCGCGATCGTCGATCACGGTCTCTCGACGCCGATCACCGTGAACGGCGCCAACTACAGCGGTCAAATGCCGGCCTGGCAGAGCAACCTCAAGCCCAACGAGATCGCCGAGGTGCTCACGTACATTCGCAGCGCGTGGGGCAACAAGGCCGGACCGGTCACGACGGCTGAGGTCACCGCCGCGAAGTAATCCGCTGCGCCTCGAAGACTACGCGCTGATCGGCGATCGCGGCACGGCCGCGCTCGTCGGTCGCGACGGGTCGATCGATTGGCTCTGTCTGCCGCGCTTCGACAACGACGCAGTATTCTGCGCCCTACTCGGCGACCAAGCGAACGGTACCTGGCGCATCGCACCGAAAGGTGCGGTGCGTTCTTCTTCCCGGCAGTACCGCGGCGAGACGCTGGTGCTCGAAACGACCCACGTGACCGCGGATGGAACGATTCGCGTGACCGACTTCATGCACGCGTTCCGCGATCCGGGACCGCACATCGTGCGCATCGTCGAAGGCATCGACGGCGACGTGCCGGTCGAGATGCTGCTCAACGCGCGCTACGGCTACGGCGACCTGCCGCCGTGGACGCGCCGGATCGGCGACGCGCTCACGATGACCGCCGTCGGCGACGCGCTCGCGTTACGTTGCGACGTGGAGCTCACGTTCGAGAACCACGATCCGCGCGCGGCATTTTCGGTCAAGGCCGGCGAGCGGCGCTCGTTCGTGCTCTCGTGGTATCCCTCGCATCACGACGTGCCGGAGGCGATCGACGCGATGGCGGCGTTCGAGAAGACCGTCGAGTACTGGACCGAGTGGTCGGCG
Source organism: Vulcanimicrobiota bacterium (assembly GCA_003164495.1). Classification (GTDB taxonomy): domain Bacteria; phylum Vulcanimicrobiota; class Vulcanimicrobiia; order Vulcanimicrobiales; family Vulcanimicrobiaceae; genus Lustribacter; species Lustribacter caenicola. The sequence goes on from PLTN01000234.1 coordinate 2,041, forward strand.
CAAATCAAGATCGAGTCCGGCTATCCCGCGATGGTGCGCCGTTCATTGCTGTTTCTCGAAGCGCTCACGTACGCGCCGTCGGGCGCCGGCGTCGCGGCGGTCACGACGTCGCTGCCCGAGGTCATCGGCGGCTCGAAGAATTGGGACTACCGCTACTCGTGGGTGCGCGACTCCGCTTACACGATCGCGGCGATGCTGCGCGGCGGGCTGATCGACGACGCCCGCGCGTGGCGCGACTGGGTATTGTGCGCGTTGGCCGGGCGACCCGAAAACTTGCAGATCATGTACGGCATCGGCGGCGAGCGGCGCATCGACGAGTTCGAAATCGGCGCGCTGGCGGGTTATGAGGGTTCGAAGCCGGTGCGCATCGGCAACGCCGCCTACCAGCAATTCCAACTGGGCGTCTATGGTGAAACGATGGGCGCGATCTACTTCGCCCATCAGAACGGTGTGGAGATCGACGAGTCGGCGTGGGGGATGATCTCGCAACTGGTGGAGCACGTCGTGCGCGTTTGGGACACGCCCGACTCCGGCATTTGGGAATCCCGCGCCGAACCGCGGCACTATACGCATTCCAAAGTGCTCGCCTGGGCCGCGCTCAATTTTGCGGTGCGCGCGCTCGACGACTTCGGCTACACGGGACCGCGCGACCGCTGGAAAGCCACCGCGGATGAGATCCACGCCGACGTGTGCGCCAACGCCTTCGATGCGAAACGCAACACGTTCGTGCAATCGTACGGTTCCAATGCGCTCGACGCGGCGCTCTTGATGATGCCCGTGGTCGGCTTCATTCCCGCGGATGATCCGCGTATGCGCGGCACGACCGATGCGCTAGAAGCCGCGCTGATGCAAGACGGTTTTCTCTACCGCACGACCGCCGATCCGGAAACGCAGGCCGCTCATTCCGAACCCGAAGGGGTGTTTCTGGCGGTGAACTTCTGGCTCGTCGACAACTACGTGCTGCAAGGCCGCTTCGATGACGCCTGGGAGCTGTTCGAGAAACTCATCGGCGTCGCCAACGACGTGGGCATGCTTTCCGAAGAGTACGATCCAACACTCAAACGCCTGGTCGGTAACCTGCCGCAGACGCTCTCGCACGCATCGCTCGTGAACACGGCCGCGCGGCTCCATACGCTCTCACGCACCGCCGCAAGCAAAGAGTGACGCTCACAAGCAGGTAGGGGGAAACACCCGGTTTAGTCAGCCACCTATGAAGCGTTCGAGCGCGCTGTTGATTGCGTTGGTGCTGCTCGCCGGATGCGGCGGCGGCGGCGGTTCGCAATCCATTGGGCCCGCCGTACCGCAAAAGCTGCCGGCCGGGTCGGGTAACGTTCAGTTCGCGATCGACGTGCCGGCCAACACCGTGCAAGCCAAGAGCCGCAAGGCGCAGTACGTGTCGCCCGCGACGCAATCGATCGCGGTGACCGCGGCCGGAACGACCACGAACATCAACGTCGTCAGCGGCTCACCCGGCTGCACGACCAACTACGGCCAGCCGTCGATCTTCGAGACGGCGGTGAACACCCAGCCGCGCGGCGTCGTGCGAGGGCCGGACGGAAACATCTGGTTCGTCGAGGACGGCGGTTACTCGATCGGCACGATCGCCCCCGGCGGCGTCTATACCGACAACTACTTCGGCTATTTCGAGAACGGCATCATCGTCGGTCCCGACGGCGCGCTATGGACCACGAGCCCCCACAACGACATCCTCGGCCACGTCACGACCGCCGGCGCCGTCACCTACTTCGGCGGCTTTCCCGAAGACATCCAGTACATCGCGCAAGCGGCCGACAACACCGTCTGGGGGACGGCCTACACGCAAGGTCCGCCGAACAAGGTGTATCACATCGCCGCCAACGGCTCGTGGCTCTCAGCGGACACGATCACGACGCAAGGTACGACCACGATGCCCGCCCTCGGTCCCGACGGCGCGATGTACGTCACCGAGAACAACGGCGTCACCGGCTGGATCGCGCGCATCGCGAAATCCGGATCGGTGTGGTCGCTGACGAACGAGTTCCCTTTCGCGACTATTCCGGACGCCATCACGGCCGGACCGGATAACGCCCTGTGGATCACCGATGACACCGGGGCCGTCTACCGGATGACGACGAACGGCGCGATCACCGCAACCTATGCGCTCTCGCCCGGAAAGCACGTCGCGATCCACACACTGCCCGACGGCGCGCTCTGGGTCGCCGAGTACGACGCGAACAAGATCGCGCGCGTCACGACGACCGGGACGATCAACGAGTACACGATCCCGCATGCCGCGACGAATCCCTACGACGTTGCCGCCGGCAGCGACGGCATCTACTTTAGCGAACAGAACGCCAACATCATCGGCCGGTTGAACTTCCCGGTGTCGTGCACGGCAACGGCCTCGCTGCCGGCGGGCAGCGCAACGGTCACGGTGACGGCCTACGATGCGGCCGGCGGCGCGGCCGGCAGCGGTCACGTGCTCTCGACGCAAACGACTCCGGTCACCGTGACGGCAAACACGACCACGACCGTGAACTTCGTGCTCAACGGCGTCGTGAAGTCGCTGATCGTGAGCAACGGTACGTTGCCCAACACGTGCGCTTCGAGCGGAAGCGTGCCGTTGAACGTGGAGGCGCTCGATGCATCGGGCAACGCGATCATCGGTCCCGGAAACTACAGCGACGCGTCGGGCGATCCGCTCACGATCACCTTGACCACCACCGACAACTCGGGCCATAGCACGTTCGCGAACGGCACGATCACGGCGCCCTCGGCAACCGTTCCGGCGCTCAATTGGGCGAGCGGATTCCTAGACCCCCAAACCGTCGGCGCAACCGTCTCCGGCGGCACGATCGCGGGCTCGATCACCACCGACCTCCTCGGCGGCTGCACCTAAACGACTGGGTTCGCTTGCATCTCCGGCGCCGCGTTGATCGTTGCGTGCAGGTTGCGCGCGAAGTCGACTGCACCCTTGATCGGCATGTCGTAAGCGGCGTTGCAGTACTCTTTGACCGACGCCAGCGCAATCGACGGCGTCCCCTCGAAAATCGTGACGAGTTCCGCAACCGCCGCATCGAGGCGATCGGCCGGCACCACCTCGGTGACGATGTTCACGGCTTGCGCGCGCGCGGCCGAAATCGTCGCGCGCGAGAGGACGAGATACATTAGGTCTTTCTTCGCCACGCGATCGACCAGCGACGACATCACCATCGTCGGTAAGATACGGTGGTTCATCTCGTTGATCTGAAACGTCGCGGTGTCGGCCGCGAGCGTGATGTCGCACAGCGCGGCCACCGACACCCCGAGGCCCATCGCCCGTCCGCTCACGACGCCGATGATCGGCACGGAACACGCGCGAAACGCGCCGTAGCAGTTGAAGATCACTTCGCTGAAGCGGCGGCGCTCCAAGGCATCGGCCGGCGGCGTTCCCGGCGGCGGCCGCGGGTTGTTGCGGCCGGTGATGAAGTCCGGTCCGGCCGACTTCAGCACGACGAACGCGGCGCGTTCGTGCGCGTGCAGCAGCAGGTTGGTCAGCTCGAGTGCGTCCGCGTCAGACACGCCCTTCTGCTCGTTGAGCGTGATCTGTAAGCCGCGACCCAGCGGCGCCGTCAGGATACTCTCGGGCACGTTTATACCATCTCCGTGACGTGGTTCTCGACCACGCGGCGTACGACTTCGCTATTGGATAGATCGGCGTCCGCGACGACGTCGAACGACAGCAGATCGGGAAAATGATTCTCGGCCGCGCTGCGCACGATACCGATCGGATCGCGCCCGGCACGAACGTCCTCGATCGCCTTCAGCGCTTGCCGCCGCGCGGCAGCGAGCGCGACGTCGGTCGTGGCAAGATGCTCTTTGGTGCGATCTTGGATGCGGCCCGGCGTTTCGGTGGCGAAGGCATCGTGGGTGTTGAAATTCGGACCCATGCCGGTGAAATTTTGGTTCATCGTCGAGCGATCTTGCATGAAGCGGTTCGAACGCTTGCGCGTGATCGTGTAGGGATCGGAATACTCGCCCGGCTTCTTCAGGTGATTCGGCAGGCGGAAGTGGTCTTCGAGCGGCGCGTCGCGGCGCACGAAGAAATTCCAGCGCCAATGCGTCTCATCGTCGATCGGCACGTGATAGTGACCGATCTGACCGTCGCCGCCTTGCGGTCCGGCGATCACCGAGAAGTTCGGCATGCAAAAGTACGTGACGCGCAGATACTTGCGCCCCGGCCCCGCCGAACGCTGCTGAAAGATACGGATGCCGAACGACGTCTCTTCCACCTCGAGCCGCGGCGCTTCGTGCGGATCGACGGCAGCGAGGTCGAGGTCGTCCTTCGTGACGCCGACCAGCCGCAATGCACCAAAATTCAGCCCCGGCCGGCGGTCCGCGTTGAACGTGCGGTGCAGAAAGCCGACGTGCGCGGGATCGTAGTTGCCCTCGTTCGCCTGCAGGTAGTTGCAGTCGATGAAGAGCTTGTGCACGTGCACGTGCTCCTCACCATAGGTGAGAAAGTCGTAATTTGGAAACTCCGGCGCCGCGCCGGGCCCGAGGTAGGCGAAGAACGCGCCGGCTTTCTCGACGACCGGGTAGGCCGTCTGACGCACTTTGTCTTTGAACGTGCTGTCTTTGGGTTCGGCCGGCTGTTCGAGGCATTTACCGGTGATGTCGTAGAGCCAGCCGTGATAGAGGCAGCGCAGCCCGCCGTCTTCGAGCCGGCCGAACGAGAGATCGGTACCGCGATGACAACAGTGCCGGTCGAGCAAACCGACGCGGTTCTGCTGATCGCGAAAGAGCACGAGTTCTTCGCCCAACACGTCGACCGGCACCGGCGCACCACCCGACGGAAGTTGGCTCGAGAGCGCGACCGGCTGCCAATAGCGGCGTAACAGCTCGCCGCCGGGCGTCCCCGGGGCCGTCCGCGTAAGGGCGTCGTTCTGCTCTTTGGTCAGCACCGATTCACGTACGTGAATCCACTAGACCGTGAGCACGGCTTCATCGAGCCACTTGATCGTGGTCGCAACTTTGCGCCCGCGCGCCATCGGTTCTTCCTTCGCAATCGCGCCCAGATACACGACCGCGATGATGCGATCGCTCAGGTCGAGGCCGAGAAAACGTTTCACCGCGGCGCTGGAGACGATCTTGCCGGTTTTCCACGCGGCGCTGAGACCTTTGGCGTGCGCGGCCAGCAAGATGTTCTGCACCGCGGCGGCCGTCGCCGTAAGATCTTCTTCGGCCGTGACGGGGTTCGCGTCGGTGCGCACGCTCACGATGATCAGGGCCGGCGAACGCAACGGCTTCTTCGCTTCGCCTTCGAAGATCGCGTCGCGCTTGGCGGGATCGACATCGGCCACCGCCTCGCGCGCCCAGACTTCACCCAGGCGTTCGCGCGCGGCGCCCGCCACGACGGTGAACTTCCACGGCTGCGTGAGCTTGTGGTTCGGTGCCCACGTGGCGGCTTCGATCAATTCCGCGATCGTCTCCCGCGGCACGTCGCCCGTGCTCTTGCCGACCGTGCGGCGCGTCCGAATCGCCTCTAGGGTGTCCATTACAGAATCGTGTGACATCGAGCCGCCGGAACCTTCAGCAGCCGGAGCCCGTGAGATGGAGCAGGGCCACGCCGTTGAGCCGGCCCAGTTCGAGGACGTTTCGGCCGCGGGCGCCGGCCAACTGCGTCAACTCATCGACGTCGGCCGCGCGCGTGACGAGAAACAGGTCGGGCGCGGCGCAAATCGTGGCCGGATCCGCCGCCGGCGATTCGTCGAGCGACAGCACGCCCGGCTCGGTATAAAAGATCAATGAGTAGCTGCCCGAGACGCCGCGGATCGCGACCTTGGATGCGGGCGCGCGCTGTTCCTGAATGACGTGCGCGATGGCGGGAATCGGCTTGAACGTCTCGGCCGCCGGTTCGGCGATGAACGCGATGAACAGCACGAGCGCACCCGACGTCGCGCCGAGCACGTAGGGCGCGATCCAATTCCAGTTACGCGTCGCAATGGCGGCAACGGTTGCCAGCGATCCGATCAGCATCGCCACGCCGAGAATTTCCGCTTGCGGCACCACGATCGCGGTCGTGCTCTCGAGGTGATTGTTCTGAATGAACACCACGATCGCGATGCCGAGCGCTCCGATGAAGAGCGGGATCGTGAGCGCGGACCCGATCGCCGCGCGCCGGTCGACGGCGTCGGAGACGCGCTCGAACCATAGCGCGACGATGATTGCGAGCGCGGGCAACATCAGCGCAACGTAGTTCGGCAGCTTCGTTTCGGCAAAGCTGAAGAACACGAGCGGCACGATCGTCCACGTGAGCGCCAAGCGTTCGAGGGAGCCGGCCCGCGTGCGCGCGGTATCGATCGCCTGCACGGTTGCCGCCGGTACGAACGCGATCCAGGGAAAGAAGCCGAGAATGACGACCGGCACGTAGTACCACCACGGCCCGCTCTGGTTCTCGATCACGCCGGTGTAGCGACCGACCGTGTAGTGTCCGATCAGTTCGCGAAACGCGTCGGGCCCGACGCGAATCGCCTCGAGCACGAACCACGGTGCGACGATCAGTACGAAGATGCCGCCCGCGGCGGCGAACGTGGCCCACGACGGCAACGCGATCGGCGCGTCGCTCCGGCGCTCCCACAGGAGCCACACCGCCACCACCAGCACCACGATCACCGGCGCAACCGGACCTTTCGCGAGCGTTCCCAGCGCAAGCGCCACGGTGCCGCTCAAGAACGCCGTAGTGCGGCGCCGCGCGTCGTTGCGATGATCGTGCGGTTCGAACGCGCGGAACCAGCACAGCGTCGCGATGACGACGCACAGGTCGAGCAACGCGTCCATGATCGCCAGCCGGCCGACGATCGCTTGCATCAGGCTGGTCGAGAGCACGATCGCCGCGACCGTGCCGGCGCGCGTGCCGGCGACCCGGGCCGTGGCGTAGCCCAGCGCCCCGCCCATTGCGATCGTCGCCAGCGCCGCGGGGAGCCGCATCGCGAAGGCCGTGACCCCGAAGATCTTCGCGCACCAGGCCGCGATCCAGAAGAACAGCGGCGGCTGGACGAACCAGGGCACCCCGTTGACGTGCATGACCACCCAGTCGTGGGTCAGGAGCACCTCGCGCGCGGCCTCGCCGTAGACGGTCTCGCTATTGTCCCAGAGGGTACCGTTGCCAAGCCCCGGGAGCGTAATGATCGCAGCAAAGAGCGCACCGAGGATGGCCGCGCGCACGGGGACGAAACGCATCTGTAGGAAAGAACGACGAGGTGTTCCCGATCTCCCTCACGTTGGCCGACCGCCGCGTGGTCGTCGTGGGCGGCGGCGCCGTCGCCGAACGCCGGACCCGCGCCCTGCGCGACGCCGGCGCCCGCGTGACCGTCATCAGCCCGTCCCTGACGCGCCAACTCGCCCAATGGGCCGAGGCGGGCGATATCACGTGGACGGCCCGGCTGTTTGCCTTCGGTGACTGTTCGGGCGCACTGCTGGCCTTCGCGGCGACCGACGATGCCGGGATCAACGCCGCGGTCGTGGTCGACGCCCGCAAGCACGGCGTGCTCGTCAACGATACCGGCGACGCCGCGCGCGGCGACTTCATCACCCCGGCCGTTCACCGCTCCGGCAAGCTGACCGTCACGGTCGATTCGGGCGGCCTGGCGCCCAGCTTCACCGCCCGGATTCGCGATGAGTTGGCGGTGCAGTTCGACTCCCGCTACGCGCGCGCCGCCGCGACGCTCGGCGCGTTGCGCGAGCGCGTGCTCGCCGTCGTGCCGATCGACCGGCGCGCGGCCGTGATGCGGCACTTCGCCGAACGCGACATCGACGATCTGGCTTCGATGCCGCCGGGAGCGGTGGAACACGAAGTGGAGCGCGCGGTCGACACGCTCGGCGGCGTGCGGCCGAGCGAGCTCGCGACGCTCGTATGTGCGACGCGCGCGAGCGCGCTCGCGATGTGGCAGACGCGCTCGGTGATGGCGCAGCTCGCCGGCGGCGGCATTCCGTCGACGGTGCTCTCGATCACCACCAAAGGCGATACGGTGCAAGACCGGCCGCTGGCCGCGATCGGCGGCAACGGCGTGTTCGTCAAGGAGCTGGAAGCCGCGCTGCGCGACGGGCGCGCCGACTACGCCGTGCACTCATGCAAGGATCTCGAGAGCTCATTGCCCGCCGACATGGTGCTGGCGGCGATCGGCAAGCGCGAAGATCCGCGCGATGCGTTCTGCAGTGAACACTACGCGACGTTCGATGCGCTGCCCGCCGGCGCGCGCGTCGGCACCTCCAGTCCGCGCCGGCGTGCGCTGCTGCGCGCGCTGCGCCCCGATCTGACGTTTCACGATATTCGCGGCAACGTCGACACGCGGCTGCGCAAATTGCGCGACGGCGACTACGACGCGATCGTGCTGGCGGCCGCCGGCCTGAAGCGGCTCGACCTCTCCGCAACCTACACCGTCCCGTTTCCGCTGGACGTCTTGGTACCGGCCGTAGCCCAAGGCGCGCTCGCGATCGAGATGCGCGCCGGCGATGAGCGCATTCCAAAGCTGCGCCCGTTGCTGAACGATCCGCAAACGGAGATCGCGGTCTTTGCCGAACGCGCGTTCCTGCGCACGCTGCGCGGCGGCTGCCAAGCGCCGGTCGGCGCGCACGCCACCTACGACGGCGAGTTTCTGCTGATCCACGCAGCGATCGCGTCGGCCGACGGTTCCACCGTCGTGCGCGGCAACCGGCGCCTGACGACGACTTCCATCGGCGAGATGGAAGCGGCGGCGGTGAGCCTGGCCGAGCAGATGCTCGCCGAAGGCGGCGCCACGCTGCTGGCCGCCACGACCGATGAGGGCCGGCCCGGCGCGCTGGCGGGCACGCTGTTCCTCTTGCCGCGCACGCAAGAGCGCCCGAGCCGCATCGCTGCGGCGCTGCGCGAAGGCGGCGCGGAAGTCGTGGAGGCGGTCGATGGACAGGCCGCCCTGGCCGCGCTCGCCGGCCGCACGCCGAGCGCGATTCTCTTTCCCTCGTCGGCGTCGGTACGAGCCATTGCGACCTACCTTGCCGAACGTCACGGTGCGCGACCGATCGTGGCAGTGATGGGGCCCGAATCGGCCACGGCGGCAAAAGATGCCGGCTGGCCGCCCGACCTCGTCGCCGCGGCAGCCGATATCCCGTCGTTCGTCCACGCCGTCACGCATTTCGTTCTGGAGCACACGACATGAACGTCGCCGAACGCCTCGGCCTAGTGAACCGCCCGCGCCGCTTGCGCCAGAGCGCGGCGATGCGCGGCCTCGTGCGCGAAACGCGCGTCAACCACGACGGGCTCGTGATGCCGCTGTTCATCGTCGACGGCACCAACGTCGTGCAACCGATCGGCTCGATGCCCGGTGTCTCGCGGCTCTCGGTCGACGCGGCCGTGCGCGAATGTCGCGAACTCGACGCGGTCGGCGTGAAAGCCGTGCTGCTCTTCGGCATTCCCGACTTCAAGGATGCCGTGGCAAGCAGCAACTACGATCCCAACGGCGTGGTGCAGCGCGCGGCGAGCGCGATCAAGGAAGCGTTGCCGCAGATGCTGGTGATCGCCGATCTGTGCAACTGCGAGTACACCGATCACGGCCACTGCGGCATCATCGGTCCCGACGGCGACGTCGACAACGACCAGTCGGTCGAGTTGCTGGTGAAGACGGCGCTCACCTATGCGCGCGCGGGCGTCGACTGCGTGGCGCCCTCGGACATGATGGAC
>PLTN01000117.1 GCA_003164495.1 Vulcanimicrobiota bacterium
TTGCGGCCGGCATCCGCGTGAAGGCCCGCCTGCACGTTGCCGTCGACACGACCAATCTCAAGGGCGATTGGCGCGGCATCACGCGCTACGTGCGCGCGGTCTTTCCGCGCCTATCCGCCCGCGATGACGTGCGCCTGACGATGGTCGCTCCGAGTTGGTTCGGCTATCGTGTCCCGCGCAGCGCCGATGTGGTGTGGCATCCGGCGAACGGCACCTTCTTCGATTCGCGTGCGCCCTCGGTCGTGACGATCCATGACGCGGTGCCGTTTCGCTTCGCCGCAGACGATGAGAAGAAGCGCGCGAACGAGCAAGGCCCGTTTCTGCGCTCGGCCGCCACCGCCGCGGCGTTCATCGTCGACTCGCAATTCACGTCGACCGAAGTGACCACGTTCTTAGGTATCTCGCCGGAACGTCAAACCATCGTGCCGCTCGGCGTGACGGAGCCGTTCGTGCCCGGCCGCGAACGCGGTTCGTTGCCCGACGGGCGGCCGTACGTGCTCCACGTGGGCGCGCACGACATGCGCAAGAACGTGCCCACGCTGATCGCGGCTTGGCAGCGAGCGTTTCCCGCTGCCGATGTCGCGCTGGCGTTTACGCGCAAGCCCGACGTGCTGCCGCCGGGCGCGGTGGTGCTCGACGCGCCGTCGGACGCTCGACTGGCCGCATACTATCGCGGTGCGTTGCTGGTCGCGGTGCCCTCGCTCGACGAGGGCTTCGGTTTACCGCTGCTCGAGGCATTGGGATGCGGGTGCGCGGTGGTGGCGTCGCGCGTCGCGGCCCTGCCGGAGGTCGGTGGTCAGGCGTGCGCCTGGGTGGACGATCCGCGCGATGTTGCGGCGTGGGCCGAGGCGCTGCGCGTTCTCGCCGACGATGAACCGGTGCGCCGTCAGCTCGAGAGCTTGGCGCTCGAACGTGCCGCGCTGTTTTCGTGGGACCGGTGCGCGGCGAAGACGTTCAACGTTTTAGCGGCGGCTGCGCTCCAGCGCTAGCCGGATGCGCGGGTGGGCGGCGACGACATCGGGATAGTCGGCGAGCGCGCGCTGGATGTAGGTGCGCTCGTGCGGGTTGTCGCTGTTGATCGTGCGCAGCACGTCGCGCTCGAGTTGCGCGCTGCCGGGCGGTGCGGCGGAGATGCGTGCACCCTGCGCGCGAAACGCCGCAACGTCTTTGACGCAGAAATAATTCACGCAAACGCGTCCTTGCAGCGCTTGCGGATCGATCGGATAGAAGCTCGTCGGCCGCAGCGGCCGTTTCGAGCGTACGCCGAAGAGATGATAGCCCAGACGCGTGAGGGCGGTCGCGAGCGTGGCGGGCGTTTCGCCGAACCAGTGCAAGCAGTGTCCGTTCGATTCGATGAACAACGCCGGCGCGTCGGGACCCGAGAGCAGACGTTGCGCTCCGGCGATGGCCCGGAGCTCGGCGCCCTCGATGTCCATCTTGATGAAGCCGACCGGTTGCGCTTCCGGCGTGCGGTCGAGCCAGGTATCGAGGGCGATCGCCTCAACGCTCGTCACCGTGCCCTCGGACGCCGGATCGCCGCCGGCGATGATGTGGCCCTCGGGTCCGTCGGAGACGAATTGCAGCGTTCCGCCGCGATCGCTGACGGCGGCCTCGACGATCGTCCAGCGATCGAAGCCGTTGGCGGCGCGGGCCGCGCGCAGCAATGCCGCATTGGCCGGCGACGCTTCGAAGCTCACCACGCGATGGCCGCGGCTGCGAAAGTACGCGGATGCGAGGCCCACGTGCGCACCGATATCGAGCACGCTCGTGCCCGGCGGAACGAACGGCGCGACGTCGCGAAATTCGAGGAAGACCGACGGATCGCGGTGCCTGATTGAGTTGCTGATCGAATCGGTCGCGTCGTCGGCGGCGAGCACGATGACGTTCCGGCCTTCGATGCTGTACCGTACCGCGCGTGCTGCTGGAGCGTCGTCGGTCACGCCCGTTGCGTTTCCCGTGAGGATAAACGATCCTTCGAGAGGATCGAGCCGGGGGAAACGTTTCGTACGCGGGTACTTCTATTACGATGAAACCGATCCGCCGCGCACTCGCGGTCCTCGCTATCTGTGTTACGGTCGCGGGTTCCGGCAGCCGCCTGGCCGCACAAACGTCCGACATCAGTCTGCTCGATCTGGTGGAAACCGAGTTCGGCTACACCACTATCAGCGAGCAGTACCAGCAGCCGGTTGCGCCGCAACGCCTGCTCGACGGCGCGCGCGTCGGCATCACGGCGTATCTGCGATCGCGCGGAATCGCGCAGCCGTACGTCGGCACGATGCACGTGCACGCCGACGGTCGCGGCGCCGTGCCGGCGATCGACCAGCAGATCGGCCTTGCGATCCAGCGCTACGGCCCGCGCGTCAGCGCGCTGGCGCTCGTGTACGCGGCGATTCGCGGTGAAGTTGCGGCGCTGAACGATCCGTATTCCGTGTTCTTTACCGCCCGCGAGGTGAAGGGCTTCAGCGCGGCGATCGACGGTACGTCGTTCGGCGGCATCGGCGTGCAGCTCGCCTTCGACGATGCGAGCAAACAGTGGCGCGCGGATACGATCTTCGATGGGAGCCCCGCCGCCAAGGCCGGCCTCCGGGCCGGCGACACGATCGCGGCCGTCGACGGCACGAGCCTCAACGGTCTCGATAACGCGCATGTGGAGGCGTTGCTGCGCGGTGCGATCGGTTCTACCGTGCATCTCGCGATCGTGCGCGACGGCGCCTCACTCGAGGCACCGGTGGCGATCGTGCGCGCGGCCGTGACGCCGCCCGATGTGACGCAACGGCTCTTGCCCGACGGCGTCGGTTACGTTGCGCTGCGTTCGTTCTCACAAGATGCGGGCACGAAGGTCCGCGACGCGCTGCTGGCGCTCGCGAAGCAAGGTGCGCGCGCGTACGTCTTCGACCTGCGCGGAAACGGCGGCGGCTACGAGAGCGCGGCCGTACACGTGGCCTCGGCGTTCATCGCGAGCGGGCCGATCGTGGCCAACGCGGGGCGTGACGGCAAACGGCGCGTCTCGGATGCCGACGGTAACGCCGTTCCGGCGCTGCCGCTCGCGGTGCTGGTCGACCACGATTCGGCATCGGGTGCGGAGCTGGTTGCCGGAGCCATACAGGATCGCCATGCCGGCACGCTGGTCGGGACGCGCACCTTCGGCAAAGGCGTCGCGCAGACGATGTTTCAGTTGCCCGACGGGTCAGCCATCAAGTTGACCACGGCGCGTTATTACACCGCCGGCGGACGCTTCATCGACAAAGTCGGTTTGCAGCCCGATATCCCGGTTGACGAACCCGCGGGCTCGCAGCCGGGCGTGCCGGGGGCGGATCCGCAGCTCGACCGCGCGCTGGAATTGCTCGTTCGGCCTGGTGTATGATAGGCGGATGACCACGCCAGCCGCTTCTCGAGGAGCAGAATTCGTCCTCACGCTTTCCTGCGCCGATACCGTCGGCATCGTGCACGCCGTTTCGGGCTTCCTCGTCGACCACGGTTGCAACATCGTCGATAGCGCGCAGTTCGGCGATCCCGATACCCAGCGGTTCTTCATGCGCGTCGCGTTCACGTCCGGAGGCGCGCCGGTGGACGTGCTCCGGACGGCGTTCGCGCCCATCGGGGAGCGCTTCGGGATGGCTTTCGAGATTCGCGACCTGAGCGTGAAGCCGCGCGTCGCGATCATGGTCTCGCGCTACGGGCACTGCCTCAACGATTTGCTCTTTCGCTACGGTTCGGGCGATCTGCGGGTCGAGATCCCGGCTATCATCTCGAACCACCAAGATTTCGCCGGCCTCGCCGCGTCGTACGATATCCCGTTCCACTACGTGCCGGTTTCGGCGGACACCGCGCCGGCAGCGGAGGCGCAGCTGCTCGAAATCCTCGAGCGCGAGCGCATGGATCTGCTGGTCCTCGCGCGCTACATGCGTATCCTCTCCGACGCCACGTGCCGGCGCTTGACCGGACGCGCGATCAACATCCACCATTCGTTCTTGCCGAGCTTCAAGGGCGCGAACCCGTACGCTCAGGCCTACGCGCGCGGTGTGAAGCTGATCGGTGCCACCGCGCACTACGTGACGAGCGACCTCGACGAAGGCCCGATCATCGAACAGGACGTCGAGCGCGTCGATCACGCCTCGTCGGTGGCCGATTTCATCGCGATCGGCCGCGACATCGAGAGCCGCGTCCTGGCGCGCGCGGTGAAGTTCCACGTTGCACAGCGCGTGCTGCCCAACGGCCCGCGAACAGTGGTCTTCCGCTAGAATGGGGAAAGAGACGAGCATGAAGCGTTTCGCCCTGCTCCTCTCGGCACTCGTCGCGACCGCGACGGCCGCCCCCGCCCTCGCCCAAACGGCGCACCCGACGCCGACGTCGGCGGCGGACTACGCCAGAGTCCACCACACCGTGAACCTCACCAATCCGGGCAAGCAGTCCCACAACGTGGGGACGATGAGCGGTGCGGGCTGCACGAGCGCCGTCATGGCGAATCGCGCGCAGTTATCCGTCAACCCGATCAACGGCCAGGCCCAGGCCGCGCCGATCGTCTCGATCCCGCTCAGCAAGGGCGGCGGCAGCGTGGCCAACGCAACGACGAAGGCCCAACAAGCTCACGCCTGCGCCCACACCCGCTAGTTCAGGACGCCTCCGAACTTCTCGCTGAACGCTTCCGGTGAGAGGTTCGTCTGGGCGGCGAGCTGCGAGAGCCGCGGCTCGGTGAGATCCCCCTGCTCGAGGCGGATCATGTACGAGCGCGCGACTTCGTAGGCTTCCGTCGTCACGTCGACCGTCCGGATGCGCACGCGGCCGGTTTCCGGGTCTTGCAGATCAGCCAGCGTCACCGGGGTCACGCGTCCGCCCGACAGCGCGATGAGCGCACCGCTTCCGCCGCGCAACAGATAGCGCACCGCACCGTAGCCAAGCGTGCGGGTGTACTCGACGTCGAACGGGATCGGCTTCGCGCAGCGCAGCTCGTAGCCGATGTCTTTGTTGACGACGGTCATGTCGACGCCGATCTCATCGAGGCGTTTGCGAACGGCATCGCGCAGCACGGCGCCGAGCGGTACGTCGGCGAGGCGCACGTGGCCGTACGCGTCGCGCGCAACGTTGTCGAAGTGCTCGATCTCCTCGGCGGTGAGGCGTTCGGCAATCCCTTCGGCCACGACGGCGACGCCGTGATCGTGGCCCGACGCGCGGCGCTTCACGATCGAACCGACGATCGTGTCGGCGACGAGGCGCAGATCGAAGACGTCATCGGAGAATTCTTCGGGTATCACGGCCAGCGTTGCGCCGGCCGCCTTGCACATCCCGAGCGCGAGCGAGCCCGACTTCCGGCCCATGCTCACGCACAGATACCAGCGCGCGGTCGTGCGCGCGTCTTCCATCAAGCTCTCGATGATGTTGGTACCCACGGCGCGCGCGGTTTCGAAGCCGAACGTCGGCGCGTTGTCGGGCAACGGAAGATCGTTGTCGATCGTCTTCGGCACGGTCGCGACGCCGATCGAGCCGCGCGTGAGCTCGGCGATGCGCGTGGCGCCGTACGTCGTGTCGTCGCCGCCGATGCACACGAGATAGCGCACGCCGAGCTGGCGCAGCGAGCGCAGGCAGCGGTCGAGCGTCGCCTGGTCCTTGGCCGGGTTCGTGCGCGAGGTGCGCAAGATCGAGCCGCCGGTGAAGTGGATTCGCGAGACGTCTTCGATCGTCAACTCGCGGACCTTGGAGATATCGCCTTGGGCAATGTGCCGGTAGCCGTCGTAAAGGCCGATCACGCGCAAGCCGTTGTTGATCGCCTCGATCGTCGCTGAGGCGATCACGCCGTTGATGCCGGGTGCCGGACCGCCGCCGACGAGAATCGCGAGGGTGTCCACGGGGGGAGAATCCGCGCGTGCCTGGCATGATTTCCTACCATGGCAAGCGTTGCGAGCGGAAGAATTCTTGATCCCACCGCGGTGTTGGCGCGGCTGGCCCGCATACCGGTATCGCCCTGGCACGTTCGAGCCCGGCTGATTCTCGGCATCGCGACGTTCTTCGACGGCTTCGACCTGCTCACGATCAGCTTCGCACTGCCCGCGTTCGCACAATCGTGGCACATGTCGCCGGCCCAGATCGGCATCGTGATCTCCTCGGCGTTCTTCGGACAACTGATCGGCGCGCTGTGCGCGGGCTGGGCCGCGGAACGTTTCGGCCGCTTGCCCGTCGTGGCGATCGCGGTCGGTTCGTACGCGCTGATGAGTATCGGTTGTGCGCTCGCGTGGAGTCCCGCCGCACTGACCGCGTTCCGCTTCGTGCAGGGCCTCGGTCTCGGCGCGGAAGTGCCGATTGCGACGACCTACGTCAACGAGATCGCGCCGGCGCAATCGCGCGGTCAGTTCTACGTCTTCTACGAGCTGATCTTCGTCGTCGGGCTGATCGCGGCCGGCGTCGGCGGTGCGGCGATCGTGCCGCGCTTCGGCTGGCAAGTGATGTTCTACATCGGCGCGCTGCCGCTGTTGCTCGCGTTCGTGCTGGTACGCGTGTTGCCGGAATCGCCGCGCTGGCTCGTCTCGCGCGGGCGGCTCGCGGAAGCCGATGCCGCGGTAACGCAGATCGAAACCGCCGTTACCGCATCCGGCCGCGAACTTCCGCCGCCCGAACTGCACGTGACCGTCCCGGCGCAAGAGAAGGCGCAGGTCGCGGAGCTCTTCCGCGGCATCTATCGCCGCCGCACGTTCTGCGTGTGGGCGTTGTGGTTCTGTTGTTTCTCGACGACGTACGGGCTCGCCACCTGGCTGCCGACGCTCTACAAAACCGTGCTCCATTTGAGCCTGCAGCAGTCGCTGAACTTCGGCTTGATCACGCAGATCGTCGGTATCTGCGGTTCGGTGCTGCTGGCGATCCTGGTCGATCGCGTGGGGCGCAAGCCGCTCCTCGCGCTGGGCTTCCTGGGCGGCGGGGTGGCGCTGATCGCGCTGTTCTTCACCGGCGTCACGACGGCGATGTCGATGTTGATCTTCGTGTCGATCGGCTCGCTCTTCATGGGCGCCGTCTCGATCGGGCTGAACCTCTACACCCCCGAACTCTATCCGACGCGCATCCGGGCGCTCGGCAACAGCATCGGCGGCGCCTGGCAGCGCGTCGCGGCCGGCATCGGCCCGAACGTCGTCGCGGGCCTGCTCGGCGCCTACGGCCTACGCTCGGTCTTCGTCTACTTCGGCGTCCTCGCACTCGCCGGCGCCGCCCTCACCTGGGCGTTCGCCACCGAAACCAAAGGCCAAACCCTCGAACAGCTCTCCCCCTAACGCGCGCCGTCCTATCGTTGAAGTGCCGTCTTTCTATCATTTCGAGCGAAGTGCCGTCCGTCTGTCATTCCGAGCGAAGTGCCGTCCTTCTGTCATTTCGAGCGAAGTGCCGAAGGCACGTAGTCGAGATGAGATGAGAAGGC
>PLTN01000098.1 GCA_003164495.1 Vulcanimicrobiota bacterium
CCCGCACCGGCATCGCTCGTCGCCGTCCGGTACGGGCTGCTGCTCATCTCGTGTGCGGCGGCACTGTACTACTTCCAATGGCGCATCGGCGTGTTCAATCCCGCGTACCCGGCGTACTCATGGATCGTCTTCGCCGCGGAGCTCATCGGCTTCGCGCGCACGTTCCTGTTTCTGCTCGTGGCCGTGCGCGTGCCGCATCGCGACGAGGTGCCCGCGGCGCCGCCCGGACTCACCGTCGACGTGTTCATTCCCACGGTCGACGAACCGATCGACGTCCTGCGGCGCACGGCTCGCGCGGCGTTAGCGATCGCATATCCGCACGAGACCTGGATCTTGGACGACGGTCAACGCGCGGAGGTGCGCGATCTTGCCGCGGAAATCGGCTGCCGCTATGTAGCCCGCACCGAACACAATGACACGAAGGCCGGGAATCTCAATCATGCGCTCGCCCTCTCGCACGGCGACTTCATCGCCATCTTCGATGCCGACCACGTCGCGGATGCGCGCTTCCTCGATCGCACGTTGGGCTATTTCGGCGACGAACGCCTGGCGTTCGTGCAAACGCCGCAAGAGCTCTTCAACACCGATTCGTTCGACCACCTAAGACCGGCACGCGCGACGTCGAACGGGGCATCGTTCTTCCACCGGGTGATCCAGCGCAGCCGCGACGCCTCGAACGCGACGATCTACAGCGGCTCATCGGCCGTGCTGCGCCGCCGCGCCCTCGATGAAATCGGCGGCTTTGCGACCGGCACAATCAGCGAGGACGTGCACACCTCGTTCCGGCTCCACGCCGCGGGTTGGGGTTCCGTCTTCCATCCCGAGATTCTTTCGGCGGGAATGGGGCCGCTCAATGCGGCCGCATATTGCGTGCAGCGTTTGCGCTGGTCGCAAGACACGCTGCAGCTGCTCTTTTGTGAAAATCTCTTCGCGCATCCGGCGCTGACTGCGCGCCAGCGCCTCGCCTATATCATTCATGCCGCGACCAACCTCGAGGGCTGGCGGCACCTGTTCATCTACGTGTTGCCGATCGCGATACTGTTCACCGGTATCGTGCCGCTGCAAACGAACGCGCAGAGTTTTCTGCTCCACTTTTTGCCGTATTTTCTGGCGACGAACGTTACCGCCAGCGAGTTCGCACGCGGTCACCTCCGTGTGGACGAAAGTGCCGTCTACAATCTCGCTCGCGCTCCCGCCTCGATTCTGGCCGCATTCACGGCCCACGGTGCGCACCGCTGGCGCGTGACGCCGAAGACGCACGGCGCACCGACGCGCGCGCCGGAGATGCACTTTGCGGAAGGGCTGTTGGCTCTCTCGTCGGCGGCGATCGCTTTCGCATGCCTTGAGTCGTTCAGCCGCCGCTCACACCTTGGCCTTGGCGCACTTGCTATTATCGTCGTATGGGCGGCATACCACGTCGTCACCGCCGCCCGTCTCTTGGCACTCGAACGCCGCTGTGCACGGAATCGCCGCGCGACGACGCGCTTTGCCGAGCAACTGCCCGCGAGCATCAGAAACATCGACGACCCGCAAACGGCCTATGCGCTCGATGCCGTAGCCGCATCCGCCGACGGCCTCACGTTTCGATCCCGTAACCGATCGGCGACACCGGTCGCCGGCACGTATGACGGCATGCTGGAGGCCGGTGCGGCGCGCTATGCGTTCACCATCGACCTTGCGGATCTGCGATGCGGCGGTAGCTTGCGATGGCCGGATGCTGCAACGCGCACGGCCTTCGACCTGTTCCTGCACCGACGTGCCATCGAACGCCTCAGTGGCACCGATCGCGGCGATCGCGGAAGCTTATTCCGCGGGTGGAACGACGCCGTCGAAGAGATGTGATGGCAACGGGCTGGCTGGACGCCGCGCGTCGAGACGTTGCACGGCGACGTTGCTGTATTGCTGGTAGCTTTCTTCGACGTACTTCTTAGCGAGGTGTGCCATCAGTGCTGCGTAGTGAGTGCGATCTAGATCGATGGTTACTAACCAAATATGATCGTAATGTCCGAGAGGAAACAGGCTCGGGTCGATGCGCCGAAGATCCTGAGACCAAGAGCGCGCCTCGACGAGCGGATAAACTATTGGCGCGCGGAGGACCTCTCCGCGATGTTCGAGCTCTTCTTGGAACGCAAAAATGGCTGCAGGCTGAAAGATCACCACGGCGTCATGCGCTGTCGCGTTCTGAGAAACAAGTGACGCGGCGCCGCGAATATCCTGGCTTGAAGCGTTTCGTCCCGACCAGACAGCACCTATCGAGAGAGCCACGATGAGGATCGTCGCGAGACCCGAGACGATTTCGGAGCGTATGGAGCGGACACTTGACGCAACGAGAATCACAAACGGAGGAAACGCGGAAGCAAAATAGCGCGAAACGAACACCGGGTGATAAAACGAAATTGCCCATCCCAGTCCAATTGGGAACCCGAACCATATCGCCAAGACACCTAGGTGATTCCGTTGCTCGCGATCTCGCACGACAAAAAACAAAGCAGAGGAACACAGTATCATCACAATAGCCAGTGCGATTGAACCGGCGAAAGCGACGAGAGGCCGGCCCAGGGAAACGATGTCCTCTTGTCGCGGGATCCAATCAAACTGGGAGAGGCCATCATTCAATTGCAAGACGGCGATCGGAGTATATAAGAGCGCCAGCGTCAACGCCATGATCATTGAAATCGGTAGTTGCTTGCGCCAATTCGGGGTCAGCAGTGGCAGTGAAACAAGTTGGGCAGCGATCATGAGGAGGGCGAAAGGGTGTAGGTATATTGCGACGCCGGAAATGGCCACATAACCGAAGGCGCCTAAGCGTGTCGGCCGTTTCTGGAAATAAACGAATGCCAACAACGAGAGGATCGAACTAAAACTCTCCAATGCGTACGGACGCGCGATCTGAGCGTAGGTTACGACGAAGACCGACGTCGAGCAAAAAAGGCTCGCGAGCAGAGACGTTTTGCGATCGACAAGGCTTCGAGCAAGGAGATAAATAGCGGGTACTGTCGCGACGGAAAACACGCCTGAAAGACTGCGCACAGCCACTGGCGAGGAGCCAAAGGCTGTCGTCCAAATGTGGAGCACCACATAGTAGGGAGCTTGCACGCCATCAACTTGGTGCAAGCTGTTCCACAAATCGAGCCACCTAAGGCCCGCGAACCAAACGCTAATCCCTTCGTCGAACGAGAGGCTCTTGCCATCGATAAAAAGGAACGCGCAGAGAGCCCCCAGTGCAGTGAAGAGCGCCACTGGGGCAGCGGCTATTGCCGCACGAGTGTTAATCGACGCCGATGTCCCACACGGCGTCGAGCTCGCGCTTCGCGAACGCGCGGAAAGCGATCATCGTTTCCGTGCTCGTGATCCCGGGGCGATTCGCAATCACCTCGGTCACGAGGTCGCTCAGCTGATCGTGCTCGCGGACGCGCACGATCGCGATCAGGTCGAACGGGCCTGCGACGCTATATACCTCGGTCACCCCCTTGACCGCAAGGAGCTCCTCGGCCAGCGATTTGACGCGACCCGGCTCGACGCTGAGCATGACGAAGGCAGTAATCATTTAGCGAATCTTCCGTTCAAGGCGACTCTTGCGCGCGGCCCGCAACCGCTCGACCTGGCTGTAGACATCGGCCGTCCGGGCTTTCGTGACCTTGACCCGGTGCGAACGGATGCGCATTACGAACAGGAGCAGGACGATCCCGATCGCTCCGAACGCGCACGCCAGGCGTAACTCCCACGGCAGGAGTGCCCCGGCGACCAGGAAGGCGGCCACGATGGCCATTGCATTCTGCCAGGGCCGCATCGGCGAAACGGTCACCGAAGCGTCTTCGCCGCTCCTTGCTCGGGCTTCTTCACTAGTAGACGACGGGCGAATATCGAGCATGGCTGTTAAGGTTAGCAGTTCGACTAAACGTTAAGTCACAGTGTAACGGCTGGGCCAGGGCACGGTAGCCCAGCCCTGTAAATGTTCCCTTGCCAGTTCGCTAGCAGCCACCTGATTATGTTGGCACTAATGCGGGACGGGCAACAGGTCGACTACTGTTAAGTGGGGACGACGGCTGCTCAGGCGGCCTTAAAAGCATACCTGTTGGGCGATTTTTCGATCGGAGTCGGGACACGAGCACGATGATCAAAGAACGAAATCTGATCGCTCTCGCGGTTATTGCGGCCCTTGCCGCATGTGGCGGGGGCGGTGGCGGCGGCGGCGGCACGACAGCGCTTCCTAGCGGCACCAACCCGGTCATCGCGACGCCGACCCCGGCTGCGGTCGCGACGCCGACCCCAGTGCTGCCGGCAGGCTACGCCGTCGACGCCGTCTCGATCACCATGGCGAAGGGCAGCTATGCCGCCGCTTCGGCGCGTAGCGCTCAGGCCATCGGCACGGGCACGGAGTCGATCGTTTTCACGCTCTTGCAGCAAAACGGCGCAGCAAGCACCGGTTCACCGCAAACGTTCGGTCTAACAGCATCTAGCGCCGGGTGCACGACGAACGCGAACACCGGAGCGCTCACCTGCACGCTGCCGGTGAACGCCCCGATCGGTCAAGACGTTTTCCTCGCGCAAACCTACAGCACGGCGAACGGCACCGGCACCTTGACCGGTAGCGGTGCGGTCGTACTCAGCGTCGGACAAAACACCACGAACACCGCCTCGATTGTGCTCAATGCGCAGGTCGCAAGCGTGGTCGTCGTCGCCGGCGAACCGTTCCTCGGCACGTTCGGAATCCCCGGGTCAATCGCGCGGGGCACCGGTGCGCAAGCGATCCGCCGTGCCACGGGAAGTCAGAACCAGCCGGTTAGCACGACGATCAATTCAACCCAGATTTTCGTGGAGGCCGCCGACAGCTCGGGCAACCCGATCCTCAACCCGTCGGCCTACAATTCGCCGATCTACTTACAACTCGCGTTCGACGTCGATGCTCAGGGTGAGAACTACTATGGCCTTACCACGGCTGATGTAACACTTAGCGTCGCCTATGGGATAAACGATCCGTCCCCGTGCACATCCGGCGGGAGCGCAACAACAGGTGCCTTTTACGGGAGCTTCGCGCTATGCTCGCCGAGTGACATCGTAACTGCATCGGTCAGTGCCACCGGCGGCGTGAATCCGTCTCAGGACGCTTACGTCTTCGGCTACACCAGTGCGACTTCGCTCCTCCCAACGCCGGCGCCGAACACAACACCGACGGCCCTACCGACACCCCTCGCGAACTCCTTCGCGCAAATCACCGTTTCGTTCCCAACGCCGGCGGCAACGTGCCCACCAGGGGACGGCTGCCTACCGGTGACCGGACAATGAGGCGCACTGCAATGCGAACCACATTTATCGCCGCCGGAACGCTCGTGTCGCTCGGCGTTATTCTGGCGGCCTGCAGTGGCGGCGGCGGGAGCAGTAGCGCACCCTCGACGGTCGCGTCACCCGTTGCGGTGGCATCGATGAATCCGACTCAGGTCAACAACAACTTTACGGGACCGAGTTCACCGTTGACGGTCTCAATCAAGGTCCCGGCGCGCACTGCGCCGCCGGCCGCGCTAACGGCGCAGCTTAACGCGCTCTACGGCATGAAGCACAACGACGCGCATCTGCGAATGATGTCGAACACTTCGCCGACCGCCTCTCTTCGCGCACTCGGTATGCAACAACACATCTACGCGGGGCAAGTCGAGGCGAGTACTCGCCGCGACCCGACGTTCATCTCGGGCGCCACCCAGTTCATGGAATTCGTCATCAGTTCCGGGGCCACGGTGCTGGTCGACGATACGAGTTCTTGCAACCAGAGTTCTTGCACCGCCACCTTCCAAGTCCCGGTCGGCTCCAACTACACCGCGACGCTCTATCTGTACGACGACTGCGAATTCTTGATTGCCGCCGGCTCGGTCAACAACCTCACGGTGACCGCCGGGAATAACAGCCCGCTCTCGATCACCCTCAACGGCGTCGTCGCCTACTTCAACCTGACGCCCTCCGTGGGCAGCTTCATCGCCGATTCAACAGAAAGCAACAACAACGTCACCTTTACCGCGGTGGCCAGGGATTGGGACGAGGATGTAATTACAACGCCAGGCGTCCTGATCGATTCGAATTTCCACCAGATCACCGGCCTCACCGTAACGCAAAACGCAGCCGACGTGACGTCAGCTTCGGCTGTGACGATGCCTGTACTGCCAAATCTTTCGTTCGGAACGTCGACGCCCGCATTCAGTTTTGCCGGAACAGGTTCGGAACCGTCGGTCACGTTCACAGCGACGGAAGTCGCCGGCACCCAGCTCGTTCCCGTTTTGTACAATCCCGCGAACGGCAGTCCGGCCAGCACCAATCCCGGCACTGTGACGCTGACCGACTACCCGGTAGCGGTCTCGTGGGCGAACAACCCGACGACACCCTACCCGATCTCGGGCGAAGTTGACGGCCCGGCGTTTACCGCGTCGACGCCCGCAGTACTCGAGTTCCCCACGCTCAGTCAAGCGTCAGGTGTCTATACAGGTTCGGGCTCCGTTGCCTTGGGCCTGACATCGAATGCGCCCAATTACACCGGCAATGTGACAATCACCGATAACGGGTCCTGCACCGGCGTGGTGACCTATCCCCCCGCCTCGACGCCATACCAGACCTTCGCGGCTTCGCCGTACGTCGTCTTGACGACATACAATCTCGGGTCCGCAGAAAGCGCTTGCGCACTTACCGCAACGGTCGACGCGACCGGGCAAACCAGCGTGCTGCGGGTCGATTACGACAGTTCTAGCGTAACCATCCAGAACAAGGTGAGGAGCCACTAATGCGACGCAGCTATCAGCTTCTGGCCGCATGCGCCGCAGCAGTCCTCACCCTCTCATCCTGCGGCGGCGGGGGTTCTTCATCACCTCAGCCGCACGCTGCGACGGCACAGACCGCCGCAACGCCGGCACCATCCGCCGCAAACCGTACTTCGGTCGGAACGGCGCAATTGACGCTGGCCTTACCGAAAGTCGTTACGGCGAAGAACGGCCAGCACGTGCGAGCGATACCGCGCGGCATCTCAAGGAGCAGGGTTCTTGCATCGAGCAACGCCCGCTCATCACAGCGACCGCTCTACGTCAACCCTCTACCGGCACCGAGCCCCGGGGGGGGCATCTGCCCCGGCAATATCCTCGACATCTATGTCGACGGGAGCATCATCCCGGCGATCGACGGCGGGACCGAAGCACCCGACTCGTTGTGCGTGGTGCAGACGGGAGACGGCACTCAGAGCGTCTCCGTGCCGCTCTTTTCTAACGCGAGCAACCAAATCGTCGCGGTCGAGTGGGATTATGCTGACCAAAACGTGCTGGCGATCGGCGAAGCCGACGGCGGTTCCTTTACGGCCGGGCAAGGCCTTACACTCTCGCTCACGATGCAGATGAACGTCTATAACATTGGCATAACGGACCTCGCCTTCAACGATCCGGAAATCATGAACAATCAAAATTATGGGCTGGACGACTTCATCTGTCCGGCTTCGGCGCAGGTCGCTGTCTACACAGCGGACTCAACCGGATCGTTTGTCCCGATTGCCGGCTACGGAGGAACCGCACCCGCGACGTTGAGCGGTGTTTCAAGTAGTGGCACCTCAAAGATCGTGCAAACGACGATCCCCGGCGTCTACAGCCTTTCGTGGGACGGCAGTTGCGACTACATAAATGCCACTGCAACCGCGGTGAATCCAGCCTACACGATCTACAACGATGTAACGAATGGCAGCCAAGGTGCCTACCCCGGCATATCGTTTCTCTACAACAACAGCTCATTTCTCCCCAACTCAGATTCAAACTGGTTTGCGGATCAGCTCAATTACAATCCCGCAACCGGAGCGGTCACGATTCAGAACAGCGGAGGCTAGATAACGGGTACCCATGCGTGAACGACGCCGCATCACGTTAGCTGCGGCGCTCGTTTTCGTTGCGGCACTCGCGATTTACGGGTCGATGCTGCCGACGGGCGTCGGGATCGGGGACGAGGCCGAAGCCCAAACCGTCCCCTACATTCTCGGCATCCCGCACCCGACCGGCTTCCCCGCGTTCGTACTAGTGGGATGGCTCTTTTCCCATGCCGTGCCCTTCTCGACGGTCGCTTGGCGCATCGATGCGCTCATGGCCCTCTGCACGGCATTGAGCGCTGCGGGCGTCGTTTTGCTAACCGTTGCGATCGGCGGCGATGTGTTCGCAGCCACGTTCGCGGGATGCGCGTTCGCGTTCGGGACGACCGTGTGGAATGGGGCACTGCACGCGAACTCCCAGGTGCTCGCCGAGACGCTTGCCCTCTATAGCCTCCTCGCAAGCGTCATCTACGCACGCTCCGGCAATCACCGCGCTCTCATTGCAGCCGGCGCGTGTTGCGGGTTCGGCGTCGCGACACACCCAGCCGCAATCTGGGTGCTGCCTGCCATTGGGGTCGCGCTCATTTGGCAGCGCGGCACCCTAACGAGAAGGGCGTTCGCGACGGCCGGCGCCCTGTTCGCGCTGCCGATGTTGTTCTACGCCTATTTGCCGCTGCGTTCAGTCATCGTTGCCGCGAATGGACTGGATCCGACCACCGCGGCGCCACTTCACCTAATAGGCGGATTCGATTGGGATAGCCACGCTCCGCGGACGCTCGCGGGTTTCCTCGACGAGGTACTGAGTCGCAAGTCTCGCGCCGCCTACAGCGTAGAGTACGCCGCCGATCCACGTGCGCTTCCCGAAGCGGCAACGTTATGGCTGAAGCTTGTCTCTGCGCAATACCCCTCCGGGTTGCTCTTTCTGGCAGTCGTCGGCTTCCTCGCGCTCGCCATTACAAACCGTCGAGCATTGAGCGTGGTCGGGATCGCCGCGCTCGGCGCGATTGCGTTCGCGCACGCGTACCGCCTCGACAGCCACCTCGATCGGTATCTCTTCCTCTCGTTCGCGATTACTGCAGCGCTAGCCGGTGCGAGCGGGCAACTGCCGCTACCGAAGGTTCCCGCGAACGGCGTACGCATCGCCGTTGGGCTCGCGCTTGCGCTCACCGTAGCGTTCACGCTCACGCAGAACCGTCCACGCACCACGTCTCGCCGCTTCGAAGACGGCGAAGCGATCATCGCTGCGGTGCGCAGCGAAACCCCGAAGAAAGCTGTCATCGTCGCGCAGTGGAACGATGCCGCCGCGCTTGGCTACGGCGCGTTTGTTGAGCACGCGTTGGACGCGCGCACGATCGTCGCCGCGAACCCCAACGAGTACAGCGACCGGTACGAGCGATGGTCGCTCAGCAAGCCCGTGATCGTCCTCGTGAGCCCGGTTGCCGAGCAGCAGCTCTTGCCGATGTGGGCGAACCTGCGTGAGGTCCAAACATCGCTGCCAATGTACCGCATGTTTGCCGTCGTACCGCCGCGTCCGCAACGCCACCGGCGCAGCGCGAGAGCCTAGTCGTCGTCGGATTCGTGCAGATGCAAGTGACAGCCGTCCTCGGCGTCATCGAGCACCTCGCGCGCTTCGCTGAGCACGCTCGCGGGTAACGTCCCGCCACGTTCGACCGTCCCCTCGGGTGCGAGGAAGTCGAGCTCTTCCCAATCTTCCCACGTCTCCAACGGCTCGGTCTCGTCGTCGACCTCACGACCGTCCGCGTCGGGGAAACGAACGCAATAGCCCTGATCGAGGTGCAAGCCGGTCACGAGCACGCGCGTCCCCTGCGGGTAATATGTCCCGTCTTTCCAGAGGGTGCCGGACGTGGTGTCGTAATAGCTGCCGATGCGTATCGGTTCGATGGTTCGGTTTCTCCGCTGCGCGACATCGTGCGCGTTGACAGAGTGTTTCCGCACCTCCCACGAGATTTCCCATAACGTATGAGCGACGAACCGCTCCACCATTGGACCGTACGGTCGTCAACATATCGCGTGAACGAGCCGTTTCTGCGCGTTCGGAGCGATACGGTCGAACTACCCAACGGTACAGTCATCGAGAACTACTTCGTTCGCGAGAGCCGCGGCTTTGCGATCGTTGCCGCGCTGACGCCTGAGCGCCGCGTTGTCTTGGTACGTCAATACAAACATGGTATCGCGCAGATCGTGCTCGAGCTTCCGGCCGGGATGATCGACCCGGATGAAACGCCCGATGCCTGTGCGATTCGGGAGCTGGCTGAGGAGACGGGCTACACCGGCGATCCGCCGCGGCTGCTGCGCTCGCTCTTCGCCGACCCGACGAGTTCCAACGCCAGCTTCCACGTGTTCCTGATCGAGAACGCCGTTCTGAAATTCGCGCAGTCCCTGGACGCGACCGAGGCGATCGTCGTCGAAACGGCAACCATCGACGAGCTCCGCGAAGCCGTGCGCGACGGCCGAATCGGCTCGGGTTCCCAGCTTGCGGCCGCGTACGTCGCCCTGGATCACATTCGGTAACCGGGCTGTCCGGCGGTACGGGGAAGCGCCTGAAAGCCGTCAAACCGGGATACGTAATGAACGCCCGGTTGCAGTCGTTGGGTTTTGCCGTGGGCGCCACGCTTGGCGTGTATGCGCTCGATCACGCGGGAAAAACCGTCTATGCCTGGGACGGGTTTAACGCACCCGTGCGTTACACCGCCGGCGCATTCACGAATACGCCGACCACGCAACCGTGGCAACTGGCCATCGGGCCCGACGGCACGGCGTTTTCGGACAACGGAAATCACACCGTCGAGGACCTGCCGTTGAGCGGCGGCTCGTCCACGCTCAACATTCCCTCGCCGAGCGGAAGCGGTGTCGTCGATGCGCTCTTCGACGGCGGCAACGGCTACGTCTATGCCGTCGTCAACGACGGCGTCAATACCGGCACGATGGACGTCGTGCGCATCTCACGCTAATCGCACCAACCGTCTCGGTCGTCATTCCGCTGCGGACGGCCGGGCCACATCTGCGCGAATGCCTCGCGCACCTCGAGCATCAGACCTACCGGAACTTCGACATCTACGTCGTGCCCGACGCACCGTTGACGATCGACGGCGCGCGACTGCACGTCATCGCATCAGGGCCCGTGCTGCCGAATCGTAAACGCCAGATCGCCGCGGAAGCTACCACATCGGAAATCCTCGCCTTCATCGACGACGACGCATATCCCGATCCCGACTGGCTCGCGAACGCCGTGCGGCACTTCTCCGATCCCGATGTCGTCGGCGCCGGCGGTCCCGCCGTTACGGCGCAAGGCGATACCCCGCGGCAACGCGCGAGCGGCGCGATCTTCTCTTCGGCACTCGTCACCGCGACCACGCGTCACCGCTACGTCGCGGAAGCGCAGCGCGACGTCGAAGCACTTGCATCGTGCAACCTGCTCGTGCGGCGCGACGCGTTTCTGCGCGACGCCGAAGCGAGCGTGCGCTACTGGCCGGGCGAAGACATCTTGCTGTGCATGTTTGCCGCCCGCGACGGCGCGCGCATCGTCTACGACCCGACGGCGCTCGTCTACCATCATCGCCGGGCCGTCTTCGCGGGGCATCTAAAGCAAGTCTGGGCCTACGGGCGTTTTCGCGGGTTCTTCCTGCGGCGTTTGAGCACGTCGCGCAGCGACGCCGCCTATGCGGTGCCGGCAGCGTTCGTGCTTGGGCACGGACTGCTGTTTGCGGCCATTGCGCAACGGCGCTGGCGATTCGCCGCGGGGTTCATCGTCGGGCTGTACGCTGCGCTCGTGGCGTGGGAAGCGGTGCGCGCAGCGCGCGCCGAACGCGCGAGTTCTTGGCTC
Source organism: Vulcanimicrobiota bacterium (assembly GCA_003164495.1). GTDB lineage: Bacteria > Vulcanimicrobiota > Vulcanimicrobiia > Vulcanimicrobiales > Vulcanimicrobiaceae > Lustribacter > Lustribacter caenicola. The sequence goes on from PLTN01000098.1 coordinate 11,664, forward strand.
GTCGCCGCCGGTATCTACCTCACCCACCTCACCTACGGCGCGGGGACGCTCGTCGGGTGGCTGTGCGGCGCGGCGGCATGGCCCCGGTCAGGCGCTGTAACGCCACCGGACGCGCAACTGAAAAAACCGGCGGCCTAACGCTCGAAGGCGCGCCACGAGGACGAAGCGATCGTAGCCCGGTTCGAACTCCACCAGCGACGAGAATAAAGAAGACACCAGCGCGAGATAGTTTCGCGCGGCGATCGTGCAAACGGCGGTACGCACCGCCGGCTAGTTACGCGTAGGCGCTTACGTGTCCGCCGAGGCCGATCGAGCTGAAGAGCGTGGCGATCTGCTGCGCTTGCGCCGACTCGGTTTGGCTGATGATCGAAACGGCGATCGACGAGGCGGCGCCCCCCGCGCTCAACGCGGAAACGGCGGTGTCGATAGCTCCGGTGCTGCCCATAGGCCTATTTTGCTCCGCCGGGCCGAGAAAGGCAAGCTGGTCCGGGATGACCCGGATCACCATCGGTCCGGCCGGTCCGAAACCCGCACAGGATGAGCCGAGTAGATCGGGTGAAGGGAGCTTCGACGATGAGATTGTTTCTGCGCGTATTCTTGGTGGTGGCGGCGGCCTTGCTGGCCCTGGCCGTGCTCGCGTTCCTGCTCAAACTGCTGGTCATCGCGGCCGTCATCGCGGCGCTGGTGGTGGGCGCGATCATCGTCGTGGCCGCCGTGCGGCGGCGTCTGCCGGGCCGGGCGGCTTACCCGGTGCGCCGCCTCTAAACGCCCGGGTGAACCTCTCCTACGTCGTCTTTGACGTCGCGGTCGCCGTCCTGGCGTTGCGCTCGCTGGCCGTGCTCGGCACCCGCGCGCGGTGGACGAGTACCGGCTGGTTGGCAACGGCGGGATATGGCCTGGCCGCGGCCTGGCGCTACGCCCACGACGGCCCCGTGCCCGGGATCGCCCTCGTCACGACCGGCTGTTTCATCGTGCTGACCGCCGCCTTCATCATCGCCGTGGTGCGCGATGAGCCCCAGGCCGAACCGCTGCTCTGGCCGTCACGCGTGGGCCCTACGCGGGCCGAGAAACGCCGCTGAACTGACCGCAGAAGCGCTCGAGGACATCGGAGGCAACCCCGGCCGCCGTTGCCGCGGCGCGTAGCGCGGCGAGGTCCGGATCGACCCGCACCAGCAACGCTTCACCCGGGCCGCCGAAGGCGACGCGCGTGGCCGCAGCCGGGACCACGGCGCTTTCCCACGGCCGCAGCGAAACGTCGCCCGCCGCGCTCCCCACGGCCAACGAAGTTTCCATCGCCATGATCGCCAGCGGCCGGCCGTCGGTCGTAATAGTTCCGCCGGCGTTCGCGACGCGTAGCCGCTCGACGGCGAAGCGCCGGTCGGCGATCGCGACGGTGCGTTGGATGCCGCCGGCGGTGAAGTCGAGCTGCGTCATCGCGCCGGGGAACGTGGCGCGAAAATCAAGGACGTCGGCGGCTTTGGCAACGTGGAGCTCGCGCGGCTTGCCGTCCGCGCCGACGCGATTCCAGTCGAAGATGCGGTAGGTCAGATCGCTGGCTTGCTGCGTTTCGAAGAGTTGGATGCCGGCACCGATCGCGTGCAGCGTTCCGGCGGGTAAGTAGTAGGCCTCGCCCGGCTTCACGGGCACGCGGCGCAGGATGTCGCCGAGCGTGCCGTCCGCGACGCGGCGTTCGTACTCAGCGCGGTCGGTGTCGCGCGTCCAGCCCAGCACGAGTTCCGCGCCCGGTTCGGCGGCAAGGATATACCAGCACTCCGTCTTGCCGACAGGCTGGTGTTCGACGCGCTGCGCGTACGCATCGTCCGGATGCACTTGCACCGAGAGCGCCTGGTGCGCATCGATGATCTTCGTGAGCACGGGAAAGCGCTGCGCCGGATCCGCCGGGCCGGTGAGATCGCGACCGAGTTGCGCGCACACCGCGGCGAGCGTTTCGCCGTCAAATGCGCCGCCGGCGACCGTGTTTTCATCCCAACATTCCCACGACTCGCCCAGCAGCGCCGTGGGATCGCCGGGTTTGCCGTAGCGTTTCACGAGCGCATCCCCGCCCCAGATGGCGGCGGCCATCTTGGGTGCGAGGACGAGCGGGGCCGTTCGTGTTATGCCGATCACCCCTGACGGTTAGGGACTCTCGGCGCCGATCCCGCCGTGCAGCTGCGTCTGCATTTGCTTTTCGCACGATGCGTGACCGCATCCGCAACGGATGTTTGCCGGATCGCGACCTTCGGGTGAATCGCAGTATGCGCTGCACGTGGCCTCTGCGAGCGGAACCTCGCAGAGGCACGCCAGGTTATCGCAGCGTTTGCGTTCGCCGCCGGATTCGGTCATCAGCTCCCGATTCGCGTGGTGCTGCGCCCGTTAGCCGCAATGATGCCGACGATCGCAATGAGTACGACGGCACCGACAACGATCCACACCCACGGCACGTTGCTCGTGGTCGTGCTGGTCGTCGTGCCGTCGGTCGTGGTCGATTTATCCGTCGTCGTCGAACCGGCGCCCGGTGCGGTCACCGTCGTCGAGCCGCCGGACGCGGGCCCCGTCGTCGTGGTGGTGGTCGAATTGGTATTCGAGGTTCCCGTGGATTGCGCCAGCGTCATCGCGGGTGCGATGGCCAGGAAAAGGGCTAGGAGGATCAGGCTCAGTCGAAAGATCGGACGCATGTGGGTTCTCCTCTGTGGATGTCGGCGTTTCCGCATTCATGCCCAGGAAAACCCCATCCGAAAACCCCCGTGTCAGAGGGCGCTCGGTTACTGTTTGGGCAGCGTTTCCCAAACGCCGTTGTGGTCGATGACGATGCGGATGTCTTGCGCGTTGAAGCCGTTGTGATCGGTGGACGTGAACTTGTACGTGCCGGTCGTTCCCGTATAGGGCTTCATCGATTCGAATGCGCTGACGAGCTTGTCGCCGTCGGTGCTCTTGGCGGTGCGCAGCGCATAAGCGACGAGGTGCACGGCGTCCCACGCGAACGACGCGAAATTGTTCGCGCCGGCGTTGTAGGCCGAGCGGTAAGCGGCGAGGAGTTTCTTCTGGATCGCGTTGGGGTACGTGCGGTCGAGGTCCATGTCGGCGTAGACGCCGTCGCCGTCTTTGCCGGTGACCTTGAGGAAGTTATCGGAGACGATCCCCGTCGTACCGATGAGGTGCGTGCCGACCGCGAGCTGATGAACCTGGCGCACGAGAATGCCCGCCGAGGGCGCTGCGGTGTAGATCAGGATCGTGTCGGCACCGGCCGCCTTGACCTTTTGCAGTTGCGGCGTGACATCGGTAGCGGTTACGGCGTAGGCTTCTTCATCGACGATCGGCACGTTCTGCGCCTTCGACTCGGCCTCGGCAACTTGCGTGCCCTGCGTGCCGTAGAGCTGATCGTCGTGCAGCACGGCGAGTTTCTTCGTGTGCAGCGTGTTCTTCATGAACGTGAAGAGCTTCGTTACTTCGAGTTCGTTGTGCGGCGTCGCTTCGAACGTGTATTTGCGGATGCCGTCTTTCGCTTGCCACACGCTGAGCGTCGGGGTGAGATACACCTGGAGGATCTTGGCGTCGTTAACGGCGCGCGCGATCGCTTCGCTGGTCGGCGAAATCGAACCGCCCACGATTGCGGAAACCTTCTGCCCGATCAACTGCGTCGCGAGTTGCTGCGCGACGTCGGCCTTGCTCTCATCGTCGAGAATGGTGACCTGCAGCGGCCGGCCGTTGATGCCGCCCGACGCGTTGACGTCGGCGACGGCGATCTGGATCGCATTGCGCTCGGGCTCGCCGAGCGGTGCATACGGTCCCGTGATCGAGAGGATCGCACCGATCGTTACCGGCGTTCCCGACGGCTTCACCGCAGCACTCACCGGAGCGGTGAAGAGCGCGAGCAGCACGGCGCTACACGTCAAATTTCGCAGTAAACGCATCAAAGTAGACCCCTTAGCACACAGGAGAAAGTTTCTTCCATTCGGATTCTAGGCCAGCTATGCTCCAACTCCTTGTCGCGGGACTGACCGTCGGCAGCGGTTACGCGCTCGTGGCCTTGGGGATACACATCATCCTGCGGGCCACCCGGATCGTCAATTTCGCCCAAGGCGAGTTCACGATCGTCGGCGGTTTGCTCGCGCTGACGTTCGTGCAGCTCTTCCACGTGAACACGTGGTTCGCGCTGGCCGGAGCTACGCTCGCGGGCTTCGTGCTCGGCCTGCTCTACGAACGCCTGGTGCTGCGCCCGGCCGGACGCTCGGGCGAAATCCCGCTCACGATCGCGACGCTGGGCACGGTGTTCATCCTCCTTTACGGTCACGCGCTCGTCCCGGGCTGGGGCAGCTTGCCCCAACCGTTGCCGGCCTTCACGGGCGATGCGTCCGACGCGATCACCGTCGGCGGCGTCTCGATTCAAGTCCAATCGATCTGGGTGCTCGGGTTGCTGCTGGCCGCGCTCGTCGTGCTCTATCTCTTCTTCGAACGCACCTATTATGGAAAGGCGATCCGGGCGGCGGCCAACAACCCGACCGGCGCGAAGCTCGTCGGGATCGACGTGACCGGCGCACGCGCGGTCAGCGTGGGGCTTGCGATTGCCCTGGCCGCGTACGGCGGCACGATCATCGGCCCGATCACCCTCGTCGGCGGCGCGGGCGGCACGGCGATCGCCATCAAGGGCTTCGTCGGCGCGATCGTCGGCGGGCTCGAGTCACCGCTGGGCTGTGTCGCGGGCGGGCTGCTGGTGGGCGTGGTCGAGAAACTGATCCAGGGGTTGCCCGGCGTTTCGTACGGCGTGTCCGATCCGGTCGTCTACTCGCTGCTGCTCGTCGCCCTCTTGCTGCGCCCGCAGGGACTCTTCGGCGCGCGCAGCGCGGTGCGCGATTGATCGCGCGGCTGCGCGCCGACACGCGCACGCTGCCGATCCTCGCGCTGATCGTCGTCGCGTTCGGTATCTTCGCGGCCGGGAACGCGACCTTCGCTCAAGCCGGAACGTACGCCGCGATTTTCTCGATCGCGGCGATCGGGCTCTCGCTCTTGCTCGGCAACGTCAACCAGATCTCGCTCGGCGCTGCGGGCTTCTTCGGCATCGGCGCGTACGCTGTCGCGTCGCTGACGACGTGGTGGAACCTGCCGGCGTGGCTCTCGTGGCCGCTCGCAACGCTGATCGGGATCACCGGCGCAACGATCGTGGGGCTCGGCCTCGGCTTCATCGCGCTGCGTTTTCGCGGCCACTACCTCGCGATGGCAACGCTTACGTTCGGCTTAATCTGCGCCGGCATTTTCCACGAAACGAAATTCTTGGGTGGGGCGATCGGCATCGAGGACATTCCGTATCCGCGCTTCGGTGCGTTGACGATTTCCGGCTATCCGGCGTACTGGTTCGCGTGGATCCTCGCGCTCGGCATTGCGCTGCTCACGCTCAACCTGCTGCGCGGGCGGTCCGGACGCGCGTTCGAAGCGATTCGCAATGACGAACTCGCCGCCGAAGTTTTGGGCGTGCCCACGCGCCGCTACAAGATCTTGGCGTTCGCGTATTCGGGCGCACTGGCGGGCCTCGCCGGTGCGGTCTACGCCGCATTTCTCGGCATCGTCGTACCGGACGCGGTGGGCCCGCAACTCTCGTTCAGCCTGCTCTTGATGGTCGTGCTCGGCGGCAGCGGCGGCGTGTCGGGCGCGCTGATCGGCGCCGCGCTGCTCGGTTTTCTCGACATCAGCGGTCATCAGTTCGAGAACACGCGCGAGGTGGTCTACGGCGTGCTCGTGATCGCCGTGGTGATTGCCGCGCCCAACGGCGCCTTCGGCTTGATCCGCTCGCGCTTTCGCCCCGGTCATCCCGAGCGGAGCGCCGAAGGGCGCGTAGTCGAGGGACAGCCTCGATCGTCGACATTTGCGCTGCCCCTCGACAAGCTCGGGGTGACAAGTAGCGTTGTCGAGGTCGCGCACGTCACGCAGCGATTCGGCGGGCTCGTCGCGGTGAACGACGTCAGCTTCACGCTGACGCGCGGTACGCTGACGTCGCTGATCGGTCCGAACGGTGCGGGAAAGACGACGCTGTTCAACGCGATCAGCGGGATCGGCCGGCCCACCGAGGGCCGCGTGACAATCGGCGGCATCGACGTCACGGGCCGGCAACCGCACCGCGTCGCCGCGCTCGGCGTCGGACGCACGTTTCAGAACGCGCGCCTCTTCGGCGAGATGACCGTGCTCGAAAACGTCATCGCCGGCGCATTTCGCACCGAGCACACGTCGTTCGGCGCCGACTTGTTCGCGTTGCCGTCGTCACGTCGCTCCGAACGCGAGGCGACCGACCGCGCACGCGACACGCTCGTGCGGCTGGGGCTGGAACCGCTCGCATCGACGCTCGCGAAGGATCTCGCCTTCGGCGACCGGCGGCGCGTCGAGCTCGCGCGCGCGACGGCGTCGAATCCGTGGCTTCTGCTGGTCGATGAGCCGGCCGCCGGGTTGAACGCGGGCGAACGCGCCACGCTAACCGCGGACTTATTGAAGCTGCGCGATGCCGGCATGACGCTGCTCTTGATCGAGCACGACATGCGGCTCGTGATGTCGATCAGCGAGCGCGTGATGGTCTTGAAGTTCGGCACGATGATCGCCGACGGCACGGCCGACGCCGTCCGCAACGATCCGGCCGTGGTCGCGGCCTATTTGGGAACGGCCGGCTGATGCTGCTCGAGGTCTCCGGCCTGCACGCCGGCTACGGTGAACTCGAGGTGTTGCGCGGGATCAGCCTTACCGTTGAGGCGGGTGAAATGGTGGCCGTGCTTGGCCCCAACGGCGCCGGCAAGTCGACGCTCTTGCGCACCATATCGCGCATCGACACAAACGTGCGCTCCGGCTCGATTCGGTTCGACGGTCACGACCTGCTGCGCGCTTCGACCGTGCAAGGCGTCGGCTTCGGCTGCCTCCACGTGCCCGAGGGGCGCCAGCTCTTCACCGAGCTCTCCGTCGACGACAACATCCGGCTCGGCGCGTACAGCGTCGACCGCAAGACCATCGAAGCCGACGTCGCCGCCGTCTACGCGCAGTTCCCGGTCCTGGCCGAGCGCAAATCACAGACCGCGTTCTCGCTCTCGGGCGGCGAGCAGCAGATGCTCGCGATCGGCCGCGCGCTGATGGCCCGGCCCAGGATGTTGATGCTCGACGAACCAAGCACCGGTCTCGCGCCACAAGTCGTCGAAGTAATCTTTGGGATCCTCGCCGGACTCAAACGGAGCGGGACCGCCGTCCTCATCGTCGAGCAGAATGCCTACCTGACGCTGCAGCACGCCGACCGCGCATACGTTCTGGAGAACGGCGAGATCGCATTGAGCGGGACGGCTTCGGAGCTGAGTGCCGACCCGCGAGTGCGTGCGATCTATCTGGGTGGTTCACCGGACGAGGCATAGCGAGGAACGTCGTCCGCCCGTTCCCGGTTTAGCCCGTGATCACCGTGGCTTCGTAGCCGCGGGCGGCGATGTTGGTGAGGATCTGCTCGATGTCTTCGGGGCGCTGCAGTTCGCAGGTGAGATCGAGTTGCGCGTACTTCGCCGGAACGCTCCCGAACAGCCGATGGTGCAGCACGTCGAGCACGTTGGCATGTGCATCGTTGACGGCCGTGGCGATCGCAACCAGGCCGCCCGGCTTGTCGACCATCAGCACGCGAATCTGCACCACGCGTCCGGCTCGCATGCGCGAACGCACGATCACCGACGCGAGCATGCCGAGATCGATATTGCCGCCGCATAGGAGCGTGCCGACGCGCTTGCCGCGGAAGCGCTCGACGTTGCTGCGGATGGCCGCAACGCCGGCTGCACCCGCGCCTTCGGTGACGAGTTTTTCGTCCTCGAGCAGAAAGGCGATCGCACCTTCGATCGCGGGTTCCGATACGAGCAGCACGTCGCGCACCACGTCGCGCACGATCGAGAGCGGCAGGCGGCCAACCTTCTCGACGGCGATGCCCTCGGCGATCGTCACCCCTCCGATGATCGCGAGCTCGCCCTTCATTTCGGCGTAGAGCGCCGGATAGAACTCGGTCTCGACGCCGATGACTTCGGCCTTCGAGCCAAAGAGGTCGACCGCCAGCACGGCGCCCGCGATCAAGCCGCCGCCGCCGACCGGCACCACGATCGCATCCAGGTCAGTGCCGGCGTCATCGAGCAGCTCGAGCGTTGCCGTCGCCTGGCCGGCGATGACGTTGAGATCGTCGTAGGGGTGGATCAACGTGGCGCCGGTACGCTCGACCAGCTCGTAACCGTACGCCGACGATTGTTCGAACGTCGCGCCGTGCAGCACGACCTCGGCGCCGTAATCGCGCGTCCGCCGCACCTTGAGGAACGGCGTACCGTCGGGCATCACGACCGTCGCCTTGATTCCAAGCCGCGCGGCGTGGTACGCCACACCCTGCGCGTGATTTCCTGCCGACATCGTAACGACGCCCCGCCGGCGCTGTTCTTCGGTGAGCAGCGAGAGCGCGTTGAGGGCGCCGCGTTCCTTGAACGAACCCGTCACCTGACGGGTCTCGAGCTTCAAGTACGCTTCTCCGTCGATCTGCTGCGAGAGCGCGCGCGAGCGATTGGTGGGCGTGCGGATCACGCCGCCGCGCAGCCGCTCGGCAGCCGCCTGCACCGCGCCGCGCAATTCGGAATTGGTCGAAATCACCGGGCCTGCTTCGGGTTTTGGACGAAGGGTGCCTCGTGACACTTGTCGATCTTGTGAGCGCTGCGCTTTCCGGACCCGACCGGCCCGTCTTGTACGAACGCGCTGCGGATGGCCGCTGGAGCGCACTCGGTACCACCGATGTTCTGGCCCGTGTTACCGCGATCGCCGCAACGCTGCGCGATCGCGGGCTCGCGCCCGGTGACCGTGTCGCGCTGATGTCGCCCAACCGCGTCGACTGGATCCTCGCGAACCTCGGCATCCTCTTTGCGGGCGGTGTGACGGTGCCGATCTATGCCACCCAAGCCGCGGACCAAGTGCGCTTCATCATCGCCGATTCCGGCGCGCGCGAACTTTTCGTCGACACGCCCGCCGTCGCCGGACGCTTGCGCTCCGAGGGCATCGCGCTCGAACCGATCGTGTTCGACGCGCCGGCCGAAGACCCCAATTCGCTGAGCGCCGTGATCGCACACGGGCGCGGGATGCTCGGTGCGCAACCGGCCGCGCTGATGCCCGACGATCTGGCGGTCGTCATCTATACATCCGGCACCACCGGCTCGCCCAAAGGCGTGATGCTCTCGCACCGCAACCTCGCCTCGAACGCGCATGGCGCGTTCGATCTAATTTCCGACCTGATCCGGCCCGGCGATCCCGTGCTGTCGATCTTGCCCTACGCGCACATTTACGAAAGCACCAACGTCTTCGGGTATTTCATCCGCGGCGCGGAGATCTACGTCAACCGGCAGATCGAGACGCTGCTCGACGATCTGCGCGCGGTGCGGCCCGTCATCGTATTCTGCGTGCCGCGCATCTTCGAACGCACCATCGCCGGCATCCTTGCCAAAGCGCGTGCCGGCGGCGGACTCAAGGCGAAGTTCGTGCCGTGGGCGCTGGCGATCGGACGGCGCTACAAGGCCGCCGAACTCGCCGGTACCGCGCGCGGTATCGGGCTGCGCTTGCAGTACGTGCTCGCCCGGAAACTCGTCCTGCGCAAGCTGCGGCCGCAGTTGGGCTGCGACCGCCTGCGCGTTTTCGTCAGCGGCAGCGCGTCGCTCCATCTCGACATCGCGTTGACGTTCGAAGCCGCCGGGATGCCGATCATGGAAGGCTACGGACTCACCGAATGCTCGCCGGTCGTCACGGTGAACCGGCCCGGTGCGTGGCGAGTCGGCACGGTTGGGCGGCCGATTCCGGGCGTTGAGGTGCGGCTCGCGGAGGACGGCGAGATACTGGTGCGCGGCCCGAACGTGATGCAAGGCTACTTCCGCAATCCCGCCGCGACCGCCGCGCGCATGCACGACGGGTGGCTCGCGACGGGCGACGTCGGCACCCTCGATCCCGACGGTTACCTGCGCATCATCGACCGCAAGGACGAGATCTTCAAGACGAGCGGCGGGAAGTTCATCTCACCGGCCCGCGTCGAGACTGCCGTCATGCGTTCCCCGTTCATCGCGCAGGCGGTGGTGTTCGGAAACGGGATGCCGCATCCGGCGGCGCTGATCTCACCGAACTGGACGGCGCTCTGCAGTCGCATGGAGATTCCGTCCGGGACGCCGCCCGCGGAACTCGTCGGACGCGAAGACGTTCGGCGATTCGTCGCAGCCGAATGTACCCGCAAGACCGCCGACCTCGCGACGTTCGAACAGATTCGTTGGACCGGCGTGTTGGTGCGCGACCTGACGATCGAACACGGCGAACTGACGCCGACCCTCAAGCTGAAACGCCGGGTGATCGAAGCCCGCTACGCATCGCTCGTCGACACGTCGACGTGATGTGTCCCGCATCACGCGCGCGGGTTGCGCAAATTCCTTCTGAGTGATATAACGTATGCAACACTAGCCGGCGGATGCCCGCACGGCCCCGTCGGTAGCACCACTCGCGCAAGCGTTTGGAGAGAGGACTATCGAAACGATGGCAGTTCGTAAGAAAGCCACGCGTAAGAAGTCGACTTCAGCTAAGAAATCCACCAGCAAGAAGAAGTCGACCTCGCGCAAGGCGTCACCCCGCAAGAAGACGGTCCGCAAGGCCGCCAAGAAAAAGTCGTCGCGCAAGAAATCCACCAGCAAAAAGAAGTCCACGTCGCGCAAGAAGACGGCTAAGAAGACCGCCAAGAAAAAGACCGCTCGGAAGAAATCCGCACGCAAGAAGACGGGGGCCAAGAAGGTCGTCCGTAAGACCGGCGCCCGGAAGAAATCCGCTCCCCGCCGCAAAAAAGCGGCCGCGGCCTAACTCTAACCACGGAGGTTACGGGCGAGTCGCTCACACCGGCTCGCTCCTTTTTTTTATAATATGTATCTCGACGGATTTCCCGAACTTGCGTATTCCCGTCTCGTTCGCAAACGGGCCCGCGGCGTACCGATTCGCGACGGTGGCCGCGCCGTTGCCATCGCCTGGATGGCCGACGGCACCATCGACACCGCCGACACGATGGTGCGTTTCGACGTCACCGCCGGCGAAAAGGCTCCGCGCCGCCTAGCCGACGCGTTCCAGCAAACGAACGCCCAAGCGATCCGATTTTTCGGCGGCGACGACGTCGTCCGCGGTGCGCTCAAGGGCCTCGAACTCAATATCGAGGTCACCGGCGCAGCCTTCGTTTTCCGCCACGCGCCGCCGCTGCCGGTCAAGGTGACCCTGCGCGAAGGCTCGATGCGCGACTCGCTCGTCCTCGGCGAAATGGCCCGCGAACAAGCCGCCGCCTTCGACGATCCGAAGATTCTGATCGCCGAGATCGGCCACGAGGCCGTCGGGGTCGCAATCACCGATGCGATCGACAAGAACTGGTCGGAACTGCGCGTCGCCGTCCACCAGCCGCATCGCGGCAACGGCTATGGTGCGGCGATTGCCGCCAGTGCCGCGGACCGGCTCGTCGCAAGCGAAGGGCGCCTCGTCTGCGCCGGCATCCACACGATCGACGAACGCAGCCGCCTCTCGCTCGAACGCGGCGGCTTCCGGCTCGTCGACTACTACTTCACAGCTTACCGCCAGCTACATTAGTCCGCGAGCAGGCGCGATTCGGCGAGATCGATGTCGTACTGCATGTTGCGGAAGACCTCGTCGCCGATCTCGCCGGAGTGACGCATATCGGCGAGCGCCGCGCGTTCGGCATCGATCGTAGCCCGAACGAGCTGCCGCTCGAGATCGTGCTGTGCGACGTCGCTCGCGAGTAGCGAGCCGTCCAGGTGGGCGGTGAAGTGAACGGCCTGTTCTTCGTATCGGGCCCGTAGGCGGCCGGCGATTTCCCAGTGCGTGGTCGAGTGAAACGTGGGTTCCAACTCGACCAGTCGTGAGAGCGCGGCTTCCGCCACACGCACGCGCGCCATCGCCTGCGGGCGGTTGCCGGTGTCGGCATCGGCGACCCGCAGCCAGCGAATGAACCACGGCAGCGTGAGCCCTTGGCCGAGCAGCGTGACCAGAATGACGGCGAACGTCACGAACAGGATCAGATCCCGCGCGGGGAACGGCGCGCCGGCCGCCACGGTGTTCGGCAACGAGAGCGCGGCCGCGAGCGAGACGATGCCGCGCATCCCGGCCCAACCGCTGATAAACGCCCAGCTGATCGGCGTCACACCACCCTCGCGCGCAGTGAGCCCAACGCGAAACAGCGCGCGGATGCGCGACCCGATGATCGTCCACGCCAGCCGCACGAAGATCACCGTTGCGGCGATCGCCAGCGCGTACTGCGCCAGCGTGGCCGCCGGAAAGATGGCCAACTCGGCAAAGATCGCGCGCAGCTGTAAACCGAGCAAGATGAACAGCGCGCCGTTGAACACGAAGAACATCGTGTTCCAGACGCTGTAACCGACGAGCCGCGCCTCGGGGGTGTACATGCCGCCGCCTTTGCGGCTCATGACCATGCCGCCGGCCGCTGCCGCCAGCACGCCCGAAGCGCCGATGCGATCCGCCGCCAAGTATACGAGGAACGGCGTGATGAGCGAGATGGTCACCGCGATGACGTCGTCGGTCAACTCGCGCTCGTAGAGAAAGCGCGTCAAACGATACGCCAGCATTCCGCCGCCGATGCCGACGGCGAGACCGGCGACGGCGACGTAGGCGAACTGCGCGACCGCACTGCCGAGCGAAAACGTTCCGATCATCACCGACGCGACGGCGAACTTGTAAAGCACGAGTCCGGTCGCATCGTTGATCAAGCTCTCGCCGCCGAGGATGCTCTGCAGCCGGCGCGGCATGCCCGTCTCCTCCGCAATCGCATCGGTCGCCACGGTATCGGTGGGTGAGAGGATCGCTCCGAGCACGAAGCCGACGTCGAGCGGTAAGCCGATCACCCAATGGGCCACAAACGCAACGCTCACGGAGGTCACGACGACCAGCCCCGTGGCGAGTAGCGTAATCGGCTCGATGTACCGCACGAACTGACGCCAGTCGGTGACGTAGGCGTCGCCGAAGATCAGCGGCGGCAGAAAGACGAGGAACACCAGTTCCGGTGCGAGCCGGATGACCGGCATCCCCGGAATGAATGCGAGCGCGATGCCGCCCAGCAAGAAAACGATCGGATAGGGCTGACGGGTCCACTTCGCGACGACGGCCAGAGCGACGATCAAAGCCAGCACGAGAAAGATGTGCAGCTCGTTCATCTCCGACATAACGGCTAGCTTGCGCGCAGTTTCGGGTGAGCGCAGAACGTCCAGATGCCCATGCATGCGCAGAGCAGCCCGGACCACACGAAGACCATGCGCAAGTCGGAGAAGCGCGCGATCGTACCGATCACGAGCGCTCCGCCCGGAACGAGTCCGAGCAGGACCATCGAGTAGACCGAGATGGCGCGTCCGCGCATGTCATCCGGCGCCAGCATCTGCACGAGCACGTTCGACGAACCGGCGAAGCTCTGCGTCCCGAGACCAACAAACGTCAGGACGATCGCGGCGAGCACGTACGAATCGGTAACGCCGAGGGCCGAAACACCGAGCGAGGCCATCAACCCGGAGACGAACCAGATCACCGCGCGTCGTTTGACGTTGACGGCAGCGATCAGCAGCGCGCCGCCGACCGCACCGATTCCGGTCGCGGCCATCAAACCGCTCAGCCCTCCCGCGTCGGTATGGAGCACGTGGACCGCGTACGCCGGCAGCAAGAAGCTATACGAGCGCACCGAGAGCGCGGTAACGATCAACATCAAGTAGATCCAGCGCAGAACGGAGTGCCCGTAAATGAACCGGATGCCTTCGATGATCGCCGAGCCGAAGGAGGTGCGCGCCTTCGAACTCGCGGGCGAGGGTTTCATGAAAATGATCGCGATGACCACCGCAAACTTCACGATCGCGTTGAGCGACATGCACGGTGCGACGCCGAACGAGTTGATCAGAATTCCGGCGATCGGCGGACCGACGACGCTCGGCGCGTTGAAGCCGAAGGAGTTCAAGCCGATCGCGTTCCCGATGAGTTCGCGCGGCACCAGCAGCGGCACCCAGCTTTGCCGCGCCGGGGCATCGAACGACTGCGTCGCGGCTTGAAAGGCGCTGATGATCAGGATGACGGGCAACGAGGCCGTGTGCGTGAACAGCGCGGTGGACAGCAGCACGGCCAAGATCGCCGTCATGATGTTGGTGCTCAGCAAAATTGGACGGCGCGGATAACGATCGGCGACGACGCCGGCGAACGGCGATGCGATCAGCACCGGAATCATGCGCGATGCGCCGAGCAGACCGATGTAAAACGAACCGATCCCTACGTTCGGCGCGAGTTTCGCAACGTAATAGCCGAGCGCAGTGAATTGGATCCAGGTGCCGATGTTGCCGACGAACAGCCCGCTCCAGAGCAGCGTGAAATCGCGATACCGAAACGGTCCGAGAAAGCTTCCTTGCGGGTTGGGAACCGGGCGTTCGGCGGCAGCAACCTTCTTCTCCGCAGCGTTCATTCGAACGGCGCCCGCGCCGCATCGATCAGTGCCATCGCTCCCTCAACGCCGAACCGCGAGACGTCGAGGACCAGATCGTAATAATGCGGATCGCCCCAATCGAAGTCGTACGTTTCGCGCGCGTACGCGCGGCGGCCGCCATCGACGCGCGCGATCTCGGCTTGCGCGGCCGCTTCGGTGAGGCCGAGCGACTCGACGATCTGCGCCACCCGCCACGCCATCGGAGCGGTCAGAAATACGCGCAGGACGTTCGGGCGGTCTTTCAAGACGACGTTGCCGAGCCGGCCGACCACGATCACGTTCCCCGCATCGGCCGCTTCGTGGATGAGCTGCTCGATGCCGCGTTGCGTGTCGGCGTGCAGGTCATCGACCTCGGGACTCGGCTGAAACGCTTCCGGTACCGCGGCGTTCATCGACCGCAGCAAGCGCTGCCCGAAGCTGACCGGCCGGTATTCGATGCCTTCGACGACCTCGGGTGAGGTGCCCAAGCGCGCCGCAACCACCACCGGCAAGTCTTCATCGAGGAGCCGGTACCCGAGATGCTCGGCCAGACCGTGGGTGATCGCCCGGCCGGCCGCGCCGTACTCGCGCGAAATCGTGATGATCAACGCCCCACCGCCTCGTCCATCCCGTCTGCTTCCTCGGATGGACCGGCAGGTCCGGGTCGAAGCGCAGGCCCATGCCGATCATCGAGACGCGGGAACTGCGAAAGGTCTTTCGCTCGGTCAAGCGGACACCCGGCGCCGGCGGCGCGCTCAAGACGCTCTTCTCGCGCGAATATGTCGACAAAGTCGCGGTTACCGGCGTCACGATGTCGCTCGATGCGGGCGAACTGGTCGGCTATATCGGCCCGAACGGCGCGGGCAAATCGACCACGATCAAGATGCTCACGGGCATTCTCGTTCCGACCTCGGGTGAGGTGCGCGTGGCCGGAATCGTGCCGTATGCAAAGCGCAGCGAGAACGCGCGCAACATCGGGGTCGTGTTCGGACAGCGCTCGCAACTGTACTGGGATCTGCCGCTGATCGAGTCGTTCGAACTGCTGCGCGCGATCTACGGCGTCTCACCCGAACGCTACCGCTCGAACATGGACTACTTCACCAAACTGCTCGAGATGGACGAGTTCATGAGCACGCCCGTACGGCAGCTCTCGCTCGGCCAGCGGATGCGCGGCGACTTCGCCGCGGCGATGCTGCACGATCCGAAGATCGTCTTTCTCGACGAGCCCACGATCGGACTCGACGTCGTCGCCAAAGAAGCGATTCGCACGTTCATCGCGGAGATCAACCGCGAGCGGGGCACCACCTTCATCCTCACCACCCACGATCTGGCCGACGTCGAGCGCCTGTGCCGGCGCATCGTCCTGATCGATCGCGGTACGCTGATCTTCGACGGTGCGGTCGAAACGCTGCGCGACGGCTACGGCACGCACCGCACCCTCGTCGTCGAACTGTGCGATCCCGAGACGCACGTCGAGATGGAAGGCACGGAGGCCGAGCTGACCACGCCGACGGTTGCGCGGTTCCGCTTCGATCGCCGCACGATGTCGGCCGAAACGCTGATCCGGCGCGTGGCCGAGCGCTATCCGGTGAGCGATATCTCGATCGAAGAACCGGAACTCGAATCGATCATCCGCCGCATCTACCGCGAAGGCTACGTCGCCGAGCCCGACGGCGAGCCCGCCGCCACGTGACGTTTCGCATCGAGCCGTATCTCGAATTCGGCAAGAAAGCGTTTGCGCGCGAAGCGACCTACCGGATGGAGGTCTTCACCAACGTCGGCTCGATCCTCGTGCGGCTGTACTTGATGAAGATGGTCTGGGTGGCACTCTACGCGCAGAATACGGCGCCGGCGGGCGTTCCGCTGCACGCCATCCTCACCTACACGGTGATCGCGCTGATGATGTCGCTGGTGCTGGAGATCGACGGCACGCGTCTGATCCGCGACCGCGTGCGCGAAGGCTCGATCGCGACCGATCTGATGAAGCCGATCAACTTGCCGCTCTATTTCTTCAGCGACGGGTTTGGGCAAACGCTGCTGCACGGCGTCTTGATCGTGCCCTCGCTGCTGCTCGCGCTTTTCATCGTGCACATCGACGTGCCCTCACCGCTGGTGCTGCTCGCCTTTGCGTTCAGCTTCGCACTCGGCTACATCGTGAATTTTCTCTTGAACTTCCTGATGAACACGATCGCGTTCTGGACGCTCGAGACGTTTGCGATTCAACTGATCGTGCGCTGGGTGAGCGATGTGCTCGGCGGGCAGATCGTACCGCTGATCTTCTTCCCCGGCTTCCTCCAGAAGATCGTGCTCGCGTTGCCGTTCGCCGCCGTGTACTCAACGCCGCTCTTGATCTACACGGGCACCATTGCGCCCAGCGCCTATCCCGCCGCGTTTGCATCGCAACTCGCTTGGGGCGGCGGGTTCGCCGTGCTGGCGACGTTCCTCTGGCGCGGGGCGCTCAAACGCGTCGTCGTCCAAGGCGGCTAACGCGCGAGTAGCGCGCGCAGCGGCAGGAACGGCACGACGTAGAGCGCGGCCGGCTTGGTGAAATGGCCGACGTCCGCCGTCATCAGTTCGGGCGGATCGGACGGGGTGAGCGTGCGGCAACCCGCCGGCGAACAGAGGCGATCGGTCAGCGATACGTAGACGGCACCGGCGCGCGGAACGAGTTCCCGCAGGTTCCGGTCGGCAGCGAAGATCGAGGTCGCGAGCCCGTCCTTCATCACCGCCGGAATGCCGGCACCGGGCGCCGCTCGCCAGTGTCTCGCGATCAGCGTCGGAAGAAACTCGTTCCAGAGCGGCGATGGTCCGGCAACCACGATGTGTTTTACGCCCACGGCACGTAAGCGCGCGATCGTCGCTTGCACGCCCGCGGCGAGATCGCTGCCGGTTTCGTAGGAACCGTATTCGCTCCACGCGGCGAACACCACGACGACGTCCGGCGGGTACTGCGCGATCTTTTCGATCACCGTCGCGTTGGAGTCGTTGCAGGTCGGGAAGGGCGATCGGCCGAGCAACGGCGCGCACTGATCGCGTGTCATCTGGCGGACGTTGACCGCCGGCTCGTACGTTGCCGCGAGACCGGTGTAGAGCCGCGCTGCGAACGAGTCTCCCCATACGAAGATGCTGCGTTCGCCGGGACGTCGCGGCTGATAGCACGCGGGCGCGTAAGCACCAGCGGGGATCAGTTCCGGAAGCGAGCATGTCAGCGCGCGCGTTTCCGCTTTGTAGTCGTCGTTCACGACAACGTACCGCCGCAGCGGTTGTGGAATGCGCATCGGAAATCCGGCGGCCCCCGCGACGATCGAGCCGATCGCTGCGACGGCGAGCAGCGCCGCCGCGAGGCGCGGCACCCAGCGTTCGGGATGCGGCCCAAAGCGAATCGGCCGTTCCACAAAAACGTAGGTGAGTTGGGCCAGCGCGAGCGCCGCCGCCACCGCTGCGATGCGCGCTGCAACGGAACTTTCGCTGAAGGTCCCGATGGCGAGAAACGACAGTAGCGGCCAGTGCCAAAGGTAGAGCGGGTAGCTGATTTTGCCGAGCCACACCATCGGCTTCACACCGAGCAACGCGCGGGCGGCCCACGTCCCGCCCCCCGTTGCCATGAGGCCCGCCGTTGCAAGTGTCGGCAGCAAATTCCACCACGGCGTTGCCATAGAGACGGCGACCGACGCAACGATGATGACGAGGCACCCGGCGGCGATCGTGGAGGCCATTCGCGGCGTCGCGTGCACCCCGCGCGCGCACACCGCGGCGCCGAGCATCAGTTCCCAAAAGCGCGTGAAGGGCAGATAGAAGGCGGCGTTCGGCGAGTAGAAGTCGACGATCGCGACGTCGGCCGCAAACGATGCGACGGCAATACCCAGCGCGATCGGCAGCATCCGCGCGCGCACAGATGCGGCCCACATCATCACGAAGGGCCAGACGAGGTAGAACTGCTCTTCGACGCTGAGCGACCATAGATGCAGCAGCGGCTTCGTGATTGAGGACCGGTCGAAGTACACCGACTGCAGAACGAATTGAACGTTGGCGAAGAACAGCGCGCCGCCAGTCGCGTTCTGGCCTAGCCGTCGATACTCGAGCGGCAGCAGCATGAACCAGCCGGCGATGAGCGACGCCATGAGGACGAGCAACAGCGCCGGTACGATCCGCCGGATGCGGCGCGCGTAGAACGCCGCAACGCGAAACGTGCCCGCGGCGATCGCATCTTGGATCAGGCCGGTGATTAAATAGCCCGAGATGACGAAAAAGATGTCGACGCCGAGAAAGCCGCCCGGCAGCAGATCGGGAAAGGCGTGGAACACGACGACCGCCGTAACAGCGATCGCGCGCAGCCCGTCGATGTCGGCGCGATACGGCCGGAGCACCATTTCCCGCGGTTGGCCTCGGCGTTCGAGCGAACCTTCGCCGCGTCGTCCAAGGCGGCGAGC
>PLTN01000021.1 GCA_003164495.1 Vulcanimicrobiota bacterium
TCGCGCTGGCGCAGAAGTTCCGCGAACGCGAAGCCGCCGCCGTTGCGGGAACCGCCGGCGTGCTACGGGGCCACGGTGACCTGCAGCTGGTCTGAGGAGCGCTTCGAGCGCTTCATCGACGGGGAGCTCGCCGACGGCGAACGCGCGCGTCTGCTCGCGCACGTCGACGGCTGCGACGCGTGCCGCGGGTTGCTGGAAGAACTGCGCGTGGTCGATGCGCTGCTGCTCACGCCGCGCACGGTCGAGCTGCCGGAAAATTTCACCTACGCGACGATGGCCGACGTGAAGGCGATGCCGCACCCGTGCCCGCTGCGCACGCCGCTCGCGGCAACGCTCATCGCTTACGTGGCCGGCGCGTGGTCGCTGGTCGGCGCGGCCGCCCTGATCGCGCCGCAGCACTTGCTCAGCGCGAGCCGCAGCGTATACGCCGTCGCCGCCACCGTCTTCGCGGCGTTTGCCGGGCTCTGGCATGCGTTTGCGCCGCTGGGTGGGGGCATGGTCATCGCCGACCTCATCGTGCTGGCCGGCGTCACGGCGCTGGTGCGCGCCGCGCGGCCCGGCATCGCCGAGCGTTTGCGCTGGTGATCGCGCGCCTGCTCGCCGGTCTGGCCCTGGCGATCCTCGCGTTCGCCGCGATGCCGCGTGTCGCAAGCGCGGATATCCTCGATCACGGGAAGACCGTCTTCTTCCACAACGTGACCATCGGTTCGGATGAAACCGTCGACGGCGATCTGACCGTGGTGTTCGGCGACGCCCGTGTCGCCGGCCACGTGCAAGGTGACGTGAACACGATCTTCGGCAAGTGCATCATCGAGGACGGTGCGCAGATCGACGGCCACGCGAACTGCATCACGGATGACGGCGCACGCGCCCTCGCGCCGTGGTTCGTGAACTCGGCCGCGTTCGATGCGTTCCGCAATCAGGACAAGCACCTGCTGGTGCGCTTTGGTGCGAGCGCGATCGTGCTGCTCGTGTTCTTGCTGTTTCCGGTGCGCATGCGGATCGCACACGACCGGTTGGAGCGCCACCCCGGGCTCGCGGCGCTGGTCGGCGCGATAGCGGTGCTCGCGATCGTACCGGTGGCGATTATCCTCGCGATCACGATCGTCGGTATCCCGCTGATCGTCCTCGAGTTTGCGGCGGTGTTCGTGGGCATTTGGCTCGGGACGGGCGCAGTCGCGCTGCTCGTGGGCCGGCGTCTGACCGAACTGATCATGCCCAGCCACACGCCCTCGCCGCTGTGGGCCCTCATCTTGGGCCTCGTGATCGTCAGCGCCGCGGAGACAGTACCGTACATCGGCTGGGCCGTCACCGCGCTCGTCTGGTTGGTGGGCCTGGGGGCCTCGATTCTCGCCTTTCTCGGGTCTGCGCCGATCGCGGCCATTCGCCGCGTCGGAATCGGAGGGCCACCGATGCCGACCCGGCCGGCCTAATTCGGCTGCTCGCCCGATCGTTCGACTAAAACTCGCATGATCGGAGGTGCATTCGAGGGTTCCCACCACTCGGCGCGGCCGGCATAGATTTCGAATTCCGCCGAACCCCCGTCTTCCGCAATCGCGACCGGCCTCGGCTCGACCGCATCGGGAATCAGATCCGTAAAGGCATCCGGGTCGTCATACAGTGCTTCACAGAACAACGCGAAGGCGTTGTTCTCGTCGTCCTTTGAGACGATTGGGCGCATACTGGCTGGGCGAATCGTAGTCATCGTGGGTCCTTGCCGAAGACGGCGGCTTCATAATCAGTATAACGCAGGACGATCTCTCGGAGGGCAAATTCGATGCGCACATGCGGCTCGACTCCGTCCAGATACACGTCGATGGCGCCCGGCTCCGGCCAACCCGGCACATGGCGGTGGAAGCGCCTATGGGCATCGTCAAACCGTATCAGCTGACCTTCGTGCCCAGCCCGGCGCTCCTCGAGAGTGATCGAGATGCGTACGAAGCGACCGCGCAGCTTTGTGAACCGGGAGACGATGCGGCGCGATATCCCGTCTACATCAAAGATTGGTCGGTCAAATGAATGTTGGTAAGTACCGCCGGGAGTCGGCTCGTCGTCGAAGGGATCCATTGCGCGGGTCCATCCCTCGGCGCCACGCGACGGCTAGGCTGCCCTTAGCTCGCGGGCCTGGGGGCCTCGATTCTCGCTTTTTTGGGAACATCACCGATAGCAACAATGCGTCGGGTCGGGATTGGCGGGCCACCGATGCCCACGCGGCAAATCTAAGGGCCCCTGCGTTCCGCTAGCACTGCAAGCGAGGTTCTTCGTGCCTTTCGTCGTGACCGGGATTTCTCAAGATGGTGACACCGCAGCGCTCGAACAAGCGTTGAAGGTGGCCGGGCTATCGCTCGAAGCACTGGAAGTGCTCGGGCCCGATGATACCGGCGAGTCGCATACCGTCGGTGGCCTGGTCGATACGAGCATCTTGACCGGCGGAATGGAAACGGGGACCGGCGTTCCGGGCCTCACCGGTAGCGGCATCTCGGGCGTCGCGGGTGCTCCGCGCGTCGCACCGATCGGCAGCGAATCGCTCTGGGAGCGGCTCGCGGATTTCGCGATCCCGGATGATGAAGTCGAGCACTACGCTGAAGCGCTGGAAGCGGGCCGGAGCATCGTCGGCTATCACGGCGACTCGAAGAACGTTGCGAAGGTCGAGAGCTTGTTCGGCGCCGCCGGGTTGACGAAGGTCAAGACCTTCTAAGAGCGCGCCTCTTTGGCGCGTTGCGCCGCGATGAGTTGGCTTGCGTGGAACAGGCTCTCGAACTGGCCCGCGTCGGTCCACCAGCCGCTGAGGATGTCGTAGCGGAGATCGCCCGCCGCGATGTAGGCGTTGTTGACGTCGGTGATTTCGAGCTCCCCGCGATGCGACGGCACCAGCGTGTGGATCTTATCGAACACCGAGGCGTCATACATATAGATGCCCGTGACCGCGAGGTTCGATTTCGGCCGTTTGGGCTTTTCCTCGATCCCGATCACCTTGCCGCCGGAGACTTCCGCCACGCCGAACCGCTCCGCGTCCGGCACTTCCTTGAGCAGAATGTGGGCGCCCGATTCCTGCGCCTGAAACGTCTCCACAGCCTCGCGAATATCGTGCTCGATGATGTTGTCGCCCAGCACCACGCAGATCTTTTGCCCGTCGGCGAAATGTTGCGCCAGGCCCAGCGCGTCGGCGATTCCGCCCTCGCCCTCCTGATACGTGTAGTTGATGTGCTTCAGCCCGAATTCCTTGCCGTTGGCCAGCAGACGCAGAAAATCGCCGGAATTTCTACCGCCGGTGACGATCATGATATCCCGGACGCCGGCATCCACCAGCGTCTGAATCGGGTAGTAAATCATGGGCCGGTTGTAGATGGGCAGCAGATGTTTGTTGGTGATTTTAGTCAGCGGAAACAGCCTGCTCCCCGTCCCGCCCGCGAGCACTATGCCCTTCATAATCTCTCATCATACAATACCGGCTCGACGGCCCGGCAAAACCGGGTAGAATAGGGCGCGTAACCGTTTTGGGGCTGAACGCGCATGAATCCCCAAAACGGTTACGCACC
Organism: Vulcanimicrobiota bacterium; assembly: GCA_003164495.1. Lineage (GTDB taxonomy): Bacteria > Vulcanimicrobiota > Vulcanimicrobiia > Vulcanimicrobiales > Vulcanimicrobiaceae > Lustribacter > Lustribacter caenicola. Next base: position 3,540 of record PLTN01000021.1, read on the forward strand.
GGGTAGAATAACCCTTAAATGACGCACTACGACTGGAATCAACTGACGCCCGAACAACTGAACCCGCAGATCACGCGCAAGGCGATCCACAGCGGAAACATGACCATCGCCAGGTTGGAATTGCAGAAGGATGCGCAGGTTGCCGAGCACAGCCATCACAATGAGCAGATCACCATGGTGGAGCGCGGCGCCCTGAAATTCGCCATCGACGGCGGCCACAAGGTGGTGCGCGGGGGCGAGACGCTGGTGATCCCGCCGAACGTTCCGCACGGCGTGGTGGCATTGGAAGATACCGTGGTATTCGACGTATTCGCGCCCTCGCGCGACGACTGGCCCCGCTAGCCATGAAATCGACATTACGTGTTTTGAAAGCCTTTTCACTGGCGACGTTATTCGCTGTGATGGCAGTTGCCCAAGCGAATGGGCCTGACGTTACCAAGCGCCTCGACGCACTCGAAAAGGCCACCAGGGCGGCGCAGATGTCCGGCGATAACGCCTGGATGCTGACCAGTTCGGCGCTGGTCCTGATGATGACGGCCCCCGGCCTGGCGCTGTTTTATTGCGGCTTGGTGCGCCGCAAGAATGTGCTCGCCACCATGATGCACGGCTTCGCCTTGATGGGTGTGGTGACCATTCTGTGGGCGGTGGTGGGCTATAGCCTGACGTTTTCCGAAGGCTCGCCGTTTCTGGGTGGACTGCGCTACATGTTCCTGAACGGCGTGGGCGCCGATCCCAACGCCGATTACGCGGCCACCATCCCGCAGCAGACCTTCATGGTGTACCAGTTGATGTTCGCCATCATCACCCCGGCGCTGATCACCGGAGCCTTTGCCGA
>PLTN01000228.1 GCA_003164495.1 Vulcanimicrobiota bacterium
TGGCTCTCGTCGACGAGCACCGTCAACGCGTTCGCCTCGCTCGTGAGGTGCACGACATCGATGCCCTCATCGTCGAACGCCTTCATCACGCGTCCCAACGCCGGCAGCGGCCAATCCGTCGAAGAGCGCGTCAATGCGACGCGCGCGCAACGGTCGTGGAGTTTCACCGCGACGTTCAAGTCGTGAATCGCGTTCGCAAAGCGCGCTGCATCGCGGCTATCGATGATAAAGCTGCAGCCGTCGTGGTCGATGGCAACCGCCTCGACCGGAATTTTCGAAGCCGTAAGCTGTTCCATCACGGAACACTCGCAGCGGCGGCGATTCGAGCCATCGAGTTCGCCCTCGATGACCTGTGCGAATGACATATGGCGGCGAATCCGAGAAACGCTAGGCATGGCGGTAGTGTAGCGCCTGCGCAAGGCGTTGTTTAGCCTCCGTTCGGCGGCCGTCCGAACGGTTGAACCGGCGCATCCGAACGGATAGACTGTTCGGACGAAGTCCGGCTATCGGGCTCCGTCGAACCTATCGGCACATGAACCCACGTCCGCTGATCTTAGTCGTCGGCGGTGATGCGCTCACGGAACGCGTGTGCGCGGAGCTCACGGCGACGACCGGACACGAAGTGCGGATCGTCTGGCCCATCTCCGCCCACCCGGACGCAGCGCTGATTGCCGCCGGCGTCGCCGAGGCAGCCTCGCTGCTGGCCCTGGCGGACGACGACGCGCTCAACCTCGTCGTGGCCCTGCGGGCGCGCGTGCTCAATCGCAACATTCGCATCGTCCTGCGCCAATTCAATCCGCTGCTGGGCACGAAGGTCGAGCAGAACGTCTCCGACTGCACCGCGCTTTCGCCGGCCGCGCATTCGGCCGCGACGTTCGCGGGCGCCGCGCTCGACGCCGGATGCTTCTTCGCCTTGCGCTTCCCGGCTGAGGACGGACCGCTGCTCGGCTTCACGCAAACGTCGGGCGCGCAACTCGATGCCGCCGGCACGACCGTGCTGGAGACCGAACACCGCCTCGGCTTGCGCATTCTCGCGCTCGGCGAACGCCTCGACCCGCCGGCCGGCGCGATGATCGCGGCCGAGGATGCCGTCGTTGCCTTCGGACCCATCGTCGAGCACACGGATCATCATCGCGGCCGCTCCGCACACGCGGCCGGGCCGGCAAACGGGCGCCGCTCCGCGCGGCTCGATCTGAAATTTTTCGCCGTCGGATGGGAGCGGCTGAACCCGGTCTTGCGCGTCTTCATGCTGGCCGCGGCCGGGTTTTTCTGCTACGAGTTCACGTTCTTCCACTTCGTGCTGCATAAAACGTGGACGGCCGCCAGCTTCTACGTGGTCGAAACGATGACCAATGTCGGCTTCGGTGAAACCACGGTCACGACGCGGGGTCCGCTCGTCACCGGCGGCGCGATCGCCGCGATGCTCGGCGGCATCGTCTTTACGAGCATCTTCATCGGCTACGTCAGTTCGGCGCTCACACGCGCGCAGTGGATGGCGCTGCAGGGCATGCGGCGCATTAGCGCGCGCGGCCACGTCGTGATCTGCGGCGGCGGCAAAATCGGCAGCGCGGTGATCAATCTGCTGACGGCGGCCGGCAAACGCGTCGTCGTGATCGAGTCGAATCCCGACGCAAGCCTCGTGCGGCGCGCTCGCGACCGCAACGTGGACCTGCTCACCGGTGATGCGCAGCGCGACGACGCCCTCGATCTGTGCGACATCCCGCACGCATCGGCGCTGCTTGCCCTGACCGACAACGATGCAATCAACGTCGAGATCGCGCTCGGCGCACGTGCCCGCCGTCCCGACATCCCGCTGGTCGTGCGGATGGATAACGACGCCTTCGCCGACGCGGTGTCGGAGATTTTCGGCATCGCTGCTTTCTCGCCGTCGGCCCTAACCGCCCCGGCGCTGGCCGGACTTTCCCGCTTTCCCGGCACGCGCGGGCGCGTGCGCTACGCCGGCGAAGACCACACAATCAGTCAGCGCTCGCAAACCGCGCAACCGGAGAAGCCGCCGGCCGACGTCTGTATCCCGCTTTGCGTGTGGCGCAACGGCCAGCAGATCCCGATTCGGGAGTTCGGCCAGATGAAGCCGTACGACGAACTGCTCTTCGCCGTGCCGCTGGCGCAATTCCGGACGGCGAACTAATCTGCGTCAGAACGATCCATGGCGGTGGAGGATCAACGTTTCAGCCACGGGTCCGAGCGCGTCGGCCGGCAGAAACGTCAGTGCGGTTACGACCAACGCCGTGGCCGCCAGGAGCAGACCGAAAAATGGAGTCGCCGGATCGAGCGAACCGGTCGGCCGGTCGTTGCGCGGTTGGCGGGCCAGCGCGCCGGCGATCGCGAGGATCACGATCAGCGTGCCGAAACACCAATGCGCTGGCCAACCAAAGCGCGGTCCCTCCTCGCAGATCCTGTCAGGGAAACTCTATGACCTTAGCCTGCTACTGTCAATAATTCTGAAAACGCACCCTAGTCTGACGGTTCTATGCTCTTATTCTGACGTCCGGCTAGGGTATAACCCAAACTGACTGTTGCGGAAGCCACTAGCCGCGCTGCCCGCCAGCCAGTCGGCACCCTTTCGGGGTCGACGTCGGGGTGCGTTTCATACCTCATGATTTTGACATTGGGTGCCGACTTCCGTATCTCGTGCTTGGAGACCGCGGCATGCTAGCTGATCGATCGTTTGGCCCCGCCGCCTCTATCATTCGGACGGTAGCCATCTGGAGGCTGGGTGAGGAGCGCGAATAGTACTAGGATGTTCTCATGACGCGTACCCCGCCTGAAGATAACCTGCTCTTTGAAATCGGCAAACGGCTTGTAGTGACGCTGGCAATCGTCGCAGCGGCCGCCATTATTCCCCTGATCGTGCATATGTTTCTTCCACAGTAACGACGCCGCAAGGAATGCCTCGACGATCGTTCGTTCCGGGCGATACGCTGTGAATGCGAGCTTATTTTGTCTTTGTTCGGAACTGACTAAGCGGAACCGAAAAAAGTACCGTATCGAACGGCTGCATTTCCTCAAAGTCACGGATCATCTTTAGGTAACCGTGTCGCCACACGAAGAGCGCAGTACAAATCGGGGCAGGGGGACGTTCCGGGTGTTCGCCTTGCTCCCGTTGCCCAACGGTGAAGTCATCGTCCGCATAGCGAACGCGTCCGCGAGTTCCCGGAAAGCGTGAGAGTCCGGCGAGTACCGGAGCGCTCAGTGCGGCCGGCGAGAACGTGGAAAGACCGAAAAGGCTTGAGGTCGCATTCGCGAAGCTCGCGTCCTCCATGCGAACAACAAGCGGCACCGTTTGCGATCGTACGCGGGCGCCGAGTGCGATCTCCAAATTGGTCTCGTCGCTATCGGTCAACGCGAGAACCGCGGATGCGTGTGGAATTGCACACATATCTAGGCAGCCGGCCTGCGAAGCGTCACCGGTCAGCAAATCAACATCGCGTTCGCGGGCCCGACGGACGAGGTCAGCGTCGGGGTTCGGCTCGATCACGATTACACGCTTTCCGGCGGCCGTCAAAAGATTGAGCACGGCGGTGCCGATCTTGCCCCCTCCGCAGATCACGACGTGCTTGCGGGCTCGAATGCGGCGAAGGCCCTGCATGGCGTTCCACTGCGCACGCGTGAGTGCGGACGCGACGGACCCGATGAAGATGCTGGTAAATACAATTCCACCGAGCATCGCCGTGATTGCGCCCAAAGTAATTGCCGGGCCGCGCTGTGTGACCCCCACTTCACCGAAGCCGACGTTGGTCATCGTCTCAGTAACGTAGAACGCTGCGGCGAGCCACGTTTTACCGAGTGCAAAGTGAAAGTAGCAGTAGGAAGCGGAGAAGAACAGCACCGCAAGGATGGCAAAGGTACGCAGAATGGGGTTTGCGCGGTGAAAGGCGGCTGTCGCCGCCGGCCAGAGGGAGCTCGGAAACGACCGTTCTCCGCGCCGAGGAGCAGCCGTCGAACCATCGGGGTTTGGCTCGCGTTTCGGTCCCGCCGATTCGTGGACTCTGCCAAAGGTTACGACGGTGTCGTGGCGGCCAATGATTGCTCCCCGCGGGGGGTCCGAACGAGTATCAACGGCCACGATACGCGCGTCGAGACGCTCTTCGGCCTGACCGACGGTCAGACCCGACACGCCGAGATCTGAGGCGCCGTAGGTTCCGAAGCCAAGCAGAGCACCATACGTTTCGGGAAAGCGTAGACCAAAGAAGCAGCCCTGATCGAGGGCTGAAGCGGCATACGTGGCTGCCGAATGGACTGCGGGGGAGAGCGTGGCGCAATCGGGGAGAACCTGTTCGAGTTTCTCGCCCAGTGTCACGTTGAATTGTCGCAGCACGACCCGAATCTTCGGATTGAGATTGCGAGCGCGCAAACCGATCGAAAGGTTGAGGCCGTCGTCCTCCGAGAGCGCGAGCAGGGAGGCTGCCTCCATGACCCCGGCGGCTCGTAAGGAGTCGTCCGAGCGCGGATCGAGGGAAGTGACCGTCACGCCAAGCGACCGGAACGCGTGCTCGCGCTTCGCATCGAGCGACCAAGCGACGCGAACCTGGTGGCCGGCGGTGGCGGTCAGCTCCGCACAAACACGTTCTACGAGCGCATCGCCGCCAATGACCAGGAGCAGTGGTTCGAAGCTCTCGTCCATAGCAAAAGTGGCGCTGCGCGGTATGGAAAGCTCGGACAACATTCCTTACCATAGGATAAGTCACGGGCGAGTGCCAGCCGCCGAATGGCTATAGCCATTCGGATGGCTCGTTCATGAAGAATGCAGCGGAGAGCCCACAAGCACCAATGTGCCTATCAGAACACAGGCTGGTCGAACGAACCGCGGTGGCGGACCCAAGACGGAGCGCTGCACCTGTGGTCGATTCAAACGGCGGGCGTCCAAAAGGCGGCTGGCTGCGGCCGCGCGCTTTGCATAGACTTAAGTGCAGTCATGAGACAACGCCGATCGGCCGTGTCAATGCCAGCCGCGCCGTTCGATCGCGAAGCGCTCTCGCGTATTGTTGTCGCCGTAGATGCAACGGACGCCGAGCCCACAGCGCGATTCGCGATCTCGTTGGTTCACGGACGACCAGCGCGGGAACTGACCTTTTGTCACGTCATCGACGTCATTCGGATGTTCGCTCGAGCAGCCGGGTGCCCCAACGATTACGCGCTTTTACTGACGATCGCCAAGGAGGAAGCGCGCGCGATGCTTGATCGTTGCTGTTTGTTAGCGCGCGAAGCCGGCGTGTTCGCGCGCGCATATATCCGCTACGGGGACCCGGCAGCGGCAAGTTGTACCTTCGCCGAGCGGCACCGTGCCGGCCTTATTGTGATTGGCAATGGGCCTCGACGTACGAGAAACTGGGAGCGGCTCATCCACGGAAGCATGTTGGGCGAGATGGCCCGGCAGACCACGATCCCGGTGCTGGTGGCAGACTTGTACCGCACCCGACCCTCGGAGTGCCGCCCGTCTCGCATCCTAATCGTGGCGGCTGACTCCTGCGCTGAGCGAGCTGCGCAGCTTGCCGCCGAGTTTGCGAAGGAGAATGACACGGCAAAGCCGTTGTTTCGCGTGTACATCGATGGCTCTAGCGCTAGTATGAGCGCGCTTCGCATGCGCCTGCGCGACCTACGGCCTGACCTCGTCGTCGTCTCTCAGCCGCTCCCACGCAGCTGGTGGGGTCTCTTCGAAACCGATCTTATGAATCGAATCATGCACGACGTGGCGGCACCTATCGCCATTGCGCCAATGCGCGATGTCGTCCCGATGACGAGCGGACGTTCGCCAGGATAACTGCCTCGGGATGGCCGCCAATCAAGATTGGTCGCACTGATGTCTGTATATGCTAGAGCATCGCGCGCATGGCGATTCACGCGACGGTAACCGCTCGGTCGTGGAAGCGCAAACGCGCAAAGCGTCTAGGTTCTCCTCGGCGCGGTAAGCCAAATGGCTGGTATCCAGACGGCCTCTATCGCATAGCTGCCCGGAGACCTACAATACAGTAAATCCATGCGCCCATTTCTTGCCCTTGAACGCAATCTTTGTCTTGTCGAAGTGATCTACGGTGATGCCGATGATCTCAGGCGACAAGAAGCCGAGTCGGGACTTATCGATCACCTGGGTAGTTGTGGGATCTCCCTAAAATCGGTCGATCTCAACGCTTCCGGGTGCTATATCATCGTCCACGGCTCCGATCTTGAGCGTCTAAAGGCGGCCGTTCGTCTTTATAACGTTGCAATCCGGGTCCGTGACGAGTGCGGCCGTCTTTCACTGCGACGGCGTGGCCAATGGGCCACATTTCCTTCGCTCACTAGCATTCTATCGGCATTTCACCGGAGGAGTATTCGCGTCATGTATCTGTTTGCGGGTCCAGCACAAATCGATGTGTTGGTTGCTGACCAGCAAATCCCGTCAGCGATGCGCATCCTCCATGGGCTATGAGATGAACGGGAACGTCGTGGCACCGATGCGCGATGTCACAACGCCGAGGCAAGCGACGTCAGGCCATGCCTCGCGCAAGCCCAGGCATAGCCTGTTCCTGCGAATTTGCGTGGCCGTAGATGCATCAGGCGCGTCGGAGAGCGCCACGCGTTTGGCCATCTCGCTCGTTCGCGGTCATGCTCGAGCGGAACTCGCCTTTTGTCACGTGGTCAATGTGCCACGGCTACTGGCCCGGACGGAGTCCGGTGCTTCGGATTACTCTTCAACGTTCGAGGAGGCGCATACAGAGGCGAACGCTTTGCTTGAGCGGTGCTCTTGGCTGGCGCGGCGCGCTGGGGTGTTTACGCGGACGTACGTGCAATTCGGTAAGCCGGCCACCGAGATCGCCTCATTTGCCGAAGGCATCGGTGCCGACCTTATCGTCATCGGAAATGCGCCCAGCGAGAAGATCTATCGTCTTTTGAACGGGAGCATGCGCGACGAAATAGTGCGAACCTCCTCGCGTCCGGTCCTTGTTGCTGACATGAAGCGCGCGCGGCCGGTCGAGTTCCAGCCACGATGCATCCTTGTAGTGGAGGCCGATTCGCCGACCGCCTCACGCGCAAAGCGTTTTGCAGCGGAGCTTGCTAACGAGTATGGCGCAGAGCTGGTGCTACAACCCGCTGGTCGCGAGGCGACCGGCGAGAGCGATGTCAACTTTGCGGAATGTCGCCCAGGTCTAATCGTTGCCGGCGTGAAGCAGCGCGGCTTCCGCGATCTGTTCTCAGCTGATTGCATTGAGCGGCTACTGCAGGCTGCGTATTTGCCGATAGTGGTCGTGCCAGATGGCATGGAAATAAAGAACGCTGCGCAGCCGCGTGGCGCTGTACGCTAATGACACGCGAACGCTCTGCTAGCGCAGGCGTCAGCCATTCGGATCAACCAAATGGCCGCTGGCGCAGCCTCCCGATGACCGCTACTATTGGAGAGACGGTCACCTGTCGCGGTGACCGCCTTTAGGCTTATGAATGCCCACATTTCGTCTGCGGTCGAGCAGATCGGGCGCGGAATCCGATCATCGCGGGCGCGATGGTGGTTCCTTGCAGCACTCGTGGCATTATCGCTCGCTAGCCTGCATACCACACCGCTTCACGGCCAGACGTCGGTCTGGGATGCCGCTTTTGAGATGGTCCGGACCGTCTCGTCGTTCGCTCTGGCGGCGCTCTGTGTCGGCCTTGCCCGCGCCACCGTCCAGGGCAACGTTCCGGTATTAATGCTTGCGGCAATGCATGGCATGTACGCGATGGTGATCGCCACGATACGCTTGGGCGGCGGGACGAGGACGTTGACCGAAGTCATCGTCGGCGGCCTGCTAGCCATGCTCGGAGCGGCGTTAGGTGCCTGGCTTGCCGCAATGCTGGCCACGAAGTCCATCTGGCGCCAACCGTAGTGCCCAGTTGATACGCTTGGGCCCTCCCTGCCTCCGTACCAAGAAATTGCGGTGAGGTCCTCCCCGCGCTAAGAATTCGCGAGGAGAGCTACTTGCGTCGGCGCGGCCAAAGCGAACGCTTGTGCGTGGGCCCAGTCGCGGCATCAATGCTCCGGACGGCCACGCTCGACAGCGTTGAGCCACGACGAACTCGTCGGAGTAAAATGGACGTGGTTTCTCGGATGGGCCGCAAACCACGCCTTAACCACCGCGTGCTTATGCGTCGCATAGTTATCCATTATCAGATGAATATCAAGCTTGCTAGACACGGAACGATCGACGTGGTTCAAAAACTCGACGAACTCTTCGTGCCGATGGCGCGGCATGCAACGCTCGATCACTTTACCAGTAAGTGTGTCGAGGGCGGCAAACAGAGTGGTCGTGCCGTTCCGGCGATAATCGTGCGTTTGTCGCGCGGGAATGCCAGCTCGCAGCGGCGAGATCGGCGCCGTTCGCTCGAGTGCCTGGACTCCGCTCTTTTTCGTCAACGCTCAAAACAATCGCATTGGTCGGCGGATTCATGTAGAGACCAACAACATCGCGCAGCTTCGTGACGAAGTCGGGGTCCGTACTAAACTTGAAGTTTTGAACGCGATGCGGCTGCAAATTATGAGCGCGCCACAGGCGATAGATCGTGCTACTGCTCACGCTAAAACGCCGTGCCATCTCCTCAGCCGTCCAATGCGTCGCATTCTTCCGAACACTTTGCATCGTTGTCGTGATGATTTTTGCCGCCTTTGCGTCGCTCATTTCTTTGGGCCGGCCACGCCCAGGAGCGTCCTGATACACGCTCTCAATCGCGATTTTTCGTTGGCGGGATATCGCGGCATTCGATACGCCGCTCGCGGCATCAAGCAACACCAGCGCGCGGCGGACGGCGCGCTGCGGGGCGGTTG
>PLTN01000029.1 GCA_003164495.1 Vulcanimicrobiota bacterium
GAGAACTCGTTCGATACGGCGCACTTTTCGTTCACGCACCGGGGGACGTTCGGCGACATCAATCACCCCAAACCGCGCAGCTATGATCTGACCGAAACGGACTATGGGTTCGTCGCACGGACGGTCATCGACATCGTCAACCCGCCGAAGGCCCATCGGGTGACCGGAACGACCGACCCGTACACGGTCCGCGACATGAACAACCACTGGTACCTGCCGTTTTGCCGCAGGCTAGATATGACGTATCCCAGCGGGATCCGGCACATCATCATCAACTGTGCCACGCCCATCGACGATGAGAATATTCAGGTCGTGCAGTTGCTCTACCGGAACGATACGGAGGCCGACTGTCCGACGCAGCTTCTGATCGATTGGGATGCCGCGATCATCGCCGAGGATCGAGCCACGCTCGAGTCGACCGATCCCGACGTGTGCATCGACGTATCGCGCCGGGTCGAAGGACATATGCCGTCCGACCGGCCCGGGATCATCATGCGCCGCAGATTGCTCGAGTTGCTGCGTGCCAACGGCGAAGAGGAGATCTATCGAAGCGAGACGTCGGGGTTAGCGGCGCAGGACGATACCCGCAGCGACGCCATGATGGCGCCCGCGCTCGAGAGTCGATGACAGCGCTCTTGTCGGTTCGTCCGCTGACGAAGCTCGGGACCGAGATACTGGATTTCGACATCGCCCAGGCCGATGAGGAACGGCTGCGCCAGATCGACGAGTTGTATCGGCGGAACAGCGTGGTGGTCGTACGGAACCAAAGGCTTTCGCCCGACAAGTTGGTCGCCTTCGCGGGACGCTTCGGCGACCTGCTTCCGCAAACCGGGGAAGATCAAAACCTGCCCGGATTTCCGGGGATCTGCGTCCTGTCGAACAAGATCGTCGACGGCCGGCCGTTCGGCTTCCATAAGGCCGGCCGGCGCTGGCACACCGACGGCACCACCTTAAAGAAGGCGGGCCTGACCACCGTGCTCTACGGCATCGAGATCCCGCCGGAGGGCGGCGACACGCTCTTCGCCGACGCGTGCGAAGCCTTCAACTCCTTGCCCGAAGATCTGCAGGCGCAGCTCGAGCAGGTGCAGGTCATCCACAGCCTCGCGTACCTCATGCGACGCGCCCACCACCGCCCGGAGCTTCTCACACCCGAACAGCGCGCTGCGATGGAGGACGTCGTCCACCCGCTGGTGCTGGCGAGCCCGATCGACGGGCGCAAGACGTTTTATTTGACGTCCGGCTCGGCCCGGGGCGTCGTCGGCATGACGGATGAGGACGGCCGCAAGCTGCTGAGCGACTGGATCGACTACGCAACCCAGGATCGATTCGTCTATCGCCATACGTGGCAACCCGGGGACGTCGTGATTTGGAACGACGTCTCCACGCTGCACCTGGCGACCGATTTCGACGATACGAAGTACGAGAGGTTGGTCTATCGATGCTGGATGACGCCGTTTGTGCCGGCATGAACGCTGGCCTTGAAGCGTCGATCGAGACCGGTCCGCTCGACGATCTGACGCCGTTCTTCGGCACACGGATTTCCGGGTTCGACGTCAAGGCCATCCGTTCGTCCGGCGAGGTGACGGCGCTCCAGCGTCTGCTGGCCGAGAAGCAGGTCGTCGTCTTTAAGGATCAGGATCTCGGCCCCGACGACGTCCTCGGCTTTACGAAGCTCTTCGGGACGCCCGACCCCCACGTGCTGAGCCAATTCAGTTTGCCGGGCTATCGCGACATCTACGTTCTCTCGAACATCGTCGAGGATGGGCGGCACGTCGGCAACCGCCAAGAGGGTTTCGGCTGGCATACGGACCTCAGCTATTTCGCGAATCCGGCTGCGTACACCATGCTGTACGCGCTCGAGGTGCCCGCCGCGCGTGGCGAGACGCTTTTCGCCAGCATGCAGTGCTTCTACCGGGAGATGCCGGAAGACGAAAAGGCCAAGCTGCGGCCGCTCACCGTCAAGTGGAATTACGAGCGGATGTACTCCCTGCGTACGAACGTTCCGCCGCTCACCGACGAACAACGTGCGCGCACGCCCGAGGTGACGCAACCGCTCGTCCGCATCCATCCGGTGAGCGGGAGAGAGTCCTTGTACACGAGTCGCGACGGTTGCGCCGGCGTGCACGGGATGCCCGAAGACGAAGGGCTGACGCTGATCCGGGGGCTCGTGCAGCGCATCATCGACTCGCCGTTCACGTACGCGCATCGATGGGAAGCGCGAGACTTGGTTATCTGGGACAATCGGGGATTGATTCACACGGCAACGGACTACGACATGGAGAACGACCGGCGGCTCATTTATCGCACGAGCGTTCGCGGCGAGCGTCCGATCGGCTGGTCCGAGCACGTTCGCTCGGCTGTGAAGGAGCCCGCCTAGGTGCGTCCGGGAACGACGACGCGGCGCCAAGCTCTGGTCGGGGTCGCGGCCACCACGGCCGCAGCCCTCGGCGCATTTCGCCCGGCGCGGGCTGCCGACAAGGTGCGGTTTCTTACCAGTTGGTTCGTCGAGGCCGAGCACGGGGTTCTATCAAGCCAAGGCGACGGGCCTGTACGCGAAAGCGGGGCTCGATGTCGACATCATGATGGGCGGCTCGCAGGTCAACGGCCTGCAGCTTCTTACGGGCGGCGACGCCGATATGATCATCGGTTATGATTTCCAGACCCTGACTGCCGTCGAACACGGTCTGCCCGTCGTCACCGTGGGGGCCTCATTCCAGTTCGACTTGCAGGGCATCATGGCGCACCCCGACGTCAGGACGCTGGCCGACCTCAAAGGTCGAAAGATCCTGATCTTGAGCACGGCTCACGGGTCATATTGGCCGTGGCTCAAAGAGCGCTTCGGATTCACGGACGACCAAGCCGCCGCCTATACCTTCAACCTGCAGCCGTTCTTTGCCGACATGACGCTCGCTCAACAAGCGTATGCCACCTCGGAACCGTTTCAGGCGCAAGTCCACAACATCCCGATCAATTTCTTCCTGTTCGCAAAGTACGGCTACCCGCTGTACGGCACAACCGTCGTCACAACGAATCCGTACCTTCAGGCGAATCCAACCGTCGTTGCCCGATTCGTGCGCGCTTCGGAAGGAAGGCTGGCGGAGCTATCTCGAAAACCCGGCTCCCGCGAACGTGCTCATCAAAGTCGACAACCCGAAAATTGCGGACGACCAGCTGGCGTTCAGCGTCTCTCAAATGAAAGCGATCGGGGCCGTCACGGGCGGCGATGCCGCGAAGCTGGGGCGTCGGGGTCATGACCGATGGGCGCTGGAAGGCGACGCGCGACTTCCTGGTTCGGGCCAACTTGCTCAAAGACACCACCGACTGGAAGTCGGCATTCACGCTGGCCTATGCTCGAAGGTAACCAGCGACGCCCCGTGGTGACGCGGCGGCACGTCCTCGTTGCACTTGCGGGTAGCGCAGCCGCAGCCGCAGCGCCCATGCGGCCGGCGTGAGCAGCCGATAAGGTACGCTTCCTCACCAACTGGTTCGCGCAGCCCGAGCAAGGCGGCTTCTACCAAGCCAAAGCCACCGGGCTTTACGACAAAAGCCGGCCTCGACGTCGACCTCACCATGGGCGGTCCGCAGGTCAACGCGTTACAACTGCTCATGGGCGGCGACGCCGACCTCGTCATGGCTTTCGACCTTCAGACGCTGAACGCAATCGAACACGGCTTACCCCTCATTCCCGTAGCCGCGAACTTCCAATTCAACGTGCAAGGCATCATGGCACACGCCGACGTCAGGTCCGTGGAGGACCTCAAGCGACATAAGATTCTCATCGCGAGTTCGGCGCGGGGTCGCTGCGGCAACGCCGTACAAGCGGAAGCCCCGGTTTGGGAATCACGCTGCGCCTGGTCTTGGCAGACACGGAAAAGGAAGGCGTGGGAAAAGGCGCACGGGTTTGCGGCGGCGACGGCGAGCGATGTCGCTGCCGGGAAAACCATCGCGGATGCCGCGCAGCGGCGACGGTCGGCCGACTTTACGGCAGAAGGCCAGCGCGGCGTCCATGAGAGCGCGTTACAAGCCGAAGTGCACGACGAGCGCCTCTGGTTGGGCTATGCCCGCTTGGTCGGCGGCCGAGGGACGTCCGCAGCGCTGGTCGGTACGCCGGATCAGGTTGCGGCGGCGCTCATGCGCTACTACGATATCGGAATTCGGGTCTTTTATTTGCGGGGTTGGGATCTGTATCGCGACACGATCGACTTCGGTACAACCTTGATTCCGCTGTTCCGGCATCGGGTAGCCGAGCGCGAGGCCGCGGCGAGTTAACGCCTAGTCGGCGAACTCGAACGCGGTTTGCGCGCTCGCACACGGAATCGCAACGCGCACGCCTTCGTGCCGCAGCAGCCACGCCTTGCGCGGAGTCCGCCGCCGTAACCGGTCAGCGTGCCGTCGGCGCCGATGACGCGGTGACAGGGCGAGATGGTGAAGCTCGTGCTGCGGTCGGCGCTCAGCAAGGCCGGAACGATGCTTTCGGGTCTCTGGAGGGCGCGAGCTGTCGAGACCGAGCGCAGCGGCGATCCGGAGACGATTCGGCTCGAGGAAGATCGCGCGGGACGCGTTTTCGGGGCGGTGAGCGGCGAGCTGACGGATGCGGTTGAGTCGGGACGTCTCGACGCAGAAACGGTTCTCCGAGAGTGCTCGGAGCCAGCGACGCGAGCGTTCGTTCAACATAGCCTCGCGGTTGCCGTCACGTCGACCTCCGAGGCGAAACAACTCCTCCTGGGCCGCCTCATCGCGCAACGCCTCCAGACGTCGACGGATACGGTGGATGACATTGCGCTCCAGCGTGCAGTCGACGTGGTTGGGTTGATGACGGAGCACCAATTGCTGCTCCTCGCGGCGCACGTGCTTGTGCGGTATCGCCTATACGAGCTGCCGCCGGTCGGGTCGCGCGACGATGTGGAGCGGCTTTTCAGCGAGCGCTTCTCGGGGGTGATCGAACGGTTTTCGCAGGTCCCGGATTGGGTGACGGCCGATTTCGAATCCCTTGCGTCCGTCGGAGTCATTCGTATCGATGATCACCCGGGTGAGCAAGTACAGCGGATCAAGGGTCCGGATGCGATCGACGACTGGATGCAGCACGTCGGCGTTTCGACGTGGGATGGAATTGAAGGGCAGCTCGGGACCTCAGATTCGCATGAGCGGTTTCAGATGCGGTTTCCTACGATCATGGCGATGAAGGCGATCGCCGCGAACCGTATCGCCGATATGGAGCACGCGCTAGTCAACGGCTGGCGAGTCGACGGCGTTAATCTTTCGCCTGTCGGGTTGCGTCTCGGATCAACGGTGCTCGACCAACTGCTGGCTGTTTGAAGGGCTTAGTGTGCTTTGACATCCGTTTCACTGGGGCTACTACGTTCGATAGAGGACACACGGGTGCGTAGAGTTCATTTGCGAGCTCGCGTACGATGCTCAGGAGTGGCGGATATATCTGCAAGCTTCCGGCAACCAGTTGGGCATCGGCGCGTTCGGGCCGGCCGTGTCCGACATCATCGCGATTCGCTCTTATTAGCGTTTGGAGTTGATCGAGGTGCTCGCCGATCTCAACAGCGTTGACGGCTGGCTCGCGGGTCGTGGGCCGTGACGTTGGCACCCGCACGCGTTACTAGGCCCGCGACGGCGAACAAAATTTTAGCGGCAGACGGAACGCCGGCGAGCGGACCGGGATCGACGCCGGCCGCGATCAAGGCGTCGAGGGCCGACGCTCGCGAAAGCGCACGCTCGGCGAAAACCGCGCTGAATGCGTTCAGTTGATCGTTACGTTCGCTAATGCGTGACATCGTTGCGGCGATGATCTCGTGCACGCTCGACGCGCGAGTGCCAACCGTCGCCGCGATTTCAAGCGCCGTAATAAGGCGTCGTTTTTGCAAGCAGAATTCACCTGACCTGTGAGCAGACAGCTGCTTGACCTGCTGCTTGTGCTCTAAATGGAAGTTGCCGCCATTCTAGGGCGTTACCAAAGTCCAAAATACTTCGTGTAGGCAAGCGAAACTGTCGTAACATGCGGGAAGGCGGTCTATCATCAGCGCGAACGAACTTTTGGCCAGACACTCCTTCGCGACCTGAAGCTGATACGAACATGAGCGTTGATCGCATAGCATGATCGAAACAGATATCGTACGCAGTGCTGCCCGCGTGGTCGAATCCCTGAGTGGCCCTGTCATCGCGCTCGAAGGCGTGGACAAGGTCTTTGCCAACGGCATGCGCGGTCTCGACCCGATCGATTTGCGGATCGCGCCACGCGAATTCGTCAGCTTGATCGGCCCGTCGGGCTGTGGAAAGAGTACGCTCCTCAAGCTCATTGCGAACCTAATCGAGCCAACCGGTGGCCGCGTACAATGGTGGGGTGAGGATTTCCGCAGCGTGGGTATTGCCGGTCGCCGGCTTGCCTTCGTGTTTCAGGATCCAACGCTGATGCCGTGGGCGCGCATCGCTGAGAACGTCGGCTTACCACTGGAGCTTGCGGGCGTCCCGTCCGTTGAAATCGCGAGGCGCGTCGACGGCGCTCTGGAGCACGTTGGCCTCACGCCGTTTCGGCGTCATTATCCGCGTCAATTGTCCGGGGGCATGCGGATGCGCGCGTCCATCGCCCGGGCGCTGGTAACCAACCCCGATGTGCTGCTCATGGACGAACCGTTCGGAGCGCTCGATGAGTTCACGCGGAATAAGCTCGACGCCGACTTACTGCAACTCTCATTCGAGCGCCATCTGACCACGGTCTTCGTCACGCATTCGCTTTATGAAGCCGTCTTTCTCTCGACGCGAATCGTCGTGATGGCCTCTGGGCCCGGTCGCATCTTCCGCGAGTTTATGGTTGACGAACCGGAACCTCGGACGGAAGAGTTTCGCACGAGTACGCGGTTCGCCGAGCAATGCCGCGCGCTGTCCCAGATATTGACGCAGGCGGCTCAAGCGAGCGGTATCCTAGGAGAGACGGCATGAAGACGGACGATGCCATCGTCCGGACGGCCGCCCCGATCGTCGTCGGGGTCATGATTCTCGCCGTTTGGGAAGTCTTGTGCCGCGTTGCGCACGTGCCGACCTACCTCTTTCCAAAGCCGAGCGAAATTGCGATCAGTCTCTACACCCAGGGTCCGGTTTTGCTGCACGCGCTCATGTCGACCCTCACGGTGACGATCGAGGCTTTTGGAATCGCGGTCGTGGTCGGCACACTCATCGCGTTCGTGTTCGTGCAAAGCAAGCTTGTTGAAATCAGCCTATTTCCGTACGCTGTGCTTGCGCAGGTGACTCCGATCGTCGCGATCGCACCGCTGATCATTTTGCTCGTTAAGAACACGTCGATTTCGCTCACGATCTGCGCCACGGTCATCGCCATCTTTCCGGTCATCTCGAACACTACAATTGGCTTGCGTACGATCGATCCGGGCCTGCTAAGCTATTTCCGGATGAACAAGGCGAGCCGCCTCAAGGTGCTACTGAGGCTACGTATCCCGAGCGCGCTTCCGTACTTTCTGGCCGGCTTGCGCATCTCGAGCGGTCTAGCATTGATCGGCGCGGTTGTTGCCGAATTCGTCGCCGGCACCGGCGGCCGTAGCGCCGGACTTGCCTATGAGATTTTAGAGGCCGGCTTCCAGCTCGACATCCCGTTGATGTTTGCCTCGTTGCTGCTCATCGCCGTCACTGGTGTTTTGCTCTATCTGCTGATGGTTGTGCTAACCAAAGCCCTACTCGGTAATTGGCACGAAAGCGCACTCGGCGAAGAGCGCTGAGGACGCGGCAGCCTCACCGGTCGACGATTCGTTCGAGCGGATATCGGACGACTTCCGCCAGCAGTTCGAGCATATTGGTCACGGCCCGTTCTGCGAGCTGGCGGCCTTTGTCGGCGGACGCAGCGCGAGCATTACCGCATGCGCCGGCGGGATGCAAGTCTTGCGCCTGCCATCCGAAGCCGATGCGGCCTTCGGGCGTGAGCCAGCGATAGTCGTCGGCCATCGTTCGCGACAGAGACACGAAGTCGTCGGCAAGCTCCATCCGTACCAAATCGGGCCGAAGATGAAGCATCAGCGACGTCTCCACCTCGCCGCCGTGAATGCCGTGACGCAATTCGTCCGCGGCGAACAAGTCGGATGCCGATAGAAGTGCCTGCCAGGCGACGTTGACCACGAACATGCGATGCTCTACCCGCAGTTCGCGCGCCACGATGTCCATGATTTGGGGCTGGCCACCATGCGAATTGAGTAAGATGAGTTTACGAATGGATGCGCGCCCGACGCTCGCACCAAGTTCCATGCACACGCGCGTCAGTGTCTTCGCCGAAAGCGCGAGCGTACCGGGGAACGCCAGATGCTCGTTGCTCTTGCCGACGGCCTGCATCGGCAACGCGGTTATCGGGAGATCCGGTCCGGCCTGTTCCAGGACGCGTGCCAACAGCATTTCGTTCACACATGCGTCGACGGTGACCGGCAGGTGCGGACCGTGCTGTTCGATCGCGCCGATCGGTAAGATGGCAACCGTTCGTTCAACGTCGAGTGCAGTGAAATCGGCGCTCGTCATGTCCTGCCAGCGCCGCCGCGGCAGTGCGGTCACCGCGTCGCCCCAAGCGAGCCCTCGAGCACGCGGCAGTCTTCGTCGGTCAGCGTCATCGGAATGCCGTTCCGGATCAAGGCGGCGAACGCTCCATCGGGCATCATCGTTTTCAGGCAGTAGAGTTTGTCCGAACCGCTGTTCTCGACAACGTGCTCGAGACCGGGCGGGACGATGAGAATATCGCCGCGCGACAGCGTTGAGGAGTGGCCGTCGCACGTCGCCCGACCCTCGCCGGCAAGTACCACGAACTGTTCCCACGCATGCGCGTGAGCGTTCGGTGGCGTNNTTCGAAGATTTCCACCGCCGTGACCCAACTGATGCCATCGACGGTCGGATCGGCCAGAAGAACGAAATAGTTTGTGTCCGTCGCGCTAATGCGAAAACAAAGACAGTCGCGCACCGATCTGCTGATTACAGGCATGACGTCATTTTCACCTTAAGCACCGATAAATTGCAAGAGTCATCTGGAAGGCCGTTGGACGAGCATGGCGGACGAACGAACAGCTTCTCACACCGCAAAACTCGGGACNNAATTACTGGGGCGTCTCGCGCGATCACGTCGACATGGTCCGTTGTGCGTCCCCGAGCCGGCCGCTCACCTTTGCAGCGACGCCGCAGTCGGTGACGCTCGATCTTAGCCGCACGGCGCTCGTGGTCGTCGACATGCAGAATGATTTTTGTCACCGCGATGGCTGGCTCAGCCATATCGGCGTTGACATCGCACCCGCGCGCCGGCCCATCGGACCACTTCGAGCGATGCTGCCGATGCTGAGAGCGCGTGACGTACCAATCATTTGGCTCAATTGGGGCAATCGCCCAGATCGTCTCAATCTGAGCCCGGGCGTCTTGCACGTGTACAATCCCGACGGCGCCGGCATCGGGCTCGGCGATCCGTTGCCCGGCAGCGGCTCAGCTATATTGGAAAAATCGAGTTGGTCTGCCGCCGTTGTCGATGAGTTACCCGTTGTCGAGAGCGACATCCGCATCGATAAGTATCGCATGAGTGGCTTTTGGGACACACCGCTCGATTCGATCTTGCGCAATCTGCGCATCGACACGCTCCTCTTCGCCGGCGTAAACGCCGACCAATGTGTTTTCTGCACGCTAACCGACGCGAACTGTTTGGGGTACGATTGTATCTTTCTCGAAGATTGCTGCGCAACAACGTCGCCCAGTTTCTGTTGGGATGCGACGTTGTATAATATCCGTCAATGTTTTGGTTTCGTGGCAACGAGCGCTGACATGGCTGCCGCTATGCTCGACCCGCTCGCAGCGTCGAGTCCATCATCGGCCCATGGTGCACCGTGAGGGTGATGATGCGGGCGTCGGCACGCGGCGCGGTTGTCGGATCTGAGCCGTCGCCTGGATTCATGGGATAGGCCGGAAATGACGCCGCGGCGATCGAGAGCCGCAGTGCCTCGCCGGGCTTTAGCGAGATGCAGCTCGCGCGCATCGGAATGGTTAGGGCGGCGCCGGCGGCGGGTTCGAATATGCGTCGGAATCCCGCGGCGATCTCGTGCGACTGGCGATCGGCGGCAACGCGCGACAGAACGCATGCAACATCGAAGCTGGGCGTATCTGCGGTCACGAATAGGCGCGCCTCGACTTCGCCCGCTAACGTGAGCTCTTCAGACAGCTGCGAGCTCGTATAGGTCAACACGTCGGGGCGCCGTTCGATCGAGGCGCGGTCGAACGGGCCCGGCGGCGTTCCGTATGCGCCGCCGATCGTTGGTGCAGGTCGCCACGGGTCGTGGACGATGCAATCGGCGCCCGCGACCGTTGGGGCTTCCGGCGTCAGGAGGCCGTCGCGCTCGTCCAGGGCAACGCGGCCGCCGCCGGCCAGATGAAATCGTACGCTTCGTTCCGGCCACGCGCTCAGATCCAGCCAATCCTTGTGGCCCATGTCGAATAACCGTACGGGCGTATCGAGATCGACGCCGTTGTGATCGGATTTGAGCCAGCGATCGAACCAACGCACCTGCAGTTGATCGATCTCGCCAATGGCAGAGGGCCCGAAATCCAGCGCGCCAACCCGCCGCGTCCACGGTGAGTGCGACCACGGTCCGACGATTAGCCGAGCCGGGACGGTCTTGCGTTCGGCGATGGCGTTGTACGCGTCTAGCGTTCCGCGCAGATGTGTATCGTACCAGCCGCCCACGAAAAGCATCGGCGGACCGCTTGCAGCAAGCTCCTCAACTGATGTACTTGGTGAAAGTCGCGCCCAATACGGCGACTGCGCGGGTTGGTCGAGCCAGTCGAAATAGTGGGTGTAGCGCCGGTATCGTTCCATCACGTCCGGACGCGCCGGAATGAGATCGTCCAAGGGGAGCGCGTTGGCTGCGGCCAGGAGATCGCGAAATGCAACGCGATCGCCCGCGAGCCGCGCGGTTTCGGCGGCGATTTGAATGGCCCATCCGAGTCCGTTGCGCAGGCAAAAGGCGCCGTTTTCATACGCCCAGTCGGCGTACAGGTTCCAGCCGATCATCGCCGGCGCAATAGCCTTGAGCGCGGGCGGGCGCAGGGCCGCTGCGAGCAATTGGTTCGTGCCTTGATAAGAGAAGCCGTACATACCGACGGCACCGCTCGATCCCGTGAGTCGTGCCGCCCAGGCGATCGTATCGAATCCATCGGCGGCGTCACCTTCGAACAGCCTGAAGATTCCTTCGGACGTGCCGCGTCCGCGTACGTCTTGAATAACGACGATGTAGCCCCGAGCCGCGTACCACGTCGGGTGCGCGTAACAAATTGTCGACGCGATCTCTCGACCGTACGGCTGCCGCATGAGCAGCACGGGATAGGTTCCGGGCACTGGGGGGCGATAGACGTCGGCATCGAGTCGCACGCCGTCGCGCGTGCGCATCGAGGCAGTTTCGATCACGCTGGTGTCCAGCCGCGCATCTTCCCAGGATTCAAAAGCCCGAACGGATCGGCGAGTTGCTTGAACGCCAATTGAGCCGGATCGGTCACGTAGCGGCCTCCGTCTTCGAGGATGTACGTGTGCGGATTGAAGACGGCGCATCCGCGTTCTTCATGAATGCGGATAATTTCTGATAGCCGTTCGGCCGTCGTATAACGTACGACTTGCAGGGCGCGAATCACCGGAGCTCCACCCATACGAATGAACTCCAGATGCATCATCACCTCATCTCCGAAGGTCCGGATCATCTCGTCGACCAGCGCCAAATTGGGAAACGCCGATTGTAGATAGGTGACGTCTTTATCGCGTTTCAGCACCTGTAGCGTGGTGTGGTTCCACGTGTACTCATAGATGGGAACCGCTCCCGCTGCCGCGATTTCACGTTCGGTTTGCAAATAGACGATCCGGCCGCCGGCTTCTTCGAGGAGCTCTTCAAAAGGAATAATGCTCGCCGCTGCAATCATGAATATGCCGAGCGCGGATCCCGCGGGAAGCTCTGCTCGTAGCGTTCCGAAATAGCGTGGAATCGGCCAGGCGACGGCGGTGATGAGTTTCTTCGCAATCCCGTCGGTGCTCCCAAGCTGTTCGCAAAATCGGGCCAGCTGCATGAAATCGGTGAAGGTCACCGCAATATCGAGCCATTGCTGCACGGGCGCGAGCGGCAGTTCGACTTCGGTGATGATGCCGTTG
>PLTN01000093.1:0-127 GCA_003164495.1 Vulcanimicrobiota bacterium
GTGGTATCCGCCAGTTGCTCGGCGTCCATTTCCCCGAGACCCTTGAACTGCTGGACCGTGAACTCTTTGGGGTCGTCGCCGTTGAAGATCAGCTTGAGCTCTTCCTCGGTGAAGGCCCACCACTGCT
>PLTN01000093.1:143-6086 GCA_003164495.1 Vulcanimicrobiota bacterium
GATGATCTTGTGGTAGCGCAGCTTGTCGGGATTGAACTCCTCGCCGAAGCCCGTGCCGAAGGCCGTGATCATCGTGCGAATTTCTTCGTTGCCGAGCATCTTGTCGAGCCGCGACTTCTCGACGTTGAGGATCTTGCCGCGCAACGGTAGGATCGCTTGCGTGTTCGGATCGCGGCCGCCCTTGGCCGTGCCGCCGGCGGAATCGCCTTCAACCAGAAAGATCTCGCAGGCTTCCGGGTCTTGCGACTTGCAGTCGACGAGCTTGCCGGGCAGACCGCTGCCGTCGAGCGCGTTCTTGCGGCGCGTGAGATCGCGGGCTTTCTTCGCGGCTTCGCGCGCGCGCGCCGCCTGCATGCACTTATCGACGATGACGCGCGCGATTTTCGGATTCTCTTCCAAGAAGAAGTCGAGCCGTTCGGTGACCAGCGCGTTCACGATCGGGCGCAGCTTCGCGTTGCCCAGCTTGGTCTTCGTCTGCCCTTCGAACTGCGGGTCGAGCAGCTTCACTGAAATGATCGCGGTGAGACCTTCCATGCAGTCGTCGGTCGACAGGTTCGCATCGGCGTCCTTGAGCATGCCGCGTTTGCGCGCGTACTCGTTGACTTTTGTAGCGACGGCCGTGCGGAAACCGGTGAGGTGCATCCCGCCTTCCATCGTGCTGATGTTATTGGCGTAGGAGTACACGACTTCGTTGTAGCCGTCGGTCCATTGCAGCGCGCACTCGACGATGTTGTCGTCGCGCTCGCCGTTGGTCGAGATGACCGGCGTGAGGGCTTCTTTGTTTTCGTTGAGCCACTCGACGAACGCGACGATGCCGCCCTCGTAGAAATACGTCTTCTCTTTGGGGTTCTCGCCCTCTTCGACGCGTTCGTCGCGTAGCGTGATGCGCAGGCCGCGATTGAGGAACGCCAGTTCGCGCAAGCGCTTCTCGAGCGTGCTCCACGAGAAGTCGAGCGTTTCGAAGATCTCCGGATCGGGCTTGAACCACTGATAGGTGCCGGTGCCCTCGGCCTTGCCGATCTTCTTGAGCGGGGTCGACGTGATGCCGCGCTGGAACTTGATCTCGTAGAGATTGCCGTCGCGGCGCACGCGCGTGGTCATGTCTTCGGAGAGCGCGTTGACGACGGACATGCCGACGCCGTGAAGGCCGCCGGATACCTTGTAGCCGCCCTTGCCGAACTTACCGCCCGCGTGCAAGATCGTCATCGCGACTTCGACCGCCGGCATCTTTTCTTCCGGGTGCATGTCGACCGGAATTCCGCGCCCGTTGTCCTTGACGGAAACCGAGCCGTCTTTGTAGATAATGACGTCGATCTCGGTCGCGACGCCCGCGAGCGCCTCGTCGACCGCGTTATCGACGATTTCGTACACCAGTTGGTGGAGGCCGCGCTCCGAGGTGCTCCCGATGTACATGCCCGGACGCTTCCGGACGGCTTCGAGGCCCTTGAGGACCTCGATTTGTTCTCCTGTGTACTCTTGCATTCCGGAATTACCACTTCGCCGTCGGCAAAAATTTTCAGCCCGTTTCGACCTGCCGGATGAAGTCATATAAGTCGCCCAGCGCGTTCCGGCGCACCGGTGAGTCCAATTCCAGCCGGTTGGGGTCGATCCGGGTCTCGAGCAGGACATACGAGCTCGCCAGTTTGCGGATGCGCGGGCGGTCGATCTCGGCCTTGACCGCATGACGTTTGCGCGCTAACCGCAGCTCATCAACCCAAGCGCGAAGCAGCCGCCGGCGGATTCGATCGTACGCTTCGGCGGTCAGTCCGGCGACGGCGTTGATCACGGTTTCGGGGTCGAGCCAGGGCGCCTCGAACAAGATCCGTTCGCATTGCTCGCGCTGCTCGCGTTCCTCGGCGTCGACGCACGGACGGCAACGCGTACCGCTCGCGAGCGCGCTGCCGCAGGTCGTGCAGAAGGTGCCGCCGGCGGCGCGATGCGCGTTGCGCCGCCGTTCGACAACGGTGCGAAAACGGGCGACGGCTTCCGCGGCGGTCTGTGGCTTGCCGGCGACGGGCGGCCCGGCGGCGGCGCGCACGAGCCGACGTCCCGCAACCCCGCGCGCCGAGCGAATCGTACCGATGCGAAAACGCAACCGCTCGACGTTCGAGACGCCCAGCGCGACGACGCTGCGCACGATCTCGCGTTCGAGAAACGACAGCTGATGGCTCCACGCGCCGGACGCCGTTACCACCACGAGCGCCGTGCCGCTGAGCGCCACCGGTTGGGCGGCACGCGCCACGTCGTCGCCGACGATCTCGGCCCAGGCCGCGCGAATCGTCGCCAGCGGGTCGCCGGGCGGACCGCCGCGCGGACGCCAGCCGCCGAGCGCGGTGCCGAGTTTGGTCAGCATGGCGTGACCGTCGCGGCCGCGATGCGAAAACGCGCCGCGTCGTTGAATCGCTCGGGCAGCTCGGTGGTGGTGAGAAACGCTTGTTCGAACGAGCCGACGGCCGCGAGAAAACCGCCCGCGCGTTCCGCGTCGAGTTCGGAGAGCACGTCGTCGAGCAACAGGATCGGGGCATCGCCGGCACGCGCGCGCATCGTTTCGTATTCGGCAACTTTGAGGGCAAGTACCGCCGTGCGTTGCTGGCCTTGCGAGCCGAACGCATCGAGGGGTTTGCCGTCGATCGTCAAGCGCACGTCGTCGCGGTGCGGCCCGACCAGCGTCGTCTTGCGGCGCAGCTCCGTCTCGACGCCGGCCGCCAGCGCGGCCGCGAGCGCGGCGC
The DNA here is from genome assembly GCA_003164495.1 of Vulcanimicrobiota bacterium. GTDB lineage: Bacteria > Vulcanimicrobiota > Vulcanimicrobiia > Vulcanimicrobiales > Vulcanimicrobiaceae > Lustribacter > Lustribacter caenicola. The sequence continues at coordinate 2,873 of PLTN01000093.1, forward strand.
GCGGATCGCCGTCACCGAGGGGAACGTTGGGCGCGTATGCGATCTCGACGCGTTCGTGCGTTCCCGGCCAGCGCCCGTACACGCCCTCGGCGGCGGCGGCGATCTCGGCCACGAACGCGGCGCGCGCGTTGATCAGCGCGGCCCCCGGTGCGAGCAATTCGTCGTTGTAGGCCAGCAAGAGCGCGCGGTCGGGCGCGATCGCGCCGCGCAACAACGCGGCCTTCTGCTGTACGATCTTTCCGTAGCGCGCCAGATCGCGGTAATACACCGGCGAGAGCTGCGCGAGCGCGCCGTTGAGAAACGTGCGTCGTAACGCCGGCCCGCCGGCGACCAGATGCAAGTCGGCCGGCACGAACGTGACGACGCGCGCCCGGCCGAGAAACCCCGCGAAGCCGACCGGCGAACCGTTGACGTCGAACGACTTGCGCGCGCCGCTGCCGGTGCGTACGATCGCGGCGTGCAGAAAGATCGCACCGGCCGGGATGCGTGCCTCACCGGCGATTTCCGCCAGCGGCATGCCCTCGCGAATCAGCTCGACCTCGCGCCGCGCGCGAAACGATTTGCCGGTCGCGAGCATCGCGATCGCCTCGAGCAGGTTGCTCTTGCCCTGGGCATTGGGTCCGATGAAGACGTTGAGTCCCGGCGCGGGCGTGAAATCGAGCGCCGCGTAATTGCGAAAATCCGCCAGCCGCAGCGCGGTGAGAAGCATAGCCTGTCCCGAACTGCGTCGAGGGACGCCTACTGGCGCAGCGGCATCAACACGAAGAGCTGCGTGCCCAGATCGTTCGCTTCGAGCGGGCGGATAGCCGCGGGTGAGAGCGGCCCGAGAAACTCCAACACGGTCTGCGGCGAATCAACGTGGTTGAGGATCTCGACCAGATACCGCGCGTTGAACGCGATCGTCAGGTCGTCGCCCGTCTGCTCGACTTCGAGTTCTTCGTAGGCGTTGCCGGTTACGTCGGACTTGGCGGTGATCATCAGCGTATTGTTGGCGACTTCGAGCTTGACCATCGAAGCGCGATCGCCGGCCACGAGCTCGGCACGGCGCAAGCCGCCGATCAAACCGCTGGTATTCACGGTGACCGAGCGGTCGAACTTGGCCGGAATCACCTGACCGTAGTTGGGGTACTGCCCGTCGACGAGACGCACCACGATGGAGGTGGTTCCCGCCGTGAACATGAGTTGGTTGGCCTGCGCACCGAGCGCCGTCGCTTCGAGCATCTCCGCCGCGCCGAGATTGCGGGCGGCTTCGGCCAGGGCGCGCGACGGCACGATGTACTTGGCCGAGCCCTCGAACGGCTTATCGAGCGTGCCGGTCCACTTCGCGAGGCGATATCCGTCGGTCGCGACGAGCGTGATCGACGAGCCTTCGAGCTCGAGCAGCGTGCCCATCAGCACGGCACCCCGCGCCTCTTCGCTCGATGCGGCGAAGATCGTGGAGTTGACGCCGTCGCGGAACTTCTTCGCCGCGATCGCGAACGAGGCACCCTTTTGTGCACTCGGCAGCGGCGGATACTCATCCGGCGGAAGCGCGAGAAAGTCGTAGTTCGAGCGTTCGGCCTTGATCGAAGCGCGCGTCGGCGAACCGGTGAGTTCAAGCAAACCGGCCGGCAGATTGCCGAGGTAGCCGGAGAACAACTTCGCCGGTACGGTAACCGCGCCGTGTTCGAAGACCTCGGCCGGGAACGATTGTTCCAGCGTCAGCTCGAGATCGGTGGCACGCACTTTGATCCCGCCCTCGTCGGCCGTGAGCAGCACGTTCGAGAGAATCGGGACCGTCGTGTGCGCGTTGACGATCTTGCTCGCGGCTCCAACCGCCGAAGCGATGTCTTTCGTACTACACGTAAACTTCACTCGTCCACCGCTCCGCCGCGTCGTCGACGCGTTCGTATATAAGTATAGAAGATAACCGTCGTATCAGTAGGCACGTGCACGGCGTGCATAGATCGGGGAAACACCCGTGGTTGCTGCGTCAACGCGTTTTTCGGGCTGTGTACGGAGACGGCCATCTATCCCCGGACTTCCCGCTCACCGCGCGCGTTCGCATTATCCACCCCACGTACAATCGCCTGTGCAGGGTTCCGTCCACCGGCTGTGCCCCGTGGGTGTCTTTCACGCGCCAAACTCAAAAGGCAATGCAAAAAAGACCCGGGGTGCGGACCGCAGCGAAGCGAGGACCGCCACGGGTTCGCGCAACCGAACCCTGTTAGTCCGACTGAACTTGGGCGATAAGGGTGCGCACGCGGTTGCGGAAGGCTTCGTCGGAATCCATGAGGTCGGCGATCTTGTCGCGGGCGTACATCGCGGTTGTGTGGTCTTTCTTGCCGAACTCGCGCGCGATCTGCGGCAGCGACGCGCCGGTGAGTTGCCAGGCAATGTACATTGCCACTTGGCGCGGCATGGTCACGCGCTGATCGCGCCGCTGTGCTTCCATCTCCTTGATCGAGATGCCGAAGAATTTCGAGACCTTGTCTTTGATCAAAGGGATCGTGACGCGATGCATCGGCGCCGCCGCGACCGCGTTCTTCAGAACTTCGCCGGCCAGTTCGACGGTCAGAGTCGCCTTCGTCAGGCTGGCGTAGGCGACGACGCGGATCAGCGAACCTTCGAGTTCGCGGATGTTCGACGGAATGACTTTGGCGATGAACGCCAGCACGTCGTCGGGCACCGCAACGCTTTCGGTTTCCGCTTTCTTGCGCAGAATCGCTTCGCGCGTTTCGAAGTCCGGCGGCTGGATGTCGGTGAGCAGTCCCCATTCGAACCGCGAGCGCAAACGCGATTCCAGCGTTTGAATTTCTTTGGGCGGCCGGTCGCTCGAGATCACGAGTTGCTTTTGCGCTTCGTGCAGCGAGTTGAAGGTGTGAAAGAACTCCTCTTGGGTTTGTTCTTTCCCCTCGAGGAATTGGATATCGTCGATCAGCAGCACGTCGACGTGCCGGTAGCGGTTGCGAAATTCGACCGTCTGGTTGTTCTTGATCGCGATGATGAATTCGTTGGTGAACTTCTCGCTCGAGACGTACACGATGTTGGCATTGGGATTGCGCGCCAGGACGCGATGCCCGATGGCGTGCATGAGGTGGGTCTTNNCGCCGCCGTAGAGAAAGAGCGGATTATAGGCCATCGCGGGCGCCTCGGCCACCGCCTGCGAGGCGGCGTGGGCGAACCGGTTGGAATTCCCCACCACGAAGTCATCGAAGGTGTAGCGCGGGTTGAG
>PLTN01000147.1 GCA_003164495.1 Vulcanimicrobiota bacterium
TGAGGTTGTAGCCGACGCCCTGCGGGTCGAGCTTCGGGTTGAGAAACACCAACAGGCGCGCGCGCTGGAACGGTTTGAGAATCTTGTCGCTCGAGAGCACGTACGCGGCGCCGGCGACGATGCTGCCGAAGTAGATCAAAAAGTCGACGACGTTCGGAAGGCCGAAGGCGAGTTCGGCCGTGAGGATCGCGCCGACCACGAGCGTCGTGCCGAGATCGGGTTGCTTGAGAATCAGGAGCGCGGGCACGCCGACGGCGGCAAGCGGGATCAGCAATTGCCACAGCGAGCGATACGTGCCGCGCGAGAGCAGCGCGGCTACGGCGATGGCGGTCGACACCTTCGCCGGTTCGGATGGCTGGAAGGTGAAGCCGCCGATCTCGATCCAACGCGCCGCGCCGAGCGCGCTATGACCTTTGATCGCAATAAAAACCAGCAGCAGCAGCGTGATGACGTACACCGGCACCCACCATTGCTGCCAACGATGATAGTCGATGAACGAGACGCCGAACATCACGATGATGCCGACCACCGCGTAGACGGCCTGGCTTTTCCATTCGCCGGCGGCGTACGGTTCGTGCAGCGTCGCCGAGGAGATGAACACGATGCCGACGATCGTGAGCGCGATGCACGAGCCGGCCAGCAACCAGTTAAATCGTGTGTACCAGGGACGATCCACTTAGTGAACGGGCGCGGCGTTCACGCTTGCGCGCCGGCGGCGCCGGCGACGTGGTTTCGGTGCGGTAGGCGCCGGCGCGGGCTCGGGAGCGACGGTTTCGGCCGTTTCGGATTCGACGTCGACGCTGGCCGACGCGGGGGTCGGATCGATCATCGGCGGTGGTTCCGGCGGCGGCGACGGACGCGGCGTCCGCACGGCCGGCTTCATGCCGAGAATCGGAATGTTCGCCAGCATCGCGACGACGCTCTCCTGTTGTTCGAACGTCACGTCGCAATTAGCGGCATCGACGTCGACGTACTTGGAGATGACCGCGATCAGATCGGCTTTGAGCGATTCGACGACGTCCGGCGCCAGCGCGAGGTGGTCGGAGAGCAGCACCAAGCGCAGCCGTTCGCGCGCGGTGACGCTCGACGGTTCCGGATTGAAGAGACGCTTGAGAAAATCGAGCATGGCTTAGCGCTGGCCCCCGAACAGTTTGCCGAAGAAGGATGCTTCGCGCGGGATTTCCGGCGCCGACGTGTCGGTTCCCACGATCCGGCCGGCAATTTTGCGATAGGCTTCACCGGTCGAGGATGCGGGATCGAGCGCGATCGGCTCGCCCTTGTTCGTCGAAACGATTACGCCGGGCTCGTCGGCGATGACCCCCAAGAGCGGCAAGCGCAGGATCGCGTTGACGTCGTCGACCGAGAGCATTTTGCCGCGCTTCACGAGCGCCGGGCGCAGCCGGTTGACGATCAGCGTCGTCTTGACGCGATCGCCGAGCAGCCCGACGACGCGATCGGCGTCACGCACCGCGCTGACTTCGGGCGTGCAAACGATGATCGCCTCGTCGGCGCCGACGATCGCGTTCTGAAAGCCCATCTCGATGCCGGCCGGGCAATCGATCAGCACGTAGTCGAAACGCTCGCGCAGCTTGTCGATCAAGCCTTTGAACGCCGCCGTGTCGACGTCGTCTTTCTCGCGCGTTTGCGACGCGGCGAGCAGCTTGAGCGAAGGCACCCGCTTGTCGCTGACCAGCGCGTCGTCGAGCTCGGCGTTGCCTTCGAGAACGTCGAGGACGTGGTGGCGCACGCGCGCTTCCAGGCCAAGCACGATATCGAGGTTACGCAGGCCGACGTCCGCATCGACCAGCACGACGCGTGCGCCGGTCGACGCCAGCGCGACGCCGACGTTAGCGGTCGTCGTCGTCTTACCGACGCCGCCCTTGCCCGAGGTGACGACGATGCAACGCCCGCGGCGTTGCCTTTCGGGCGGTGCCGCGGGGAGCGGGTCTTCACGAAGCTCGTGCACGGGTCAGCCTGCCTTTCGGCCGAGAAAACGGCTCAGGAACGTCGGCGCGGACAGCGCCGTGAACGGGACGATCTCGCCTTCGAGGCGGCGCGCGATCTTTTCGTAGATCGCCGCGAGGCGGGAATCGGCCTTGAGGGCGATCGGTTCGCCGCGGTTGGTCGTGTCGATCACGTCTTCGTCGTCGGGCACGATTCCGAGCAATTCGGCGGAGAGGATCTCGCACACGTCGTCGACCGAGAGCATGTCGCCCGAGCGCACCATATCGGGCCGGATGCGGTTGATGATCAGCCGCATCGGCAAGCCGCGCTCGTTGAGTTTGCCGATCACCCGGTCGGCGTCGCGAATCGCGCTGACTTCGGGCGTGGTGACGACGATCGCTTCGCGCGCGCCGGCGACCGCGTTGCGAAAGCCGTGCTCGATGCCGGCCGGGCAATCGATGATCNNCGTAGTCGCACATCTCGGCCAGATCGTCGATCACTTTGGCGAACTGGTTCTCCGTCACGGCCGTCTTGTCGCGCGTTTGCGCCGCCGCCAGGATCGAGAGCGACTCCCCGAAACGCTTGTCTTTGATCAGCGCTTGGCGCAGTTGGCAGCGGCCTTCGACGACCTCGACGATATCGAACACGATGCGTTTCTCGAGGCCGAGCACGAGATCGAGATTGCGCAGGCCGATGTCGGCATCGACCAGCACCACCCGCTTGCCGCGCATCGCGAGCGCCGCGCCGAGATTCGCCGTGGTGGTCGTCTTGCCGACGCCGCCCTTCCCCGAAGTTACGACGATACGGCGGCCGCTCATAGCGAGATCTCCTGACGGGCGGATGGTGAGCCGAGCGGCGCGACGGCGATGCGATCGCCTTCGATCACGGCTTGTTGCGGACCGGTCGCGACCAGCGCGTCGGCGCCGATGACCGTTGCGATGCGCAGCTGCGTCGGCGCGAATTCGAGCGCGATCACCCGCGCGTTGCGATCGCCTTGCGCGCCGGCGTGCGCGGTGCCGCGCAGCGCGCCGACCACGACGATGTCGCCGCTGGCAATCAGCTCGGCGCCCGGATTCAGATCGCCGATCACGACGATGTTGCCCATATTGTGCAGCGCCTGACCGCCGCGCAGCGTGCCGCGATGGTAGAGCGTCGACACGCCGGCCGGGGCATACGCCGGCGTCGCCGGAATCGTCACGCCGGCGGAGGCCACGCCCGCGGGCGCGACACCGGCGGGGGCGGTTGCCGGGCCGGTCTTCGCGATGCGGCGCTGGGCCAAGTCGGCCCGCGCGCCGGCGAAGTCGGCGACGAGCGAGCGCGCTTCGGGCGAGAGTTCGATTTGGCGCGGCGCGCGGGCACGCGGCAGCGCCGACACCTCGGCGACCGGCGCCGGCCCGAGATACGCCAACTGCAGGTTGGCCAGCGTTTCGGCCAACGTGTCGGAACCCGAAACGCCGTCGAGCGTGATGCCGAACTCGGCCAGAAGGTCGCGGAACGCGGCGATTTCCGGGGCGCCCGGTTCGAGCAAGCCCAAGTTGGCGACCGCATGGCTGCCTCGATAGAAGTCCGGCCGCTCGGTAAAGTGCGCGCGCAACTCCTCGCCGGCGGCCGGCAAGGCCCGGTCCACGGCGATTTCCACATTGCGGCCGCGCCCACGCACGGTACTCAAATGAGTTTCGCTCCGCTCATACGCATAAATACCATCGAAGCGCGGTTCCGCGTGGTGGTAGGCGGCCCTCCGGCATCCACATGCGGTGCACAAGAACTTGCATCGCTCCACACCTTTTCCACACGCGGTACACCGTTGCGAGGGTTCCGATGTTTCGTAGCCATACTGCCCAGCATGACCCCATGCTGTGCCAGCACCCCGGCACCCTCATGCTGAAAAGCAACGTCTTCGGCGCGGCCCAGACGTTCCACCGGCTGCGCTCGAAGCTCAACACCGGTGCCGTCCATGCCGGCGCGCGCCAGCCGTTCAAGTTTCTGCTTTGCGGCGACCCCTCGCTCGTGGCGGCGTTCCGCTCGCTGCTCTTGGCCGGCACCGGGAACGATACGGTTCCGCTGGAGGCCGCCGCGGCGCTCGAGACGATCGCCCCGGGCGGTGCGCCCGTCGATCTGACCGACGCTCGCGCCGTGCTGTTCTTCGGCACCCCGGCCGATCGCGCGGGCGCACCGGTGGACGCGCTCGCGGCCCTCAAGCTGCCGATCTTCACCGTGCTGGTCGACTCCGCGGCCGCCGCGACCAGCGGCCCGGCGCAAGCCCCGGCCGCGGGCGCGATCGAAGATTACGTCGTGCCGGCGATCGAGTTCGAGCACCTGCGCGCGCGGCTGCTCCCGCACCTGATCGACGTCTGCAAGAACGTCGAGATCGCGGTCGGACGGCGCTTGCCGATCCTGCGCACGACGGTCGCCGCGAAGCTGACGCGCGACGCCGCGCTCAACGCGCTCAAAGTTTCCGGCGCGAGCGCCGTGATCGACAACGTGCCGGTCGTCGGCGCCTTTCTCGGCGCCTTCGTCTCGGCCGGCGACATGATGGCGATCACCGGCATCCAGATGATGCTGATGCTGCAAATTCGTGCCACGTTCGGCAAGGATCCCGACGTCGCGCAGATGTGGGAACTCTTGCCGATCGTCGGCGGCGGCTTCGGCTGGCGCGCGCTGGCGCGCGAACTCTCGGGCTTCATTCCGGTCGGCGGCATTTTCATCAAATCGGCGATCGCATATGCGGGCACGGTGGTGGTCGGCGAGGGCGCGACGTTCTTCGAGCTGCACGGCCGCCACATGGCGACGGTCGACGCGGCGAAGATCTACGACGATGCGCGCGCGTCGGCGCAAACGTTCGCGCGCGAGATGCTCAACCGCATCCGCGGCAACGGTTCGCCTTAGCTGCGCGAGCGCGCGATGTGCTCGATGAGGCTGACGTCGTCGAGATAGTGGAACGACGCGCGCAGTTTGGGCCGGATGCGGGCGGCAATCGCCGTCGCGATCGCCTGCGCGGCGTTGCCGTCGAGGCTCGCGCGGCGCGCCAGATACTGTTCGATCAGGACGCGATCCGCGCGCTCGAGGCCATCGCCGGCAACGGCCGCTTCGTCCTCTTCCGACGCTAAGTTCGCGAGTGTCGGGATCGCAGCGGCATTGTCGCGCACGACGATCGTTCCGGCCGCGAAATCGCCCAGCCGTTTGTTTTCCGGCGAGAGCAGCATAATGATGGCTGAGATCACGTAGAATCCGAGACTCGCTTCCACGATCCGCACGAGATTGCGGATCACCGACGCGCCGGCGTCGATCGGGAAGCCGCCGTCGCGAATCACACGTAAGCCGAGGAGCCGCTTCCCGGGCGATTGACCGTTCCACGCCAGCTCGAAGACGACGAAGTACCCGAAGGCCAACACGAACGACGCGATCGCCAGGAGCGCGATGAACAGCGCACTGCCGAGCTTCCCGCCCGTGCCCGGCGGAGTGCCGAACGGGCTGTGGTTGCCGGATATCGCGCCGTAGATCATCAGCACGATCACGACTGCGAGCACTACCAGCAGTTGGATGGCGAGGTCGGCGGCCAGCGCGAGAAAACGGCTCCCCAGGCCGGCCAGTTCGAAGCGAACCGCGACCGCCTCGGCGGTGCGCACGTCGAGATCGCGTTCCACGAAAGACAAGCTACGAGCGGGACGCCGCAAGACCTCGCGCCAAACGTCCGGCATGCGCGAAGCGCGCTTCGTCGACGCCGGCCGCCCACGCTGGGGCGAACTCGAAGAACTGCTCGCGCGCGCCGATCGCGCGGGTCTGCGGCGCTTGAACGCCGCCGAGCTCGACGCCCTGGCGCTGGGCTACCGGGCCGCGACGAGCGATCTGGCGATGGCGCGCGCGCGCGGCTACGACGACGGCACGATCGGCTACCTCAATCGCCTGGTCGCGCGCGCCCACTCCCGCGTGTACGCCGGCACGAGCGCCGGCGGCTGGTCGAAGGCGGTCGCGCTCTTCACGACGTCCTTTCCGCGCGAGGTGCGCCGTTCGTGGGCTGCGATCGCGCTGTGCGCGCTGCTCTCGCTGGTTGCGGGCACGATCGCCTACGTCGCGACGAGCGCCGATCCGGCCAACGCCTACGCGTTCGTGCCGCCGGCCGCGGTACCGTCGGTCAGCGGCAGCCTGCACGATACGAACTTCGGCTTCGATCGTGTCTATGCGCCGGCGATGTCGGCGCTGATCATCACCAACAACATCAAGGTCGCGGCGATCGCCTTTGCCGGCGGCAGCACGGCCGGCATCATCACGCTCTTGATCGTGGGCTTCAACGGGCTCGATCTCGGCACGGTCGCGGCGCTGTTCGCCCACAACGGCTACGGCATGGACTTGTGGGCCACCATCGCACCGCACGGCGTGATCGAGCTAACGGCCATTCAGATCGCGGGCGGCGCCGGATTGATTCTCGCCGCGGGTTACGTGCGGCCGGGACGCGCGCGGCGCGTCGATGCGCTCGCCGCGAACGGCGCGCGCGCCGTCGTGCTGATGCTCGGCGTCGCGGGCATGCTCGTCGTCGCGGGACTCATCGAAGGGTTCATTTCACCGCAACGGTTCTCGCCCGAAGTCCGATTCGCCGTGGGCGCCGTCACCGCCGTCGCGCTCTGCGCGTATTTCGTTTTCGCCGGCCGCACCAAGACTAGAGCAAACCGCGCGTCTTGATGTCCAGGTACGCGTCGAGCAAGGCGAGACGCAAGTCGCGCGCGGGAACGTCGAGGACGAGCATCCCGGTAGCCCGCAGCTTCGCGACCGCGCGCGCGCGCTCGGCGGCTAACGCCGTGGCAACGGCGGCACGATACGCGGCGTTCGCATCGCGCGGCTCGGCGGCCAGCGCGTCGCCGATCGCCGCATCGTTCATCAAGGCGACGAGCACCAGATGCGTGCGCACGAGCAGCGCCAACGCGGCGAGCACCGTGGCCGAAGCGACCGGATCGAAGAGATCGGTGAACACCACGACCAAGCTGCGCTTGCGGTAGGCCTGCCGCAGCGCCAGCGCCGCGCGCTCGTAGTCGGATTCTTCCGGTTGCGGTTCGATGTCGGCCAGCGCTTCGACGATCGCCGCCGCTTGCGCGTTGCCGCTCGCCGGTGCTACCGCCGCCAGCGTGCGCCCGGCGAAGGCGTGCACGCCGACGCGATCGGCCGCGCGCCGCGCGAGCGCTGCAACGCCGAGTGCCGCCGACACCGCGTAGTCCAGCTTGCGCCGGTCACCCAATCGCGCCGCCATCAAACGTCCCGCGTCGATCGCCACGATCACTTGCTGGCTGCGTTCGACCTCGTACTGCGCGACCATCACGCGGCCGCGGCGCGCGGTCGCTTTCCAGTCGATGTCGCGAAACGCATCGCCGGCGCCGTACTCGCGCAGGCTCTCGAATTCCGTTCCGGCGCCGCGCCGGCGTAAACGCCGCAAACCGGCGTCGATCAAACGCGCGCGCAGCGCCAGATCGTCGGAACCTTCGAGCGCGCTCAAATCGGGCAGCACGCGGATCGGCTGCGCTCCGGCGAGCCGTACGCGATGACGGACCAAGCCGAACGACGATTCATACCAGGCGTACGAGTCGCCGAGCATCGTACGGCCGCGTTCGCGCGGAACGAAGCCCACTTCGGCGAAGCCGCGGCTGCGCGGTGGGACCAGCACCTCGCTCGCATCGAGCGCAACGGCGAGCTTCGCAACCGGCGCCTCCACGATCCCGACGCGCAACGGCAGCATCGCGCGATTTTCCAGCTCGTAGCGAAACGCGTCGCCGCGCGCCAGCGCATACCGTTCGGGCGCGATCCGCCGCCAGCGCAGCATGCCGCTGCTCGCGCGCGCATCCAGCACGCAGGCGAGAACGAACGCCGCCAGCAGAACGGCGACGACCGGTAACCATGGATACGTGCGCGCGAGCAAACCGGCCGCGACCGACAGCACGATGGCCGGCACGAGCGCGCGCGGTCCGAACCACGCGCCCGGGCGGCAGCGCGTCACGTCGGGGCGGGAACGCCGGCCAGAATGCGGGCCACGATCGCGTCGGCGTTGACGCCTTCGAGTTCGGCTTCGGGACGCACGATGATCCGGTGCGCGAGCGCGAGCGGGGCAACCGCTTTGACGTCATCGGGCGTGACGAACGTGCGGCCGTCGATCGCCGCAGCCGCCTGCGCGGTCGCAAGCAACGCCAAGGCGCCGCGCGGGCTCGCGCCGAGCGAGACATCGCGCGCCGTGCGCGTTGCGACGGCCAGCGCCAAAACGTACGCCTGCACGTTCGGCTCGACGTGAATGGCCCGCACTTCACGCTGGGCCGCGATGATCTCGTGTGCGTCGCAGACCGGCTCGATGCCGGCCGTATCCAAATCGTGCGCATCGAAGCCCGCGACCGTGCGGGCGAGCAGCGCGCGTTCCTGCTCTTCGCTCGGATAGCCGGTGCGCGCGCGAACGATGAACCGGTCGAGCTGCGCTTCGGGCAGCGGATAGGTGCCCTCGAATTCGATCGGGTTCTGCGTCGCGCACACGAAGAACGGGGCGGGGATCGGATGGGTCTCGCCGTCGATCGTCACTTGGCGTTCTTCCATCGCTTCGAGCAGCGCCGATTGCGTCTTGGCGGGCGTGCGGTTGATCTCGTCGGCCAGCACGAGGTTGGTGAACACCGGTCCGCGCCGGAATGAGAACGTACCGCTCGCCGGGTCGAAGACGGTCGTGCCGGCGATATCCGACGGCATCAGGTCGGGCGTGAACTGAATGCGCCGGAACCCCGCGTTCAACAGCCGCGCAAGGGTGCGGACGATCAGCGTCTTCGCCGTGCCGGGAACGCCTTCCAGCAGCAGATGGCCGCCCGCAAGCAGCGCGACGAGCACGGCGAACGTCGGCGCTTCGTTGCCGGCGATCACCTTCGCGAGGCCCGTCCTTAAGCGCTGCGCAACTTCCGTAGCCCCCGCGTTCATCCGTGCTCCCTTCGCAGCGCGTGCGCCAGCGCGGCGCTTCGAATGAGGTCCGCGTCGCTCGGCGATTGGCGTTCGCGCAGCAGGCGCAATTGCACTGCGGTCTCGCTCGGCCCGCCGGCGTCGTTCGCGAGCAGCGCGATCGCCGCGCGGCGCGCATGCGCACGGCGGTAGAGCGCGGCAACGGCCGCGATGAATTCATCCGATGCAGGTTCGCGCGTCGCGCGCAGCGTCACCGGCGGTCCCAGCCGCAACGCACCGCCGGCCAGCGCGATCAGGATCGCGAGCACCGAGCCCGCGAGCGCGACGCGAACCGGCACGCTCAACGCGCCGAGCCAGCCGCGCTCGAGCAACGCGCCGTGCAGCGCTTCGTCGAAGGCCACGATGCGGCCGGGCAGCCGAGGGCGCGCGAGCAGATACGCGAGCCGCGCGTTGTCGTCGCGCGCGAGCGCCGCGTTGGCGAACAGCCGCGGATCGCTCACGTAGACGATCGCGCCGCGGCCCAGCGGCACGCGCACGACGAGCGCCCCGCCGCGATCGGCCAACAGCGTGCGCGTGCGCGAAGCGGCATTTCCGCGAACGAAGCGTTCGGGCGAAAACGTCGTCACCCGTTCGACGGCACCGCCGAACGCGCGCGCGCGCAACGGGGCACCGGCGAGCCTTGCGCGGTACTCCGCGGGCCGCTTCAGCAACGTCGTTTCCTGCGCGTCGGTCGCGGCGTTGCGCCCGAGCAGCACGAGGCGTCCGCCCTTGCGAACCCAATCGGCGAGCGCGCGCGTGTCGGCATCGAGCCGGACGCCGTCCGGCAGCGGCGCCGCACCGTAGGCGTCGATCAGTGTGTCGATCGTGCCGTCGAGTTCGATCGGACGGCGCTCGAAGCGTTCGACCGCGACGCCCTCGCGCCCCAACAACTCTTCCCACGCGGCGTAGCCGCCGCTGCGCACGTCGTTCGCCGAATACGTATCGAGCGCGGGTGCCGGCGGGGGTTTCGTCAGCAGCGCTACGAGCGTCAAGCCCGCGACGGCCAGCGCGGCGCGGAGCGCGTCGCCCTGGTTCCGGCGCAGCCATCCGATCACGCCGCCACGCCGAAGGTTTGCGCGTATGCCGCGCGCAGCCGCGCGATGCGCTCCGCCGTCGCCGCACCGGCAGCGAAGAGCGCCGCCGTCGCTTCGCGCTCGAACGCATCGAACGATGGATCGCCGAGCAGTAGGCGCGCTTCACCGGCGGTGCGCGCCGCGTCGAAACGCAGCCGGCCCGTCTCATCGAGCGCGAGCAGCGCCGCGCGCACGAGGGCCGACGCGGCGTCGTGCCAGCGTTCGTCGCGCGCGTAACGGCGCGCGAGTTCCAGCAGTTGCGCGCTGGTGAGCGCCGTCTCGAGCGACGTTGCCGCACGCACGACCGGAAGGTGTTCGCGACCGCGCAGGCGCGCGATGCGGACGAAGAACACGATCCCGCCGGCCAGCGCCGCCAGCACCAGGACGACGGCGAGCACGCCGCCGAGCGCGTTGGCCGGCCCGAGCACGTGATCGATCCCGCGCAAGACATCGTGCAGCCGGTCGCCGATCCAGGCGAACAACCGCTCGAGCAGCGTCGGGCCGGGAGCCGCCTGCGCCGTGTCGCCGCGAAAGCGCGGTTCGTGCACGATCGCGCTCGCGAGATCGCGCGGATCGCCGGCCGGCCAGCCGGCGTTCACGTGGCGGGTGCCGGCTCGCTCGCCGCGCGCAGCAAATCGTAACCCTCGCGGCGCAAGCGCACGTCGCGCGCGTAGACGACCATGAACACGCCGAGCACGCCCGAAATCACGATCTGCCCGATCGCCGATACGACGGCTTGGAGCAGCGCGAGGTGCGTCAGCGATTGCAGCAACGCGCTCACCGCGAGCAGCGCTAGCGAACCGACGATCTCGACTGCGGAGAACGCGAGCGCGATCCCGATCGTGCGGCGGCGCAACGCGCGATCGAAGGCGCGCCGCCAGCCGTTGCCCATCGCACGGATCGGATTGTTCTCTTCCAGCGCGACGCTCACGCTCGAGAGCTCGAACGCCACGTTCAAGAGCGCAAAACCGAGCCAGAGCGCAAGGACGGACGGAACGAGAACGACCAGCAGCGCGACCGCCCCCCCCGTGCCCCGGCCGGCCGCGGCGAACACCAGCGCGCCGATCAGGCCGAAGATTACGATCGCCGCGAATCCGATCACGCACGCCATTGAGAAATAGCCCACCACCACGACGATTTGCGCGACCCAGCGGCCGACCGACGCGCCATAGGCGGCACCGATCGAAACCGGTGCGTTTTCGAGCAGGCCGTCGGCGTAGGTATAGATCGCGTTGCGCGTGAGCGGGAACAGAATGACGGGCCACAAGATGAACAGCGCGAACACCGATGCCCCGTTGATGCTGCCGAACGCCTCGCTCATCAGCCGGTTACGGTCCACCGTGTCGCCGACCGGCAAGCGATTCATCTGCGCGAACAGATCGCTCATATGGGTGAACCCGGGTGCCACCGTAAGCTGCAGCAACGTCACCGGAACGACGGTGATCGCGAGGATCACGAACAACGGCAGACACCGGCGTACGTACGTCGTTATCGCGCGGTCCAGAATCTCGCCGATCGACATCGGCCGCGGAAGGCCCGCGCCGGCCGGCGAAGAGTCGTCCATGCTGGGTACTGTGACGGCCCTCTACCGGTATCCCGTCAAGTCGTTACGCGTCGAGGCGCTGACCGTCGCCGACGTGCGCCCGGACGGGTTCGCCGGCGACCGGGCCGCCGCGCTCTTCGTCAGCAGCCCCGAACACGCGCGCACCGGCAAGACCTACCGCGGCAAAGAGAATCGCCGCCTGCACATGGTCGCCGCCATCGATGACGCACACGAAATCGCCCGCGGTGCCGGCGTGACGCTCGAAGTTGCCGAAGCCGCTCCGCACTACTTCGATCTCGAGCCCGTGTCGATCGTGTTCGACGCCTGGATCCGCGAGTTGGAAGCGCTGGCCGGTCGCGCGGTCGATCCGCTGCGCTTCCGGCCCAACATCGTCGCCGCCGCGTCGCCCGGTTTCACAGCATCCGAGGGCGACCTCGTCGGCGCCCGCGTCCACATCGGTGCCGTGGTGTTCGACATCGTCTCGCGCATCACGCGCTGCGTAACGCCGAGTTACGACGTCACGACGGGTGAGCCCGATCCGGCGCTGCAACGCACGATCGTCACCCAACGCGAAAACATCATGGGCGTCTACGCCCGCGTCGTCGTCCCAGGAAGCCTTACCCGCGGCGATACCATCACCGCTGCATAATCATTGTCATATTAGGCGAGGATGCGGCGGCCTTCGATGGCTTTGGCGAGCGTGACTTCGTCGGCGTAGTCGAGGTCGCCGCCGATCGGCAGACCGTACGCGAGCCGCGTGACGAGCACGCCCAACGGACCGACGAGCCGCGAGAGATAGAGCGCCGTGGCTTCCCCTTCCGCATTCGGATTGGTGGCAACGATCAATTCTTCAAACCCGTTGGAACCGATGCGCTCGATGAGTTCCTTGACACGCAACTGCGCCGGCCCAATCCCGTCCATCGGAGAAATCAAACCGCCCAGCACGTGATAGCGCCCGTTATACGCCGACGTGCGCTCGAGCGCAAAGATGTCCTTCGCCTCAGCCACGACGCACAACATGCGCGCATCACGGCGCGGATCGCTGCAAATCGAACACGGATCCTCTTCGGTAATAGAAAAACACGAAGAACACAACCGCACCCGATCCTTGAGCGCAATGATCGCATCAGCCAACGACTCCGCATCCGCCCGCGGCTTATTGAGCAAATGAAAAACTAAACGAGCCGCCGTCTTCGGCCCAATGGTCGGCAGCTTAGAAAACTCGTTAATCAGCGCCGCAACCGGCCCAGCAACCCCGTTCGCCATCTAGCCGCGATGTGAAACGCCGCGTTGCCGCGCGGGGGCGTCTGAGGCGATGCGAAGGCAGGATGCCGAGAGCAGCGCCTCAGCCGAGTCGTGATTTTCCCACGACGGGAAAATCACGACGTCCCCCGCGCGGCAATGCGGCGTTTCACATCGCACCGCCTCACATGAGCCCAGGAATCTTCATACCGCCGGTCAGCTTCCCCATCTTCTGTTCGCTAAGCGCCTTAGCTTTGACGATCGCATCGTTGAGCGCAACGACAACCAGATCTTCGAGCGTCTCGATGTCTTCGGGGTCGACCGCTTCGGGCTTGATCGTCAGCTTGGTCACGCGAAATTCGCCGTTGACCGCACACGTCACGACGCCGCCCGCGGCCGTACCTTCGACTGTCGCGTTCGCGAGCTCATCTTGCACGCGCGCCATCTCTTGCTGCATCTTCTTGAGCTGCTGCATCATCTGGGCCTGATTCACGTCGTCGTCCTTTGTGAGCGGGTGCGCATCAGAGAAGCCGGTCGAACGCGTACCGCGCGACGTCGTCAGGATGCTCCTCGGGGAATTCGCCGTCCGGCGCCGGATCGCTCGCTGCAAGCGGCGCGGCGCCGCCGACCACGACGCGCACGTCGATCGGCCGGCCGATCACGCCCTCGACGGCTTTCTTGAGCGTATCGAGGCTGCGCTTGAGCGCTTCGCCGCCGGTCGGATCGGGCATGCGCAGCGTGATCAGGTCGTCGGTGACGGCCTCGATCGTCGCCCGGCTGAGCGTCGCCGCCATCGGGGGCTTCTCGCTCTCCGCCCGCGCGCGAACGTTCTGCCACAACGACCGCAGCTTCGCGGTCGTGAGCGGTCCCGACGCCGCCACGGCCGGTGCCGGAGCGGCGGCAGCCGGGGCGGGAGCGGGAACCGGAGCGGGAGC
>PLTN01000127.1:0-4654 GCA_003164495.1 Vulcanimicrobiota bacterium
CCGTAGTTGTCGGAGATCAACGCGACGTGATTGAGCTTCGCAAACATGAGAAATCCTCAGTCCCAAGCGACTAAACGACCCTTCTTCGCGTTACTAGAGGGACCTATCTTCGGGCGCGTCCAGCGCCCCAAAAGCGGGTATATACAGGACATGGGCATGCTACCGCTCAGGAGCCAGCTCCCAACCGCCGGAATCGGCGCCGAACGGCTGCGCGCGTTTGCCGACGCAATGGCGCGGCGCGACCGCAGCCGCCACCGCGAGTGGCTGCGCGACGCCGATCTCGAACGCGCGATCCGCGGCTATGCCTACGCAGCGGCGATCGCCGAACATCTCATCTTCGATGTCGCGGACAATGACGTTGCCCGCGCGATCGCAACCTACCGAAGCGTGCGCCGCTATCCCAAACGGCTCGACCCGGTTAGCGTAACCCTGCCGCTATAATATCCTTGGCGTCGAACGCCGCCGGGATGGCCTTGTATTTCGCGCAGATGTCGATCACGGGTTGAATGTACTTCGGTTCGAGCGGCGCGTACCCGATGCGGTGCGTGCGGGCGATCACGGCCGGATCGACGTTGCTGAACTTCGCCAGCACGTTGACCGTGTCTGCCGGGTGACCGACGATGTACTTTGCGGAGTCGTTCATTACGTTCTTGAATTTCTGCAATTCCGCAAGGTTCTTCGAGGCGTACTCTGGCGTCACGAACCAGCCGGTGACCATGAACTGCGTCGCCACGGCATCGAAAGCGTGCGCGAAGATGCGCACTTTCTTGGCATCCAGTGCTTCCTGGAGGACGGGATCCGCGACGAAGCCGGCGTCGACGCGGCCCGCAGCCAACGCATCGGGGATCTGCGAGAACGGAAACTCGAGCAGCTTCAACGAGGTGGAGTCCCCGCCGTGCGAATCGACCCACGCTTTGGTGGCGTAGGTGGTGAGATCGCTGAGCGCGGGAACAGCCAGCGTTTTGCCGTTGAGATCCTTGGCCGTCTTGAGCGGTGAGTCGGCCTTCACCGTGAGCACCGAGTACGGATACTTCGTATCGTACAGGCTACCGCCGGCAACGAACACGAACGGCAGCCCTTTGGCGTGCGCCGTGATGATCGCGACCAGGGACGACTTGCCGATCGCATAGGATCCGCCCGCGACACCGGCCGCGATCGCCGTGCCGCTGCTTGCCGACTGCACGTCGACGTCCAGCCCGGCCTTGCGGAACATCCCGCTTTGCGCTGCCCACAGGGCGGGTGTGACCGACTCCTCCGGTACGGCGCCCAGCGTCATCTGGATGGTCGTCTGCGCCGAAAGCGCGGCCGGGGCGGCGAGGAAAGCGCTTCCGAGGGCGAGTGCAGCTTGTCTGTTCATCGCGACCGGCTTTCGCGCTCTAGACGGCCCTTCCAGCTTCCTCGGCGCCGGTGGGCAACCGCTCTTCGAGCAGATCGCCGGCGGCCATTTGCAGCGGCGCGCCGCGCCAGCGCACGTCGTGTCCGGTGAGCCCGCGCGCCCACACCGCGAGGCCGAATGCGTCGCGCACGGGGATCATCCACAGCGGCGCGGGCGGCACACCGAGCGCGCGCGCGGCGACGCGCTGCAGTGCGATGCGGCCGAGGACGGCGGTTGCAAGCAGCATGCCGGCCGGAACGCGGCGCCGCGCAAGCGCGAACGCCAGCAGCGCGAGCGGTACCGGAAAGGTGAGGAACATGCCGGCATAGCCGAGCGGCTGCAATCCGCGGATCGTGCGGTGCCAGCGCAGTTCGTGATCCCACAACACGGGCAGCGTCGAGTCGGAGACCATCGTGCGGATCACGTACTTCGAGATCACCACGCGCAGACCGCGCTCGGCGATGAAGTGGCCGAGCATGAAGTCGTCGGCGAGGTGCGGCGCGAGCGCATCGAACCCGCCGATCGATTGCAGCACCGCCGCGCGAAACGCGTTGGTCGGACCGAAGCAGTGGCGCAGCGGCCCGAACAGCCGGTCGACCAGCGCTGAAGGGATGAACTGCTCGTTCATGAACATCGCGCCGAGCTGCGATGCGAACGTGTCGTCGGGTACGCCGGCGAAGAGACACGTCACCGCACCGATCTCCGGCGTCTGCAACGGCGCCGTAACGGCACGCACGTAGTCGGCGTCGACGCGCGTATCGCTGTCGGCCAGGATCAGCGTGGTGTTGCGCACGAGGCGCATCATCGAGAGCACGTTGGCGAGTTTGGGATTGCGCGCGCCGGCGACCTCACCGATGTCGATATCGATCCGGTGATGGGGCAGCGACGCGGCGACCCGGCGCGCAACCGGCAGCGCCGGATCATCCGCATGCGCGACGCCGAGGACGATCTGCAGATCCGGATAGTCTTGCTCGGCAAACGCGCGCAGGTTCTCTTCGAGCAGCGGTTCGTCGCCGTGCAGCGGCACCAGCAGCGTCACGGGCGGTTGCGCCGGCGCCTCCTCACGTTCGCGGCGGCCGAAGTGCGCGGAGGCGGCGATGGCGGCGGCCGTATAGCCGAGCGACGCGATCGCCGCGATCTCGGCCGTCAGTGCAAGCGCGCGCCGGAATGTTCTGCCGAATCCCACGTCGCACGGTTCCCCATCGCCGAAGGCGGGCCCGCTCGGCCTATGGGCGAAGCGGTACTGGTCGATGGAGAGTACGAGTACGGAGCGTTTTCGCAACCGCGATCACCTCGCGATCAATGCCTTGTGGGTGGGAGTCCACTTTCAAGACGCTGCGCTGATGACGATCCTGGTACCGGCCCTGCTGCTCGTGCTCGCGCCGGCGAACCACACCAACGTCCTGGCCGCGCTCTCCACGATCGCAGCGATTGCGACGGCGCTCGTCCCACCGCTGGCCGGCGCGTTCTCCGACCGCTCGCGACGTCTGGGCGGCGACCGGCGCATCCAGACCGCGGTGATCCTGGCCGTCGATACGATCGCGCTGCTCGTAATGGCGCAGGTATCGACAATCGTCGGCCTCACCGGCGCGGTCGTCGTCGCCACCGTCGCACTGATGAGCGGATCGACCGTGTACCAGGTGCTCTTACCCGAGATCGTGCCGCGGCGCTTCTGGGGCACGGCGGCCGGCTTTCGCGGCGCGATGACGCTCGTCGGTACGATCGTCGGCCTCGCGCTCGCCGCGCTGCTGCCCGCGCGGCAAGCGCTGCTGGTCGATGCGGCCGGCGTTGCGCTGAGCGCGGTGACGCTGTTCTTCGTCCCGCCGTCGCCGCCGTACGTCGAAGCGGTGCGCTCCGGCGCGAGCGTGCGCGACCGCTGGGATCTCTTCGTCACGCTGATCGGGCGCGCGTGGATCGTGCTCGGCATGACGCTGCTCAACACCTACGTGCTGTTCTTTTTCCACGACGTACTCGGCATCGGCAACGCATCGTTCAACACGGGCCTGGTCGCCGCATCGGCCATGGTCGGCGCGGTCGTCTCGAGCGTGGCCGCCGGCGTCCTCTCCGACAAACTCGATCGCCGGCTCGTCGTGTGTCTCTCGGGCCTGCCGATGACGCTGGCGGCGCTCGGCTTTGCGCTCTTGCCCGACCCGCGCGTGATCTTCATCTTCGCCGCACTGTTCGGCCTCGGCTACGGCGGCGTGTTTTCCGTGGGCTGGGCGCTCGCGCTCGACGCGGTGCCCGAACTCGGCGACGTTGCGCGCGACCTCGGCATCTGGGGAACGCTCTCCAACTCGCCGATGGTCATCGCACCCGCGCTCGGCGCGGTGATCATCGCACACGGCACGACGCCGAGCGACGGATATCGCTGGCTGTTCGCGACCGCCAGCGCGTGCTTCTTGTTGGGTTCGCTCACCGTGCTCGCGGTGCGCAACGCCAACGGAAAGACCGCGTGAAGACCAACCCGCTGATGGTCTTCGCCGCTTGCGGCGTGCGTCAGTTGTATCTGCCCGCGAAGATGCGGATTCGCCAGTGGGGCGCGCTGCCCGCGCCGCGCGGGCCGACGGTGCTGGTGACCAATCACCAGCACGTCGACGAGGGCGAGATCGTGTACTCGCGGACGTACTTGAAGCACCCGCACGTCCCGCTGATCGCCGTCAACTCGCGACGCACGTTCGAAACGGGCTTCTTCGCGGCGCGTATGCCGTGGACGGCGCCGTTGACGCGCCGTATCAATCCGACCGGGCTGTGGTTGCGTTTCGGGCTCTTGCCGATCGAGAACCACCTGCACTCGCGCGCGCTGATCAGCCTCGCCGAGGAAATCCGTACCGCGCACGGCGATCTGCCGCTCGAGACGATCCTGCCGGATGACGTGTTGGCGAACCTCGATCTGAGCGGGCGGCGACTCGCCGATCTGTGGACGCCGGCGTACTTCGCGCGCGCGCAAGCGACGGTGAAGCTCGCGAACCTCAAACAGCCTTACCGGCGCGAAGCGCTGGAAAATTTTCGCGCCACCATGACCGCCGACATCGCGACCGTGGTCGAACGCGTGCGCGAGGGCGCGACGTTTTACGTGACGCCGGAAGGCGACTTCAGCCGCGATGGGCGCATGCGCCCGATGCGCAACGGCCTCACCGAGGCGGTGCTGCCGGTGGCCGAACCGTGGCTGTGCGCGATCGCCTACGATCCGTTCCGCGGACGGCGTCTCTCGATGCTCTACCGCATCGTTCCGCCCGCCGATCGCGACGATCTCGGCACGTCACTCGCCGCCGCGCGCGC
>PLTN01000127.1:4719-31392 GCA_003164495.1 Vulcanimicrobiota bacterium
GCGGACATGGTGACGTTCCAACGCAACATGCTCGAAGAAACGCTGGCCGCGGCAGGTCGCCTGGCATGACGCGCGTGGTCGCGCTGCTGCGCGCCGTCAACGTGGGCGGAACGAAAGCCCTTGCGATGCCGGCGTTATGCACGCTACTGACGGAGCTCGGTTTCACCGGGGTGAAGTCGCTCTTGCAGAGCGGCAACGTCGTCTTCGGCTATAGCGGCAGCGGCGGCGCGGTGCTCGAACGGCAGTTGGAGACGGCGGTCGCCGGCGCCCTGGGCGTGCAGACCGCGATCTTCGCCCGCACGGCGCGTGAATGGAGCGCGATCGTCGCGAACAACCCGTATCCTGACGCCGCGCGCGACGATCCCGGCCGCTTCGTCATGATGGCCTTCAAGACCGCGCCGGCCGCGAAGGATGTCGCAACCCTGCGCGCGGCGATCGTCGGCCGCGAAACCGTAACGGTCTCCGGCCGGCACGCGTATATCATCTACCCGGACGGCCAGGGCAACTCGAAGCTGACCAACGCACTGATCGAACGCAAGCTCGGCGTCCCTTGCACGGCCCGCAACTGGAACACCGTGCTAAAACTCGCCACCGCAGTGGGTTAGGGATAAACTGCGTTGATTGAGACACACCTCGGCCCTACGGCCATCGGCTGCGCACGCGAACGTGAAGCTCGGGATCCGAACGGAACGTAAAATTCTTTGTGACACGATCCTGTGTCATTCCGAGCGGAGCGCCGAAGGGCGCGTAGTCGAGGAACGAGCCCGTATCTTCCGCGATTGCCAGGGCAACTCCACGAACGTGCTAGATTGCCACCACGTGGTAAGCGTACTCGCTGTTATGGGCGTTGCCCTGGTACGTAGGCAACGGTGCGGCGCGTTCTTCGACTACGCGCCCTTCGGCGCTCCGCTCAGAAAGACACAACGACTGCAACTCTTACGTTGGCGCACGCAGCCGATGGCCGTAGGGCCGAGGTGTATCTTCCGCCACAATCGATGCCGCTACGATCTACGGCGCTGCGGATTACGCCGGCGGTAACAGCTCGGCGAGTTCGCGGGGTGGGCGGAACGTCATGGCGGGTTCGCCGGTACCGACCGGTTCGACCGTAACGAAGGCCGGATCCAACTGCCGCACGCGTTCTATCACGTCGGCAACGAGGGTTTCGGGCGTCGACGCGCCGGCCGTGACGCCGAGCGTCGTAACGCCGGCGAGCCATACCGGCTGGATCATCGCGGGATCGTCGATCAGGTACGCCGGGCGTCCGCCCTCGCCGGCCGCGTCGCGCAGGCTGCGCGAATTGGAGCTATTGTTCGAGCCGATGACGAGGATCGCGTCGCACGACGGCGCCATCGCCCGCACCGCAACTTGGCGGTTCTCGGTCGCATAGCAGATGTCGCTCTTGGCCGGCAAATGAATGCCGGGAAAACGGCGCTGCAGCACGTCGATTACGCGCTGCACTTCGCTGACG
The DNA here is from genome assembly GCA_003164495.1 of Vulcanimicrobiota bacterium. Taxonomy (GTDB): domain Bacteria; phylum Vulcanimicrobiota; class Vulcanimicrobiia; order Vulcanimicrobiales; family Vulcanimicrobiaceae; genus Lustribacter; species Lustribacter caenicola. The sequence goes on from PLTN01000127.1 coordinate 6,188, forward strand.
GCGAGCGTCGTCTGCGAGACGAGCGCCAGCGCTTTGCCGCTCGTGTTTTGATAGCTTTCGGCTTCCGCTTCGTTCTGGATGAGCGTCACGTGGCCGCCGGCATGACCCATCGTGCCGTCGACCTCTTCGTGGCCGGCGTGACCGATCAGCAGCACGTGATAGCCTTCACCGACGAAACGCGAGACCTCGCGATGCACTTTCACCACGAGCGGGCACACCGCGTCGATCGTGCGCTGGTCGCGCTTCTCGGCGCGCGCGCGCACTTCCGGCGCGATGCCGTGCGCGCTGAACACGAGCAGCGACGATTCGGGCGCATCCTCGACATCGTCGACGAAGATCACCCCGCGCCGGCGGAACTCATCCACGACGACGCGGTTGTGAACGACTTCCTTGCGCACGTACACCGTTTCGCCCGAGCGGCGCACCAGCTCGTCGATGATCTGCACCGCGCGTTCCACGCCGGCGCAGAAGCCGCGCGGTTGGCACAACAGGATCTTTTTCTCTGCGACGGTCGCCATTCTACTACGAAGCAACCGCTAAGGAACGCTTGGGGGTTTCCGCGCGCGGCGGCAACAGGCGCAACCCGAGCAGCGCGACGGTTGCCAGCACCGGCACGAGCCGGGGCCGCAGCAGGCGCGGGTCGATGCGCGACATCATCGCCCGCTCTTCGGCCAGCGCCACTTCGAGGAACATCTTCGGCGAAACGCCTTCGAGGATCGCTTGCGAGCCGCCGCCCGTCAAGTCGATGGGCGCCGGAACGACGGCCGCGCCCTGGGCACCTTGGGCTTGGTGCATCCCCGCGCGCACGTGATACTGAAGCGTGGCCAGCAGGCGCGCGACCGGATTGGTGCGCCCGGCCAGCTCTTCTTCGTAGCGCCACCAGTTGATGAAGAACACGATGTGCCGCGCCTCTTCGAACAAGATGTGTTCGAAGATGTCGAGCAACCCTTTGGGGAAGATTTGCTTTTCGCGGGCCAGCGCGAAACCGCCGAATCCGACGACCGAATCCAGACACTCGCTGAAGCCGAACACGACGAAGTCTTCGCGCGTCACCGGCAAGTTGGTCAGCGGCACGTCGGGCACGTCGATCTCGTAGCGCTCGAGCATGTGGTTGAGCAGGCGGCCGTGGCGGCCTTCCTCATAGCCCTGCAGCTCGACCGCTTCGCGGATCACCGGATCGGTGAGCGTTTTTGCAAACGTCGCGATCATGCGGTCCGCTTCTTGCTCCATGCTGCGGGCGAAGCTCCAAAACGGAAACGCGCGCAGCAACTCGACGTAGCGCGCTTCGAGGCGCGGCCACGGCAAGTTTTCGGGCTCGAACACCCGATGCGTTTCGATGAACGTGCGGCAGAACAGATCGCGGTGTTCGAGCGATCCGATGCGAGGCTTTCTCAAGCGGTCACGGCCTCGCCGCGGCGGTTGGCCGTCGAGGTGTGACGCCGGCGCAGATATTCGAAGAACTCGCCACCTTCGCGCAGACGGCGGACCATCATCTGACGGCTGGTCACCATCTCGCCGACGATCTTCGCGATCTTCTTGGGACGGAAGTAGAACTCGCGATACATGCGCTCGACCGAATCCTCGATCTCCGCCGTCGAGAGCGTGTCGTAGCTCAAGGTCGACGTTTGAATGCCGTTCGAGCCCGAAACGAGGTCCTGACGCGCGAACCAGCCGTTGGCCAGCGCCTGATCGTAGAGCACCGTGCCCGGATAGGGCGAGGCGATCGACACCTGGATCGTATGCGGATCGAGCTCTTTCGCGAACTCGATCGTTTCGCGCACGGTCTCCGGCGTTTCGACCGGCAAGCCGATGATGAACGTGCCGTGCACCTTGATGCCGAGCTTGTGACAGTTCTTCATGAACTCGCGCGCCATCGCGAGGTTCAGGCCCTTGCGAATGCGGTGCAGAATCTCTTGGTTGCCCGATTCGAAGCCGACGAGCAGCACGCGCAAGCCGTTGTCGCGCAACGTCTTGAGCGTGTCGTAGTCGACGTGCGCGCGCGCGTTGCAGGCCCAACTCAGCTTCAGACGTTTCATGTGCTTGCTGAGCGCGATCGCGTATTCTTTTTCACCGGTCAGCGTGTCGTCGTCGAACATGTACTCGGCCACGCGGTCGCCGAAGATGCTCTTCGCCTCATCGAGATCGCGGCCGACCGCTTCGGCCGACTTGTGGAAGAACTTGTGACCGCCGATCGTGTGCGGCCAGAGGCAGAACGTGCACTTTGCCACGCAACCGCGCCCTGTGTACCACGAGACGTACGGGTGCAGCAAGTAGCCGTTGTAATACTTGCGGATGTCGAGGAACTTGTCGTACGTCGGCAGCACGCTCGGCATCGCATCCCAATCGGCGATGTCGGGGCGCTCCGGATTCGCGTGCAGCTCGCCGTTCGCGTCGCGATAGGACAGCCCCAGGATCTCTTCCCACGGGCGGCCTTCCGAGAGCTCCAGACACGTGTAGTCGAAGTTGTTGCGGCAGACGAAATCGATGACCGGGTTCATCTGGAGCGTTTGTTCCGGCAGCACGGCAACGTGCGCGCCGATGAAACCGCACTTCACGTTCGGATTCTGCGCCTTGATGCGGCGCGCGCACTCGACGTCGTTGGGCAGCGACGGGGTGCTGGTGTGCATGATGACCAGATCGTGTCCGACCGCGATCTTCAGCACGTCCTCGGTCGAGAGCCCGTGCGGGGCCGCGTCGACCAGGGTGCTCCCCGGAACGAGGGCCGCAGGCTGCGCTAGCCAGGTCGGGTACCAGAACGAGGTGACTTCGCGCTTTGCCTGATAGCGCGCGCCCGCTCCACCGTCGAAGCCGTCGAACGACGGGGGGCTCAAAAACAACGTTTTCACAAGGCTCTGCCTTCGGTGCGTGGTCCCGCCTTTCCCCATGAAAGCTAGGGGCACCGGTTCCCCGCGAACGGAAGCCAAACGCGCCGGCGCTCGACGCCGCTGCCATCGGAGGACGCACATGATCGAAGAACTGCGCTACTACGTCGCAACACCCGGCAAGCGTGACGCCCTCGTCGCACGCTTTCAGAACGAGACCAAGCCCCTGTTCGACCGGCACAAGATCGCGGTGACTTCGTTCTGGACGGTGCGCGAGGAGCCCGAGGCGCTGTACTACGTTTGTCGGTTTGACGATGAAGCCGCGATGAAGGCGGCCTGGAAAGCGTTTCTGGCCGACCCGGACTGGGCGGCGGTGCGCGAAGCAACCGAGAGCGACGGGCCACTCGTGGCCTCACTCAAGAGCATGGTGCTTGAACCCGTGGACCGCATCTGCACCTCGTGACCTCGACCCGCTGCGTCATCGCCGGCGGCGGTCCGGCCGGCATGATGCTCGGCTTCCTGCTCGCGCGCGCCGGCATCGACGCGTTCCGTACCGCGATCGCCGCGCTCGTTCCGTGGGTTGGCGATCGCGCCGTGCAAGACGCGGTGGCGGCGGCCAACATTCTTTAATCCGGCGTTCAGACATGGCGTGCCCACGACGTCCGACTTGCGCGCGGTGCAGCGGCGGCGCGTCTTCCCGATGGCCGTCATCCAAGCCATCCAGGTCGCGGTACAAAACGGCTTCTTGGGCAAGATCCTCGCCGGCAACGCCAAGATGAAGCCGCCGCTCGCGTTGCGTTTGTTCGCAGCGTTCCCGCTGCTGCGGCGTCTGCCCGGCTACATCATCGGCATCGGTCCGCGGCCCGAACACATCCACACGCCCGAAGTCCGTTAATTCCACGCGGGGGCCGCGCGCGAAGCCACCGAAAGCGGCTCACGTGAAACACCGCCTGTATCGCATCTTTGGTGCCCTGGCCGTTGCCGTGCTGGTCGCGGGACCGCTCTCGCCCGGCCCCGTTCGGGCCGCCGACCCCTACCAGATCGACGTGATCCTCTCGCTGACCGGAGCGTTCGCGTTTCTCGGCACCGCCGAAGGCGAATCGCTGAAGACGCTGGAGACGCTGATCAACAAAGAGGGCGGCATCAACGGGCAGCCGGTGCACTTCAATCTACTGGACGATCAGACCCAACCGGCCGTTGCGGTGCAGCTCGCGAACGGCATCATCGCCAAACACCCGCCGGTGATGCTCGGGCCGACGTTCCTGGCCTCGTGCTTGGCGATCGCGCCGCTGATGAAAAACGGACCGGTGGACTACTGCTTCGCGCCGACGATCCATCCGGCGCCGGGCAGTTATGTTTTCTCGGGCGGAGCGTCGAGTTACGATCAAGCCATCGAGACGCTCATCTTCGCCAAGGCGAAGGGCTGGAAGCGCCTCGCCGAGGTCACGACCAACGATGCCACCGGTCAGGACATCGGCGGACAGTTCAATCTGGCCATACGGGATCCGCGCTTCAGCGGCATGAGCTTCGTCGTGACCGAGCATTACAACGCGACCGACGTCGGCGTCGGCGCCCAGTTGGCCAACGTCAAAGCGGCCAATCCCGACGCGATTTTCGGCATGACGGTCGGAACCGCAACCGGCACGCTGCTGCGCGGCTTGCGCGACGCCGGGCTGTCCAACGTCCCGTTCATGACCAACCTCGGCAACGTGCTTAACGAAGGGCTCGCACAGTATTCGAGCTTCATGCCGAATGAGTTCTACTCGACCGCGCCGCGCTTCTACGCGCGCGAGGTCGCGGGCAAAGGCCCCGTGCGCGACGCCGAAGTCGCGTACTACAAGGCGTTCAACGCGAAGAACATCGATCCCGACGTCGGTAATGGTTTCCCGTGGGATCCGACGCTCATCGTAATCGACGGCCTGCGCAAGCTCGGCACGAAGACCGACGCGAAGTCGCTGCTGGCGTACATCGAATCGGCCCACGGCTTGCCCGGCATCAACGGCATCATGGATTACCGCGCCGATGATCAGCGAGGCGAACACATCACCTCGCTGATCATCGTCAAATGGGACCCCGCGAAGAAGCACGTCTACGCGGTGAGCCATCCCGGCGGCGCCCCGCTCTAGTCTACTTTCCGCTGATGCGGAGGCCCACTTGGAACGTGCGGGGCGGGGCATAATGGTTGCCCTGCGCGTTCAAGTACGTCACCAGATACTGATCGTTGAGCAGGTTCGCAATCCGGAACGTGAGCACGATCCCGGGCGCCAGCGGCACGCCCTTCTCCGCGTCGAACGTGAGATGCGGCGTGAACTTACACGGACCGCCCACGTTCGCCGTATAGCCCGGGCCGGCGCACGTGATGCCGCCGGTCGGGTCGAGCGAGGTCGATAGACCGCTGCCGTACTCGCCGTCGAACGAGAACCAGCCGCCGGACCGTTCGTTCGCGATGATCCCCGAAGAGATGTCGACGCGCTGATCGTGATCGGCGGGCGTCCAGTCGCCGGGCTGACCGAAGCACGGCGCCAGCAGTTGCGTCTCGCAGCCCTTGTTCACCGAGTACGTATGTGTCGCGGACGCATAGAAACGGCTGCCTTGACCGAATCCGAGCTGGTAGTACGCCGATTGGGTGGCGATGCGTCCCTGCGCGTAGTTGATGTCCTGATGCAAAGCCGTGTTGCCGACTTGCGTGTCGTCGATCAGATCCGTCGCGTCCTTCTGCATCACGCGTAACCCGAGATCGCCCTTACCGATGCCGAAGTGCCCGCCGATCTCGTAGGCGGAATCGCGTTCCGGTTTGAGGTCGAACTGCGCGACCGAGGTCTGCAGCGGCAGATTCAACGTGTACGCCGCGAGCGGCGAGACGTTCTCGAGCGAGAACGGCGTGAAGTACCGGCCGTAGAACACGTACACGCTGTCGCGCGGTCCGAGGTTGCGCGTGAGCTTGATGCGCGGGCTCGTTTGGCCATAGCCGACCGCGAACTGCGTCGACGATACGAGGAACGTATCCTGACGCAGCCCGTAATCGAGCTGGTAGTCGCCCATCTTCCATGAGTCTTGCAGATACAGCGCCGCAAGATGACCGACGTTCGGGGCATTGTCGACCACGGTGTACGGTGCATCGGGCGTGGCCGGGGTGAAGATCGGAGCCAAGAAGTTGCCGGGCTGCAACGTGATCGCGTAGTCTTTCGCGACGGTCGTCGCGTCATATACGCCGCCGAAGCGCACGTCGTGATGCGGGCTCGAATTGTCGTAATCGAGCACGCCGCCGACGTCGATCGCGGTGCGATTGCCGTAGAGCGAGAAGCCGCACGTTGCGTTGGAGTACGCGACGGCCGGATTCGGAACCGGGTTCGTGACGACGCCGCCGACGACGGGACCACTGGAGCTCAAGGCCAGCGCGCAGTCCGTCGGCGCGCCGGGATTTTGCGCTTCACCGTAGATGAAGTCGTTGCCGGGATCGCCGAAATCGCGGATCTCCGAGCGTTTGTAGGTCGGCCCGAGCGTCAGCGAACCACGATCGCCGATCGGGTGGCGATACTGCAAGGTTCCGAAGAAGTCGTTCTGTGTTTCGTTGTCGTCGGTTGACGCCGGTTCGCCGCCGTCGATGTCGTTGGGAATCTGATACGTCTGGTACGCGTGACTGAGCGTGAGGTTGAGGAAGTCGCCCCCGACCGGCTGCGTGTAGCGCAAGAACTGGTTGGCGTTGCTGAAGTCGTTGTGCGGTGAATTGGGGTTCGGCGGGTCGAGCCCGCGCGTGCTCTGCTCGTTGCGCGTGGCGAGGATCAGCGAGCCGAGGCCGATCGGCGTGTGATACGAAAGATCGGAGTCGAGGCTCGTGAACGAGCCGGCGTCGAGTTGTGCGGTGAAACCCGGCGGGCCGGCGCCGTTGCGCGTGTTCGCGTTGATCACCGAAGCGAAGCGTTCGCCGTACTGCGCCGGGTACGCGCCTTCGATCGCTTCGATGAACGCGAGGTCGTTGGGGTCGAACTCGGAACCGATATTGCGGTTGAGCTCTTGCGGGATCGGCACCCCGTCGACGATGTAGTTCACGTCGCCGTGATCGCCGTTGATGTGCACGACCCCGTTCGCGCCGCGCGCCGCACCGGGGAGCTGCAAGAGCAGGGCCGGTAAGCTGCCGTTGGCCGGAGAGTGCGTCAGCACGTCGCTGCTCAGGTTGAGATCGGTCCCCGAACCGCCCAGGGGCGGATGCGAGATGACCGACGTGCGGCCGATCTCCTTGAGGCCGGAGAGGCCGATGGTGATCGTCGCGCCCGCCGACGGAACGTCGACGCGCAACGATGCGGTGCCGTCGGGCGCGTTCGCGTCGACATTATACGTGCCGATCGGCACGGCCGTGAACGTGAAACGACCCTGCGCATCCGTTAAGATATGCAACGATACGTTGCTGCCGACCGCCGTGACGTTAGCGCCCTTGACGGGCTGACCGTTGACGGTGACTTGACCGGAGAGAGATGCCGTCGATTGCGCGAGCGCAGTACCGACGGCCGAAAGACAAAGACTAAAGACAAGGCAAAGTGCCGGCGCGATGCGCGCTGCACGTCGAGTGAAACCCACGGGAACGTCCCCTTCGTGAAAGTAGTGGTTGAGATCAGGCCGGGGACGAAACCGGCGGGGGACGGTTCGGAACGAACAGCGAGAACATGGCCGCGGCGGCGCGCGGCACAGCGATGATGCGCCGGATCGCGGGCGCGATGCGAGCGGGCAGACGCGGACGCCGCACGGCCGCGGCCAGCGCGGTTGCGACGAGCGAGCGGCCCCAGAAAAAGACGGCCAGCGCGGAGACCAGCGCGCCGAGGACGGCGGCCGTGAGGCCGGTGCCGATCGAGGTCGTCGCGATCGGCACGCCTTCGAGCAGCTGCGTGATGCCGAAGAACAGCAGGTTGGCGACGGTGAACGCGACGATGGTCGAGACCGCGCCGGCGGTTCGCAGACGGGCTCGTACGAAAGCGCAGCGCCGAATCATCTCCGTGCGCCCGGCACCGAGACCGACCGTGCGGCTAAATGACCATAGCGACAAGGCGAGCGGCGCGAGCAAATAGGCGTGGCGCAGCCAGAAGTCGGCAGCGAACGCGCCCGCACCGAGTGCGAGACCTTCGGCGAACAGATGGACGCCGATCGCGAACGGAACGACCGCCGACGTCACACCCGCAAGCGTGCGCAGGAAAGAGAGCCCTATTCTCATCCCGCGATTCTCGCATGGCGCATCTTGCCGTCGTGTTTCGGACCGATGTACATTTTGTCTTGCACGGTCCCATCAGCAAACCCGCCCCCGTGTCATCCCGAGCGGAGCGCCATTCTCCCCATTGTCATCCCGAGCGGAGCGCCATTCTCCCCATTGTCATCCCGAGCGGAGCGCCGTAGGGCGCGCAGTCGAGGGACGCGAGATAATCTCGAGCGCTAGCCAGGGCAACTCCACGACGGTGCAATCTCGGGCTTGTCTCCGGCGCGTACCGCAGCAGACCTAATGCGTGCGAACGTATTACGTCTACATGCTGCGCTGTTTCGACGGCACATTTTATGTCGGCGTGACGAATGATGTCGATCGCCGCTTTTACGATCATTGCTACGGTGACAACAACGGCAGCTACACGCACTCTCGTCGCCCCTTTCGTCTGGTATATGTCGGCGAGTTCCAGACGCCTCAGGAAGCGATCGCATTCGAGAAGAAACTCAAGAGCTGGACGCATGCGAAGAAAAGAACGTTTGCTGAAAAATGCCCGCCATTGTGGAATTGCCCTGGCTCGCACTGAAGATTATCTCGCGTCCCTCGACTGCGCGCCCTACGGCGCTCCGCTCGGGATGACAATGGGAGAATGGCGCTCCCTCGGGATGACAATGGGGAGAACGGCGCATCGCTCGGGACGACACCGGGCGCATGAGCTGCGCCCTTCAAAACTGGACGTAGCGCCGCGCCCGATGCCCACCGGCGCGAGGTTAGTCGGTGCCGGGATCGGCGGTTAGGCCGGCGGCGGTGATGCCGGCGACGGCGGCGGCTTCGTCGTTGTCGGAGTTGTCGCCGGAGATGCCGACGGCACCGCACACATCATCGCCGTCTTTGATCAGCACGCCGCCCGGCACCGGCACGAGGCCGAGCGGAAACAGCGCGCCGACGGCGTTGACGAATTGCGGTGCTTCGCGGCCGCGTTTCGCGAGCGTGCGTGAGCCGAGGCCCATGCCGATCGCACCGCCGGCTTTGCCCATCGCGACGTGGGCGCGGCCCAGAGTCGCGCCGTCTTCGGCGGCGTACGCGGTGAGCACGCCGCGCACGTCGAGCACGGCGACGCCGAGCGGCTTGAATTTCTGCGCGCGCGCGTGGGCCAGCGCGGCGCTGACGATGGTTTGGGCTTGAGCGAGCGTTATCGTTTTCATTGTCAGGCGTACTTCTCCACGGCCAAGCTTACTTCAGGCCGCCGCCGGGCTTGCTGATCACGACGAAGTCGTCTTTGGCTGCATCCCAGCGGTCGATGACCACGCCGTCGATGCCGATGCCGCGCTGGCTACCATCGGTGTAATCGTAGGTCCCGTTGATCCCGACCCAACCCTTGGTGTGCTGAATGTAGTCGTTGATTTGCGCGGCCGTAGCGTCGGTGCCGAGTTTCTTGAACGCATCGATCACCAGCAGCGCCGGATCCCAATCCAGCGTGGTCGCGAGATTCGGGCGTACGCCGGCGGCTTTGAACGCATCGAAGTACGTGACTTCCGCCGCGTGCATCGCTTTCGGCGCGGCCGGATCGAGCACGAGCGAGCGGCGGCCGGGGAAGAGCAGGCTCTTCGGCAAGAACGTGGCGTAGCCGGCGAGCTGCTCGGGGATCATGTTGCCGTTTCCGCAGGCGACCGGGATGTCGACACCCGTGTCGTGCAGACCGTGCAGCAGTGTTCCGGTTGCGGTACCGGCCGACCAGCCGATCATGGCCTGTGCGCCCGCTGCCTTGATGCGCTCGGCTTGCGCGGTGATGTTCAGATCCGTTCCGGCCCAGTGTTCGCGCGCGACGAGCTTCAGCGAGGCATTCTCCGGTAGCGCGAGCGCTTCATCGAAGTACTGCTCGAATTGCTGGCCGCTGGCGTCGGTGGTCGTCATCAACGCGACCTTCGTCCAGCCGTTATCGCGGTAAAAGTGCGCGAGCGCGCGCGCGTCGTCGCGCGTCGAGACGGTCGACGAATACTGAAAGCTTCCGGCGGCCGGCGAAATCGACGGTGAGAAGCAATAGTCGACGGGGCCCGTCTTGGCGAGCAGCGGGCCGTCGGCGAGACACGTGGCAGTGAACGTCGGACCTAAGATCACCGGTACTTTTTTGGAAATCAGCCCGTTTGCGACCTGAACCGAGGTCGCCGGATTCGATTGGTCGTCGGCCACCACGAACTTGATCGGGCGGCCTTTGATGCCGCCGGCTTTGTTGGTCAGCGCTTCCAGAATCTGCAACGACTTCAGCTCGGCGTTGCCGATGAATGCCGCGGGGCCGGTGAGCGCGAGGATCGTGTTGATCTCGAAAGGCGCACCTTGGGCCGAAGCCGGTGCCTCGGCAGCCGTTGGGGCAAGCAAAGCCAGGGCGACCAGAAAAGGCAGAATCCGAACGCGCATAGGAACCTCCGCAAACAGTTTTCGCGATGGTTCGCATTTCCCGGAGGATACCTTGCAGTTCGGACTCTTCGACCACATCGATCTCGCCGGCGACCGGCCGTTGGCCCAGCAGTACGATGAACGTCTGCAGCTCGTAGCAGCCGCCGACGCTGCCGGGTTCTACGCTTATCATGTGGCCGAACATCACGCCACGCCGCTCAACACGATTCCGGCTCCCGGCGTGTTTCTGGGTGCCGTGGCGCGCGCGACCAAACGCATCCGCATGGGACCGATGGTCTATCTGCTCCCGCTCTATTCGCCCTTGCGCCTGATCGAAGAGATCTCGATCCTCGATCACCTGAGCCACGGCCGCATGGAGGTCGGCGTCGGCCGCGGCGTCTCACCCTACGAGCTGAACTTTCACAAAGTCGATGCCGAGAAATCGCGCGAGATCTTCATCGATGCCTACAACTGCCTCATCGAAGGCCTCACCCACGACCGCCTCACCTATCACGGCGAATTCTACAACTACGATGACGTGCCGATGATTCTGCGCCCGCTGCAGCAGCCGCACCCGGCGATGTGGTACGGCTCCTCGAACGTGGTCGGTTCGCAGTGGGCGGGCGAGCGCGGACTGCACTTCGCCTCCAACGGCGGCACCGAACGCGCCAAGGAAAACATTGCGGCGTACCGCGCCGCACTCGCCGGGCGCGGAACCGGCGTCGAAACGCCGCACGCGGAATTTCCGGGCGGCGGCGCGATCGGCATCAGCCGTCAGGTCGTCGTCGCCGACACCGACGAGGAAGCGCACCGCATCGCGAAGCCCGCGCACGAGCACATCTATAACAACCAGATGTTCTTGCGCCGCGAAGCGTTGCGCCGCACCGACATGAAGAGCCGCCCCGGCTACGTCGATCCGCCCTCAAAGGGCGATTACGATCTGGCGATCGCCGACGGCTCGACGATCGCCGGTTCGCCCGCAACCGTGCGCGCGGCGATCGAAGCGCAGATCGAAGCGCTCGGCATCAACTATCTCATCTGCTACTTCATGTTCGGAAACATGACGCTCAAGGATGCGATGCGTTCGATGGAACTGTTCGCGACCCAGGTCAAAGCAAACGTCGGCGAGCCGGCGCGTAGATGAGTTCTTGCGCCGGGAACGATTCGAACTTCGCGTACTTGGCCGTGAGGTCGATGCCCGTCTGAACCTGCGCCGGGTCGAGCGTCCGCGCGAAGTACGCGCGCGGCGTCGACGCGACTTGCGCTACGTCGACCTTGAGATACTTCGCCAGGATGGCCGGGCACTTGTCGGGGTTCTTGAGCGCCCAGTCCGACGCATCGCGCATCGCCTGCGCGAAGAGCGCGACGGCGCGCGCGTGTGACTTCGCCCAGTCGTTGGTCGTGAACCAGCCGGCCACGAGAAACGAGTTCGCGATGGCGTCGAACTCGACCGCAACCGTGTGCGCGGTCTTCTTGGCTTGCGTCAAGAACGGCTCGGCCACGAAGGCCGCGTCGATGCGCCCGCCGGCGAGCGCCGCCGGCATCTCGGAAAACGGAAGTTCGACGAAGCGCAGCGTCGTCGCGTCGCCGCCGCCGGCATCGACCCACGCGCGCACGCCGTATTCGCCGAGGGTGTTGAGCCCGGGGGTGCCGATCAGCTTGCCGTTGAGATCCACGCCCTTGCGCACGTCCTTGTTCGCGCTCATCAGCATGCCGCCGGGAGGTTGCGAGACGTCGAACGCGTTGGCCGGCGCGATGATCGTGAACGGGATCTTCTTCGCGTGGGCCGATGCGAGCGTCATCACCGTGGCGTAACCGACGTCGACCGCATCCGATGCCACCGCGGCGGCGATCGCCGCACCGAACGGATTGGGCTGGATCTGCACGCTGAGCCCGGCCTTGGTCCACAAGCCCAGTTCCTGCGCGTAGAACAGTTGCGCGCTCGCTTCGAACGGGATGTAGGCGACGCGAATCGTCATCGCGCTGTTCTGCGCCGCAGCCGGCGTGCGCAGCAGCGGAATCGTCGCGGCAGACCCCAGCAGCGCCAGGGCGCCACGGCGGTCAACCGAGCGGCAGGAAAGGCTTTTCATACCCCACCATTCCATGAAAACGGCCTGCGCCATTCTGCCGGCCACCGGAGACTCTCTTATGTTGAGCAAAGAAGACAACGAACTTATCACGCGCGTCGGACCGGAGACGCTCGGCGGCTCACTGCTCCGGCGCTACTGGTATCCGGTGCTCAAAGCCGATGCGCTCGAACCCGGCGGCGCCCCGCGTAAGGTTCGTTTGCTCGGCGAAAATTTCGTGGCGTTCCGCAGCGCCGACGGTCGCATCGGCATGCTGGAAGAGCTGTGTCCGCATCGCCGCGCGTCGCTCGTACTCGCACGCAATGAGGAGTGCGGCTTACGCTGCCTCTTCCACGGCTGGAAACTCGATCTCGACGGCCGCGTCGTCGATGCGCCGTCGGAGCCCGCCGACCGCGTCGCGTTCGTGAACAAAGTGCGCACGCGCCACGTCGCCGTGCGCGAGAGCAGCAAACTGATCTGGGCCTACATCGGGCCCGGCGATCCGCCGCAGTTCCCCGACTTCGAGTTCACCGCGCTACCGCTCGATCACATCCAGATTGCCGAGGTTCCGGGCCGCTGCAACTGGGTTCAGCTCGCCGAGGGCCAGCTCGATTCGGCACACATCTCGCACTTGCACGCATCGGCGTCGACCGGCTCCCTCACGCGTCTCACGCTAGCCGACCGCGCACCGCACTACGACGTCGAAACGACGCCCTGGGGCATGCACGCCGCGGCCACGCGCCACCTCAGCGACGACCAACGCTACACGCGCATCACCGAGTTCGTGATGCCGAGCTGGGAGTTCATCCCGCGTCCCACGTCGCCCGGGACGCCCGAGTACGACGACATGCCGCGCTTCGTCGTGCACCAAACGCCGGTCGACGACGTCACGACGATCGTGTGGTACATCAACTGGCATCCCGCTCGTCCGATCTCCTATGAAGAAGCCCGCTGGACGGTGTGGAACGACGAGTACCTGAGCGTGATCGACGAACCGCTGATGGGACAGGACCGCGCGAAGATGGCGAACGGCCACATGACCGGCATCAACAACCTGTTGACCGAGGACATGATCATCGCCGAAACAATGGGGCCGATCGCCGATCGCAGCGGCGAATACCTCGGCTCGAGCGATGCCGCGGTCGCACGCTTCCGGCGTATTTTCCTCGAGGCGATTCACGAGCACGAACGCGGAAACGTACCGCGCGGCTGTTCGGGACACGAACCGTACCGTCGCATCGTCGGTCAAGGCGTGTTTCATCCGGCCGACGTCGACTGGCGCGATTGCGTCAACGATCTGGTGTCGTAGTGGCCAAGCACGGACGGCTCCCCTGGTTTACGCCGGATGAACTCGACCCCGATGCCCGCGCGCTCTACAACGAGATCACGGGTGGCCCGCGCGCGCAAGTGTCGCGCCCCTTTCCGCTGACCGACGAGGACGGACGTCTCAACGGCCCGTTCAACGCGATGCTGCTCAGTCCCGAAGTTGGTTCGGCGCTCCAAGAGCTCGGTGCGGCGATCCGCTACCGCTCGAGCCTTCCGGCGCGCAGCCGCGAGCTCGCGATCCTTGAGCTCTCCGTGTTACGTCGCGCGGCGTTCGAGTGGTACGCCCACGAGCGCGTCGGGAAGCAGGCCGGACTCACCGATGACGAGCTCGCCGCGCTGCGCGACGCGCGGCCCGCGCCGACGTTCGACGCAAACGAAACGCTGGTGCGCAAACTCGTCGGCACGCTCGTGCGCGACCGCGACCTCGACGACATCGCCTACGCGGGCGCGGTGAAGGCGCTGGGCGAGCGCGTGCTGATGGAGCTGATCGCGCTCGTCGGCTACTACGATCTGCTGGCGCTCGGCCTGCGCGTTTGGCGCACGCCGTTGCCGGCCGGCGCCGGGGAACCTTTTTAGACCGTTCCGGCCTCGGCCCACGATGACGGCGCGGCGAAGGTGATGCAGACGTTCTGCGCCGGGTCCGACACCACGGCCACGTTCGGTTCCTCGCCGCGTTCGACGCGCTCGATCTGTTCGGCGAGCATACGGCGAAAGAGAACGATGCCGCGATCGGACGCGCCGAGCGTTTCGATCGAGCGGTCGGCAATCGCGCCTTGCGTTTCCCACACGACCCGGTCCTGCCCGTAAAATGTCGAGAGATCCACGTTTTCGATCGTCGTCCCGGGGGCATCGAACTCGTAGACGTACGGGACACGATCCGGTGAGGTGAGTTCGCCGCCGGGAACGCCTTCGGATAGGCCGACCCAGATGATGCGCGTGTGCTCGTCGTCGATCGGAACGCGGAAGTGCAGCGCTTCGATCGGCCCTTCGGGGATGCGCAAGACGTTGGGGAAGATCAGCGGCGGACGGATTTCGACTTCCGGCCGCTCACCCCCGTACTCGAGAAATTTTTCGACGCCCCAGGCTGAGACTTTCCAGTCGTAGTTTTTGATGGGGCGGTAAAAGTAATCGGCCGCGCGATCCGGCTTGCCGCCGTTCATCTGATAGACCCGGTGACCGTGCAAGTAGTAGGTGTGCACCGAGTCGGCCGTGTTCTCTTGAATCTGCAACCAGTTACAGTGATGTTCGGGCATGACCCGGATGCGCTTGGGCTTGTCTTCGCGAGCCAGCACGTCCCAGCGCGGCAACAGCGGCGGATGATCGCGCTGCGGGCCCATGTAGACGAACAGCAATCCGCCCAGCGCTTCGACCGGGTACGTCGCGATGGCGACCGCGGCGTGCGGATAGCGCTCGCGAATGCAGCGGTAGGCTCCCGGCGCTTCGCGATAGACGAGCAAATCTTCCCCGAGAACGCGTAGCCGCTTGCGATCGCCGTCGTGCGCGAGTTCCTTTTCCGGACACGCGGCCTGCCAGTAGCGGCGCAGCAACGCACCGCCCGGGGTGCCCTGGCCCACGCGCGTCAGACGTTCGTTCTGCTCGCTCGTCAACATAACGCTGCCCCGCCCTTCGTGTCGCTTGCGCCGGCACCTTCGATGGGACTACGCTTCCGTACGTAGAAGGTGCGAAGGTGGCCGAAAACGAGCGCACCCGCGAACGCGAACGGGAACCTCCTACCCAAAATTCGTACGAGCTGGTCGTCCAAGGTGATCGGGCGTTTGCCGAGCGGCAACGCCTCGGACAAGTCGTGCTGCGTCTCGAAGAATGCCCGCAAACGCAAACGCGGCAAGGTTTGCTGCGCACATACATGAGTCCGCCGCTGCAACAGAATACGCCGTTGCGACATTGGGCCGTGTTCACGCACGAAGTGCGGACGAAGTCCGGCAAACACCGCCACCAAGGCGGCCTAGTCATCTACGTGATCAGCGGCAAGGGGTACTCGGTCGTCGATGGCGAGCGCGTCGACTGGGAAAAGGGCGATCTCGTGCTCCTGCCGCTGCGTAAAGACGGCGTCGAACACCAGCACTTCAACAGCGACCCTGCGGAGCCGGCCCTGTGGATCGCCTTCATCCACTTTCCGCTGCGCGAGTACGTTGCATCGGAGATGACGCAAATCGAGGTCGCAACCGACTATCTCGGTAGCTAAAATGGAGTCCGTTATGACGATGACCCGCCGGACGAGCATCGCAGCCCTCGGAGCAGCCGCCGGATGCGCGATGCTACGGCCGGCTTTTTCCGCCGAGCTCGCACCCATGCGCTGCGGTATCGTGCCGATCTCGGGAAACGCACCGTATTACGCGGCGATCAAGCAAGGTTTTTTCGCGGCCGAGGGATTGGCGTTAACCTCGGAGATCGTTCGCGGGGGCGCGGCCGCGATACCGGCGCTCGTCGGCGGTTCCCTGGACATCGTGTATTCCAACGGCACCAGCGTCGTGCAGGCGATCGCGCGCGGCATCGACCTGCGCATGGTCGTGCTCGGTACGATCATGACGAGCGCGCCGCCCGATCCCGCCGCCCTGATCAAACGCAAGGGCGACCCATTGCGTACCGGACGTGACCTTGAAGGCAAGGTCGTCGCTGCCAACGCTGTGCGCGACGTGCAATGGATGTTCATCAAGGCCTGGGTGGCGGCGACCGGCGGCGACCCCGACAAGGTGCAGATCATCGAGGTTGCAGTTCCCTCGATGGCTGCGGCGATCAAAGAGAATCGGGTCGCCGCCGCCCTCGTCATCGATCCCTACATGACGGTAGCGCTCGACGACCCGGATCTCGAGCTGCTCGACTGGCCGATGAGCAAAGTCTTTCCCGGTGGTCCGGTAGCGTTTTTTGTCGTGACCGGCGACATGGCGCAGCGGCGTCCGAACGACGTGCGGGCCTTTTTCCGCGCCTACAAACGCGGGGCGGCTTGGGTCAATGCAAACGAAGGGAAGGAACCGTATTTCAGTCTCGTCGCGGAATTCAGCGGGACGAACCTCGACCTCGTGCGCCGCATGAAAACCGTGCCGGCCGCCTCCGATGTCATTCCCGCCACGCTACCGCGGCTGACCAATCTGATGCGTCAGACCGGATTGCTCGACGCCAACATCGACCTGCGCCCGAAAATTTTCACGTAACGCATTACCGATTCAGGTTTTCCCGCTTTGGTAGGCGGTTTGGAAGCAGTGCGCGTGGTAGCGCGATCCGTCGACGCCGGTAGCGTCGGGATCGGCAGCGCCGCAGAATTTGCACGTCGCCGGCGCGGCCGCGACCAGCCGTCCGGATTGAACCGCAGCCAGCAGCGCCGCCACTTCATCCGACGTGTAGAGACGCTCGGTAACGGCCGGCTCTTCGGGCTCCGGGGTCAGCAACGCGGCGATGCCGGAGATGCCGATGACCGCAATCACCACGATCACGCTGATCTTGTACGGCAGCTTGATCTTCTGATCGTAGAAGATCTGCATCGCGAAGAACGTGAGGATCACGGCGGCCGCAACGCCGAGCGCGGTGCGGATGTACGCACCCGACGGTTTACCGCCGGATTGCGATATCTGCTGCACGCTAGAGATCGCCGATGCCGTCCGCCGGCGGTGTCTGCAGTTCTTCGCGCAGCGCTTTCAACTTCTGATAGGCCACGTTGAGGAGCGGATCGCGCTGCAGCGCCGATTGCAGCCCAAGCGGCGATTCCATCTGCCGGATCAACGCGGCTTCGCGGTCGTCGAGAGCGTGACGGAGATCTTCTTCCATCTTGATCAGCTGCTCGCGGCGCTTCACCAGGATGTCGCGCACTTCAACATATTCTTTGGTCGCTTTTTCGGCGCGCTTGTAGAACCGCTCCGAGCCGTGAAAGGCGCCGACCTTTTCCATTTGACCCGGCGGCTGAATCCAGGTCTTGCCGACGCGGTGCGGCAGGATCTCGGCATAGGCGCGCGCGTGTTCGACGGCGGTCTCGTGGCGCAAGCGCACGAGCGCTCGCAGGTTGTCAATTTCCGCGCGCAGTTTCACCCGCCGCGCGGCGGCGTGTTCTACGACGCGCGCAACACCGTCGCCGGTGAGCGTGCGGACGAAACGCGTCTTGGCAAAATCGTACTGGCCTTGGGCCAGCGCTTCCTCGAAACCGGCTTGGCCCGGTAACAGTTCGCCGAACGCACCGGGCTCATCCGCCACTTGGCGGCGCCTCTGCCGGTAACGATGACTCGAGCACCGATTCGCGCCGCGCTTCGGCAGCGAGCATGCGCGCGTGGGCGCGCGCGAGCAGGGGATCGCGCTTGAACGCGCCTTCCAGACCGGTCGGCGTTTCGAGCTGGGCGATGAGATCGCGCCCATGCTGTTCCAGAACCGTGCGCACCTCGTTGTCGATCGAATCGAGCTTCTCTTTGCGCTTCTTGATGATCTCGTTGATTTCGTTGAACTCTTCGGCCGCTTTGACCGCCGCTTTGTAGAGCTTGTCGATTCCGCCGATCATCCGTTCGCCCGGTGAAGGCGGCAACAGCCCGCCGGCACTCACGCGTCCCGGCGCCTTCGCGGCGTACGCCTTCAGCGTCGACTGGCGCGCTTCGAAACGCGCGCGCGCGAGGGATTGCAGGTTGTTGATCTCTTCCTTGAGCGGGTCGCGGCGCTTGGCGACCGTCTCCATCAGCTTCTTTTCGGTGTCGGTCGTAACCGTGCGGATGTAACGCGTACGCGACGCGTGATACTCGCGTAGAGACGCGTCGTAATCGTTCACACCGCTCTGCTGATCGGTACTCACGGCTTCTCCTCGGCACTCGCTTTCAAACGTTGCTTCTCGACTTTGCCCATCGCATTTCGCGGGAGCGCGTCGACGATCCGAACGGACTTCGGGAGTTTGAAACTTGCCAGGCGCTCGCGCATCACCGCTAGGAACGCGTCGGTTTCGAAGCCCGGATCGGCTTCGATGAAGGCCACCGGAATTTCACCGCGCGCTGCGTCGTGAATGCCCACCAGCGCCGCATCGCGCACGCCGGGATAGAGCCGCATCTCCGCCTCGACTTCCAACGGATACACGTTGAAGCCGCCGCTGATGATCAGCTCCTTGAGCCGTCCCATCACGATGTAGACGCCCGCTTCGGGATCGAAGCGCATCGAATCGCCGGAGCGGAACCAGCGCCGGCCGTCGAAATCGACGAACGCATCGGCCATCGCTTCGGGCCGGTCCCAATATCCGTGACAGACGTTGGGGCCCGAGACGAGCAACTCGCCGACCTCGCCCGGAGCGACGCGATCGGTCGTCTTCGGCGCAACGATCGTCACCTCGACGCCCGGCATCGGCACGCCCACGCTACCGACAACACGCGGGCCTTCGTACCGGTTCCCGAGCGGGAAGCCGAATTCGGTCGATCCATAGCGCTCGAGAATCGAAGCGCCGAACTTCTCTTCGAACGCTTGATGCACGTCGGCCGGCAGCGCAGCCGATCCCGACACGAACAAGCGCACGTGCGGGAACTTCTGCGGCGGGATCTTCTCGATGAAGCGCACGTACATCGTCGGCACGCCGAAAAACAGCGTCACGTCGCCCGACTGCAGGAGCTTCACCACGTCGTTGACGTCGAACCGCTCGCGAACGATCGCATGCGCGCCGGCCGCCAGCGTGCCGTTGAGGCCCGCGCAGAGCCCGTGCACGTGGAAGAGCGGCAGCGTGATCAGCAGCGTATCGGCGCTCGTCCAGTGCCACGCTTCCCCGACTTGGGCCGCGATCGCGGAGAGATTGCCGTGCGTGATCAGCGCGCCTTTGGCGCGGCCGGTCGTACCGCTCGTGTAGATCATGATCGCGACGTCGTCGGGCGCAACCGGGACATCGTCGAACGTCGACGGCAGCGAGGCGTCCTTGGCCCAGGCTTCGATTTCGGCCGCATCGACGAACGGCATAGCGGCCGGCACGTGGGGCCGCGTTTGTTCGGAGCCGACGACCACGCGCGGCTTCGCATCGCTCAGGATATTCCCGAGGTCCGCGGCGCGGTAGAGCACGTTGGTGGGCACCGCGATCGCCCCCAAACGCAGCAGCGCCAAGTACGCCAGCACGAATCCGCGGCGGTTCTCGGAGTAGATGGCGACGCGATCGCCGCGCACGACGCCATAACCGGCCAGCTTGCCCGCGACGCGCGCCGTCTGGCGCCACAGCTCGCTGTAGCTGAGCTCGTCGACCGCGGGCGCATCGCCCCGCTGGGCCGCAACGCGCCGCACCACGTCGATGAACGGCTCGGTCCCGAGCGCTACCGCCAACGCCGCCGGCTCCCGCAGATGAACATAATTACATTTTGAGCATGCGGGGAGGCGACGCCTTCAGCGCCGCCCGGGTTAACCGGCTAGCAGCCGATGAAGCCGACCTGCGCCTGCGTCGGCGAGTAGTTGAGATTGACGCCCGGTGCTGACGCCGCCGGAATCGTCACGCCGGTGCCGCTGACGTTGACCAGCGTCCCCGGAACTTGGACCCACTGGTACGCCGACCCGCCGGTGTTCGCGTAGATGAACAGACTGCACGTGTTACTGCTGCCGAAACTGTTCACGGTCACCGTAATGGCCGGGGTTTGCGGGAACGTGACGGCCGCACTCGGCGTGAGCTGGACGTAGAACAGCGGCGTAGCGGCGCTGCCGGTATAGTACGGGAAGTTGTTGGAGCTGATGTCCCCGACGCTGCCGAGCGCAGCCGACATACTGTACGCGGTCGAGGAGTTCGCCGCACCCAGCTGAATCGAGACGTGCGCAGCGTGGCTGCCGTAGCCCGATCCGACCGGCGGCACGATCGCCGCGGGAGCGTTCGGCGGCGTGACGGGTGCGCTCGTCGCGGTCGGCCCGGTGAAGGTGAACACCGGCGGTGCGGTCGCCGTTCCGGCGGTCGTCACTGTCGGGGCCGGGCTCGGGGTCGGCGACGAGCTGCCCGTTGCGGTCGGCGTCGGCGTCGGCGAGGCCGATCCGGTCGCCGTTGCGGTTG
This sequence comes from Vulcanimicrobiota bacterium, assembly GCA_003164495.1. Taxonomy (GTDB): domain Bacteria; phylum Vulcanimicrobiota; class Vulcanimicrobiia; order Vulcanimicrobiales; family Vulcanimicrobiaceae; genus Lustribacter; species Lustribacter caenicola. The sequence goes on from PLTN01000127.1 coordinate 26,963, forward strand.
GACTCGGCGTGGGCGTCGGTGTCGCCGTCGGGATCGGCAGTTCGTAGAACTCGAAGAGGTAGGTGTGGTTGGCCGTGAACGCCGGCGCGTTCGACGCGGTGCCGTTCGAGATCGTCACGATGCCGTTCGCGGGTACCGCCGGCCCATAGGTGATGGGCTGCGAACCGGCCGTGAGGTCGGTGACGGCGCAGAAGTAGTCCGCGTTGGCCGGCAGCGAGCTCGCGATCTGCAGCAGTTCCGAGGCGATCACGCCCGAGGGAACGTTGGCCGAGAACGAGGCCGTGACGTAAAAGAACGGCGTGATCGGCGACGTCGCGGACTGGGCTTTCCGCGCAACCGATAACGTTGGCGCGCCGGACGGCGCGGTGACGCTCGCCGTCGTGCTGGCCGTCAGGCCCGCCGGGGCGCCGGAACCGATCGCAAACCCGGGCGTGATTCCCGCAACTGCGGTCAAGGCCACGGTTCCCGCCGCACCAGGGATCGCGATCAGCGTGGTATTCGATGAACCCGGACTGGCCGTCACCGACGGCGTCGGTCCCGCGGTGCTGCCGCCCGCGCAGCCGGCGATGGCCGCAACGGCCAAAAACATTCCAACGGAAATGAACCGGCGTTGAAACAGCACGCGAAAGGGTTCCACGGGGTGGGGTGGATGGACCTCGTGTTACCCGAAGCAGGCAGCCATGTTGGATTCGGGCTGGGCTGCCGCAATTGCGGCCATCATTACGGCGATTATCGTTGCCGGAACGGCGGTCGCGGCGTTCCGGCAACTGCGGCATAATCGCCACGCGAACGAGATGGTCATCTACCTGCGCTTGATCGATTTCATGGACTCGCCGGGCACGACGTTTGCACGTCAAAATCTCCGCACGATGGCCGAGCGCGTGAGAACGGACTCCGACTATCGCACGCAGCTTACCGATCCCGCGGCGTTCCCGGAAGAGTTCCGGCAAATCGCGGAGACGCTGCGTTTCCTCGAACACATCTCCGTGCTGATCTCGAAGGGCGGCGTAGCGGAGAACCTGGTGCTGGCCGAATACGCCGACACCTTCAGCGATATGTGGGACCAGATGCGCCCGGCGATCGAACTGCGCCGCGTTGCATTCGGGCCCTATGTCGGCCGCGCGTTCGAGCATCTGGCCGTGCGCGCGAAGCGTCATATCGAAAGCGGCGCATGGGATCGCGAGTGCGCCGCGCTCGAACGCGACACGCGGGATATTACGACGCTGTAGTTCCGGCGATCTGCAGTGCCGCGGCGCGCACATCCCACACGCGTGCGCCGTGCAGGCGGATGACGGCCGCGCCGGCCGTTTCCCCGCATCCGATCCGGACCCCGTTCGCGGTTGCCGCAACGTCGAGCGCGCGCGCCAGGAACGCGTTGCGAACGGCGGCGCCGGCGGCGATGAGCGTCACGGTACCGAACGCGCCGGCGAGATCGCGCGCGATGTCGTACGCGTCACGGTAGACGAGCCGCCCGTCGAGCGACGCGACCGTGCGCATCGCCAACCGCGCCGAACCGCGCAGACCGAACGTGTCGACGACGATCGCGCTGCCGCTGCCTTCGACGGCGAACGACGCGCCGACCGCGTGCTCGCTGTCCGGTTCGAGCAGCAGCGGTTCGCTCGCAACGAGGAGCGTCGCGCCGTCGGCAACGTGCCAGGCGGCGCGCGTTTGCGATGCGCCGGCGCCGGCGAAGACCGGCGTCGCCATCTGGCCGAACGCCGTGAGCGAGGCCTGCTCGCCCAGCGCGCCGTCGACGCTGAAATGGTCGCCCGCCAGAACGCCGGGTCCGAGCGCCGAGAGCATCAGCCGGATCGCGCCGTGCGGTGCGGCAAACGCGCGGCTCGAGCGCGAGAGCCCCTCGCAACGGATCGTCCGCAGCCGCGTACGGCCCCCGTCGGCATCGCAGGTCAGCGCGATGCTGCCGGCCGGCCTCACGATGCGGTGTCGAGCAGCGCAGCCTGCGCGACGAACTCCATCAGCGGCTCGAGTCCGGTACCGTGGCGCAGATCGGTGAACAGATAGGGACGCGTTCCGCGCGCGGATCCGGCATCGCGCCGCATGCGTTCGAGATCGGCGCCGACGTGCGGCGCCAAGTCGATCTTGTTGATCACGAGCAAGTCGGCGTTGGTGATGCCCGGGCCGCCCTTGGCCGGAATCTTGTCACCGCCGGCAACGTCGATCACGTAGATCGTCACGTCGGCGAGGTCGGGACTGAACGTAGCGGCGAGGTTGTCGCCGCCGCTCTCGACGATCACCAGGCGCAACTGCGGAAAGCGCGCTTCGAGCTCCGCGATCGCTTCGAGATTCATCGAGGCATCTTCACGAATTGCGGTATGCGGACAGCCGCCGGTTTCCACGCCGACGATGCGGTCGGGCGGTAGGCAGCCGCTGCGCGTGAGGATCAGCGCGTCCTCGCGGGTATAGATGTCGTTGGTCACCACGGCCAGATCGACGCGCGGGTAGAACGCGCGCGCCAGCCGTTCGACGAGCGCGGTCTTACCCGCGCCGACGGGCCCCCCGACCCCAATACGTACCGCGTTCATGAAGCGAACAACCGGGCGTCGAGCGACGCGTGCCGCATCGCATCGATCTCGCAGGTGAGCGCGCTCGAGGTCAGATCGTCGAGCCAAGTTGCGGCACACGCGCTGCGCGTGAACTCCGCGATCGGCGCGCGCAGCGACCACAGGAGCGCGCCGACATCGCGCTGCCCGAGCGGCACGGCGCGCGCAGCGACGGCGGCCAACGCGGCGGCAGCGGAGCTGAGATAGGCGCACACGGCGTCCTCGACGGGCGCTCCGATCGCGCGGTAGCCGAGCATGCACGCGAGCGCGTGCTGCCCGCTCGCGGCGCCCGCGAGGACCGCATCGCGGTACGCACGGATCGCGTCATCCACGATGCCCATCGCCAGATACGCCTCGAGCGTCGCGCGCGCCAAACGGCGATTCGCCGCGCGAACGTCGGCGGGAAACACCGACGCGGCTAGGGCTTCGTCGAGGACGCTCACGTTCGCAACGCCGCGCATGCCGAGCACGAACGCCCGCGCGTCGCACGTCGCCAGGCCGCGTTCGAGGTATTCGACGATCCACGCCCGCACGGCAGCCGCGTTCGCGATGCCGCGTTCGGCGATCGCCGTCTCGAGCCCGAACGACTGCGAAAACGCACCGCTCGGAAACGCGCTGTCGCACAACTGAAGAAAGCGCGGATCGATCATGCGTGCGTGTGCGGGGCGTGCGCGTAGACGAACGGCCGTTCCAGCACCTGCGCGCGGCGTTCGTAGCGCACGCCGCTGCGTTCGAGCAGCTCTTCGAGCGGGGCCGCGTAACTCACCACGATCGTGTCTCCCTCGCGAATCACGGGAATGTGACGGTTGCCGAACGCGTGCGCGATCTCGACGGCCTGCCCGATCGAATCAGGATACGCGATCAAGACGTCTTCGGGCACGACCTCGATCGCGATGACGCGGCGCTCGTCGGCGACCAGCACGTCGCCGTCACGGATGCGCAGTTCGCCTTCGAGCATCAGGCCGAGGTCGCCGATGCTCGACGGCAAGCGCAGGAGCCGGCGGGTCATCGCACTGCTCGCGACCGGCAACCGTTCGACGGTGCGCGCGCCGACGGGAAAGGTCGCGAGGTTGCCGAGCACGGCCTCGATACGGCGAAACATCAGAACAGCGCGTACCGCTGCGCGAGCGGCAGCACCGTTGCCGGCTCGCACGTCATCAGCTCGCCGTCGGCACGCACCGCGTAGGTCTTCGGATCGACCTCGATGTGCGGCAACGCGTCGTTGTGCACCATCTGCCGCTTGCCGATCGTGCGGCAATTCATCACCGGCAAGAAGGTGCGGCGTGAGCGGACCCGCTCGACCATTCCGCACTCGAGACCGCGCTTCGAAACGAAGGTGAAGGAACCGGCCGCCGGTGCCGCGCCGAACGCGCCCCACATCGGCAGCATGCGTTCGGGTTGCGGCGTGGGAATCGAGGCCGACGGATCGCCCATCGCCGCGTAGGCGATCGTGCCGCCCTTGATCACGAGTTCGGGCCGGAAGCCGAAGAACGCCGGCTTCCACACCACGAGATCGGCGATCTTCCCGACCTCCACGGAACCCGCGTAGGCGCTGATGCCGTGCGTGATCGCGGGGTTGATCGTATATTTCGCGACGTAGCGCTTCACGCGCAGGTTGTCGCTGCCCTCACGCTCGCCCGGCAGCGGTCCGCGCTGCACGCGCATCTTGTGCGCGGTTTGCCAGGTGCGCATGATCACTTCGTGCACGCGCCCCATCGCCTGCGAATCGGAGGACATCATGCTGATCGCACCGAGATCGTGCAGCACGTCTTCGGCCGCGATCGTCTCGCCGCGGATGCGCGAGTCGGCGAACGCCACGTCTTCGGGGATCGACGGATCGAGGTGATGGCAGACCATCAGCATGTCGAG
>PLTN01000219.1 GCA_003164495.1 Vulcanimicrobiota bacterium
TTGGGTTGCGTTTGGGTTGCGACGCCCTCGGCGGGCAGTTCAAACTGTACCAGCCGCGGGCACTTCAAAATGTACCGGCCCGAGCGTAGTAGGATGGTCGCAATCGTTGGCTAGGCCGATGCCGTTGCCTTCCGGCCGCGTGCGGTGAGGCTATGTTGGTGGAGTCGATAACTCTTGCCGCGGATTTCCGCCAGATGGCTGTGGTGCATGAGACGGTCGAGAAATGCGGCCACCGCCGGCGTGTCGCCGAAGAGCTTGGGCCAGTCTTCGATCGGTCGATTCGACGTCAAGATGGTGGCAGCGCGTTCGTAGCGCCGCATCACGATCTCGAGTAAATCTTCGGCAGCACTGGCCGGCAATTTACGCATCCCTAAATCATCGATGATGAGTAGCGGAATCTCGCTGTACGTTGCGATTGCAGCACTGCGTTCGCCCGTTGCGCCTGCAAGAAGCATATCTTCGAAGAGCACGTGTGCCTCGCGATAGAGAACGCGGAAGCCGGAATGAATAGCGGCCATGCCGATCGCCTGGGCAATATGGCTTTTGCCAACGCCGGCATTTCCGAGCAGCAAAACGTCTTCATGTTGCTCGATAAAACGTCCAGTGGCGAGCTCGAAGATGAGTGCTCGGTCAATTGCGTTAAATTTCCAATCGAAGGTGTCAAGCGTTTTATCATCGCGGAAACCGGCGGCTTTTATGCGACGAGCGATCAAACGATCCCCGCGCCGTTGCAGTTCGTCATGGACAAGAAGGCTGATGAAGTCGATTGGCCCGAGGTTCTCGGCCCGAGCCTGTTGCGATCGCAGCGAAAGGGTATCGGCCATGCCGCCGAGCCGCAGTTGCCGCAGCGATCGATCAAGTTCGTCGCTGGTCATGAAGTTGCTCCTTGGGTAAACGTGTTGAAGTGTGTGGTATAGGTCTCAATCTCGGGAATGATGTGATGTTCGGTTTTGAGTTTGGTCGGCGTTGCATGATGGGCGAGATATGTCCGGACAAAATGCAGATTCGCAATGCCCGAATTCGTCGCGAACAAGAACGCCTGCTCGACCGCCGCCGCTTCGTAGCGGCGCAGCAAATCGAGCATGCCGAATAGCGCGCGTAGTGCGACCGCACCGCGTTCCTCAACGAGCCGGCGCGCAAATGCTTCGCAGCCTGGACCCGCTCCAGCAATTCGCGCGGCGAGATGCTGAACTTGAGGCGGCGTTTGCTTCGGGCGATCGGCGTCGTTCGTGCGCCGCTGCCCTCGTCGTGTCGCGATGGGGAACTCGCGCAGACACTCGTGCGTCTTGGGATCGAGAATGCGTAGCCACAGCCGGCCGACATGAACGATGACTTTGCGGCCGACGTGGCGTGGCGGTGCTGAGTAGTACGCGCTCTCAACTTCGATGTAACCATCGAAATGAACGGTGCGCTCGCAAATGCGGTAGTACTCGAAGCGCGTTGCCGGCAGCGGCAACAAGAACGGCCGTTCTTCTTCGAACATTGCACGCACTTGTTGCTTGGTAGTGCCATGAATACGCGTCGCCGCCCAACGCTCGTTCCAGTGTGTGAGGAAGGTGTTCTGTTCGTCGATGCTCTCGAAACGTCGACCCTTCAACGCCGTCTTTTGCGTATAGCCGACCGCGGACTCGACCTTGCCTTTGAGATCGGGCGCGTATGGCCGGCAGGGCAGCGCAACGATGCCGTTGTGTTCGAGCATCGCGGCATAGAGCCGGTTGAGCTGCGGATCGTAGATGTCCGGCTTGATGACGCCTTCTTTAAGATTGTCGAGGCGAATCATGCGCGGCACGCCGCCGAAATACGCGAAGGCTTCCTCGTGCAGCTTGCACCAGATCTCCGTCGACGATTTCCAAACCGTCTTGCGAAATGCGTGACGGCTGTTGCCAAGCGTCAGCACGAACAACCGCGGTCGACGGTACTTTCCCGTGCTCGGATTTCGAGTGAGCGCCCCTTCGCCGTAATCGACTTGCGCCTCTTGACCGGGCTCCGTTTCAAACCGACAACTGACTTTCGGTGTATCACCGCGCAACTTGCGAGCGAGCCGCTTGACGGCATCGTAGGAACCCTCGAAGCCGTGGTGCTCGACGAGGTCTTGGTAGATCGCCGCGCTGTTGCGGCGCTTGGCGAGTTCGCCCTCGATGAACGCACAGAACGGCGCCGCGCTGCTGCGCGCCGCCGCCGAGCCGGTGGCCACGTTGCTTGCCGTGGCCGCTTTTGAATCGGTGGGCACTTCGCCCGGGGTGGTACATTTTGCCGCCGGCAGCTCGGCTTCGCGCCGAATACGGCGCACCGTCGCCCGATGGTGGCCGCCCTCGCGGGCGATGCGCCGCTCGCTCCAGCCCAGGCGCAGCAGCCCCAGAATCGTCTCTCGCTCGGTCATGCTCAGCTCGTTCACGGCGTCGTTTTTGAGACGACGCCTTGGCATGCCCGGGCCCGATCAGCGGCGGTGGTACACTTTCAAGTGCCCACCGACCCCTGGTACATTTTCAACTGCCCACGAGTTCGATTTGCCTACTGCTCTCCACTTATAACCGTGGCACTCGATGGGGCAACGTCA
>PLTN01000159.1 GCA_003164495.1 Vulcanimicrobiota bacterium
GGCATGACTGAATGTACGCATTATCGGTTTGTCCAAGCGGCTGGGTGAGCACAGCGCGCGAGACGCCGTTGCGGTGCATCTGATCGTTCAGCGTCTCGATCGGCTCGTACCAATTCAGTGCCACATGGGCATGGCTGTCGACGATGTGCACGCGGCGGCGTTGAATGCGCGGCCGTCAGCGAGCGAGGGCGGGGGCCAAGGGTTCGACCTCACGCCACGTCGTGTCGGGCGGGACCTCGATCGTCGCGCTGCAGATGTCGCCGAACGGAATCTCGGTGTGCACGCCGGGCGGCTGCTCGCCGGTTTCCGCAAGTTGCTTGGACGTTCTCAGCATCAAGCGCCGCCACGCAATCACCGCGATGTCCGACGTGCCGAGATGCTCGCGCGTGCGATCGCAAATCGATCCTTGTGTTTCGCTCACGGCATGATCTTGAACCAGAATTCCCGTGATCCCCGAGAAGTTGCTGCTTTTCATCGCGCTTCGGTCTTGCTCGTAGTTATTGGCCAAGTTGCGCAGTTTTTTGTAGTCGGCGTCGAGTTGGAGACCGCCTTCGACGCGCCGGTGTGCATCGTCGAACGATGCTTCGCGGCTGAACAACACTTGAAAATTCCACGTGGAGGTGTCGTCGCGCGGAACGTAAGCATTGACGAGTCGCCGCTCTATTTTGGGGCCGGTGATGAACGGTGGGATGAACGTAAAGCACGGCAGCACGACGGCGGTGATCCGAGCCTGGCTCGCCTGACCTGCATCGACGTTGCGCAGCGCGCCGTATCGCATGCCGTACTGGGTATACTCGACCTCGAGCTTTGGGCTCAGATCTTCCTCAAAGGCTTGGCTCGGCGGAGCGTCCCACGTGGAGCGACGATGCAAGACGCCGGCATGGGCGGAATCGATCGCTCCCTCGACCGCCTGAGCGTAATTACACTCCTCGAAGACCTTGTAGGCGTGCTGGTGGGACGCCGGTAAACCGAACCATTCGAATTCGGGAAAATTCGGACGAAGGTCGGTCGGGCCGAGATACGCCCAGATCATGCCGGCGGCTTCGCGCACGGGATAGGCGTCGGCGCGGATCTTCTGCGCGAAGCGCGAGCCTTCGGGTTCGGTCGGCGTATCGACGCACGTGCCGTTGACGTCGAATTTGTAGCCGTGAAAGATACAGCGCAGTCCGCAATCGGCGTTAAGCGCGAGCGCAAGCGACGTGCCGCGATGCGGACACGCCTCGGCGAGGAGGCCGACCTTGCCTTCGGAGTCCCGGAACGCAATGAGGTCTTCTCCGAGAAGGCGGACGCGAACCGGCGCCCCGTCGGCATCCGGCAGTTCTTCGCTCAGGAGCGCGGGGATCCAGTACCGGCGGAAGACCTCGCCCATCGGCGTCCCCGGTCCGATCCGGGTGAGACGCTCGTTTTCTTCTCGGGTGAGCATTGTCGTTCTCCCATCAACTTCGACGGCAGCTATAGACTGTACAGCATACTGTACGATAAGATCATCGGGTGTCAAGTACCCCAGCCCCCGACGATATCTGCCCGGTCGAGGACTTCTCGCCCGCGACCCTCACCGCGATGATCGACGCGCTCGAGCGCTCGACGACGCGCGAGCACTTTGTGTACCGCGAGGCGGAACTCGACGATCTGTGGCGGGTATTGGATACGGCCCTGCGCGGCGCGCGCAAGGACACGCGCGAACGCGAGCGCGCCGCGCGCCTGGAGCGGTTGCAAGCCATCGCCGAGCAGGCGCACGATTTGGTCGGCGCCGATGAACGCCCCAACGAAGCAGCTGCCCGGTTGCGCGAGGCTCTTCCGTTGGTGTCCGGGACGTGAGCGGCGCGGTAACCGCAGCAGTCAAAGTCGGCGTCGAAACCACGGAACTACAGTCGTTCGAACGGCCGGTATTTGGTCCGGATGCGGGGCTTCTACGCGTCGAATCGTGCGGGGTGGGCGGCAGCGATCCGGAGATGTATCGTCGCAGCACACGGATTCCCGCCATCATGGGGCATGAAATCGTCGGCTCCGTCGAAGCGATCGGACCCGCCGCCGCGGTCCGTTGGGGCGTCACCATCGGCGACCGCATCGCCGTGCACGAATATCTGCCATGCTGGCATTGTCGCTGGTGCCTGCAAGGCGACTTCCGGTTGTGCGTTGAGTCGGACTTCTTCACCAAACACGAGCACGACCCGTTGCGGTACGGCACGTCGACGTGCACGACGCCGCCGCATCTGTGGGGCGGCTACGCGCAGATGCTCTACCTCGCACCGAACGCCGTCGTGCACAACGTTCCGGCCGGCATGAGCGCGCAGTTGGCGACGCTCGCGATCCCGTTCGGGAACGGCTTTCAGTGGGCCGTCTACGACGGCGGCACGCAAGCCGGTTCCAACGTTCTCGTCATTGGCCCGGGACAACAAGGCTTGGGATGCGTCTTTGCCGCCAAGGTCGCGGGCGCGGCCACCGTGATCGTCTCGGGACACACGCGCGACCGCGCCCGGTTGGATGTCGCATTACGCATCGGCGCCGACGTGGCGGTCGACTCCGAAACCGAGGACTTACGCGAGCGGGTAATGCACGCAACGGGCGGCGCCGGCGTCGATGTCGTCGTCGACACGACCGGCGACCGGACGGGCAGCGTGGCGGCCGATGCCCTGGCACTCGCCGCCAAAGGGGCGTTTCTCAATCTCAATGGCTTAGAACAACAGGTTCCGCTTGGTGAGATTAAGCGTAAATACCTGACGATCCGGGCGCCGCGCGGACACAGTTACCGCGCGGTCGAGATGGCGCTGCGCACGCTCGCCGCTTCACACCTAGCCGTAAAAGAGGTTTGCTCGCACTCTTATGGCCTAGGCGACGTCCACACAGCAATTCACGCTACCGCCGGTATCGGCATTCCCGACGCGATCCACGTCACCGTCGACCCGGAGCATTGAGGCTACTCGATTTCTTTGGTTGGCCGTAGCACGATCTCGTTGATGCTCACGTGTGCGGGTTGCGAGAGCGCGAAGACCACCGAGGCACCGACATCGGCCGGGGTCAGCGGGGTGACCGCGTCGAGCATCTTCTGAAAGCGGGCGCGGGTGGCCGCGTCGGCGGCGTGTTCGAAGAGTTCGGTCTCGACGATACCGGGGCTAACGACGGTCACGCGGATGTTGTAGCCGGTGCCTTCCTTGCGCAACGATTCCGAGAACGTGTTCACGGCGGCCTTCGTTGCCGCATAGGCCGGTGATCCGGGGTTGGCGAGGCGCGCGCTGACCGAAGAGATGTTCACGACGTGGCCGCTGCCTTGCTCGACCATAACGGCGAAGGCTGCGTGCGTTACCGACATGAGGCCGATGATGTTCGTCTCGAACATCTGACGCCAATCGGCGAGCTTTGCTTCCGCCGTGCGCGCGCTGAGCATCACGCCGGCCGAGTTCACCACGCTATCGAGGCGACCGTAGCGCTCGGCGATCGTCTGCATGCACTTCACGATGCTTGCGGCATCGGCGACGTCGAGTTCGACGGCATCCGCGGTGCCGCCGGTTGCCGTGATCTCATCGACGAGCTTTGCGAGGCGATCGCGCCGCCGGGCCGCAACCACGACCGTCGCGCCCTCGGCGCCGAGCGCGCGCGCAACGCCCTCACCGATGCCCGACGAAGCACCGGTAACCAGTGAAACGTGGTGGGCAAGTGAGGGTCGCGAACTTGACATCTCTTCTTCTATCGCGGCTGCTGAAGTTTTTCATGCCCGGAGTGAGAATCCCGGGATCATGGAATTGGGTCTCGGGGTTAAAAGGAAATCGTGCTCGAGCACCAAGTCGCTATTCCCAAGGAGTGACGTTCATGCATGACGTTTCACGGCGCTCGTTTCTCGCCACGAGCGCGGCACTGGCCGCGACCTCACAGACGGCCCTTGGACAGGCGCCGGCGCATCTCGTCGTCGGGGCGTCGGCCATTGACGGCGCGATCGGGCTGATCACGGCGCAGAAGAACGGCTATTTCACGAAGAACGGCGTCGACGTCGAGCATGTGGTCAACAACGGTGCGGCGAGCGCGGCCGGGGTGGCCGGGGGCTCGATTCAGCTCGCGGCGTCGAACGTCGTCACCCTGATCAAAGCGCATCTGAATGGGCTGCCATTTCAGATCGTCGCTCCCAGCAGCATGTACACGAGCGACAACCCGACCCAAGTACTGGTGGTGCGCATCGACGATAACTTCAAGACCGCTGCCGACCTCAACGGCAAGACGATCGGCGTTACAGCCATCGGCGATCTTCTCTCCGTTGCAACGCTGGCGTGGATCGATCAGAACGGCGGCACCTCGAGCACGGTCAAGCTCATCGAAATCCCGCCGACCTCGCAGACGGCAACGCTCGTTGCCGGGCGCGTGCAAGCGGCGTCGCTGGCGGAGCCGTTCCTCTCGGAAGCGCTGGCCAGCGGCTCCGTGCGCATCTTCGGCAAGATCTTCGATTCGATCGCGCCGCGGTTCTTACAGGCCGCCTACTTCGGCAACGCGGCTTGGATCAATGCCAATCCCGATGCGGTGCAGCGCTTCGTGCGGGGACTGCTCGAGGCCAACGTCTGGGCCAATGCGCATGAAGATAAAACGTTGCCGTGGCTGATCGACTACGCCAAGCTCGATCCGGCCGTGGCCAAACGCGCGCGGCGCGAGCACTTCGGCGAATCGATCGACCCGGCATCGGTCCAGGTGGAAGTTGATGCGCTCGCTCGTCTCAAGGCGATCGACCACGGCTTCGACGTGCACGAGATGTTCAGCCCCGTCGTGCTGAATATGCGGAAATAAGATGCGTGCGGCGTGCAATGAGCGCATCTGCTGACCACCGTCCTGACGTTAGCGCGTTAGGACTTGGGCGGCGATGACTTCTTTGGCTGGGAAGGATGCTTTGATCAAACCGTATTTTGCCGAGCAGTCGATGAGCGGTTGCAGCAGCGCGGGGTCGACGCGTTCGGGGTAGTAGGCGCGTTTTTGGTTTGGGCTGATCGGTTGTTTCGAGTAGCTTTCGAGGATTTTTGCTGAGGCATCGTGGTTTTTGTTGGCCCAATCGGCGGTTTCGGCGATGGCGTCGGCAAAGCGACGGACGGCGTCGGTGTGGGTGTTGACGTAGTCTTGCAAGCAGAACCAACCCCCACCCAGCCACGTGTCGCCGATGGCGTCATTGACGTTCGCGACGACGCGCGCGCCGTTGGCGAGCAGTGCTGATTGGGTGGGTTCTTCCGCGACGACGGCGTCGACGCGGCCGGTGGCGAGTGCGCCGCCCATGTCGGCGTAGGGCATTTCGACAAATTTCACGGCGTCTTGCGCCAGGCCGTTCTTGTCGAGATACGCCCACATCGCCATCTCGCTGACGCCTTTGAGACTCGTGACGGCGACGGTTTTTCCGACGAGATCTTTGGCGGTGTGAATGGGCGCAGTTTGCAGCGCGAGCAGCGATCCTGTGGGTTGCTTCGAGGAGTATGCGCCCGACGGTGCGACCAGCACGAACGGAATTCCGCGTTCGCGCGCGTTGGCGAGCGTGACGACGGCGGCGGTTCCGAAATCGAGCGATCCGCCGATCACGGCTGCTGCAGTTGCGGGACCGTTGGCCATTACGACGAGCTCGACGTCGAGATTGTGTTTCTTGAAATATCCCAGTGCCTGCGCATAGAACACCGTGCCGCTGATGTCGATCGGCACCGCAGCTACGCGCAGCTTCATTATCGTCGGTGCTCCGGCAGGCCCCGTCTGTGCACCGGCAGGGCCCCGAAGCGCGTATTGTGCGGCGGCGGCGGACCCGGCGAGGATCAGCGAAAGGCGGGAGAGTTCAAGCACGCGACGTCCTTTCGTTCACGCGAGGTTGGCCACCAGGTCCCCACTCGTGAGGCGCTTGTCGAGCGCGCCGTAGTTGTACATGACCGAGAGCACGGAATCTAAATAACGCGGCTCGAGCGACGTTGCGTAGATGCAGCGGGTCATCCTGGTCAGCGTTGCCGGGTCCATCTTCGAGTATTTTCCGAGGATCTGGCCGGCCTCGGCTTCATGCGCGTTGGCCCAGCGCGCCGTGTCGTAGATCGTCGCGACGAAACGCTTCACCAGCGGCAGGTTCTGCTTGAGAAAGCCGGTCGTGGTAAACCAGTTCGCGATCAGGAACTGCGGCGCGATCGTAGCGTAGGCGTCGCCGACCACGCGCATCGTTTTGCCGACGCCGTCGGAGAGGTAGGGTTCGCCGACGAGCGCCGCATCGAACGTGCCGCGCGAGAGCGCGGCGGTCATCAAGCCCATCGGGGTTTCGACGAACTTCACGCTGCGCGAGTCGACGCCGTTGCGATCGAGCCAGACGCGAACGCCGACCTCGGTGAGATCCTTGAGCGCGGTGACGGCAACGACTTTGCCAACCAGATCGTGCACGGATCGCACCGGCGAGTCGATCGCGGTGACGACCGCCGTCGTCGGCCGCTTGGCGGTGTAGAGTCCGCCGCCGGCGATGATCTTGAACGGCGCACCGTGCGTGATCGCGATGGCGAGGTTCGCGGTGTTGGAGATGCCCATGTCGAGCGCGTTGGCCGCCGCCATCGTGGCCGCGTTGGCACCGGAGCCGACCATCGAGAGGCTGACATTCAGTTGGGCTTGAGTGAAAAAGCCCTGGTCGGCGGCGAAGTAGCCTTCGGCATAGGCATCGGCCGTGGCCACGCTCACCCGTAACGGCGGCGTTTGCGCCCGCGCGCCGGCGGGCACGGCGACGCTCGCCGCAGCGCCGGCGGCGAGGCCGAGAACCCCGCGGCGCGTGTATTCGAGTTCGGACTCCATGCGCACAGGCTAGCGTCCTGGCCGCCCGGCGTCAAACGGAGGCCCTTGCACGAAGGACGACGGAAGACCGCACGGCCGCAACGAGGAGGTTCACGCATGGCTCGTATCCGCCGAGGCGCCACATCGCGCTGTTCACGCAAGACACCCACGCGCTCGCCGCATTTTATACGACGACGTTCGGCATGCATGAAGTGATGCGCCGCGATAAACCCAACGGCGCCGTCTATCTCTCCGACGGCTACATCAATCTCGCGATCCTGCCCAACACGGGTGCCGAAGCCGACGGGGCGCCCGAAGGCATTCACCATTTCGGCTTCGAGGTCGACGACGTGGACGCGTTTGCGCAGAACGCCCTACGTGCCGGCGCGACGCAAGGCCGCAGCAGCGTTCCGGTCGATGGCCGTTTCGCCGAGGCGTACATCAAAGACCCGACCGGGCAACGGATCGACCTCTCGGCCGGCGGCTGGAAGGTCTAGCGTGCGGCGCAGCCTGGTGAGTGCTGCGGTGATCGCGGCGCTCGTTGCCGGCGCTCCGGCCGGGCCGACGCGCGCGGCCGATCCGCTCGTGATCGATGCGATCTCATCGCTCACCGGGCCGAGCACGTTCGTCGGCAAGGGCACGGCCGAAGGGCTCGAGGCCGTCGAGGCGATCGTCAACAAAGCCGGCGGCATCGGTGGGCGGCCGGTGAAATTCCTGATCCACAACGACGAGAGCAGCCCGCAGCTCACCGTCCAGATCGCAAACCAAATCTTCGACCATCACCCGGCGGTGGTGGTCGGCAGCACGTACGGCGCCGGCTGCCGCGCGATCTTCCCGCTCACGACCAGCGGCCCCGTGACGTTCTGCATGACGCCCGCGGTCGTGCCCGCGCCCGGAAGCTACGACTTCTCGGCCGGCGTTTCGAACATCGACCTCACGCAAGCCGCGATTCGCTACTTTCGCGAACGCGGCTGGACGAAGATCGCTACCATCACCGGCACCGATGCCACCGGGCAAGATAACGACGCGGCGATCGATGCGATCCTGGCGATGCCCGAGAATCACGGCGTGCAGCTGGCCGATCGCGAGCACTTCGCCATCACCGACCTCACCGTGAACGCCCAACTCGCGCACATCAAGAGCTCCGAGGCGCAAGTGCTGATGATCGGGACGGCCGGCACACCGACCGGCACGATCCTGCGCGGCATCTCGGAGGTGGGCCTCACGATTCCGGTCGGCATCAACTACGGCAACGCGACGCGTCCGCAGATGACGCAGCTTGCCGACTACCTGCCCAAAGAGCTCTACTTCTACGGCACGGCCTTCCTCGCGC
The DNA here is from genome assembly GCA_003164495.1 of Vulcanimicrobiota bacterium. Lineage (GTDB taxonomy): Bacteria > Vulcanimicrobiota > Vulcanimicrobiia > Vulcanimicrobiales > Vulcanimicrobiaceae > Lustribacter > Lustribacter caenicola. Next base: position 8,081 of record PLTN01000159.1, read on the forward strand.
CGGCCAGCGTGACCGACCCGAAGACCAAAGCCGCCGTGGACCTCTACTACGCGACGCTGCGCGCCCTTGGGCACGTGCCGGATGCGAGTCAACTCTCGGGCTACGAAACGGGGATGATCGTCGCGCACGTGCTGCAAGTCGCCGGCCCGAACGCAACGGCCGCGCAAGTGCGCACGGCCTTAGCCAACCTGCGCGGCTGGGTGGGCGCGAACGGACCCTATGACTTCGTCACCTATCCGCAGCGCGGGCTCGGCCCGAATGCCGCCGTGATCAGCCGCTGGGACGCGAGCCGGTCGGATTGGACCGCCGTCAGCCGGCCCGGCGGAGCGCTGCTCCGCTAGGCCGAGCGCAAGGCGCGCGAGCGGTACCCCATCGTCTTGACGAACGCCTCGACGTACTCGGGCTCGAACTGCGTGCCGCTGCAGTTCATCAGTTCGGCCAGCGCCTGGGCCGGCGTGCGGACGCGGGAGTACGGGCGGGAGACGGTCATGGCGTGGAAGGCGGCGGCGACGGCGATGATCCGCGATTCGTAGGGGATCTCGCTGCCGAGCAGGCCGTCGGGATAGCCGCGGCCGTCGACGCGTTCGTGATGCGAGCGGATGATCGCGCGATACTTCTCCAGCTGCGGGAAGCCGGCGACGATCGTAGCGCCAAGATCCGGATGGCGGCGCATCTGCTGCCATTCCGCCTCATCGAGCGAGCCGGGCTTTTCCAGCACGTGGAGCGAGATCGTGGTCTTCCCGATGTCGTGCAGGCGGGCCGCCGTCACGATGCGGTTGATGGTCATTTCCTCGAGTTCGAGGGTGACCGCGAGACGGCGGGCGAGCAATCCGACGGCATCAAGATGCGAGGCCGTGATTGGGTCGCGCACACGCACCATCTGGACGAGTCCGTCGACGATCGAGGCGTCACCGTCGGCCAGCGACGACTTGAGCCAGAGTTCTGTAGCTTTGTCCACGTTTGCGATACGGTACTAGGCGGACTGTGCGATACGGCCGCGATAGCCGAGCATGGCGGTGAACGCGGTGACGAGTTCGGGGTCGAACTGCGTGCCGCTGCCGGCTACGATCTGCGCCATCGCTTCGTTGGTCGTGCGCGTTGTGCGATAGGGGCGGGCGAGCGTCATCGTGTGGAAGGCATCGCAGAGGGCGACGATCCGGCTCTCGAGCGGGATCTCCTCGTGCGTGGTTCCGGCGGGATAACCCCGGCCGTCGAACCATTCGCGGGTGGCGCGGACGAGGGGAGCAATTTCGGCCAGCGCCGGCATCGCTGCGAGCGTCTCGGCACCGATGGCCGGATAGCTCTGGACTTCTTCGCATTCGGCGNNTCAGCCGTGATCTCGCTGTGTTCGGCGAGTTCCGGATCGTGCAGCCGGAGTGCAGCGACGAGGCCATCGGCCAGCGCAGCAGCGCCTGCATCGAGCGTGCTCTTGGCAGAAGCCATGGCACCGGTGGTGCGCAGATAATCGAGGGCTTCTTGCCGGAGCTTGTTGGCGAAGCGGACACGATCGGCGAACCCTTCGCCGGGCTGCGTCATCTCATGGATGACCGAGTCGAGACAGCCTAGGATTTCTTCACCGCTCGGCATCCCGCGTTCGAAGTCGATCCAGGCGCGAACGCGGCGTGGATTGTTCATCCGCTGGGCTTCGGCCACGATCTTCACACATGAATCGATCGTGTGAGCGGCCCACGGCAGCGAACGGTACAACGATTGCGGTAGCGACTCGAGAACGTCGCGAGAGACGATCATCCCATCCTCTTCCATAGAAGGAGCAGAAAAAGCGGTGTGAAGCATGGTCTTAGAGCGGGGGCGGAAGAGAGGTCGAGATCGATACGATGGCCGCGACGAGCGCGCCAACAACTGCTAACAATTTCACGGGCGGTACCTCAAAAAGAAGAGTGGTCCACCAAATCGTAGCCGAGTCTAGCGCAGGTGCATCTCCCAAGATCTGGGGAGATAATGACAAACCCTATTCTATCCAACCCATATCTTGGGCGTACGCAACGGCCGCAGCTCGCCCGGAACAGCCGATCTTCGAGCACGCAGATTTAAGGTGACTCAAGACCGTGTGGCTCGATCTTCCAAGGCGGTCCGCCACGTCGGCAGTGGTCCCGCCGCTCTTTAGGGCCCTCAGAACCTCTAGCTCGGTGCGTGTCAACTGCGTGATTGTGGCGGGCGCAAGAACTTGTCTCAAAAAACGCGCATGCCCGTCGAGTTGAAGCGCAATAAGGGGCTCCGTCAGCTGTGCTATCTGACGGGCAGTTGTCGTTTGTCGCGAAGTGGAGCAAATAGTCGCGATTACCGTTAACAGACTCGCATCACGAGGGGTAACCGATGAGAAGTCCGGCGTCGGGGCTCGCCGAGCCGATCGACCACGGCCGAGCAGCCACTGACCAAGTGAGTGGTAGATCTGCGCATATGCCAGCAGGCGGCGGCTCTCAAACTCGCTGTCAGCAGTGATCAAAATAGGTCGACTCAGCAATGCGATAGCATCATCACGTTTTGTTGCGACCGACATCAATCCCAATAGAGAATCTCTAAAGACGCGCTCTGATGTAGAGAGATTATTTTGATCGAGTGAGGAGAGCATGCTTATCGCCAATGCGCTTTGACCTCTACCCCCGGCTCGCACGACCTTCACAAACGTCAACCACATCACATTGCGAGCGCTTCGCTCTGCACCTAGTTCAATTAATCGTCTTTCGCTGACTTCGTAGAAATCGTCATCGCCCTGATCAGCTGCAAGAGCAAGCTGACACTCCAAGCCATAGATCTGCATTGAACGATCACCAGCTATCGTTGCCGAGCGCGTGCACGCTTCTGCATACCTTCTAGCGAGCAACGTATCTGGATAGATGGACGATGCAGCCGCCTGCAGCACGCTGTACGCCCTAGCCGCGATGCCTTCGAGCCCGAGCGAGTTCGCAAGCTGGACACTTTCGTTTGCGTAGCCTTCTGCGACCGTGGGCTCTCCAAGAAACCAGTGTGCAAAAGCAAGCCTATGGCTTACGATTGCTCGTATTTCGACAGATCCTGCATCTAGCGCATTTGAGCAAAAACCGATCGCGTCACGGGCAATCGTCACTTCGCCCGCCATTGACCCGGCGACCGCCAGCGACGCAGCTGCATTTAAGCGGACCGTCGCTTCCATGCGCTCATCAACCATCAGATCTCGGAGCAAGTCAATTGCATCTTTTGGTCGATTTATATTTATCGATAGCGTCGCCGATTGTAATATCAGCGCACCGCGAAGTTGGTGGCCAAGATCGCCCTGCAGCGCCCTCTCGATCTCCCGTTTCGCAACCGCGTATGCACCGTCTATTGATAATGCGAACCCTCGAAGCCCCGTGATTATCGGGTGGTCTCTGTAATCACGCGGAAAACGATTCAAGACTGAAATAATGTCTGAGCGATGCCCATTTTCGATCCGGTCGATACCGTGCCGCGTAAGCAGAGAAATCGCATGTTCCCATGCCTCTGCCCGCATATGCATCGCGATCGCCCCATCAACGTCGCCAAACCGTTCAAGCGCGCGCGCTAGTCGGGCAACCAATATTACGTGGAACTCCGGATCCGCTTGGCTTCGCTCCAGAATGAACTCCCGGAACAATTCGTGCAACTTAAACGTGCCGTTGCCAACTCGTGACAACAGCGGCAATCGTAGATGCAGTCGCTCCAAAGCTAAGCGCGATTCGGGAAATCCTGCAGCGCCAAGAATCCGCGGCCGGAGGTCGCTGAGATGCGCTGCGGCTTCGCAGAGGCGCTGATCATCAACCGTTAGATGCGACCAAACTTGTTCTTCGATGAATTCAAATAAAACGCGTCTCGTTCGAATACGCAAAGATGGAAGAGCACGAGTGCGCTCCCAGGCCCCGAGGGATAGCCGCACGGCGAGCGGCCAGCCTCCAACATCAGTTACGAGTTCTTGGATTGAAGCTTCATCGATCGTCACGCTTAGAGCGCTTGCAACGGCAGCTCCCTCTGCAACCTCGAATGCAAGATCTTCAGCGGTGATTGGAAGCGCCATATAATCTCGCGCCAACCACGTTCCAACAGGCAGCTCCGGAGTTTCACGCGATATAATAACCCAGCGGACGTTCGGGACCGTCGCGTCGATTAAGTGTTGGACGAAGCGAAGGCTGGCCGAGTCGTTGCAGAGCCGTTGGAAGTCTTCAAAAACGACCGGCAGCTCCACAGAGCGTAGGCGAGAAGAGCACCAATCTGCCAGATGGTCGCGATTCTCTTCAGTTTGCGGTCTCGCAAGATAGGAGCTCAGTGCCCGCATTGAGCGTGGCGACACCTTCTCAATAACTAGGCGAGCAATCGTTTCGACGGTGACGCCGTCCTCGGGAAGATAGATCCAGTGCGCCGCTGCACCGAAAGCGTCGCCGACTGACTCAGTCTTTCCAAAGCCAGCCGGCGCAATGAGCATCGCGACACCGCGATTGGCCGAGTCTCTTAATGCTTCGCTTATCCGTTCGCGCGGATAAATTGACATTTTAGGCTAGCCCTAGCGCTCTAGTGGCGTGGCTAATCGACAGGCGACGGTAAAATCGTGCCAATGGCCTGTCTCGAGTTGCCGTGAGTGTGTCGCGCAACACTAGGCAGGGGCTTAGGCAATCAGCGGCTCCCAACCCTTTACCAAATCCTGACGAACCCCAATTTGGGCACGCCACCAGGCGCTCAACCGGCGTACTCCCGCTCCAGCGGGCCGGACGTTGCCGGCTACTGACAAGCTCCAGCCGACCTACTCCATTCAATCATCGAACAGACGTTCGCAATTTGGCCCGGCGACTTGCGGCGGACGATGGCAAAGAGTGTCCCTGACGTGCAATTCACTAAATAGGCGCGATCGCGCTAATCGGGTCGCTCCAAACAAGGTCGAACAGCTCCGACCGGCTCAGGGCCGCCTCGCTTTTTCTTAGATTCGCGGCTCGACATCGGCCTCGATTCCTTTCTAGTTCTCGGCGCAGTAAATGGGACTTAGCGGTCCCCGTTGCAATGGTACGGACGGAGGGTGTTCCGATGATCCGACGACTTATGGCGGTCTGGATTCTCGCTGTTGTCTTCAGCGTTAGTGCGGTTGGCGTACTTGCTGTCAACCCAATTTCGGCAGCGTCAGCCGCTAGCCAAATTGCGATGTTTGGAACGGAGGCGGCGGCGCAAGCTCACTGCCCCAAAGATGTCGTCGTTTGGCTGAACATTCCGAGTGGCGTCTGGCACGAAAAGGGCATGCGTTGGTACGGTAGGACCAAGCACGGCGCATACGTCTGTCGCAAAGAGGCTGCTGCCGCCGGCGACCGAGATACGCAGAACGGGCAATAAGCACCGCAAGTAGACATCAGAGGTGGCTCCGGAAAATCGGACAGTCGGCTAAGTGATGACTCTGCTCAACCGAGGGCGAAAAGCCCTTGAGATAGGAGCAGTCATGGCACGACGGACGCGCCGGAATCACTCACCGGCATTTAAGGCTAAGGTGGCGCTCGCAGCGATTAAGGGCGAGCAGACGATCGCGGAGCTTGCGAAGCGGTTCGATGTTCATCCCAATCAGATCACGCAGTGGAAAACGCAGTTGCTCGAGAACGCGACGACCGCATTTGACGGTGCGCGGCCGGCAACTGAGGCTCCCGATCTGAAGGCGTTGCACGCGAAGATTGGGCAGCAGGCGTTGGAGATTGATTTTTTAGAAAGCGCGCTCGGTCGTCACGACGATGCGAGCGCAAAGCGATGATTGATCGCGAACACTCTCTGCCGTTGACGCGTCAGGCCGAAATG
>PLTN01000004.1 GCA_003164495.1 Vulcanimicrobiota bacterium
CACTAAATCAGAGAATCCCTAGATCGCCGTCGCAACGGGTAGCCTACTGCGGGCTGCGCTTCTTGGCTCTTCCTGTCAGGTTCGCGCGTCCCGCGCTCCGTGTATACGGTGCGGCGTAGCCTTCGGCCAAACGGAAGCTTGTAACCAGAATGCGGTCGCAACGCGCCATTCTCGCGGGAGCTCAACGAGTTTCTTAGAAGGCAGATATGGTAGCGGGTCTGCAGCCGCTCATCATTGCCAAGATGGGCGACCGTACTACACGGAAATTTTTACCGCCGAGTAAAGATCCAGTTGGAGAAAATCGATGGCCACCATCAAGCGTAGCATTGCGAACGCACTCGGATGGGCACTCAACGCCTCGATCGTTCGTCGTGGAACACTCGCTACAATGTTCGAAAAAGAGCATCTGAAGCGCTTCGTCACGGAACTTAAGGTAGACTGCGTTTTCGACGTGGGCGCCAATGATGGCCAATATGCCGAGATGCTTCGTGAGATTGGTTTTTTGGGCCCGATCATCTCCTTCGAACCAATTCCCGAGCTTGCAAAGCAAATCCGTGAAAGGGCTCAACGCGATGTTAACTGGTACGCGGAAGAAATTGCCCTTGACGACTCCGAGCATACGGCCTCGTTCAACGTCATGCAAAGCTCGCAATTCAGTTCGCTCAAAACGCCCAGCCACGCGGAAACCACGCGTTTCGAGAAGGAGAACTCGATCGCATACGCACTCGAGATAAAGACGGCTCTTCTCTCGTCTTATTTTGACCGCTACCAGGCACAACTTGGCTTCCAGCGTCCCTTTTTAAAAATGGACACGCAAGGTAACGATTTAGCGGTAGCTCGGGGAGCTGGATCTCGTTTGTCGTCATTCGTCGGCTTGCAAAGCGAGTTGGCTATCAAGCGCATCTACGCGAGTGCCGACGATTACCGCACCGCACTCGATTTTTACCACGACGCGGGTTTTGAGCTCAGTGCATTCGTGCCGAACAACCTTGGGCACTTTCCCGTATTGATCGAAATTGACTGTATTATGTTCAATAGTAAATTGGTTTCTTGAGCACGTTCCAAAAGGCAATAGCTCTCGCCCGACACGTCGGCCAGGCGTCCTCAGGCTCAATGGCGGTTGCCCAAGCCTTGCTCGTCAAGATTCTGATGCTTGCAATGAATGTGGCAACTGGAATCTTGAGTGCGCGTGTGCTTGGCCCTACGGGTCGTGCCGAACAGACCACGCTTATGGTCGGGCTCGCAATTTTCCCAGCGGTGCTCTCGTTTGGGTTACCGGTCGCGCTGCAGTTCAGGCTCAGAAAGTCACCCGAAACCGAGGATCGTGTCGTGTCTACTGCGACCCTGCTCGGCCTCGGCTTCGGGATGGTGTGCATTGCCGTCGGCTACGTAGCGTTGCCCCGTGTTACAACGCAATATTCGCCGGCTATCTTACATGTCGCACAATTGTTTATGCTCGGAGCTCCCTTCGCCGTGTTGTTCAACGTATTCAACGGGGTGCTCGAGGCGCGCGGCCGATTCACCGAGGCGAATTTCTCACAATATGGTCAGTTGATCCTATCCGTAATAATCCTGTTCTCGCTCGCCCTCGCGCACAGCCTCACGCCCATTTCATCGGCCGGTACGTATTTGGGAACGGCCGTCTTGGCTACTTGCTGGCTTTGGACCGTTGTTCGGCCGAAATTCATAGTCGGCGGCTTCGTCGAGACCGCGCGCAGCCTGATGAGTTACGGTCTTCGGACGTACGTCACGGACATACTAGGTGCTCTCCAGGTTCAAATTGATACAATTCTCGTAATCTCGCTTTTGAACCCGACCAGCATGGGTCTCTACGCAGTAGCGTTGAGTGCCGCACGCGTATCCGACCTGTTCTCCGGCTCGATCGTCAGCGTGCTCTTCCCGAAAGCGGCTGCCCTACCGCGGTCCGAAATGATCGAGTTAACTCATCGCGTCGGGCGACTTACTTTCGCCCTTATCGTCCCGGCAATCACCTTAAACATACTTGCAATGCCGTACCTCTTGCCCGCCTTTTATGGAAAGGCATTTTCCGGCGCCATACCGGTCGCCCAAGTGTTGACATTGACGTTTATTCTCAACGGCACCGGTTACGTCATATCGCAAGCGTTTTTGGCAGCGGGAAAGCCCGGCGTGATCGCTGTCATTCAAACATCCGGCCTCGTTTTCGTGGTCCCACTGCTGATCTGGTTGATTCCTCGTTTTGGCTTGCTCGGGGCTGCATGGGCACTTGTGCTCGCTACCTTTTTGCGCGGGGCCATCACGATGGTGTGTTTCCCCATCGTCCTCAAGGCACCGATCCCGTCACTTCTACTAACGGTCAATGATTTCAGATTCGTCAAGGAGTCGTTGACAAGACGCTTGTCCGCACATAGCACCTGATCGATATCACCCAGGGCGTTTAAACGCTGAATCGATGGTAAAAGCCATTCATGAATGCAACACTCCCAAGCACCCATGATGTAACTAGAGGTATGCGGACGGCCGGGTGGGTCGTGGCCCTCCCATGAAAACGCTGTTGGTTTGTCGCGACGCGCCTTATCCGCCGACAACGGGTTCGCCGTTGCGCCTATGGCAGCAAGTTAACTTACTCGCCTCTCTCGGTCCCGTCCATGTCTTTTCAATCGGTCCGCCGATCGGCGACGACGCACGGACACCGCTTATTGCCGAGTGGGTTCATGTCGATTCCACGACGTGGAAAGCCGTGCGATTCCACGGTATATTGCGCGCCATCAAGGTCTTCATGCCGAACCAATTTCCGGGCGTCGGCGACCTTGCGAATGGCACCTTGAATAGCCGGCTCGGCGCTTTCATCGATCGAATCAAGCCCGATCTGATCGTGGTATCTCATTGGCCCAACTCGATGCCGGCCGTTTTGAGGAAACACCGCCGGAAGCTCATCGTGGATTCACACAACATAGAATCTAAGCTCTGGTTCGATATGACCTCGATCGGGAGTATCGATAAGATGCTTCGGCATTGGCGATTCAGCCGTCGCGAGACGCGTCTATCTCAAGCGGCGTCGACAACATGGGTGACGAGCGAAATCGACAAGGCGGCGCTGACGCAGATGTCGAGAAAACCGATTAGTGTCTCGGTGTGGCCTAACGCGATCGATCTTGCCTACTACGATCCGGCTCGGATGAGCGCAGCGGTGAGTGCCCTTGGCCTGGAGCGCAGCTTTCCGACCTTGATCTTCGTCGGATACATGGCGTACGAACCCAATCACGACGCAGCTCGTGTGCTCATTACCGAGATCTTGCCGAAGGTTCGGCTTCGCTATCCCGGCGCTCGGGTGTTCGTCGTTGGTAAGAATCCAAGGCCGGATTTGATTGCACTCGCAAACCAGGAGATTAACGTCTACGTTACCGGGACCGTGAGCGATGTCCGGCCTTACTTGGCTGTGTCCGATCTGGCCGTTATCCCGCTGACAGTGGGTGGCGGAACAAGGCTCAAATTGTTGGAAGCTTTCGCTTCGCGCCTCGCCGTTGTAAGCACAACTAAGGGTGCCGAGGGCATCGCCACGGCCGGCAGCAAAGAAGTCGCGATCGCAGACTCGGTCGATAAAATGGTTGAGGAGATCCTTTCGTTGCTCGATGATCGGCAACGATGGAGTCTGCAAGTAGATCGAGCATACGCCCTCGTCGAGTCCCAATTTAGTTGGCAAGCACTCGGCAAACGGCTCCCTGAAGAGATCTCAAAGGTCCTCGAACCCCCAACCCGCGTCTTCTGAAAGAGGAAGCATGCGTCGCACGATCCCCGTCACGGTGCTCATCCCGGCGTATAACGCGGAACAGTTTCTGCGGTCTGCGGTCGATACGGTGCGTTCTCAGTCCGTTAACGTCGAAGAGATCCTCGTCGTTGATGATGCTTCGAGCGATGGAACGGCAGCGTTAGCCGAGCGGCTCGGTGTGCGCGTCCTTCGCGCAAGTCACGGCGGGCCAGCCGCAACACGAAACGCCGGATTGGCGATCGCGAAGAGCGAGTGGATAGCGACGCTGGATGCCGACGACATTTGGCATGCGCGTAAACTCGAACTGCAGTATGATGCGGTTCTTGCGCAGCCTGAATTGGGCCTCGTATTTACGGATTTTGACGCGGTGTCCGTCTCGGATGGGCGCATTCATAAGGCGAACGTTGTCTCGGAATATCGATCGTTCAAGGATGTGAAGCGGACGCGCTTAACAGAAGCGTCGAGCCTGCTCGACTTCGAGGCTCTCGAATTGGCCCGCGTCCGTCCACCATCCGTCAAGTACATCGTAATGCAAGTCGCCTTGTGCGATGTACGCATTATTGACGTCCGTGATTTCCAGCTCACCCCGAGCTGACGGTTTCAAATTTCGGCAGTGATCGAAAACGCGGTCATCATACATATAGATACCGGTAACTGCAAACTTGCTCTTCGGACGCTTCGGTTTTTCCTCGATACCGATGATCCGCGTCCCATCGAGTTCAGGTACGCCAAACCGTTCGGGGTCCGGAACCTCTTTAAGTAAAAGACGCGCGCCTGATTTCTGTTCCTTGAAACGCTCGATGTAGGGCGTTATGTTGCCTTCGATGATGTTGTCCCCGAGGATTACGCACACGGATTGCCCCTCGGCGAAATGCTCACAGAGCTTTAGCGCGTCCGCGATACCGCCCTCGCCTTCCTGGTATGTATAGTAAATGTCGCGCAAACCGAAGTCTTTGCCGTTACCCAGTAAACGAAGAAAATCGCCCGCAGAATTGCCTCCTGTGACAACCATAATCTCGTCTATCCCCGCTGCGCAAAGCGTCTCAATCGGGTAATAAATCATCGGCTTATCGTAGATGGGCAACAGGTGCTTGTTCGTGACTTTGGTTAGAGGACGAAGCCGCGAACCAAGACCACCCGCCAAAATAATTCCCTTCATACACTCTATCTCGAGG
>PLTN01000164.1 GCA_003164495.1 Vulcanimicrobiota bacterium
TGCCGTGATCGGTGCCGTTGCTCGAATTTTGCGTGACGCGGCGCCCGAATTCCGAGAACGTCATCGTTAGCACGCGCTTGTCGTTGCCGTGAGCGGCGAGATCCTTGTAGAACGCCAGCAGTCCGTTCCCCATGTAACCGAGTAAGCGGTCCTGTTGCGCACGCTGACCCGCGTGGGTATCGAACGAACCGATGGACACGAAGACGATCTTCGTTCCGGTATTCGTGCCGATCAGTTGCGCGGCGAGTTTGAGTTGCTGCGCAAAGCCGTCGGTCGGATAGGTGACCGCGGCCGTGTAACCGGCGACTTTCGAGCGCAACTCGTCGCCGCCATGGTAGGCCTCGCGCGCGGTGTCGGCGATCATCGCCAGATACGGCGATTGACCGGCCTTCGCGCCGTCGTAGAGCGTGCCGGCGCTTTGCTTCGATGCGAGATCGCGCCCGGTGTTGTAGGAGAACGCGCCGAGCGCGCCGATGGCTGGAACGTCGACGTGCGATGAAACGAGCGCGGCTGGTAAGGTGTCGCCGAGCGCGACGGTCTCGAACGGCGATGGCGGCTTCGTGCCTTGCGGATAACGGCGATCCAGATAGCGTCCGAGCCAGCCATACTGCTGCGGGCGTACGGGCGACGCGGTCTCCCAGATCTGCGTCGCCTCGAAGTGCGAGAGATTGGGGTCGGGATAGCCGACGCCTTGCAACAGCGCCACGTGGCCCTGCCCGTAGAGTTCGTTGAGGCCCGCGAGTGCCGGATTCCAAGCGATGCGATCGTTGATACGCAGCACGGTCTTCGGGTCGACGGCGATCGTCGGACGCGCGCGGTGATACGCGTCGTCGGTGTAGGGGATCACGGTGTTGAGGCCGTCGTTCCCGCCGCTCATCTGAATGACGACCAGCACGTTGCCGGGATCGGCCGTCGCGCCGGCCAGCGCCGTCGTTTGCGCGTAGGCGGCACGCATCATAGCCACCGGCATGCTGCCGCCGAGCGCTACGGCGCCGAGAGAGCGGGTGAGGAACGACGTGCGCTTCATAAAAGTGTGCTCGCGATCAGTTGAGTTGGTTGACGGGCAGGTTGAGGGTCAACGCGACGACGCCGCGGATCTTGTCTTGATAGTTCTCCGGACCGAACGGCAGCGGGTTCATGTTGCCGCCCGTTATCGGCGCGCCGCTACCGGTGAGATAGTCGACGAGAGTGCCGCGCACGTCGCTCGTCACGTCGTCTTGGAGTGCCGTGGACACCAGCAACTCGACGATGCGCGGTGCGTTGAAGCCGCCGGCGTCGTGCACGAGCGCATCGGGCTGCACGTTCGGCGCGTTCGTGGTGGCGACGGCCGGAGGTTTGGGCGGCGCCGTGGTCGCGATCAGCGTGTTGACGAAGTTGAACCGCGCGAGCATGGTTGACGTATTGATCCACGACGGTCCGCCATCCCAGCCTTTGACGCTCGGCGGATTGAGCGGCTCTTGGCCCATGCGCGCCAGCACGCCGGGTAAATTGACGGGAACTTGGGTCGCGCCGATGTAGCGCAACGTGCCGATGGCGAACTCGATCGGGCTCTTGGGTACCGAACGATATGCGCGCGTCGAGTAGAAGACGTTCGAACGCAAGATGGTGCCGAGCGTGTGGGCGATGTCGTAGCCGGAGAGTGCGTACACGCTCGCGGTTGCCTCGATCAGTTCGGGCTCGGGGTCGGAGTAGACGAACGCTTCGAGTAATTTGTGTGAAATGAAACGCTGGTGGATCGGCTGCTCGACGATGATGCTGATCGCGTCGTCGGCGTCGAACGATCCGGTGTGGCCGAGAAACGTCTTCAGGCCGTCATCGTGTTGCGCCGGATTGAAGAAGGCTTGACCGGCCTTGAGCGTCCAGCCGGTGAACGCGCGCGCACCCTGCTTGACGTCGTCCTCAGTGTAGTTGCCGAGACCGAGCGCGAAGAGCTCCATCACTTCGCGGGCATAATTTTCGTTTGGGTGGGCCTTGGTGTTGTAGCGGTTGTCGAGCCACACGAGCATGGCCGGATCGCGCGTGACCGACGCGAGCAGGGTGCGGAAATTGCCCAATCCCTGCGCGCGGAAGAGCGCGTTCTGCTGGGCCATCATCTCGGGCGGCGATTTGCTCACTCCGGTGGCGAAATGATTGTGCCAGAAGAGCGTCATCTTCTCGGTGAGCTGCCGGCGCGAACGCAGCATCCGGTCGAGCCACCAAAGTTGTACCGCCGTCTTGCGCTGGCCGTACTTCGTATTGTCCAGCGTGGCGAGTTCCGGCGGGTAGTCGGGAAACTCCACGTCGGGGCCGACGGGGTGCAGCAGTATATCGACCGCGCGTTGCGCGTCGAGTTGCGCGAACGCGGCCACATCGGCATTCGTTCCGCCGAATCCGGCGCGGCGCAGCACGTGCGCGGCGTGCCGTTGGTTGAACGGTCCGCGATACGGCGCGAGCGCGGTCGAAGCGTCGAGCTGCCCAGAGGGGCGAAAGCCGACTTGCGGATCGGTGGATGTATCGAGCTTTTCGTTCACGGCGGTGTGCTGCTAAGTATAGGCTGTAAGGTACGCCGGTGCGAGTGATGCGTGTGAGACTTCGATGAGAGCGAGCTGGGTGGCGGTCCCTCGACTACGCTCGGGATGACATGCGNNTGCGGTTAAGCGGCCCACTACTCTGTCATCCCGAGCGTAGTCGAGGGACCGCCGCTCCGATAGCGGCTGAGCGGTTAGCGGCCGAGCATCGACTGTAGCTCGGCCTCGAACTCGGGTGCGCCGATTCCCCGGGTGGCACGTCCGCTCGCGCTGACCGTCACGCTAACGTCGGCCCGCGACATGGCGAGCGCCAATAGGCGGCGATGCTCGCGCGCGTACGCTTCTTTGAGCTTGGTCTGATGCGAGTACCAGGTGAACTTTGCCGTGCGTCCGGCCGGTGCGTCGCCGGCTGCATCCTTCGGCACCATCCCCTGCGCCGGGCTGAACAGAAACGCATCGGGAACGTAATACGGCGGGAACGAACCGGCGCGCGCGTCGACGGCGAAGACGTGATCGAAACGCCGCGGCCCAATGCGGTCGATGGAACCGGCGAAGACGCCCGTTCCGTCGATGCCGTGCACGAGTGGTCCGCGTTCGGCCGGCGCGATGCGGGCGAACATCTCGAGCGCAGCTTCGAGCGCAGCGCCCGGATGCCGCAGTGCGTAGCGATCGATGAGTGCGAGTACGGCATCGACGATAAACGCGCGGCGCGTCGTGCGGGCGGGCGTTTCTTCCGGCCGCGCCAGGTAAAGCCCGGCGTCCTCGACGATTGCACGTGCCGCGCCGGCTCCCGCATCGCGCGCGTGCGCCGCCCATGCGCTGCGCCGTTCGCGAAACGCGAGGATGCGCTCGCGGGCGAGCGGCGAGAGATCGTTGTCGCGTTCGCCGCGCATCACGTTCATCGCTAGGCGAACGTCTTTGCGGCGATCCCAGCGCCGGTCGCCTTCCGGTTCCGCCACCGGTAACGGAAAGAGCACCGCCTGCGGATTGGCGGGTTCACCGCACAATACGCCGAGCGAAATGTCGCCGAGCGCCAGCATCGGCATTGCGAGCATGCGCAAGAGCCACACGTGACGGTAGGGATCGACCGCTGCCCACAGCGCGGCAAGCGCATCGCCGGCCTCCGGGCGCGCAAGCAGATCGATGTCGCCGTAAAGCGCGAGCGGAACGCCGGCATCCACCAGCGCATCTTCGTAGCCCGCCAACGTGCGCGCTGTGCGATGAACGACGGCGATCCGGCCGGCGGGCGTTCCGGCAGCGATCAGGCCGGCAACGCGCTGCGCGACGAACGCGACTTCGCCCGCACGATCGGCCGCACGATACACGCGTACTTCACCGGCGCTGACCGTTTGCGGCGCGACCGTACCGGTCGCGATCGCATGCGCGCAGGCGGCGATGGCGAGCGGTACCGTCGAGCCTGCGGGCAGTTCGATCGTGGTCGTGGCGAGTTTAAACGTTGCCTCGGGCCGCGCGCCGGCAAAGCTGTGGATCGCCGATTGTGGCGTGCCCGCGAACGTGACGCCACGCAGTTTTGCGCCGAAGAGCGCCTGCAGCAAACGCACTTCGCCGCTGCGCAGGTCGTGCGCATCGTCGACGATCGCAAACGTCAGCCGTTCGCGATACGCGCCGGCCAGTACGGGTTGCTCGCCGAGCAGCCGCGTCGCTTCCGCAATGGCGTCGCCGGCGGTCAGGCAACCGTGCCGGACGAGTTCGTCGATGTAGGAGCGATAGAGTTTCGCGACGATTTTGGCGAGATCGATCTCGCGCCGGTGTTGCCGTTCCAACTCCACCGGCCCGACCAGCAGCGAACTGCGGTACTCGTCCTTCGTTGCAACGAGCAGTCCGGGATCGGCGAAGTTCGGCGGCTTTCCGTAGAACGCGGAGGCACCGCGCAGCGCTTGCACGAGCATCGTATCGGGTGAGATGCCGGCGTCGCGCAATTTCACGATCAGACGTAAAACGGTTGAGGCGAAGCGATCGGGCGTGCGCAAGCCGCTGATTTCGGGATCGATGTCGGCGCCCAGATACTCGGCCCACTCGGCGGAGAATAGCGGCGCGGCCGCGCGTTCGAAGATCTCCTCGATTTCATCGGGTTCGAGTCGCTCGATATCGGGCGCGAGGCCGCCGGCGAGCGCGCCGTCGGCGACGATGGCGAACGCCAATGCATCGAGCGTAATGCCTGCGAACGGCGCATTTGCGAACGCTGCTTGCGTCGCGCCGTCGAGACGGGACGCGATGCGCGCCGCGAGGTCGCGCGCGCCGTCGGGATGCGAACTCGCCACGACGGTCGCGTCCGGCGCGATGCCGTTCGCCGCCAACAACGCGGCGTAGCGCTGGGCGAGCGCATCGCTCTTTCCACTTCCCACGGGACCCGTGACGAGGATCAGATCGGATGCCGCCGGCGCTTCGGTGATCCGCGCATCGACGCCGTCGAGAGCGCGTATCATCGCCCGAACCGCTCTTCGGCGACGGCCGGCCGGTCGCGGCACGCGTTCTTGTAGGCGCAGTAGTGGCACGCACTGGGGTCGGTGGTGACGGCGTAGTGCGCGATCGTCGGCGTCGCCAGCGTGCCGGCGATTTCGATCATCCGCTCGCGCGCGCGTTCGAGGTCGCTCACGGCGATCGACGCGGTCGTTGCGTTCCGCGAGCGCCCGGTCTGCTGCGGTCGCTGCCGAACGACGGTGAGCTCGATCGGATCGACGTCCAGCAACGCATCCTTCAGCGGCACGAGCGAGAGGCGCGTCACGTTGTCGCCGGCCGCGGTGCGCGCCCAGTAATAGAACGGGAGTTGGAACTCACTGAAGTCGAGCACGTCGGCCAAATACTCGCCGGCGCTCTTGGCGATCGCGCCGGTCTTGTAATCGACGACCGTGACCGCGCCGGTCGCATCGTCGCGATCGATGCGGTCGATGAAGCCGATGAACGCAAAGCCGCCAAGCTTGACGTCGGTCGTGGTTTCGCAGCCCATCACTTCGAACGGCGCTTTGCGCGCGCGCTCGAGTAGCCAGGTGAGATAGCGCTTGGCCGTGCGGCGCGCGCGGCGCTTCTGTAATTCGAACTCGACCGGCGCGTCGAAGCGCGTACGGTGCCGGTCGAACGACGCGACGATGCAATAATCGAGGAACGAACCGAGTGCGAGCGGGTCGCCGCCGTCGAAACGCGCGTGCTTGCCGTGAAATTCTTCGAGCGCAGAGTGGAACGCGATGCCGTAAAACGACGCCGACGAACCACGATCCTCGACCGCGCCGCACACGTAGCGGTAGAACCATTTGCGTTCGCACTCGGCAAACGCGTTGAGCGAGGAGGCGGAAAACGTCGCCCGGCGCGCCGTGACCGGCGACTGCGGTTCCGGCGCAACGGCGGGTGCGGGAAACGCGGGAAAGACGAGCAGACGCTGCGTGCAGCCGGCGAGCTCGGCCTCGAACTCATCGATCGCGTCACCGGCTTCCCACGCCGGCGCCAGAATGCGGGCGGCGTCGAAGTCGCGCGCGATGCGCTCGAGGGCGGCATACGTCGCATCGTCGAGGCCGAGCGTGGCCACGGTGGCGGCAAGAACGTCGCTCGCACCGGCGTCCGGAACGCGATACGCGCGCGCAACGTTGCGCAGGGCGTGCGCGAACTCGCGGCCGCCGCCCGTCGTGCCGGCGTCCGTCACGTCGAGCACGTTCGCGCCCTCGCCGGCGATAGCCAAGAGCGTGCGCGCATCGTCCGGGTCGATCGGCGCGAGTTTCGAACGCAGCGCAGCGCGTGCGTCGGCGTCGCTCTCCGATGCGGCGTACCGCAGAAATGCATACAAGCCCGACGCGCCGACGAGATCGAGTGCCGGCGCGGCGATTGGCCCGAGGTCGACCGGTTCGAGCGTGAACTCGCCGAGCGCAGCCAGCCGTCGCCAAGCGAACGCTCCGTCGTCAACGAGCAACAGCGCATCGATTGCGATCTCGGTTTCGTCGGCCGAAAACGTGCCGCCGCCCAAGACGCGGCGCAACGCCGAGCCGGCGTCGACCGCGTTCACGAACGCCAGCAGCGTGTGATACTCGCCGATCAATCCGGCGAATGCGCCGGCATCGTCGCGGTCGATCGCCGCAATCGCTCGCGTTGCGAAGGATGCGCTTCGCCGCACGTGCGCCGGAATTTCTAGTTCGTCGCGCGTCGCCGCGATGCGCCGTACCATCGCCCGCCGTTCGCCGTCGCGCAGAACGCGCATCGCGCTGCCGCGCGACAAAAACGCTGCCGGCGAAAGGACGGCCTCCGGATCGCCGCCGCCAAGACGCACGAGCACCGGATCGATGCCGTACGCGAGCCGCCGCTCATCGACGAGGATCATCCGTCTCTCTTCGCTGCGGCCTCGACCAAGCCGTTTGCTAACGCAACGTCGCTGGGCCGATCGACGTTGACCGCCACCTCGGCATGCGTGCAGCGGATCGCGCCGGCGGGCGCCTTGAGGATGGTGCTTGCGCGGCGTTCTGCCGCCTCCACGGTTAACGATCCAAGCGCAAAGCGCGGCAAGATGTCCCAGCCGAAGAGCGCGGCCAGCCGCAGCGGAGATTTTCGCGCCGCCCCGAGGTCGTCGAGGACGACGCGCAAGGCCGGCAGCACGCGCGGTTTGAGCGCGACCAAACCGCCGCCGCAAAAGCGGCCTTCGACCATCCTGGCCCAGGTGTGCGGCACGTTCGGATATGCGGCGCGGTGGACGTACTGACTCACGATCGCGTAGGCGACGTCGAGATCGCGCGCTTGCGCCTGTTCGAGAAACTCCGCGATCGCGGCGGGCGTGAGCACCGGGAGATCGGATGCGGCGATCAGCAGCAACTCATCCGGCGCCGCGCCGGAGAGCCCCGATTCGAGGCTCTCGACCATGCGCGCACCATCGGCCCGGCGTTCGTCCGCGCCGGCGAGCGCGGTACGATCGTGGCTCGCCGGCGGCGCGACCGCGATGATGCGTGCGACGCCGGGCGCGCTGCGCAACGCCGCGATGACGCGCTCGACGAGCGCGATGCCGCCGATTTCGACAAACGCTTTGTTGGGCAGTCCGGAAACGGTCGCCGACACGGCATCGGCTCCGCCGCCTGCGAGGACGATGGCGTTCATTGCCTGTCCTGAGCCTGTCGAAGGGCAGCGCCCGATGCGCGCCACGCTTCACTCGAAGCGAGGGGAACCGTGAAGAGGCGTGCGCCTTCCGGCAGTACGACCGCAGCGGCGAGCGTGCGCGCAACGTCCTCGCGTTCGCACAACGCAAACGTCGCGCCGCCCGAACCCGAGAGCATCGCGTGCGCGGCCCCCGCCTCGCGCAAGGCATGCAGCGCAGCGGCGACCGCCGGATATGCAGCGGCGATCAATGGCTCGAAGTCGTTCGTTGCGGCTGCAATCGCCGCCGCGTAATCCGCGCGTTGCACGGCTTCGACTGCGCGCAAGCTCGCCGAATCATTACGTGGGCGCGGGTTCGCCGGCGTCTGCGCACGTGCGGCAGCCAGGGTGCGATACGCCGCGCCGGTGTCGACGTGAACGTTGGGCGCGAGCACGACGACCCACCAGGGCGGCAACGCGCCGAGTGCGGTGACGCGTTCGCCCGTGCCTTCGATCAACGCGCCGGTGCCGGCAAGGAAGAAGGGCACGTCGGAGCCGAGCCCGCGTGCGACGGCGAGCCAATCGAGCGGTTCGACCGCGCCCAACGCGCCGTCGATTGCGGTGCGCAGAATCGCTGCGGCATCGGAGGAGCCGCCGCCGAGCCCTGCACCGACCGGAATGCGCTTGCGCAGGTCCACCGCGAGCGGTGCACCGGCCGCGCCCGCGGCCGCGAACGCCCGAACGACCAGGTTGTCGCCGGTCAGCGTTGCCGGCTCACACGAAAACCTGAAGCGCTCGGCCGGTTCGATCGCGATCTCGTCTTCAAGGGCGATCGGGAGCATGACGCTCCGCAGACGATGATGGCCGTCGTCTTGCCGATGGAGGATTTCGAGCGTGAGGTTAATTTTGGCCGGCGCTCGGACGATCACCACCGAGCCTTCGCTACAGGTCTGGACGTCCCTGATGGGAGGCCGCCTTCACGACATGGGCGTAGCGAACGGCGTGGACGCAAGGTATGATGCGCAGCGAGGCGAGTTCTGCGCGTACGTGCTGTCGGAAGCGGAGACGCCGTTCGGACTCACGTTGGGGAACTTTAAGACTTTCGCGACCTCGACGCCGAAGGGCGGCATCCGCGGCCTGTGGGATGCCGATACGGATCAGATCATCTTCGGCGCGCACCAAATCGCCTATCGGGTCGGCGACCAACCGACGCTCTTTCCACAGCAGATAACGCGCGAACTCACGTTCTTGCCCTATGCTCAGATCGCCGAATTCGAACTGGGCGAGGATCTGCGCGTCACCGAAGCGTTCTACGTTCCGCACGGACCCAAGCACGATCGCGTCGTCAGCTTCGTGGTCGACATCACCATTCACAACGCCGGCGTGAAGCCCGCGTCGGTCAAAGTTTTCCCGTGGGCGCTGCTGGTCGGCCAGCGTTTTTACGGCGAACCGGAGAAGGCTGTGCGGGCGAGCTGCGAGGGCGATTTCATCCGCAGTTACGGCGAGGAATCGGGCTATGCGCGCTGGTGGGGCGGTTCGCGCAAACCGGCCGCGGTGATCGTGGCGCTGCGCGAGCAGGCGCTCCTCGGCGCGATGCGCGACGGTGAACTCACGCCCGTCCAACACCTCGATGAAGTCACGCCGAAGCTGGCGGAGTTCGTGAACCGCCGCATTTTCGGTGCGCTGGAATATAAGATCGACGTCGAGCCGGGCGCGCGCGAGAGCTTGCGGGTTGCGGTCGTGTTTCACAAGGACGGCGACGCGGCATCGAAGCCGGTGCTGGAGCAACTGCTCGGTGACGACACCGCGCTGCACGAAACGCAACGCTACTACGCGCACCACTTGGCCGATGCGCGCTTGATGACGCCCTCACCGCTGGTGAATCGCGGCGTCGTGTGGGCGAAAGTCAACATGCTGCGCGTGATCAAAGAGTATCCGCAAGGCTGGGGTTCGACCAACTCGCCGCCGTCGGATATTCTCGTTTCGCGCGACACCTCGTGGTTCGTTCACGGCTACGATTACTTCTTGCCGCAGTTCAGCCGCGATGCGATCGAGCTATTCAACCGCTTCCTCGAACCGAGCGGGCAGGTCGTCGAGTACGTGCGCGGCGTCAACGGCTTCAAGACGGCCTACGAACTCAACATCAACGACGACACGCCGCTGCATCTTATCGCGATCTTGCACCACTACAACGCGACGCTCGACGACGCGTGGTTGCGTGGAGTCTATCCGCTCGTGCGTAAGATCACCGACTATTTGCTCTCGCAGCGCGATGCGAACGGCCTCGTCTACTGTAAGGCGGGGGGCGTCGATATGTTCGGGATCACGTCGTGGCGCAACATCATCCCCTACTATACGCTCGACGGCGCCGTTACGGAGATCAACGCCGAAGCGTTCTTTGCAGTCGAAGCCGCGGCGATGATTGCGGCAATTTGCGAACAGGGCGAGGACTGGGGGCGCTGGGCCGGCGAGGCGACCGCGTTGCGTCAGGCGATCCTGGCGAAGCTCTTCAACGCCGACACCTCGGCGTTCGTTCTCAACTACGATCAAGACGGCAACTACCAGGACAATTTTACGGCCGACGAAGTCTTTCCAGTGCTCTTCGACGTCGCCGACGAACCGACGCGCAAAGCGATCCTCAAGCGATTGCTCGAACCCGATTTCGTGACGCCGGTCGGCTTGCGCACGATCTCGACGGCCGACAGCTGGTACTTTCCCTCGCACGGTTTCGGGCTGCTGGGCGGCGTGTGGCCCGATCTCACGCTGTGGTTCGCGGTCGCGCTCGCGCGCAACGGCGCCTATCGCCACGCCGTCCACTTTCTCGAAGCGATCTATGCCTCGATGGAGGCCGGAACCGCGCGCAACACGGTGCCCGGGCAATTCGGCGAGTGGTTCGACGGCGGGTCGCTTACCAATCGCGGCATGTATCTTTCACCCTGGACCGGCGCCAAATATCTCTGGGCGGTGGCCGAGACGGTGTGCGGCATCGACGGGTACCGGACCAGCGGCCGCCTGCACCTGGTGCCCCGGGTGCCGCCGGAATGGCAGTGGACGGCCGCGGCGCGCGTCCACTGGGGCGGTAACCGGCACACCTACGTCATGGATCACGTCGCCAAGCGCATCATCGGGGACATGCCGCAGGCCTCGGCCGACGAGCCCTACACGGTCTTTTTCGCCGGTCGCGACGTCAGCGACGAGGCGACGTGCTCGCCGGTCGACGTTGCGGCGATCGTTTTCGAGGACGCCTCGGACGGGATCCGGATCTTCGCCTGCAACCAGTTCGACCGCGCTCGCAACGTCGCGATCGAGTTCCGGGGCCGGATGANNCGGGCGCCATGCTCGAACTGGTGCTCAGCGGCGATCCGCAGCTCCGCGATGCCATGCCGGTCGACGTTCCCGTCGAGGCGGCGGCGCATGCCTAGCCGGCGTCCCCGGACCGCCCTGACGCTGGTCGGCATGGGTATCGTGCTGCTGGCGGCGGTCGTCGTGGGACAGCAAATCGGCGAGCACACGATCTTCGGGGNNAACGAGGCGATCTCGCGGAACTGGAAGCGGCTCCAGGTGGTCTCCGTCGCGACCGACCCGGCCTTCCCCGATCCCCGCGTCACGACGCCCCCGCCGCCCACGCCGCGGCCCACGCCGACAAGTAAGCCGACGCCCGCTCCGAGCATCGATTCGGCCGAGCTCTACACCCCGCCGCCGGTATTTGCGCCATCGGCTCCGTCGAGCCCCGAGCCCCCCCCAACCCCCGACGTTGCGCGCTAGGCCGATTCCTGGGACAATGGACGGTATGGATTCCCAAAAGCACACCGGAACCGACACGGTCAAGCGCGGTCTCGCCCAGATGCTCAAGGGCGGCGTCA
>PLTN01000121.1 GCA_003164495.1 Vulcanimicrobiota bacterium
GCCGTTATCAGACCGCGGGAGTGTTCGCGACCGCCGACTGGGTTGCGCGCAACCATGACGTGGCCGCTCGTTTCGCGCGCGCGATGCGCGACGCCAACGCGTACTTGGGGAAGCACGAGGACGAAGGCGTGCCGCTGATCGGGGCGTTCATCGGCATCACGGAGGGGGAAAAGGTGAACCACCCGGGCCGGCCGCTCTATCTCATCCCCGCCGAGATCCAGCCGATGATCGACGTCGCCGCGACCTACAAGGTGATCGCGCAGGGGTTCGCCGCGCAAGAACTCATCAGCCCCGCGGCCCTGAAACCGCCGCGCTGACGAACCTCTAACTAGCGGACGAAAACCCCGGGCGAGCTACTTAGCGACCGCTCAATTGGTGATCGGACGGCACCGCTTCGAAACCCGTGTAGTGGCACGTGGTAATATGGTGACTCCATTTGAAGGTGTCGGATTCGAAACGTGAACCCATCGACATTCGGTGAATTGCTCCGACGATATCGCCTTGCCGCCGGCTTGTCGCAGGAGGCGCTCGCGGAGCGAGCCCGCGTTAGCGCTCAAGGAGTCAGCGCGCTGGAGCGCGGCGCCCGCCGGAATCCTCAACGCGAAACCCTCACCCTTCTCGCAAACGCGCTTGCACTTTCCGGAGACGAGCGCGCCCGTCTCGAAGCGAGCGCAGTCCGGCCTTCACGTCCCCGATCCGCATCAGCCGATGCGATCGCGCTTGACACGCCTTCGCAGCTTCCCGCNNAAGACGCGCCTCGCGATCGAAACGGCGCGGCTCGTCAGCGGGCATTTTGCGGACGGAATACGATTCATCGAGCTCGGCGCCATCACTGAAGCACGCTTGGTCGTCCACCGAACGGCCGAGGCCATCGGCGCGCCGCTCGAATCGCCGGTGCTCGGCGACGCGGTGGTCGCCTTGTTGCGTGCCCGGCACACGCTGCTCGTTTTCGATACCTGCGAACATGTGCTCGAGGACGTCGCGGCAATCATCGCCTTGATCCTCAACCAAACGGAACACGTTCACGTCCTCGCGACGTCACGGCAGGCTCTGGGCACGCCCGGCGAAATCGTGCGCAACGTCAGGTCTCTCGGCCTCGAGGACGCGGTCCAACTCTTCGTGTCGCGCGCGCGCGCCGCCAACGACGCCTTTGCATTGACCGATGCCAACGCCGGCAGCATTGCCGACATTTGCCGTCGCGTGGACGGAATTCCGCTGGCGCTCGAACTCGTCGCGCCGCGCGTCACCGTCCTCTCGCCGCGGGAGATCCTGGAGTTTCTGCGCGAACGCTTTCGCCTGCTCAGTGCTCCGGCGGGAGCCACGTTGCGCCGCCAGCAGACGATGCGTGCCGTGCTCGACTGGAGCTTCGATCTGCTCGACGAACGCGAGCGGATCTTGTTCCGACGGCTGGGGGCGTTTGCCGACGACTGGACCTTTGAGCGCTGCCGGATGGTCTGCAGCGACGCCCTGCTCTCGCAATTCGACGTGCTCGAAGTGCTAACGGCACTTGTTGCAAAGTCACTCGTGGTCGTCGATGCGAGCAGCGAACCGCAGCGCTTTCGATTGCTGGAATCGACTCGAGCCTACGCGCTCGAGCTGCTCGAAGCCAGCGTCGATCTGGAACCGAGCATGCACCGCATGGCAACCGTGCTCGCCGGGGAAGTTCATCGACTGCGCCATTTGTGGGACACGATGGAAAACGGCGCCTGGCAAACGGCGCTCAGCCTCGAACGTGAGTCGATTCGCGCCGTGATGGCGTGGTGCATGTCAAACCCACCATCGCAGGAACTCGGCATTGCCTTGCTCGTCGATATTGCAGATCCGGGTCTCGTGTTCGAAAGCGTCGAGATTCGGCAATGGTATGACGCTGCAGCGAATTGCATGGATCGTATCGCGGACGGGCAACTGCGGGCGGCGCTTGCGCGGTGCCTTGCGCAAATGGCTGCGCTCGACCGTAAGCGAGTCGAAACCGTTTGTGCGCTTGCTGAACGCGCGGTGCAAGCCGCACGCCTGGTCGACGATCCCGCACTGACCGGAGAGGCGTTGCGCGTGTTCGGAACGGCGTTGCGTGAAGCGGATCGCCTCGCCGAGGCGGAAGAAGCGTTTGCGGCCGGTTGGGCCTTTACCGAACGGCACGGGTCGCTCGCGGCGAAAGCGGCGCTCCTTTCGGATTGGGCGATGCGCGATTTGCGCGATGGGGCCGTGGAGCGTGCGCGGGCGCGGCTACGTCAGTGCCTGCGCAGCGCGCGGCCCGGCAGCATCATTCATGCTAACACCCTTTCGACGCTCGCCGAGCTCGCATTCAGCACCGGCGACATCGAGACCGCACGCTCCCTTTCGTCGGAGGCAAACAGCGAACTGCGCGCCTTGAATCTGCGCGTCTATCTCGGCGTCGGGTGTTGCAATGCCGCGGCCTACGCGATGGCCGACGACGATCTGGCCGGCGCGCATGCTGCGATCGACGAGGCGCTCTGGATCCTGCAAGAAACGGGCGTACCGTACTACGTCACCGTCGCACTCGAACATTGCGGCGTGTTGGCGACACTGGACGGAGATACCGAACGCGCCGTCAGCATCTTCGCTCATACGCGACGCGCTATCGAGAACACCGGCCGAACGCGAGAGCAAACGGAGCGCACCGGGTATCTCCGCGCGATCCGATTGCTCGAAGACGACTTCGGCCGCACCGAACTCGCGCAGCGGTTCGCGCAAGAGGCCCCGTTCGACGAATTGCGTTCGCTCGAACTCGCCCATGAATTTCTTGCCGACATGCGGTTTCCAACACCCCAATCAACCGAAATGGAGCTACGATGACCAACCAACCGACGCCCTCGCCCGCGGTCAAAGCGATCATCGCGGGTCATCAGGGCACAATCGACCAGCTGTACCAATCGCTTGCGGCCCAGCTGCCCGCGAATGACCTCGAAGCCCGGGAGAAGTTCGAGACGGCATTCGCTCAGTTCCGCAAGTGCTACGACAAGCTCGGCGTCGAGATTTTCTTGCTCATGCCGAATCCCTAGCAGCGTTCCCGCTTACGCCATCCCGTTGCGGATGGCGTAAATTGCGGCTTGGGTGCGAGCGGTCACCTGAATCTTCGAGAAGATTCGGGTAATGTGGTTCTTTACGGTTTTCTCAGCAAGGACGAGTTCGGCGCCGATCTCTTTATTGGAGCGTCCCGAGGCGATCAGCCGGATGATTTCGCCCTCGCGAATCGAGAGCTCGTCCTGCGCCGGCACGCCGATGCGGAGTCCGCGTAGAATCTCGCCCGCCAGGCGGGGATCGAAGTAGGTCTCTCCACGAGCGACCGATTTGCACGCCCGAATGAATTCCGGCGCCATGACGTCTTTGACGATATAACCGTCGATGCCGCAAGCGATACAACGCTTCATAGACGGCTGGGCGTCGTTGGACGTCAGCACGGCGATCTTCGTCTGCGGCGACGCACGGCGCGATAGAGCGACGATGTCGTTGATCTCCTCGAAGCTTTCGAGGTCGACCAATAGCAGATCAGGGGTCTGCGTCGCGATCGCCGATTCGTCGACGCTCACCACGTTTTGAAGGACGTCGAATTGCTTGTCGCCGGCCAGCAGATGGCACAATGCCTTGCCGATGATGGGTTGCTTGGAGACGAGAAGTATGCGAAGACGTCCTACTTGTAAGTCTATCATTGCGATCTGTCCCTTTAGGCTCATTGAGAAAAGCTCGACGAGCGGAAGCGCCTGACGAGCGCGGGCCTCACCTGACCGAATGATGCCTGCGCAGCCGCCGAGGCAACACCGACACTACGACAAATTACACCGACAAATGGACCCCCCGGCGGCGCCTATTCCGGTAGGACTGCCGGCAAGCGAGCGGGCAACCGCGGGAACATCGCTCGCGGGTCAAACGG
>PLTN01000106.1 GCA_003164495.1 Vulcanimicrobiota bacterium
ATCGCGCGGATCAGGTACGACGTCGTCGTCTTGCCGTTGGTCCCGGTGATGCCGAAGACCATCATCCCCAGCGACGGCTGGCCGTAGAATTTCGCGGCCAGCCGCGAGATCGCAATGCGCGTGTCCTCGACCACCACCTGCGGCACGTCGACCTCGACTTCGTGCTCGACCACGAGCGCCGCCGCGCCGCGCGCAACGGCGCCCTTCGCAAAGCGATGGCCGTCGACGCGCTCGCCTCGGACGGCAACAAAAAGGCTGCCGGGCACGGCCGTGCGCGAGTCAACCGCGATCGATGTAACGGTCTCGGGCAGGGTTCCGATGATTCGCGGCGCGGTCAGTGCGTCGAGCAACGGCCGAAGCTCTCGCATCATCGCTTCTTCTTCGCGACAGGCGGCCGGGAAACCAAGCGCGGCGGGACGCTCGGCATGATGTCGTCGTGCAGCATGACCGTGCGCGCGAGATCGGCGAAGATCGGCGCCGCTACGGTACCGCCGTAGTACGCGCCGCGCGGGCGTTCGATCTTCACGAAGATCACGTAACGCGGTGCATCCGCCGGCACGTAGCCGATGAACGAGCCGACGTATGCGCCCGGCTCGTATTGCCCGTTCTCCTCCACTTGCGCGGTGCCGGTCTTCCCGGCGGTCGTGTAGCCGGGGGTACGCGCCGTGGGGTTC
The DNA here is from genome assembly GCA_003164495.1 of Vulcanimicrobiota bacterium. Lineage (GTDB taxonomy): Bacteria > Vulcanimicrobiota > Vulcanimicrobiia > Vulcanimicrobiales > Vulcanimicrobiaceae > Lustribacter > Lustribacter caenicola. Next base: position 675 of record PLTN01000106.1, read on the forward strand.
CCGGTACCGTAGGTCACGACCGCGCGCAGAATCTGGCGCAGGTTCGCCGCAGTCGCCTCGGAGATCACGCGACGTTCGATCTCCGGGGCGTAGGTGTAGATCACCTTACCGTTCGCGTCTTCCAGCGCATGCACGATACGGGGACGCAGCAGGATCCCGCCGTTGGCGATCGCGGCGTAGGCGCGCGTCAACGCGATCGGCGTGGTCGAGATGCCGTGGCCGAACGAGATCGTCGCGACGGAGCTCCCGCTCCACTCATCGACGGGCGGAACGATGCCGGTATTTTCGCCGTCGAGCTCGATGTGCGTGTAGTCGCCGAAGCCGAACTTGCGGATCATCGCGTAGAGCGTCGGTGCGCCGATCGTTATGCCGACCTCGGCCGCGCCGACGTTGTGCGAGTACGCCACGATGTCTTGCAGCGTTTCCGTGCTCGACGATCCGGCCATGAAGCCGTCCTCGGCGTTGTGAATCGTATGCCCGCCGACGTCGATCTGATCGCGGGCCGGAAAGCGCGACTTCATCGTCACCTTGCCGCTCTCGAGCGCGGCGGCGGCGGTGATCAGCTTGAACGTCGATCCGGGCTCGTACGAGTCGGCAACCGCGCGATCGCGCCACGCGTTTTCCGGCGCTTGCGCGAAGTGGTTGGGGTCGAAGTCCGGCGCGTTCGCCATCGCCAAGATCTCGCCGGTGTGCACGTCCATCACGACGGCGGTGGCACTCTTGGCATGCCAGGTCTTCATCGCCAGGTCGATCTGGTGTTCGGCTTCGAACTGGAGGTAGGAATCGAGCGAGAGCACGAGCGTCTTGCCGGGTTGCGCGCGCTCGATCACGGTTGAATCGCCGAACGGAATCGCGCGCCCGAACTCATCCGCCTCGACGCGCATCTTGCCGGCTGTCCCGCGCAGATAGTCATCAAACGAATACTCGAGGCCGGCGAGACCATTTTCTTCGGTACCCACGAAGCCGAGCACGGTCGAAGCGAGCCGGCCCGACGGCGCGTAACGCACGCCGGTTTCTTCGGGCTTGAGCCCGATCGCATCGATCTTCAGCGCTTCGACGCGCTCGGCGACCGAGTGTGGAATCTTGCGCTTCAGGTAACGGAACGGCGTGCGCTCGCGCAGTGCCGCTTCGAGCCGGTCCGGCGAGTAGCCCAAGATCGGCGAGAGTTTGGCCGCGATTTCCGGCACGTCGGAGGGATCGATCGACGTCGGCACCGCGTAGACGCTCTCCGAGGGGAGCGATCGCACGAGCACCGTTCCATCGCGATCGACGATCGAGCCGCGCTTCGCAAACGCGTCGACGGTTTCGCTATGCTGGGAGAGCGCGAGGCGCGAAAGGTTCGCGCTCTGCCGAATCTGGACGTCGGAAAGTCGCCACGTGAGCCATAAGGTAACCAGAAGCGTCGCAAGAATAGCGAGCTTCGCGCGTACGACGGGAACGCGCGCGAACGCCCGATCGGCCATTTAGCGGTGGAAAAATGCGCCCAGGAACGCGATGCCGTTGGGTGGTGCCGCTATGACCGGACCGGGAACGTCGACCACGGCGTACCGCGTCGGATCGTGCATGTTCATGCGGGTCGCCAAATCGGCCAAACGCTCGCGCGACTGCAGTTGCGCGATGCGATCGTCGAGGCGCATCGTCTCTTCGACGAGCGCGCTCTTCGTTTGCGTCGCCTGTGCGAGCGAATAGTTCAGCGCGGTGAGGTTGCCCATCAGCAGCACGTAGCCCATCACCGGCACGAGCAGCACCGCAAACGCCAGCGCAATGCGCGCCGGCATCGCGTAATTCTGCAAACGGGTGCGGCGTCCGCGACGGCGCGCGGCTTCGCGCGCGCGTACCTGAACGCGCGGCTGGGGTTTAGTCTGCGGAATTGCTTTGAGCGCAATCACGCGGCGACCTCGCTTTCAACGGTGGCGACGCGCATTTTCGCGCTGCGCGCCCGGGGATTAGTGCTGATTTCCTCATCGCCCGGTACGATGGGTTTGCGCGTGAGCGGTCGCACGCGCTCGTCCTCACGAAAGAACAGTTTGACGATGCGATCTTCGAGTGAATGAAAGCTGATGACGACGATGCGTCCGCCGGGGCGAACGACGCTCGCCGCACCGTCGAGGCTCTCGCGCAGCGCGCCGAGCTCGTCGTT
>PLTN01000144.1 GCA_003164495.1 Vulcanimicrobiota bacterium
TTGAGCGCGCCTTCGAGCGCGGTCGGAAAATTGACATACCGGCCGAGAAAGAGCACCGAGCGCGCGCGCCGGATCTTCCGTGCGACCTTCTTCACCGCGTCGCTCGAGTTGAGCACGACGTCGATTGCGGCCGGCAAGAGCCGCGTACCCTCGGCGATCTCGCGCAGCCGTTCCAGCGGCGCCGATTTGCGCACGCGCGCCAGGTAGAGCGCCAGCAGCGTCGCCGCGATCGCTTGCGAGACGTAGGTCTTGGTTGCGGCAACCGAGATCTCCGGGCCGCCGCGAGTGTACACCGTGCCGTCTGCGAGACGCGTGAGATGCGAGCCCACGACGTTGCAGATGCCGATCACCGGCGCACCGGCTTCGCGCGCGATCTTCACCGCCTCGATCGTATCGGCGGTTTCGCCGGACTGCGACATCGCGATCGTCAGCGTCCGCGGGTCCATCGCCCGGTCACCGTAGCGGAACTCCGAGGCAAGCTCCATTTCAACCGGAATCTTGCACAGCGCGCGCATCAAGTACATCCCGACCATGCCCGCGTGGTAGGCCGTGCCGCAGCCGGTGATCGAGATCTTGGTCATCGCGCGCAGCACGATCTCTTCGATCTGCAGTTCGGAACCGAGCTGCACGTCGCACGACTCGTCGATGCGCCCGGCAAGCGTTTCCTTGATCACGTTGGGCTGTTCGAAGATCTCCTTGAGCATGAAGTGCTTGAAGCCGCTCTTCTCGGCCGACGACGCTTCCCACGCGATCTGACGCACCTCGCGTTCGATCGGCTTGCCGTCGAACGCCGTGAGCGAGTAGCCGTCGCGGCGCACTTCCACGACCTCGCCCTCTTCGAGCACGATCACCTTACGCGTGTACTGCAAGATGGCCGGGATGTCGGATGCCACAAACATCTCGCCCTCGCCCAGTCCGACGACCAACGGCGAAGCACCGTTGCGCGCGAAGATCAAGCGGTCGGGTGCGTCGGAGGAGATGACGCCGAGCGCAAAGGCGCCGTGCACTTCGCCCAGCGTTTGACGCACGGCGGCGACCAGATCGCCGTGATTGTTCCGTTCCAGCAAGTGCGCGAGCACCTCGGTATCGGTTTCGCTCGTGAACGTGTGGCCTTCGGCGATCAGCTCGGCGCGCAGCGCCACGTAATTCTCGATGATCCCGTTGTGGACGACCGCGATTCTCTTCGAGCAGTCCAAGTGCGGATGCGCGTTCTCATCCGAGGGGCGGCCGTGCGTGGCCCAGCGCGTGTGGCCGACCCCGACGTGGCCGTGCAGCGCCTCGCCGTTTGCCAGCCGCTCGGCCAGACGAGCGAGTTTACCCTCGGCTTTCGAGCCGACGAGCGTGCCGTTGTCCTCGATGACGGCGATGCCGGCTGAATCGTAGCCGCGATACTCGAGGCGACCGAGCGAATCCATGATCACGGGCACGCTGTCGCGTTCGCCGATGTATCCTACAATGCCGCACATATTTGTTAGAAGGCGCCGAATCGGGAAGGGGTTACTTGATACCCTCTTTGGTGCGCTTGTAGGGGATGCGGCCTTCGCGAACTTCGCTGAACGCCGTCGAGACGGGCTTGTTCGGATTGACCGAATCGGTCAGCGGCGGAGCGCCGTTGTTGAGCTGTTTGGCCCGCTTCGTCACGACGTTGACGAGCGAGAATTTGGAGTCGACGTGCGCGAGCAGGCCGTCGAGGTCGCCGAATACGGAGTTACTCATTAGTTTTCTTCGATTTCCTTGATCCGGGTGTCCGGGTAGCGGTGGATGCGCATGCGTTCGGCCCGGACGATCGCTTCGAGGTCCTCGACGGCGACTTCCGGGTGGGCTTCTTCGTTGACGAGCAGGTAGTCGAACAAGCGGACGTAGCGCAGTTCTTCGTGGGCGATGGCCAGGCGCTGGGCGATGACGTCGTTGGATTCCGTCCGGCGCGCTTCCAAGCGGGTTTGCAAGAGCGAGAAGCGGTCCGGAACGATGAAGATCAAGACTGCCTCGGGAAACCGTTCCTTGATCGCGATCGCGCCGTTGACTTCGGGTTTCATGATCACGTCGTAGCCGTCCAGCAACGCTTGGTTGATGAACGATCGCGGCGTACCGTAGAGGTTGTCGTTGTAGAGGCGGTGTTCGAGAAAGCCGCCCTCGGCGAGCTTTTGTTCGAACGCCTCTCGCGTTACGAAGAAGTACTCGATGCCTTCCCGTTCGCCCGGTCGCGGTGGGCGGGTCGTGGCCGATACCGAGTATTTCAGGCGTTCGTGGCGCACTCGCAGCCCGTCGACCAGCGTATCTTTTCCGGCCCCCGAGGGCCCCGACACGACAAACAACAGACCTGGCCCGGTTAGAACGCTACTCCTCCTCGCTCGTAGGCAACCAACTTGGGTTCTTAGGGGAACGTTTGAAGCCCTCTCTGAACCGCATGGCGGGCGTGCGCAGCACAATTGCACCCGAAGCGCGAAGCGCATCCGATTGTGGTCACGGACTGGATCCTCATCCGCCGGGCGGCGGCCGAGCTCGAGCACGAGCTGCGCGGTGCCCGGGTGACCGACGCCGGGCTCCTCGACGACGGGCGCTTCGGCATCCGCCTCGGCGGCCGGCGTAAGGGCAACGACCTCGTGCTGGCGATCGACATCTTCGGTTCGCCGCCGCTGATCTCGCTCGAAGCGCTCGAGCTCTCGATCGCCGGCGACCCGGGCTGGTCGCGTTCGATCGCCACGGCCTTGCGCGGCCTGCGCCTGGGCGAAGTGCGTAGCCGGCCGGGCGACCGGGTGCTCGTCCTAGACTTCGGAACGACCTCACGTTTCGGCGTGACGACCGGCGTCAAGCTCGTGGCCGAGCTGGTGCCGCGTTTCGGGAACCTGCTGCTCCTGCGCGACGGTTCCGTGATCGCGGCCGCGAAGCAATTCTCGCCGGCCGAAAACGAGGCCCGGAGCGTCGGCGTCGGCGGGCCGTACCGTCCGCCTCCCTTGCCCGAGGGGCCGCCGCGGCTGCCCAAGCTGCTGGCCGAGTCTTTGGCGGCCGAGGGCGACACCGGTCCGCAGCGCAGCGAAGCGTTGCTGGCCGCGGCGATCGCTGCGGCAGCGGAGTCCGGCGCGCCGGTGTACGTCTACCGCGATGCCGGTAAGCTCGTGGCGGCGCACGTCGTTCCGCTCGCGCAGTTCGCCGCGTTGGAACGCTCGACCGTAGCCGAGCTTCTTCCGCTCTTCGCCGAGTCGCGCGCGACCAGCGCCGGCCGCCGCGCAAGCGATGCCGGCGAACGGCGGCGCACGGCGCTGCGCAACCGCATCGAGAAACGCCTGCGCGATACGGCCGGCGAAGTCGCGCAAGTTACCGCGCGCCGCGAGGATGCGGCCGGACGTGAAGCCTTGCGCGCGGCCGGCGACGCGCTGCACACCTACGGACACGAGATCCCGGCGAACGCGACGCACTTCCGCACGCCCGGCGAGGCGCCGCTCGATATCGTGCTCGATCCCGAACTCGACGCCAAGGGGAACGCCGCGAGCTACTTCGCGCGCTATCGCAAGGCGGCCGACGCGCTACCGCACCTCGAACGGCGCCTCGCGGCCCTCGAAGCGAAACGCGCATCGCTCGAGGACTTAGCCTTCGAGACCGAGCGCGGCGACGCGACGACGCTGGCCGAAGTCGGCGCAGAGCTCGACCGCATCGAAGGCCGCAAAGCCGCGCAGCCCGCGTCCGGCGGAAAGCGCGCGGCGCGCGCACCCCTGCGCGTCGAGCGCCCGTCGGGTGCGCGCATCTTCGTCGGCCGTTCGCCGCGTGAAAACCTCGAGGTCACGTTTCGCATCGCAAGGCCCGACGATCTGTGGTTTCACGCGCGCGGCATTCCCGGCTCGCACGTGGTGCTTCAGCCACCGCCCGGCGCCGAACCCGACGCCGGCGACCTCGATTGTGCGGCGGACTATGCCGCCTTGCACAGCCGGGCGCGCAACGCTCCGCGCGTCGAGATCGACTTCACCGAACGCAAATACGTGCGCAAACAGCGCGATGCCGCACCCGGAATGGTGTGGTATACCAACGCCCGCTCGCGCGTCGGCCGCCCGGGTGCCGTGCCGGCTACTGATGGCGATTGACGAGCAGCGAGCACATGCCGATCTTGGCAACGGCGTCGGTGAGCTCTTTGAGCCCGATGGGTTTGGTGACGAAGGCGTGCTCTATTTCGGGCGCGCGTTCAGCCATGACTTGAACTCCTCCATCGGGAGCGGGCGGCAAATTGCATATCCTTGGACGTAGTGGCAAGAGCGATCACGCAGCCACACGATTTCTTCGGGTTGTTCGGCGCCCTCGGCTAAGGATTGAAAACCGAAACGCTCGGAGATGGAGATGATCGTCTCGGCAATCGTCTCATCGTGCGGGTCGGTGAGGACGCCCGAGATGAAACTGCGGTCGATCTTGACGATATCGACCGGGAGACGTTTGAGGAACGACAACGAGGAGTACCCGGTCCCGAAATCATCGATCGCGACACGCACGTTGAGTTTGCGCAGCGCGCGGCACACGCGCCGGGTTGCCTCGACGTCGCGCATCGCGTCGCTCTCGGTGATCTCGACACCGAGGTTTTCCAACGCGACGCCCTTGCGCGCCGCGGCGGAGAGCGCGCGGATCAGCTTGGGATCGCCGGCTTGCCGCCCCGAAAGATTGAAGAACAACCGGAATCCCGCTCGCATCGCCCCCAGTTCCTTCGATGCTTCGCAAGCATTGCGCAATACCCAGTCATCGATGGCGGTAATGATCCCGGACTGCTCCGCAAACGGGATGAAGTTGCCAGGGAGTACGAGCCCGCGTTCCGGATGATTCCAACGGATCAGCGCCTCGCAGCCGGTTACGGCACCGGTACGAAGCTCGACGTGGGGCTGATAGTACAGCGTGAATTGGTTGCCGCTAATCGCTTCGGCGAGTTCGTTGCGCAACGTCGCTCGGCGATGGGCATCGCCTTCCATCCCGAGTTCGAAGAACGTGGTGATCCCTTGACCGCGCTGTTTCGAGTTGAGCAGCGCCGCCTCGGCGCGCGAAAGAATGGCGTCGAAATCGGTGCCGTTTTCCGGCGCGACGGCGATACCGAGGTTCGCCGTCCGCGAAATGAACTCGGTCTCGTGACCGTCTCCAGTCGAAAATCCTTCGGCGAACACGCTCGCGAAGTCGACGGCCCGGCTTAGAACAAAGTCACGCGAAACCGGATTGGCAATGTAAATTGCGAACACGTCGCCGCCGACGCGAGCGACGATCTCGGATCCTGATGCTCGCTTCAACAGGGCGCTGCCGACTTCGACCAGGATGGCGTCGCCGATCATGTGACCGTAGGTCTCGTTGACCTCACGAAAGGCGTTGATGTCGACCACGATGACGGCAAAGCATGCGCCGGTCCGGGCTGACGTACGAGCCTGCGCGCGAAACTGCGACCGGCTCAGCAAACCCGTCAGGACGTCGTGCGATTGCTGGAACTGGATGCGTTCGTATTGCCAGCGCTGCTGGACCCGATTGGCAAAAAAGGACGCGAGAATTTCGATATAAGCGTTTTCTTCCGCGCGCAGACGTTTCTTTGCGGGCCTGGCCGAGGTAAACGTTAGCGCCCACAACGTACCGCCGGCACTAAACGTCGTGACGACGAGCGCACGGGAACGGCCCCTTCCCGCCGACGCACGCTCGCTCGGCGTCTCACGAGCGTCGTCCCACGATCGTGTGCCGCCGCCATCAGCCAACAGCTGACCCACGCGCGTCGTTGCCAGAGGTCTCGCAAATCCGATGCGGCTGCTGTTGCTCTTTCCCGACTCACTCGCCACTTCGTAGAACGCCTCGACGATCATCTGCTCGTTGTGGATTCGCCACAGCGTTCCGCGGTAGGGGTGGCCCGGCTGCATCGCCGTCACGGCTTGCGCCAACATCGCGGGCCAGAGCTCTTCATCGCGCAAACTCGGATCGTTGACAAGTCCCCAGAGCGCTTCGAGCCGCGCGGCATGCTGTCGCGAGCGCTCCTCGGCCTCGCGCAGCGTATCCGTGAGTTCGTTAACTTCCAGGAGGCGAGCGATCGACGTTCCGAGGACCTCGAGATAAGCGATATCCTCTGATCCGAAATCGCTCGTCGTCGTGTCGGGTGATACGAACGTCAATGCGTGCGAAAGTTGTGTGAGCGCTTCCTCGCGCGCGGCATCGTCGCGTTCGATCGTGCGCTTGGCCAGGCGTTGTTTCAACTCGGCGTTCGTGCGCAAGAGCTCGGCAACGGCTTCTTCCCGGGCGGCGTCGTCACGTTCGATCGTGCGTTCGGCCAAGCGTTGCTTGAGCTCCGCGTTCGTGCGTGCCAGCTCGGNNTCGGCGAGCGCGTCCTCGCGGGCCACGTCATCGCGTTCGGTCGTGCGTTCCGCTAATCGATGCTCGAGTTCAACATTCTTGCGCGCCAGCGCGCTGTTGGCACGCGACAACTCGGGAACGCCTTTTCCGCGCCCGGCGACTTCACGCCACTCGGGCTTGCCGACGACAAACCACGTACTCAGCTCACGCCTTGCAATCCCATTGCTTCCCACCGTACCACCATTGTGGTGTCTCTAATCACCGGGCAAGCGTCAAATCGGGATTATTCCGGTCCTTGACTATCGAGCATGCAAAGACAAAGAGCGCTCGCTAACTACGTACGTTGCTTACCGCGCTGGAACGAGGTCGGGAACTTCGGCGCGGATGTCCAGCAGTTCGGGCATCACATCGCGGAACGCGCCGACGATCTTCGGCTCGAAGCCGAAGCCGGATTCTTTCTCGATCTGCTCGACCGCGATACTCACCGACGCCGCTTCGCGCCACGGACGGCGTGACGTCAGGGCTGAGAACGTGTCGGCCACCGCGACGATGCGTGCGAAGAGGGGTATCGCGGGTCCGGCCAGTTTCGCCGGATAGCCGGTACCGTCAAAGCGTTCGTGATGCGAGTGCACGATCTCGGCGGCGGCGTGAAGGATCGGGGTCGTGAACCCGGCCAGCATCGCGGTTCCGTCGACCACGTGCTTCTTCGCCGCGTCGCGTTCGTCGCCGAGCAGGCGCGAGGTCTTGTAGAGAACGCGGTCGGGCATCGACAGTTTGCCGATATCGTGGATGCGCGCGGCCTGCGCCAACTGCGTTACCTCGATCATCGAGAGACCCATCTTGCTCGCGATCGCTTCGGAAAAGAGCGCCACGCGGCGGCAGTGATCGCCGGTCCGCGGGTCGCGCAGATCGATGATCTTCACCAGCGCTTCGAGCGTGTTTCGCTCCTGCGCAAAGAGAGCTTCGGTTGCCGACTGCTGATCGGCATGCGCCGCTCCGGCTTTGGCCATCGTTTCGAGACGCGCGCCGCGGAGCTGGATGAGATTGCGGGCCAAGCTGACGAACGCGACCGGATCCACCGGTTTGCCCAAGAATGCCGATGCGCCGAGTTTGAGCGCCTCGCGCTGCAGTTCTTTCTCGCTGTGCCCGGTGATCATGACGATCGGCGTATAGCTGTTGCCGCGCGAGCGCACTTGCGAAATGAACTCGATGCCGCTCAGCTCGGGCATGCTCTGATCGACGATGATCAGTACGCACTCGTTTTGACCGGCCCACTCGAGCGCTTTGACCGCCGAGGTGAAGCAAACGGCCTCGGTCTCGGGAATCTGCCCGACGACCTTGGCGAAGACCGTCAGGTTGGTCTCGACATCGTCGACGACGAGAACTTTATTCGGCGTGGTGTTGGCGTTCACGAAATTCCCGCTCGATACGCGCGGACGGCCCCGCGCAGGCGCTCGTAAGCCTCGTCGAGTTCGATTGCCGCGGGCTCGATCCCGTCCCACGTCTGGGCCCGCGCAGCATCTTCGATCCGGGCCGCGACGGCCGCGACCTCATTGCCGCCGATGTTGGCGGTGCTGCCCTTGATCGCGTGGGCCGCTCGCATCACGTCCTCGAGCACGTGTCGCGAGAGCGCGTCGCGCAGGGTGGCCTGATTGGTGGCCCCGGTTCCCATCGCGGCTTCGAGCAGATCGGCGATCCCCCCCGAGTCGTCTTCGAAGATCTCCTCGAGACGCGAAATTTCCAGGATCGGGGTGTCACCCATAGCGGCTTTCCTTCGGCTTCGGCTCGGCGCGCTCTGCGAACATCGCGTCGCCGAACGAAAAGAATCGGTAATCCCGGGCAATTGCTGCTGCATATGCGGTGCGCGTTCGCTCGTAACCGGCGAACGCGCTCACCAGAACGAGCAGCGTCGACTGCGGGAGATGGAAGTTCGTCAGCAGCGCGTCCACGACCCGGAACCGGAACCCCGGTGTGATGAACAGGTCCGTTTCGGCGGCTCCGGGATGGACGACCCCGTCGGCCAGGGCGGCGCCTTCCAGGGCCCGGACCACCGTGGTTCCGGCCGCTACCACGCGCCGGCCTTCGGCCTTCGCCCGATTGACGGCCGACGCGGTGTCCGGCGCAATGGCGTAGCGCTCGCCGTGCATGCGGTGCGCGGCGAGCGGGCCCGGCCGCATCGGCCGAAACGTTCCGATTCCGACATCGAGGGTCAGCCGGACGATCTCCACCCCGCGGGCCGCGATTGCGGCCAGCACGGCATCGGTGAAATGAAGCGAGGCGGTCGGCGCGGCCACGCTGCCCGGGATCCGGGCGAAGACGGTCTGGTAGCGGGCTGCGCGGGCCTCGTCGCCGGGGCCGACGTACGGCGGCAACGGCAATTCGCCCGCGCGCTCGAGCAGTTCCGCGATGTCGACCCCGTCGTCGAAACGCACGATCCGCCGCCCGTCCTCCGCAACCGCTTCGATCGTGAACCCGGCGCCGCCGGCCGTCAGGCGCGTTCCGGCCGGCAGGCGCCGGGCCGGGCGCACGAGCGCATACCAGGTCCGCGCCTCGAACGCGAACGCGTCGCGGTCGGCAGGGCGCAGCAGGAGCAGTTCGCCCGCGCCCCCGCCGGGACGCGCAAACCGCAGCCGGGCCGGAATGACCCGCGTCTCGTTGAGCACCAGCACGTCGCCCGGGTGCAGCTGCTCCGGAAATGCGGCAAACGTGCGGTCTTGCAGTTCGCCGGCCGGTCCGAGTAGCAGCAACTTCGCATCTTCGCGCCGTTCGGCCGGCGTGCGCGCGATGCGCTCTTCGGGAAGATCGAACGCGTACGCCGACGCGTCGTCCAAGGGACCGCTGATTTAGATCTTCTCGGAGCGCGCTTTTTCGAATTCCAAGTAGGCCGTGATCCGCTTCGCGTCTTCGGCGTTGACCTCGAGAAATTGCATGCCGACTTGGAATTGCGGGTTCGCGCCCGGCCGCGGATTTTGATCCATCTTCACCCAGCGCACTTCGGCTTTGAGCGTCAGGTGCGGGGTCTCTTTCATCGTGATGATCCAGCGCGTGCCCTTGGAAAGAAACTCGCTCGTGATCAAGCGCGCGCCGGTCGCCGAAATGTCGGCAATCGAGGCACGAAAGAGCGTGAAGGTCAGCTTTTCTTCGACGCTGACGGGGATGTATTTACGTAGACGAAGGGCCCCGGCTGCCTTGCGTTTTTCCTGATCAGCCACCGGTCACCGCGGTGCCCGGGAAATAGTGGGCCAGAATAGCCGGGGCGGAGGCTCCATTAAGAGCCATGCCGCGCGCACCCCACTGACAGAGACCAACACCGTGCCCACGGCCCGAGCCTTCGATGACGACGAGCGGTACGGCCTGCGTACGATCGAAGTCGATCTCGCGAAGCCAGAGGCTGCGCACGGTGTCGGACCCGAACCGGCTGCGCACGTCGCTCACGCTCAGCGCGAGCATGCTGCCCCCATCGCCGCGAAAAGTCACCGTCCGCGGGCGGCCCGAATCATCGGGATCGTCGAGCTCGGCTGCTTGCGGAACTCCGTTCAGCTTGTCGGCGAGCGCGGCCCGCGCGCGATCGAGCGGAAGCGTCCGCTGCCAGCGATAGTCGGGTGACGCCGTACAGTACGGGTCATCGACGCCGCGTAAGTACGGCAGGCCCGCGTGGCCCCACAACTCATTGGCATCGGCACTGTGGCCGCCGCAGCACGCACTATAGAAGACGCTTGCCGATCCTCCAAGATAGGCAAGGGTTTGCCCCCGGGTGGCGTCGACCGCGGCGCTGCTGGCCGGATGTTCGGCGGCAACGCCGCCGTAGCGCTGATCGGCGTCCGTCGCCACGACGTCGTAGGCGCGCGAGAGCGTGCGCTTCTGTAACGCGTACGTCCGCGCGACGATGGCCTGCGCTTGGAGCGCGGCCGCCGGCCAGGTCGGCGGCGACTCGAGCGGCACCACGCCGTAGAGATACTTTTCGATGTCGAGCGTCTCGATCGTGCCGTCGCCGAGTTGCACGCGGATGACGTTACCGGCCGCACCCGGCACGGCCGGCGCGACGGGAACGGGCACCGGGGCCGGCGAGGGCGGGGCGGACGGGAAGCCCGGATCGGGCGGATCCCAAATGTCCAAGCCGCCCGTCGCAACGAGCAGTCCCTTCAGAAAGAGCGCGCGCCCGATCACGTAAACAGCCCCGGCTGATCGATGCCGGTCGGCGCGATCAGACCCAAATGCGCGAATGCTGCCGCAGTGGTCTTACGGCCGTTCGCGGTGCGCTGCACGAAACCGATCTTCAGCAGATACGGCTCGACGACGTCCTCGAGCGTTTCGAGATCTTCGGTCAACGTGGCGGCGATCGCGTTGATGCCGACCGGTCCGCCGCCGTAGCCTTCCGCGATCGTCCGCAGATACGCGCGATCGAGCCGGTCGAGGCCGCGTTCGTCGACGCCCTCGCGCCGCAGCGCTTCATCGGCAAC
>PLTN01000185.1 GCA_003164495.1 Vulcanimicrobiota bacterium
CAAATCGCCGAATTGATTGAACACGAAGAGCGGATGGTAACACGTGCAACCAAAATGCCCGTTCCAGACGCTTTTCTCTTGTTCGCCATGCGTCGGGCTCACGCTTGAATCCATATCGAGCACGATACGTTCGCGCGATCGATGTGCCGCAACCCGTTCAATCCATCGAGCGGAAAGATCGGTGAGAGTTGCAAGGTTCTCTGGCCTTGCCAGACCGCCTTGGCGAGACCTACACGCTCCCGCCATTACTTACGGCAGTTTGATGCTTGGGTTCAATGCCCACGCGGTGCCCAGCCGCCCGGCACAAAGAGTATTCTCTTCACATGATTACCCGAGGCCCGAGGATAATCTGTCTGCATGGTACGTATCGCCATGGTCCTCGCAGCCGTTGCGCTCGTGTCAGCGCAGGCTTATGCGCAGTCTACTCCGGTGCCGGGCGGCGCCAATCAAATCCGGGGAACCTCCGTTACCTACCCGGCCACCGCCTTTAACGGCGTTGTGCGGCTGAAGCCTATCTATTTCGGTCCGCCGCGCGCCACCGACAAGACACCGGGTAAGACGCCGCTCCCGGCCGGCACGCGGCTTTGGGCCTTCGAGGCCATCCTCAGCAACGGGTCGACCACGACGTATCTCGATCAGCCGGACATCACGCTGGCCGACAAGGACGGTATCACGGCCGACAACGACTACGTCGACACGATCGGCGCCAACCCGGCTAATCTGGTTCAAGCGAGTGCCGCGCGCATCGTTCGCTTCTATGTCGCACCCCTTGACTTCGTACCGGACCATCTGCTGTACGTGTGCAAAGTCGCGAAGTGTCAGGCGCTTCGGATTTTGCTTCCGCCGCAACCACCGGCTGCCGCCGCAACGTGACGACACGCGCNNTAGCGTAGCTGGGAGCGGTAGCGCGTCGCGCTGATCCAGATTGCGACGACTGCGAACGCCGCGAGCGCGAGCACGTTGGGCCATATCACGTCGAGCCCGGCTCCTTTGAGGAGGATGTCGCGCACGATCGTGATGTAGTGCCGCAGCGGGTTGATCAGCGACACCGTTTGCCAGAACGGCGTCATGCTTTGAATCGGTGCGAATGCGCCCGACAACATCATCAGCGGCAGTCCCGTGAAAACCGAAATGAGCACGGCTTGTTGCTGCGTTGCCGCGAGCGTCGAGATGAGGATCCCGATCGAGATCGCGGCCACGATATAGATCGACGAGATACCCATAAATAGGGCGAAGTTCCCGCGGAACGGCAGCCCGAAGAGGAGCCGTGAAACGGCAAGTGCGGCCAAGAGCGCGATGGTAAAGAGGACGAACAGTGGTCCGATCTTCGCCAGCAGCACCTCAAGTGAAGACGCCGGAGTCATCAGCAGCTGCTCGAGGGTGCCTTCATCTTTTTCGCGCACGCTCTGCGAACTCGAAGCGAGTATACCCGTGATCATCAAGATCGCGCCGAGCAGGCCGGGCACGAAGAACCATGCCGTGACCAACCCCGAATTGTAAGCGAACGTGATTTGCGGCGACAGCGGCGGCGCCGGCTCGTTCCGTGCGTTGTATTCCGAGACGATCAAATTCGCGTAACCGGCTCCCAGATTCGCTACGAAACTGTTCACGCCGTCGAAGACCATTTGCACGTCGCCGGTCTCTCCCCGGGCGATGGCTCGAGCGAAGTCTGCCGGAATCACCAGACCCGCGTCGACCTTGCCGCGCTGCACGGCCCGATAGACGTTGGACGTATCGGTGTCGCCGCCACGCTGCGGCACGAACACGCCGTTGGCCGTGAAGGCATCGAGGAGCTGGCGGCTGGCCGGGGTCCGCGATTCGTCGGAGACTGCGAGCGTGACGTGCTTGACGAGAGGGTTCATCGCGTAACCCAGTAGCGCGACCTGCACGATCGGCGGGAAGAGCAAGATGTAGAGCACTTGACGATTGCCCAAGATCTGAACGAACTCTTTGCGCAGCAGCACGAACAAGCGCCGCAGCGAAAACGCGCTATCCATTCTCAGTCCGTCATCTGCATGCGCCGCAGCGGAAGCCAGGCGCCCACGGCCAGAAAGAACGCGATCAGCGTCAGCGCAAGCAACTCGGTCCACACGCCCGGCAAACCCGCGCCACGCACGAACGAATCGCGGGTGATGTTGATGTAGTGGCGGGCCGGAACGATATACGAGAGCCACTGGAAAAAGAGCGGCATGCTGCTAACGGGATACAAGAAGCCGCTCAAGAGAACCGAAACCAGTGAGTTCACGCTGCCCGCGGCCTGGATCGCCGATGTTACGGTGTTCGTCCGGGCTCCGATGAGTAGCCCGAGCAGCACCTGGCAGGCGACCATTAATGGTGTTCCCAGTAAAAGCGGCGTCGGGTCCCCGGCGAAGCGCACGCCCCAAACGGCAAAGCCGATTGCCATGATCGCGAGCGCTTCCGCGAGTCCGATGCATTCGAGCGCGAGCCACTTGCCCGCGACGAACTCGGATGCGCGCAGCCGCGATGCATAGGCCTGAACGATCGTCCCGCGTTCTTTGTCGCGCACCATGGCGATCGCGGCAAGCAAGGTCGGAAAAACGGCCAGGATCACAGCGTACACGCCGGGGACGATAAAGAGCGCCTCGTCGCCGCCGGGGTTGAACCAGATGCGATCGTGCAATGCGACCGTGGGTGGAGCGGAGGACGATGCATAGGTCGCTCCGGCGAAGGCCGTCGTAGCGGTGAGAATTTGCTTGATCGTCTCCGCGTTGACGACATCGGTCGCATCGACGAGCGCTTGGATCGGCGCCGTCCGTCCGGCCGCAATCGCCCGTTGCGTTCCGGGCGGTATCACGATCGTCGCACTGACATTGCCCGCATCGAGGAGTGCCGTCGGCGAGCGGTCGAGCGGTTCGGAGATCGCGATGAGCTCTTGACTCGCATCGATGCGTGCGATGAACGCCCGGCTGAACGGCGAGAGATCGAAGTCCTGGACCCCGACCGGGATATTCTTGATTTGCAGCCGGATCGCCAGGCCGAAGATCAGCAGCATGCCGATCGGCAGCGCGAAGGCCAGCGCCAGGGTCAGACGGTCGCGCCGGAATTCGACCAACTCCTTGATGCACTGCACCCATACGCGGCGGAAGCTCATGCTGCCGCCTGCCGTTCGATCGTCCCGATGAACGCGTCCTCGAGCGAGAACGGCAGCCGACGCGATTGCGCGACGTTCACGCCCGCGGAGCGCAGTGCGTCTGTCGCTCGATCGAGATCGCCTTCGTCGATTTCGATGAGGTGCAAACGCGTGCCGAAGAGGGTGACGCGCCAAGGCGGAAAGAGTTTCTCCAGCGTTGCCGCGGCGCGTTCGGGCGCGTCGGTTGTGAGCTCGAAGAGCCGTCCCGGTTGCGCGGCCTTTATCGCGCTCGGCGCGCCCTCCGCCACCATTTTACCACCAGCCATGAAACAGAGCCGGTTACAATGTTCTGCTTCCTCGAGATAGTGCGTCGTGATGAGAATCGCAGTTCCGGCCCGCGCTCGTTCGTCGATCAAGCGCCAAAACTGCCGGCGTGCGAGCGGATCTACACCGGATGTCGGTTCGTCGAGGAAGAGGATCTCCGGATCGTGCATTACCGCTGCGCCGAACGCGACACGCTGCTTCCAGCCGCCGGGGAGCTTCGCGGTGAGGAGGCCTTCGCGCCCGCGCAACCCGGACGACTCGATCACCCAGGCGATTCGCGCGTCGCGCTCGCTCGACCGCAATCCGTAAACGCCTGCATAGAAGCGCAGATTTTCCATAATCGACAAGTCATCGTAGAGCGTGAACTTCTGACTCATGTAACCGATTCGGCGGCGTAATGACGACGCGCGCAGGTCGCCGCTCCGCCCGGCCAGCGCGATCGTCCCGGACGTGGGCGTGAGCAGGCCGCAGAGCATTTTGATGATCGTCGTCTTGCCCGCGCCGTTCGCACCGAGCAGTCCATAGATCTCGCCGTAGCCGACCTTCAACGTTACATCGTCAACCGCACGAAAGGTTCCGAACTCCCGCACGAGCGCGTGCGCATCGATGGCGAGCGCTCCGTTCTCCGCCGGCGATCGCGATACCGTCGGGAACGGTGTATAGGGAATACCGGATCCGAGTTCGCGCAGGCGCGCAACGAAAACGTTCTCAAGCGTCGGGGTTTGGGCGTCGATCGACGTCACGTTCACCGCGCCGGCTGCAAGCGCGGCGCGAACCACGCGTTCGCCGTCGCCGGCATCGTGCACGAGCGCATCGACGCGGTCTCCGTACGATTGCACGTCGATGATGCCGTCCGCTACGGCATCCAGCGTGCGTTCGGCGGAGGCGATATCCGAAGCGCGCACCTCGAGGCGGCGGCAGTTCAGCTTTCCTTCGAGTTCGACCGGCGTTCCGAGATCGCGGATCGTGCCGTCGTAGAGCAACGCAACGCGATGGCAGCGCTCCGCTTCGTCAAGATAGGGCGTCGCGACGATGATGGTGACGTCGTTCGACGCCAGCCGCGCGAGTACGCTCCAAAACTCCCGCCGCGATAGCGGGTCGACGCCGACCGTCGGCTCGTCGAGCAACAAGATACGCGGTTCGCTGATGAGCGCGCAGCACAGCGCGAGCTTTTGCTTCATCCCGCCCGAGAGTTCACGAGCGAGGCGATCGCCGATCCCGGCGAGATCCATCAACGCGAGATAGCGCTGACTGCGCTCGGCGAACGCGACTGCCGGGACGTCGCGCAGCCCCGCAACGTAGTGCAGGTTTTCGTCGACGCTGAGGTCGTCGAAGAGCGAGAATTGTTGCGTAAGATAACCCACGTTCGCGCGAGCGACGCGTGGAGGCTGGCCGAGGAGGGTGATCTCGCCGGCTGTTGCGTCGAGGATACCGGCAAGCACGTTGAACGTCGTCGACTTGCCGGCGCCGTCAGGACCGATGAGGCCGAATATCTCGCCGTGCTCGACCTCGAAGTCGATGCCGCGCACGGCCTCGACGTCACCGTAGTGCTTCGTTAGGCCGCGGACGCGCACGTCGATCGACGGCGCTACGATCACGATTTCCCGATGTCGATGAGGGCGTCGGCCGGCATTCCCGGCTTCGCGTAACCGCGGGGCGCGCGTAGGTCGAGCCGCACACCGAAGACTTCCTGCACGCGGTCTTGTTTGAAGTAGACGTTCTCCGGGGTGAAGGACGCCTGCGCGTCGATTTCCTCGACGCGGGCGTCGAACGCGTGCTTCGCATCGGAATCGAGAAAGACGTGCGCCGTCTGGCCGAGGCGAACGCGCCCGATGTCTCCTTCCGGGACGTACCCGTGCAAGTAGACGTGATCGAGATCGACGATCGACAGCAGCGTTCGCCCCGGAGCGACGACATCGCCGGGTTCGACAGCGCGCGCAACGATGGTACCGTCGCTCGCGGCACGTACCGTAAGATCGCTCACGGCGGCATTGGCCGCGCGCTCCATTGCGCGCGCCTGGTTCGCGTCGGCGTAGGCGGCTGCGATCTGCGCCTGCGCCTGCTGTTGCTGCCGCTCGAGCGTGACGACTTGCGCGGCGTGGATCGGCGCGTTGTAGGAGGTGCTCTGGGCGATGCCGACCGCGCCGGCCGCCGCCACGCCGTTTCGCCGTGCAGCCGCGAGCACGGCGCGCTGCTGTTCGACTACGTCCGCCGCGGTGCGATATGCAGTGTCGGCTTGCTGCGCGCGTTGCACCGAGATATCCCCGCTGCGGCTCAAGGCGTCGTATCGCCCGCGATCGGCGCCGGCAAGCTCGAGCGCGGCCTGCGCTTGTCGGAGGGCGGCGGCGGCTTGCGCAACTTGCGCCCGGCTGGCCGTGACGTTTGCACGCGCCTGAGCCACGCGGCCGCTGGTATCGGCTGTCGCCTGTTCGCCGCCGAGTGCGGTCTCCTGGATCTGGCTCGCCAAAACGGCAAGGGTCGCTTGAGCTTGGCGCGCGCGCTCTTCGGCAGCCACCACCGCAGCGGCCGCGGCCGAAGCCTGCGCGCGAGCTTGAGCATCGTCCAACTGCACGAGTACCTGGCCGGCCCGAACCAGGGCGCCTTCGCGCGCGGCGACCCACGTGACGCGGCCGCCGGTCTTCGCACCGAGATCGCTCTGGTAGCCTTCGAGCCGGCCGCTTAACGGAAGTGTCGTCGCCGGCGCGGCCGGCCAGAGGGCGCGCATGACAAAGAATGCGATCGTCGCCAGGCATACCAAAAGGGCGGCTCCCACAACGAGAATCTTCCGCTGCATCCGGGCTACGGTAATCGGGAAATCAGAAGGAGCCGTGAAGGACTTGTGGGTTTCCGTTTACGGCCTTCTGAATTTCGCTGTCGGCGTGGTGGCGCTTAGCGCGGAGCTGACGGGGCCCGTGGTTCCGGAGCCGTTGACGCTGCCGGCGTAATTGAAAACGGGAGTTGGATTGGCTGTCCCGGGGGAGCCGCTGGAGCCGGGATTCGTCGACGGGGCTGCCCCGCCGGCGCCGCCGCTTCCGGGCGTTGCCGTCGCGTTACCGGCGCCGCTATTGCTGACCGTTAGCGATCCGGCGTTGACGAAAATCGCCGGCCCTGCGGCCGTACCACCTCCGCCGCCACCGGCTGAACCGTCGCTGCCGCACTGAACGCTGGGTCCGGACAAGCCGCCCATACCGCCGCTGACGGCACCGACCACGGCGCCGCCCAAACCGCCCGTGCCTTGGTTCCCCGAGCCCCCGCTGCTGCCGCCCGCGCCGCCGCCGCCAACCCCGCCGTTGCCGCCGTTGCCGCCGCTTTGGCCGCCGCCGCCGCCACCACCGAAACCGCCGTTTCCACCGACGTAGTAGTTGGAGCAGTTGGCCGCGCCGCCGCCGCCGCCGCCGAATCCGCCGTTTCCGGGCGCGGTCGAGATGGCCGTCGAGCCGGCCACGTTGGAACCGTAGGCGATCCCGCCGGCACCATAAATCGGTGCGGAGCATCCTCCGCCGCCGCCTCCGCCGCCG
>PLTN01000080.1 GCA_003164495.1 Vulcanimicrobiota bacterium
GGGTTGTCGCCAAAGTGGAGTGGCACCTCGGAGAGTTGTTCCCGCGCGTTGGATTCATTATCACTAACTTGCGTTACTCGGCGAAGAATATCGTGGAGTTTTACAACAAGCGCGGCACCGCCGAGCAGTGGATCAAAGAATGGAAGGGCGCATTAAAAGGGACACGGCTCTCGTGCCGCTCGTTCAACGCCAACGCGGTTCGCCTCCAGCTTCACGCGCTAGCTTACAATCTCGGAAATTTCCTCCGCACGCTCGCGACTCCAGAGGCGATTGCGGAGTGGTCGCTGACAAGTCTTCGCGAGAAGCTGATCAAAATCGGTGCCAAGGTCGTCAGCCACGGTCGCTACGTCACGTTCCAGATGGCCGAGGTCGCGATCCCGCGGCAGTTGTTCGCTGAGATCATGCAGAGAATTGCCGCTTTGCGATCGCCGCCGATGGCAACGGCAACATGAGCACCCCGGCGACTGTGCGCGCCGGTAAAACGACGGGAGAGTTGCGTCCTCATGAGTATGCAGCAGGCTTTGGTGGCGGCCAGAGGCCCAAAAGCTGGTCCGTTTCGTGCCGAGCGAACCAAGCCGGTCGCCGAGGCGCCCGGAAACCGCCAGAATCATCCGGCGGCGACGCGAATAGGAGCGTCATATGGGGAATCCCGGCTAAGATGTCTTTTTTCGCCTAATTCATTCGGTGGATACGGGTTAAGAGCGATTTCACCATTTGGGCAATTTAGTTTATTCAGTTTTATTATGGTTTTGGTCCAACATAGATGACGAGATTATCGTGACCCTGTAATGGAGTCGTTACCAGTATCCCAGAGAGATGAAATTCATCTCTCTGCATTGGCCGGTTTACTAGGCCAGCTGCTGCTAGCTGCACAAGATGCGCAACGTGCTCGACAAGGTTCCCGAACGATTCGAAGCGACCGTTCAGGACCAGCTGCGAGCGATCATGAACGCCGAGAGTCGAGAACTCGCGGTCTCGCTGATCGAGACGCTGGCACTTTCCCTGGAACGCGACTATTCAAAAGCAGCCAAATGCGTGCGTGAGGATGCAGGCCGGATGATCGCCTACTACGGGTTTCCCGAGCAGCATTGGCGCCATCTGCGAACGACCAACATCATCGAATCAAACTTCGATCCCGTCCGTGCACGCACCAATGTCTGCAAACGCTTGCGCAGCGGCACTTCGGCGACGTACCTGGTCTACGCGTTACTGATCCGACGCAGCGATCGTTGGCGGCGATTCAACGGCCATCAGCAACTCGTTATCGTACACGCACAAATGCGTGCAAGAGCTGTTGCAATCAAAGAAGCTGCGTGAGATAATCAACCTAACTCGGCTACGCTGATTTCACGTCCCCCGGAATTCGGGACGACCTCCGCGATAAGTTGTGATACTCGAAACTTCTTCTCAGCCTAACGCTCGGAGGAGCACCACAGCAGAGCGGAAAGCCTAGCTGATGATGCTTCTCTTTGTTTTTCAGTTATGGCCGGTTGACTGGGGTGGGCTGCTCTCCTGGGTTATCCAGTCAGTTGAGCGGGTTGGCGAGGTGTTTGGTTGGGTGGTCGTCGCTGTTATCATCCTGTTCTTTTTCATAGCGCAAGTGATACGTATACGGCGGCATTTGAAGAAGTGATGAGTGAAAGCGACGATCTCTTCATGGCATTGGGACAAGTACGTCGACTTCTGAGCGCGGGACTGCTCATCGCCTTTTTCGCGGGCGCCGACGCGCCGGCTATTGCGGCTCCGCTAGCGGTGCCTTCGCAAGCGCCCTGCAGCGTCAGCATCGGGGGAATCCACATCGGACTACGGCACGCGACCGGCGGAAAATGCGCCGGAACCCCGACACCGCAAGGGCCGCAGGGCACGCAGATCCGCGGCGGGTCGACGAAGTCCGGATATGGCACTCCCGGTTACGTCGCAGGGTACAGCCGGACGTGTTCGACCCAAGACGGTCATGACGTGTGCGTGGCGCGGAGCGGCTCGCACGTCAGCACGTGCACGAAGTATAACGATGCGTGGCGCTGCACGGAGTCCTCACGCATGACGAACGCGCAAGCCGCGTGCGCGGCCCATGCGTCCGACCCCGTGCCCGCCGGTCCGGTCACGAGCGCTTCGAGCTATTCGGAGTCCACCGCGGATGGCTACTACAGCGCTCGTAACTGGCAGGCGCTGCTCGCATATGCCGACGGATGGGCCCAAGCCCAGCCGCGCAATGCCAACGCATGGATGATTTTAGGAAATGCTTACGGGGTGGGAATTCGCAACGATGCGGCTGCTGCTGCGGCGTTTCGGAAGACGATTGCCGTAAATCCGAGTTGGTACTTGCCGTACATCGGGCTCGGACACTCCTATCTCGACCAGAAATGCTACGACCTCGCGGGTGCGGCGTTGGAAAAAGCCGCCGATCACAATCCGACCGCATCGAACTGGAAGAATGCCGCCGCGGCGTACTCGTATGCGGGGCGCATCGACTTGGCCGACGAGATGTTGATCAGCGAACAAAAGCATCTCGTGCATCCCGCCGCCATCGATTGGTACAACCTCGGCTGCGACTTCAATAAGGTCGAGGATCCGGGGCACGCCGAGGCGGCGTTGCAGCGGTCGGTCGCGTTGAACCCGCGGTATGCGAATGCGTGGAACAATCTCGGCGTTGCCGATGAGAACCTCGACAAATTCGACGAGGCGATGTCCGAATATAAAAAGGCTGCCGCGCTCGGGGATTCATTGGGAACGAGCAACATCGCACAGCTGCAAGCGCTCGTCGCTCAGCAGCAGCGCGCAGCGCGCGGACGCCGCGGCGGCGCCGGCTATGGGTCCGTTTGTTATGACGGCGCGACGACGGTCGCTGCGAACGGTGCGACCGGAGCGTGCCCGCCCGGCTTCGGCGTCCATCAGGGCGATCGAAGCGACGACTCGGGAAGTTCAGATGGGGGCGGTTCGATGGACAGCGGTGGCGGCGACGACAGCGGCGGCGGCGACAGCGGTGGCGGTGGCGACAGCTAGGGGCGGAGCGCTGCGTCTAACCCCAGGGTTGATGTAGACGACGCTGACGGACGAGTACCTCATTGTGCACCAAATGGGTATAACGCTAGCCCAACGCGCTCAGATAGCTCTCAACGGCGCTCGCATGTCCTGGATGGACGAGAGCGAGAAACAGGCCAGACTAACCCAGTGGTCTCGCGAGCTGGACGCCATTCTGCGATAGTGCGACTCGGCAGTTCCATTCCCGGGGTGTTTTAGACAGATCGGCTCAGTTGGCCCAGTGTCGGTGCCGGGGGTGCTTAATGCAACGGTATAGTCGCAATCGCACAGCAGATTGCGACTATACATTATACTACGCGTTCTTGGAGATTAGGGAGCGCCTAAAAGACTACGGCCGACGAGAACGGATCGGGCCGTACGGTGAGCGAGGCGTTTTCTAGCCGACAGACGTTGACGGCAAGTGCGGGCCTGGGCTCGACCATCGGACGTAAGCGTGGAAGCGGGCGGCTCGGGTGAAGTCTTGGAATGTGAGCAGAGATCGCGTAGTACCACCGCGCGATCCTGCCGCTGCGCGAGCTCGAAGACGTTTCCGTCAGGCCCTGCGAGAACGTTTCGGAAATGCTCGCGCTCATCGTCGTCCTCCG
>PLTN01000199.1 GCA_003164495.1 Vulcanimicrobiota bacterium
CGATGATGCGGTACTGCTTGCGCGTGCCGCCGCCCTTATGGCGCGTGGTGATGTGGCCGTTGTTGTTGCGGCCCGAATGCTTCTTCTTGACCTCGAGCAGCGACTTCTCGGGGTCTTTTTTCGAGACCCCGCTGAAATCGGCGGTGGTGATGAAGCGGCGCCCGGCGCTGGTCGGATTGTACTTTTTAACGGCCATTGTTATTGCTCAAAATAGTTGACGCCGCCGAGCTCGATCTTTTGGCCCGGCGCAAGGGTGACAATGGCTTTCTTCCAGTCCGGCTGCTTGCCGGACGTGCGCGCACCGCGGCGCGCGAAATTCTTCGACTTGCCGAGCACGTTGACCGTATTGATCTTGACGACGTCGACCTTGAAGATCTCGCGAATGGCGGTCTTGATCTGGGTCTTCGAGGCGCGTGAGTTCACTTCGAAGGCGTACTGCTGGAACGCGGTCCCGGCCATCGATTTCTCGGTGATCACCGGCGCCACGATAATATCGCGCGAGGTCATGCGGACTTCTCCGTTTTTGCGAAGCGGGCAATCAGCGCATCGTTCGCAGCGGCGGTGACCACCAGCCGCGTGTAACCGACGATGTCTTTGATGTCGAGCGCCCCGGTGTGCGTGACGCCGACTTGCGTGAGGTTGTTGCCGGTACGCGCCAGCGTTTCACCGACGCTCGCGAGTTCGCTCTCGGCGAACACGACCAGCGTACGCACGCCGGTCTTCGCGGCCTTCGGCGAACCGAACAGCAGCGTTGCGAAATCCTTGGTCTTCTTCAGATCGAGCTTCTCGGTCTGGAGCAGCGTGACCGAACCGTTCTGGTATTTATCCGAGAGGGCGGCGAGCAGCGCGGCCTTGCGTTCTTTCTTGTTGAGCGCGCTGACGTAGCTGCGCGGCTGCGGCCCGAAGACCACGCCGCCGTGACGCCACTGGGGCGAACGGATCGAACCCTGACGTGCGCGGCCGGTGCCCTTTTGCTTCCAGGGCTTGCGGCCGCCGCCGCGGACTTCGTCGCGCTTGAGCGTCGAGTGCGTGCCGGCGCGCGGGCTGGCGAGCTCGCGGAAGACCGCGCGGAAGATCGCGTTGGTCTTGCCCGACACGTTGCCTGCGAAGGCGTCCGGAACGGCGATGTCTTTGAGGGCCTTGCCCTGCGCGTCGATAACTTGCGGCATCAGGCGCTTTCCTTAACGGGGTATTTGCCGGCCTTGACCGAGTGCGTCACGACGACGAGGCCGTTCTTCGGACCGGGAACCGGGCCGCGCACGAGCAGCAGATTGCGCTCGACGTCGGCGCGCACGATCTCGAGATTCTGATGGGTGATGGTGTCGACGCCGTAGTGACCCGGACGGCGGCTGCCCTTGGGCGTGTGTCCGGCGTTGGTGTCGCCGTTCGAACCCGGCTGACGGTGGATCATCGAGCCGTGGCTCGCGCCGCCGCCGCTGAAGTTGTGACGCTTGATGCCGCCGGCGAAGCCGTGGCCCTTCGACGTCGCTTGCACGTCGACGCGATCGCCCTCGACGAACGACTCGACGGTGACGGCCGTGCCGACGTCGAGCCCTTCGAGTTCGGTGCGGAACTCGCGAATGTCGCGCTTGGGTTCGATGCCGGCCTTCTTATAATGTCCGGCCAACGCGCGCGTGACCCGCGACTTCTTCACGTCGCCGAAGGCGAGCGCGACGGCTTCGTAGCCATCGGTTTCTTTCGTCTTGCGCTGCACGACCGTACACGGGCCCGCTTCGATTACCGTCACCGGTACGTAGCGCCCATCGGCTGTGAACACACTCGTCATCCCGACCTTGCGGCCGATGATGTTCTTCATCGTCGTAATCGCCTCTAGGAAGTCCACGGGTCCTGGCGTATCGACTACGCTTTCCGACGACCACGGCAAAGTACCGCGGCCGGCGTGGACCACAACCGCCAGATGATACCAACACGAGGGCAGAAAGTCAAACGCCGAGGGCCCATTCTCCACGGAGCCGGGCGTCTCGCATGGGGCGTCCCCCTCGGATGTCACCCCGACCCTTCGACAAGCTCAGGGCGAGGGGCAGCCGCCAAGGTTGACGATTGAGGCGGTCCCTCGCCCTGAGCTTGTCGAAGGGTCGGGATGACATGGGGACGGAGCGCGTGAATCCGTGAATGATGATCGCCGCACAAGCCAAAACCGTCGACTCGATCAACCCGGCGACCGGCGCCAAGCTCGAATCGTTCCCCTTGCACACCGAAGCCGAGATCGGGGCGACGCTCGACCGCGCGGTGGCCGCGCAGCGCGAGTGGTCGCGGCGCTCGTTCGCCGACCGCGGCGCTTTAATGAAGCGCGCCGCCGGCTACCTGCGCGCCAACAGGCCCCGCTTTGCCCTCAACGCGACCCGGGAGATGGGCAAGCCGATCGGCGACGCCGAGGCCGAGGTCGAGAAATGCGCCTGGGCGTGCGAGTTCTACGCCGACAACGCCGAGAAATTTCTGGCCGACGAGCACATCGCCTCGACCGCTACCGACAGCTACATCGCCTACCAGCCGCTCGGGGTCGTGCTGGCGGTCATGCCCTGGAACTTCCCCTACTGGCAAGTCTTCCGCTTCGCTGCCCCGGCGCTGATGGCGGGCAACGCCGGCGTCCTCAAGCACGCCAGCAACGTGACCCGCTGCGCGCTCGACATCGAGGAAACGTTCCGCGAGTCGGGCTTCCCGGCCGGCGTCTTCTCCACCGTGATCGTGCCCGGAGCCGAGGTCAAGCGGCTGATCGCCGACGACCGCATCGCGGCGGTGACGATCACCGGCAGCGAACCGGCGGGCGTCTCCGTGGCCAGCGAGAGCGGCCGCGCGCTCAAGAAGCACGTGCTCGAACTCGGCGGCTCCGATGCGTTCATCGTCCTGGCCGACGCCGACATCCCGGCGGCCGCGAAGACCGCCGCCAAGGCGCGTTTCCAGAACGCGGGCCAGAGTTGCATCTGCGGGAAGCGGTTCATCGTCGAGGACGCGGTCTACGACCGCTTCGTCGCCGCGTTCGTCGAAGAGTCGAAAGCGTATACGATCGGCGACCCCGAGGACCGGGCGACAGCGATGGGCCCGCTCGCCCGGACCGACCTGCGCGACGATCTCGTGAAACAGATCGACGGCTCGGTGAAAAAAGGCGCGCGCGTCGTGCTCGGCGGTTCCGCGCCGCAAGGACCCGGCGCGTTCTTCGAAGCGACCGTGCTGGTCGACGTCGACGACACGATGCCGGTGTTCCGGGAAGAGACGTTCGGTCCGGTCGCCGCCGTGATTCGCGCGCGCGACGCCGAGCACGCGATCGTTTTAGCCAATGACTCGACTTTCGGTCTCGGCGGCGCGCTATGGACGGGCGACGTCGAACGCGGCAAGCAACTCGCGCGCCGCATCGAGACCGGGGCGGTGTTCATCAACGGCATGACGGCATCCGATCCGCGTCTGCCGTTCGGCGGCGTGAAGCACAGCGGCTACGGACGCGAGCTCTCGTACCTCGGCATCCGCGAGTTCATGAATATCCAAACCGTATGGGTCGGACCAAGTAAGTAATAACCGGTTTGCAGGCATCGCGTGATTCCGCGGAAATGAGTCCCGAAAAGCCGTCTCCGTAATTCACGAGGTGCTTAGTGGCTAAGAAGAAGGCCGGTGTTGACCGGCGTGCTTTCCTTGCGGGTATTGCAGCGGGAGGCGCCGGCGCAGCCGCCGCCGGCGTAGCACCCACTCCCGCCGCGGCAGCCGCACCACAAAGTGCAGCTACCTTGCCGGCCGTCGCGAACGGCAGCGCAAGTTTGCCCGGCCCGCGCCTCGTCGCGCAAGAGGTCGGCACGCCGGCCGTCGAGATCGATCGCTGGCACGTTCATAATGCCGGCTCGGATTACATGGTCGATTGTCTCAAACACGTCGGCTTCGATTACATCACGTGTATGCCGGGATCGACGTTCCGCGGTCTGCAAGAATCGATCACGAACTACGGCGGCAACTCGAAGCCCGAGCTGCTCTCGTGCACGCACGAAGAGATCTCCGCCGCAATGGCCCACGGTTACGCCAAGATGGCGCACAAACCGATGGCGATCATCGTGCACAACACCGTCGGCTTGCAGCACGCGTCGATGGGCATCTACAACGCCTATGCCGATCGCGTGCCGATGCTGATCCTCGTCGGCAACATCGCCGACGGCGCGACGCGCCGGCCCGGCGTTGAGTGGTACCACACCGCGACCGACGTCGCGCAGATCGTACGCGGCTACGTCAAGTACGATGCCCAGCCGCTTTCGCTGCAGTCCTTCGGCGAAGAGATCATGAAGGCGACGTCGCTCGCGCTGACGCCGGTTCAAGAACCGACGCTGGTGACGGTCGACGCCGACTTGGCCGAACTGCCGAACGACGCCAAGTTGCTGCCGCTGCCGAAGTTCGTTCCGGTGCGCCCGCCGGTCGCCGATCCGGCGGCCCTCGCCGACGTGGCGAAAGCGCTCGCCGGGGCGCAGACGCCGGTGATCGTCGCCGACCGCGTGGCGCGCACGCCGGCCGGGATGGCGTTGCTCGTGCAACTTGCCGAAACGCTGCAGATTCCGGTCGTCGACATCGGCAACCGGATGAACTTCCCGACCAACCATCATCTCTATGCGGCCTTCGATCGCGGACTGATCGCACAAGCCGACGTGATTCTCGGACTCGAAGTCGGCGACTTCTTCAGCGTCGTGGGCGACGTGCCGGACTTTCCGGTTCGCCAATCCGTTATGAAGATCAAGCCGACCACGACGACGATTCACATCAACTCGATGTATCTGCAGGGCGAGGGCAACTACCAGGATCAGCAGCGCTACTACAATCCGACGATGCCGATCGCCGGTGACGCCGAGGCATCGCTGCCGTATCTCATCGACGCCATCAACCGCGCCGTGACGAGCGAACGAAAGGCCCAGAACACCGCGCGCGCTTCACGCTTCACCGACGCGTGGACCAAACGCCGTCAAAACGACATCGCCACCGCCGGCTTCGGTTGGGACGCTTCGCCGATCGCGGTCCCGCGTATGTATGCCGAAGTTCACAACCTCGTGAAGGGCGATGCGTTCTCCATCGTGGGCCCGACCGGTCAAATGGGCGCGTGGTCGCAACGGCTGTGGGACCTCGACCAGCCCTATCATTACAACGGCGGTTCCGGTGCGTCGGGCGTCGGCTACCAGATGCCGGCTGCGGTCGGTGCGGCGCTGGCCGCACGCGATCAGGGCCGTTACGCGATCAACTTCCAAGGTGACGGCGATTTGATGGTACAGCCGGGTTCGCTCTGGACCGCCGCCCATCACAAGATTCCGCTGCTCACGATCGTGCACAACAACCGCGCGTGGCACCAGGAGGCGATGCATCTCCAGCGCATAGCCAACCGGCGCGAACGCCAGCCCGAACATGCGACGCTCGGCACGCTGATCAACAACCCCAACATCGATTACGCGAAAATGGCGCAATCGTTCGGCGTATACGGCGAGGGGCCGATCTCGAATCCGGATCAGCTCGGACCCGCGATCGCACGCGCACTCAAGGTCGTGAAGAACGGTATGCCCGCACTCGTCGACGTCGTCAGCCAGCCGCGCTAGAGGGAATGCAGATGAATCGTATCGCAACTCGCTTCGCTTCGTTCACGCTCGCGCTCGCAGCAGCGCTGCTCGTCGCTATGCACGGCGCATCGGCGCAAGGTTCGCCTTCTGCCGCCGCAACGGCGCCGCCGGGCGACGCCGCCCGCGGCAAAGCCGACTTCTTGAGTTTCGGCTGCTATGAGTGCCACGGCACCGTGGCCCAAGGCAACTACGGAACGGGCGCACGCCTTGCGCCGCATCCGCCGCCGTGGTCGGTCGTGAGCTCGTACGTGCGGCGGCCGGCCGGCGACATGCCGTCGTTCTCCGTCAAGATTTTGCCGGACGCCACGCTCGCCGACATCTACGCGTATCTCATGTCGATCCCGGCCGGTAAACCCAGTTCGCAGATCCCGTTGCTCAATTCTACACTCACGCCGAAATAGGGCTGTTGCAGATGGCAAAGAAACATTCGGGAGTCGACCGCCGCGGGTTCCTAGCGGGGATTGCCGCCGGCGGCGCGGGCGCCGCAGCGGCGGGCGTCGCGCCCACGGCAGCCGCGGCCGCCGGCGAAACGCCGGCGAACGCGCCCATCGTTCCGAACGCAAGCGCGGCGTTGCCCGGGCCGCGTCTGGTTGCGCAAGAAACCGGCACTCCCGCTCCCGACGTCGACCGCTGGCACGTTCATAACGCGGGCTCCGACTACATGGTCGACTGCATCAAACACGTCGGCTTCGACTACATCACGTGTATGCCGGGGTCGACGTTCCGCGGTCTCCAGGAATCGGTCACCAACTACGGCGGCAATTCGAAACCCGAGCTGCTGTCGTGCGTGCACGAAGAGATCTCGTCCGGCATCGCGATGGGCTACGCGCAGATGGCCGGTAAGCCGATGGCGATCATCGTGCACAACACCGTCGGCCTGCAGCACGCGTCGATGAACATCTACAACGCGTACGCCGCCCGCGTGCCGATGGTGATCTTCGTCGGCAACATCGCCGACGGCGCAACCCGCCGGCCCGGCGTCGAGTGGTACCACACGGCAACCGACGTCGCCGCGATCGTGCGCGGATTCATCAAGTACGATTCGTCGCCGCAATCGCTGCAGTCGTTCGGCGAAGAGGTCATGAAGGCGACGTCGCTTGCGACGACGCCGTTGATGGGTCCGTCGCTCGTGATCGTCGACGCCGATTTGGCCGAAATGCCGAACGACCAGAAGCAACTGCCGCTGCCGAAGTACGTTCCGGTGCGTCCGCCGGTTGCCGATCCGGCGGCCCTCGCCGACGTTGCGAAGCTGCTGGTCAACGCGCAGTCTCCGATCATCGTCGCCGACCGCTGCGCGCGCACGGCCGACGGCATGGCGCTGCTCGTGCAGCTTGCCGAAGCGTTGCAGATTCCGGTTGTCGACTACGGCAATCGCATGAACTTCCCGACGAACCACCACCTCAACGGTTCGTTTGACCGCACGCTGCTCGGCAAAGCCGACGTCGTCCTCGGGCTCGAATTGACCGACCTCTTCGGACTCGTCGGCGACGTTCCCGACTTCCCGATTCGCGCCTCGACGATGCGCATCAAACCGACCACGACCGTCATTTCGATCAACGCGATGTATCTGCAAGGTTCCGGCAACTACCAGGACCAGCAGCGCTTCTACAACCCGACGATGCCGATCGCGGGCGACAGCGAAGCCTCGCTGCCGTACTTGCTCGACGCGGTGAACCGCGCGATGACGAGCGAACGGCGCGCGCAGAATCCCGCCCGCGCCGCAGCCTTCGTCGACTCGTTCTCGAAACGCCGTCAAGCCGATCTCGAACTCGCGTCGACCAGCTGGGACGCATCGCCGATCACGGTCGGCCGCTGGGTCGCCGAAGTCTACAACCAGATCAAGAACGACGACTTCTCGCTCGTCTCCGGAACGTTCTATCAAGGACAGTTCCCCAACCGGCTGTGGGACCTCGACAAGTACCATCACATCTGCAGCGACGGCGGCGCCTATGGCGTCGGTGAGGGCTTACCGTCGGCCGTCGGAGCGGCGATCGCCGCGCGCGATCAGGGCCGCTACTCGGTGAACTTCAACGGCGACGGTGACTTCATGGTCGCGCCCGGCACGCTCTGGACGGCTTCGCATCACAAGATTCCGTTGCTGACGGTCATCCACAACAATCGCGCTTGGCATCAGGAGACGATGCATCTTCAGCGCATGGCCAGCCGCCGCGAACGCGGGCCGGAAAAGGCCCGCACCGGCACGCTCATTACCGATCCGAACATCGACTTCGCGAAGTTCGCGCAATCGATGGGTGTGTACGCCGAAGGCCCGATCTCGCAGCCGGATCAGCTCGCACCGGCAATTGCGCGCGCGCTCAAGGTCGTGAAAAGCGGCATGCCGGCGCTCATCGACATCGTCTCGCAGCCACGCTGAGGATCACGCTGATGCAACGTACGTCGACCAAGCTTGTA
Source organism: Vulcanimicrobiota bacterium (assembly GCA_003164495.1). Classification (GTDB taxonomy): domain Bacteria; phylum Vulcanimicrobiota; class Vulcanimicrobiia; order Vulcanimicrobiales; family Vulcanimicrobiaceae; genus Lustribacter; species Lustribacter caenicola. The sequence goes on from PLTN01000199.1 coordinate 8,004, forward strand.
ACGCTCGCACTCGCCGCCGTCGCCGCGGCGCTCTTCACCGTCCATGGTGCGCTCGCGCAAACCACGGCCGCCGCGGCGCCGCCGCCCGGCGATACCGCGCGCGGCAAGGCCAACTTCTTGCGCTACGGCTGCTATGAATGCCATGGCACCGTCGGTCAGGGCAACTACGGCAGCGGCGCAAAACTGGCGCCGCATCCGCCGCCGTGGACGACGGTGAGCGCCTACGTCCGCAAGCCCGCCGGCAACATGCCCTCGTTCTCCGAGAAGATTCTGCCGACGAGCGACCTCGCCGACATCTACGCCTACCTCTCGTCGATTCCGGCCGGGAAAGCGTACACCCAGATCCCGATCCTCAACGCCACGACCATGAAACCGAAATAGGACATATGAGGGCGGCTTGGGCGCAGCCCAAACGCGAAGGATTCACGGAACGTGAATCCACTAGCGTTTGAGCACGCGCCCCATCTTGTCGAACAGCCCCTCGATCGCACGCTGATGGCCGTCCTCCACCCGTTTCCAGAGGAGGCGGCCATCGAGGTCGGAGAGTTCGGCGCGCACCCGGTGGATGACGGTGGTCTTCTTGCCGTCTTGAACGATCGTGAAGCTGTGCGTACCGTCGACCCCCTCGTTATCGATCCGCCAGACGATGCTCTTTTCCGGCTCGGCCGATTCCAGCACGGCGTGCAGCCCGAGATGCCATTCCTCGGTTTGGCCGGGTACCAGCGGACCCGCGCTGCGCATGAAGGGCTGCGAGGCAAAGGGCCATATGGCGTCAGCCGACGTCCCCATCTCGGTCAGGAGCTGGTAGATACGCTTCGGGGTACCGGAAAACGTGCGTTCGAACGAGACGTCGAGCGGAATGGGCATGTCCGATGGGTTCGGATTCAGGCAGCCGGTTCTTTCAAGCGGGGATGCGGTTGGACGCCGCCATTTCGGGTATAGCAAACGCAACGCACTATGACAGGTGATTTCCGGGCGAGCTTTCCGAACACTCGGCGGGCGGCGGCATTTGCACGACGCTCGTTAATTGCGCATATCGCCTCGTTCGGCTACCCAGACGGCGATCTGGCCGATATCGAAACGGCCGTCGGCGAGGCGCTGGCTAATGCCGCCGAACACGGACACGAGATCAACAGCGGCTTCGAGGTCCGCGTCTTCGTGGAACGCGACCGCATCGTCATCGAAGTGCAAGACGAAGGCCGCGGCTTTCTCTGCAGCCCGACGGCGGCGAAGCCGACGCACGACGCCCCGCGCGGCTTCGGGATCTACCTGATGCGCAACCTGATGGATGAGGTCGCCTTCGACGAGCGCGGCTCATGCGTGCGCCTCACCAAACGCCTCCCCGTCGCGCGCCAACACGGCGCCTGCGGCTAGGATTCCGCAAGCGGAATCCGTAGCGTTTGGGCTTCGCCCAAGCCGCACCGTTTTAGGGTGCGTCGATGCCGAAGTCGACCTCGATGACGTTATCGCAGGGGGTATCTTCGGGCTCGTGCTTGCGGCCGCACTCGTGGCAGACTTCGATCGCGGTTTGCGTCTTCGCCTCGACGTCGAGCGTCGCGTTGAGCAACGCGATGCGCGCATCGGCTGAGGGTACGTTCTTGAGGCGCTGTTCGGCCTTCACTTTCGCGTCGACCGCCGTGCGAAGGTTGTAGATCGCGGCGATCTTTTGGTTCGAGATCATGGAACGTCGGTTCTCCGTATTTATCGCGAGGCGACGTTCTGGGGAACGTCGATCCGGTAGGCAGCGATTCGTCCGTCCGAATCCACCCGGACGTGGACGGCCATCGTGGCGTTATCGAAACTCGCGTTGTAATCGTAGCGCCCGCCGGTTGCATCGGCGGCCGTTTGGGTGAGGCCTTTATAGGCACCGAAAGCGTGCAGCTTCCGAGAAAGCGTTGCGACGCCGTCGATCGTGACCTGCTTCTCCAGCGCGGCATCGAAGTTCGACTGCATCGCGTTGAGGTCGTCGTTGTACACCGCAGCCGTCGCGTCGTTCGTCACCTTTTGGGGAGACGTCGCCCCGCCGCCGCATGCGGCGAGGGCAAGCGCGAGCAATCCGCTACCGTAAATTGCAAGCGTACGCATCGGTTAGAGCGTTCCCCAGCCGTACGATACCGTCGCGACGCGCGCCGGCTGTGCCGGTGCCGGTGCGGCGCTGACGTAGCCCGGCTTCTGCGCCGATGCCAGCTGACCGCGCATTTGAACGATCAGGCGATGCTGCAGGGAGACTTCGTGCTTGTACTCGCCGTTGATCGCGACTTGAGCCAGGTACGCCCGGCGTTCGGACTCGTACGCCGCCTGGGCGTTGTTGGCGCTTTCCTCAGACTGCGCTTGAGCGGAAGCCATCTGGTCTTCCTTGGCGTGAACTTGCTTGTTGTGATTGATGATCAGCAACGTTCCGCCGATGACCGCCGCACCGCCGATGATGTTGCGGGTCGACGCCGCGCCGTCGGCGAGCGCGGGAGCGGACGGAATCGCGGTCAACGCGACCGTTCCGGCCAAGGCGATCGAAGCAAGTGTGCGCTTCATATTCATGCGCGAAGGTTACCCTCAAACGAGCCATCCCTATCACGCTCCATATCACAACAAAAAAACCGCTCCAAGCGAGCGGTTTCTCTTTTATGCGTGCGGCTCGGGTCCCGAGAAACACTCCGTAGAGATTACCGTGAGGACCCGAACGCGAAGGATTCGCTTGAAGCGAATCCTCTATGCTTTTAGTTCGATGTCCACGCCGGCGGGAAGGTCGAGGTGCATCAGTGCGTCCATCGTCTTCGGTGAGGCTTGGAGAATGTCGATCAAGCGCTTGTGCGTGCGCATCTCGAAGTGCTCGCGGCTTTTCTTGTCGACGTGCGGCGAACGCAGCACGCAAACCCGGTTGATCTCGGTCGGAAGCGGCACCGGGCCGCTCACGAACGCGCCGGTGCGCTTCGCCGTGTCGACGATGCGCTCGGCGGACTGATCGAGGATCGCGTGATCGTAGGCTTTGAGCCGGATACGAATTTTCTGCTTCGCCATGATTTGCTTTCTCTTTGTACTTGGTATGGATTCGCGCTAGCGAATCCTAGTCCGAAACTGAGGTGACGACGCCGGCGCCGACGGTGCGGCCGCCCTCGCGGATGGCGAAGCGCAAGCCTTCTTCGCACGCGATCGACGTGATCAACTCGACGTCCATCGTGATGTTGTCGCCCGGCATGACCATCTCGACGCCTTCCGGCAGCTTGATGGTTCCGGTGACGTCGGTCGTGCGGAAGTAGAACTG
>PLTN01000140.1:0-65876 GCA_003164495.1 Vulcanimicrobiota bacterium
TTCATCGGAAAGAGATCGAGGCGGCCGAAGCCGCGCAAGGCGATCACCGCCGCGGTCCACGGACCGATCCCGCGATGCGTGGCCAGCGACGCCATCAGTTCGGCGGTCGGCAGCAGCATCAACGCCGCTTCGTCGATGGCACCATCGAGAATCGCGCGGGCGACCGCGCGCAACGACGTGATCTTGTTGATGCTCAGACCTTGGGCACGCAATTCCTCGGGATCCGCATCGACGAGGATTTGCGGGCCGGGAAAGGCGTAGAGCTGCGCTTCGCCGATCGGGAACGGCGAAGCGAAACGCTCGATCGTGCGCCGCAGGATCGCGCCCGCCGCGTGAATGCTGATCTGCTGATACACGATCGCGTTGACGCACGCTTCCCACACCGTCGGGTAGCGTGGCGGCTTCACGCCGCGCGCGCCCATAACGAGCGGTGCGAGCCAGCTGATGCCGGCAGCCGCGCGGTAGAACGGTTCGAGGTCGACGTCGATGCCGAGCATGCGTTCGACCAGCACCCGCGCGTCGTAGGCTGTGCCGGAGGTTTCGACGTCGGCGCTGAGCTCGGCCGGGCCGGTTTGCGAGACGCTCAGCAGTGCCGGCGACCGGGCGTCGCCGAGCAGACGCCGGTACGTCGTGCCGTCGAAGTGGTCGACGACGTTGGTCGAGAGCCGGCGCAAGACGTTGGCGGTGAGATCGAGCCGGTACGGCGCGCGAACGCCGATGCGAGTGGGCACGGCGAGCCCTTCGGGCCCCAGGTATGCCTTTCCGGCGCAGACAACCCGGAAAGCGTGGTGCACCGCCGATCTTATTTGACCACGTACGCGCGGTACTGGCGCATCAACCTGCTCACCATGATCGAGTACCGCGCCAACTTCCTGATGTGGGGCGGCTTCACCGTGATCTATCACGCGACGGCGATCGTCGCGCTGTGGGTTACGCTGCGCAACTTTCCCTCCATCAACGGCTGGAACTTTCGCCAGACGGCGTTCATGTACGGTCTGTGGTTTCTCGGCCACGCCGTGCACAACACGTTCTTCTTCTCGGTCGGGAACGTGCCCGAATTCATCCGCGAAGGGCGCTTCGATCGTTTCCTCGTGCGGCCGCTCGATACGCTGTTCCAGGCGATGACGGTTCCGCAGCAGATCTGGCCCGACGAACTGATCCTCTCGTTCATCTATTTCGCGGTGGTGGTGCCGTTTAGCGGCGTGCACGTCGACGCGCTCTTCATCGCGTACGTGCCGCTGGTCGCGATCGGCGGCGCGCTCATCGACTTCGGCATCAACCTCGTCATCGCGACGATCTCGTTCTGGTTCATCCGCATCGACTCGCTGCGCTGGGTCATCATGTCGCTCGAACAGGACTTCTCGCGCTATCCGATCTCGGTCTATCAGCGCGGCGTCCGCGTGGCGCTGGCCTTCGTCTTGCCGTTTGCGTTCATGAACTACTTTCCGGCGACGTTTCTGCTGCACAAATCTGAGAATGGGCTGAATTTGAACCCCGCGGTTGGCTTGCTCACACCGGTCGTCGGCGTCGTTTGCCTCGGCATCGCGTACGCGTTTTGGCGCATCGGCCTCGACCGGTATCAAGGCACCGGAAGTTGAAGAAAGGCGCATGAAGGGCTTTCTCGTCGCAGTCGTCGTCGCATGGCTTGCCGCCACGTCGACGGCCCACGCGGAGAACGTCGACGTCGTCGTGCAGGCCGGTCATGAAGGCCGGCCCGCCTCGTGTGCGCCCAATCACGTGCACGCCTGCAACATCGGCGCAAGCTCCGCCGCCGGGCGCGAGATCGTGTGGACGCCGATCGTTGCCGACGCGGTCACCAAGACGTTGCGGGCTGCCGGACTTCGCGTTGCCCGCCGGCCGGCCGACTACCCGCAGCACGACACCGCGCGCATCGCGATCTTCATCCACTTCGACGGCAGCGATCCGCCGTGCGCGAGCGGAACGTCGGTCGGCTTTCCGTCCACGACATCGCGTACGTTTGTGGCCGCGTGGGAACGAGCGTATCGCGGCTTCTTCCCTTTCCATGTCGCGGGCGAGAACATCAGTTCGAATGAAGAGCACTACTACGGCTTCCATAAGGTCGATGCACCGCAGAAAATGCTGATCGAATACGGCGAGTTGACGTGTCCCGCGCAGGCGGCGTGGTTGAAGCCGCGTCTGCACGCGCTCGGCGAATTCACCGCCCACTTCATCATCGGGCAGCTGCGCTGATGCACCGCAGCGCATTCATCGCCGGCAGCGGGGCCGCAATCGCCGCGCCACGACTCGCTCGGGCCCAGACGATTCCGGTGGCCGACTTGGTCGACCGCTTTCCGGGCATCATCGGCATCTATTGCCGCACGCTCACTTCCGCTCCGCCGCTCGTCACCGTGCGGGCAAACGAAGTCTTCGCCGCGGCCTCGATCATCAAACTGCCGATCATGCTGACCGCCTATCGCGCCTACGAACGCAAGACGGCATCGCCCGAGGAATATGTCACGCTCCTGCCCGGCGACATCACCGAAGGCGCACCGATTCTCGGCGACGCGCATTCGGGGGAACGCTGGCCGATCGGCGTGCTCGTCAACGCGATGATCAGGTACAGCGACAACATCGCGTCCAACGCCCTGATCAGCCACTTCGGGTTCACCGCGATCAACGAAACGATCCGCAGCGCAGGGATGACCAAGACATTACTGGCGCGCCACTTTGCCGGCGAAGTTCCGCCCGGACGGCGCAACCTCAATGTAACGACACCGCAAGACATCGGCGTCCTGCTCTACGAGATCGAGCGCGGCGCACACGAAGGTATCCCGACCGTCGCTTCGCCGGCATCGTGCCGCGCGATGATTCAGACGATGCTCGGCCAGGAGTATCGCGAGATGATCCCCGCCGGCGTCAAGCGGCACGTGCCGATCGCCAACAAGACGGGCGAACTCGACAACGTACGCAGCGACGCGGCGATCGTCGATCCGCTGAGCGATGCGCCGTATATCCTGGTGCTGCTCACGCGCGATCTGGACTACCCGGGTTTAGCCTACGGCGAAGTCGCCGAGGTCGCGGAGCGCATCGACAACGCGATGCGCCGCACAACGCGTTAGCCCTTAGGTTTTTCCTCGATTGTTACGGTCGTCATCACATCGCCTTTGCGGATCGCATCGACGACCGACTGCCCTTCGACCACGTGGCCGAAGACCGTGTACTGCTTGTTGAGAAACGGCGCGTCGCCGAGACAGATGTAGAACTGTGAGCCGGCCGAGTTCGGGTTCGAGCTGCGCGCCATCGCGACGGTTCCGGTGATGTGCGGGTTGTCGCTGAACTCCGCATCGAGGTGATAACCCGGTCCGCCCGTGCCGTTGCCGTCGGGGTCGCCCCCTTGGATCACAAACCCGGGCTCGACGCGATGAAACGTGAGGCCGTCGTAAAAGCCGGCCCGCGCCAGCTTGATGAACGCCGCCGAATGTTGCGGTGCGACATCGGGATAGAACGTGAAGACGATGTCGCCTTTTTCGGTCGTGATACGAGCGCGAGCGTTCGCCGCCTCGGTAGCGAGTTCGGTGAGTTCATCGCCGGTTGGTTTACTGTAGGTCGCCATATGCCGAAGTTCTACGGCGCGCAACGTGACCGTGCCCGCCGTTAGGGGCGGCTTCTTACAGGGTACGATGAGGATGGACGCGTTCAGGCCGCACCACGGCGGGGCGTGGGAATCGGAAGCTGTGCAATAATGACGAACAACGAGCGGCGGCAGCGGGCGCGGGGGGCGCAACTGCGCCTATCCGTGCCCCCGGACCCGCGCATTGGCACGTATGTTCGCCAAGAACTCCTGACGTTTGCCGAGTCCGCCGGGATCCGGGACGCCGACGTGGGCGACTTCATGACCGCGGTTGGCGAAGCGCTCGCCAACGCCATCGAACATGCGCACACCCAAGAGCCGATCGAGGTGACCGCTTGGCTGCTCGACGATCGTCTGTTCGCCGCCGTGCGCGACCGCGGCGTCGGCTTTCCGGTGAACGATCGGTCGCTTGCCAAGCCGTTACCGGACGCGTTCGCCGAACGCGGGCGCGGCCTCCCGATCATGCAGCGCTGTGCCGACGTGTGCAGCGTGCGCAGCGTACCCGGCGAGGGCACGCGCGTCACGCTCGGGCTTCACGTCAACCGCAACGCAGCAGACGACTTTCAGCGCTGCGCGGGGTAGCGGTTAGCGGCCGTTCCAGATGAACTGGGCGGCCGGAAACGTATGCGGGAGCGCGCCGTACTTGACCGACGCGTCGATGACGGGCTGGATCAGGGCGGGGTCGAGCGTCGTGGCATACACCGCGCGAGCCATGTTCTGCGCAACGCCGGGGTCGAGCTTGGAATAGCGGATCAGGATGTCGGCCGACTCCTTCGGATGCGCATTGCCCCACACCGCGGCCTTCACTAGCGCAGCAGCGAAGCGGGTGGCCAATTGCGGATTCGCCTTCAGCCACGCGTCGCTCGCCGCGTAGGCGACGGCGATGAAGCGCGGCGCCACGCCGTCGAGGACGTTGCCGAGCGAGCGTGCCGGGCCAGCGAGCTCACCGCACCGCCCGCTACGTCGGCCGAGCCGCCGGCCAGCGCCGCAACGCCCGCCGCCGCATTCTGCCCCGGGATGAACTCGACGGTGATGCCGGCATCCTTCAGATAACCGAGCTCCTGCGCGTAGTAGACGTTCCCGATCGTATCGAGCGGCGCGGCGGAGACGTGGACGGTTTGCAGTTGCTGCGCATCGGCGCCGCTCGCTGCCAACAGCAACAGCGCCGCAGCGATGGTGGCGATTCGTTTCATCAGGAGACTCCGTTCTCGGTGATCGAGGTGACTCACGCCGCCGTAAGGCGGAGCGGAATCCGGGCAAAGCTGCGCAGCGAGTTGTTGAGATGGATGACGGGCTCGGCCGCCGGCGCGATCGAGCGCACTCGGCGCGCGAGTTCGGTCAGCAGAATCTCGCCTTCGAGTTCGGCGAGCGCCTCGCCGACGCAACGATGAATGCCGAGGCCGAAGGCGACGTGACCGCCGCTCTTGCGCCGGATGTCGAAAGTATCCGGATCGTCCCACCGGCGCGGATCGCGATTCGCCGATGCAAAAAAGACGAGCACCTTTTCGCCCGCTTCCAGGCTCACGCCCGCGAGCTCGGCGGCACGCGTGGTCGTGCGGAAAAACGCCTGAACCGGCGATTCCAGCCGCATCGCTTCATCGAAAGCCGCTCGGGCCAGCGCCGGCGTTTCGCGGAGCAGCGCCCACTGCTCGGGAAAGCGAGCGAACGCTACGAGCGCGTTCCCAATCGCGGCGATCGTGGTATCCAGGCCGGCCGAGAGCAGCGAACGCACGAGCATGCCGGCTTCTTCTTCCGTCACCTCGCCCGCGTCGACCGCCGCATACACCTCCGCTCCTAGCCCGTCGGCGGTGAGGCCGCCACGCGAACACGATTGCATGATCCAGGGGATGACCGTTCCTGCACTCGCCATCGACTGCTCGACCAACGCATTGCGCGGACCGACCGCGTTGAACACCATGTCGCCGTAGGGGGCGAGGTTCTCACGGCCTTCGCTCGGCAATCCGACCGCGTCCGGGAAGACCTTCTCCGGGAATGCGCGCGCGATGTCCGCCATGCCGTCCACGTCGCGACGTTCCAGCAACGCGTCGACGAGCGAACGTGCTTCGGCCTCGAAGACCGGACGAAAATCGCGAAGGACTTGAGGCGTCATGACGCGCGCCAGAATTTTGTGCGTGCGCGTGTGCAGCGGCGGATCCGCTTCGAGAATGATGCTCGGCACGCGCCAGGGTTTTTCGTTCCGGAAATTCGCCAGGCCGACGCCCGCACCCGATCCGAACGTTTCCCAGTCGAGCAGGACCGCATTCACGTCTTCGTAGCGCGCGACCGCCCAGCAATCGTACTGTCGTAAGCGTACGACGGGACCCAGCTCCCGCAGCACCGCGTGCAGCGGATAGGGATCGGTCATCGACTCCGTGGAGTACGGATCGGCGTCGGAAATGGGAAAATCGACGGCCCTCACCGTGCGACCACGTTTGCCGGCACCGCGTTCGATTGAATGAGCCCCTGCGTCTTCATTCGCGATCTCCCTGGCCGCAGTGCGTTAGCGTTGCCCGAAATGCTTCCTTTTTCGCGAAGGTGAACGACTGCGGCATGCCCACTTTATACGTCGCGACCAACGGGCTCTCGGTCTGGAGCAGTACGGACTTCCGCAGCACCGACGGCGGAGAACAGTGGTCGGTCATCCCGCGCCGCCTCCCCGAGGTGCGCGCAATGGCCTGGCTCCCTTAGATGTGGACCGGTACGAACTTTCGCGTGATCAGCGTCTCGGGATCGGGTTTCTTGTCGAGAATGCCGAGGTCGACAAACGACGTTGCGAGCACTTGTAGCGCCGCGTTATCCCAGGCGCCGTCGCTCGACATCATGTTCATGATCGCATCGTACGATTGTCCCATCGATGCTTCGCTGACTTCCTCGTATTTCGCCGCGATGCTGATCGTCTGAGCGCGGTGGGTCTTCATGTAGGCAACCGAACGGAACCAGCCGTCGAGGAACTTCTTCGCCTGGTCGGGATGCGCGGCCACGAAATCGTTGCGCGCGAAGATGACGTGCGTGATGAAATGCGGCACCGTCGCGCCGAAGTTCATCAGAATGCGTCCTTGCTGATGCTCTTGCATGTCGTAACCGAGTTCGGTGGCGGCGATGAAGCCGTCGATCTCGCCCGTCTTCAGCGCAGCCGTCTGGGCTTTCGTGTCACCAAGAGCGACGGTCGCGATACCCGTCGGGCCCCACTGATTTTTCACGGCAATTTGTTTAGCGAGCCAGTCCGTCAGCGAGCCGGCCGTGGTCACGCCGATGCGCTTGCCTTTGAGATCGGCGGCGCTCTTGATCGGCGAGTCCATCGGGACCATCAACGCCATGTTGTACGGCGAGCCCGCAAGCTCGGCGATGCCGATCGCCGGCACGCCCTTGGCGAGAAAGCCGAGTCCGGGGCCGGATCCCAGGCCGATATCGATGTTTCCCGCGGTGAGGGCTTGCTGCACTTGCCCGTCGCCACGCATCGCCGACGACTCGACTTGGAGACCTTCGCGTTGCCAGATGCCGGCAGCTTCGCCGACTTGGATCGGCAGAAACGCGAGCGAGACCGCTTGCGCCGTACCAACGCGAATCAGCGGCAGATCGGCGCCCGGCAATCGCGCCGGCACGAGCGAGAGGCTGAGCGTACACGCGGCGATTACCGCGACGATGGTTGGACGAAGAGCACGCATAGGGTTCTCCTAACGGGGTGCTGCGGCGTTTTCGCGAGGTACGGCATGGAGGTCAGTGCTTTTACCGGCCTTCATCACCATCCCCGATATGGAATGTCCAACGATTTCTTCGGCGAGCTTCGCGCACGCGATCAGCGCGTCGATGTCCGCGTCTACGGAGTATCCCATCTGAACCGCCATGTGCGCGAAGTCCTCCGTCGAGATATTCCCGACCGCACGCGGTGCGAACGGACAACCCCCGAGGCCGCCGATCGAGCTTTCAAAGTCGCGCACCCCGAGATCGAGGCCGGCTAGCGCGTTGGCAATGCCCAGTCCGCGCGTATTGTGCAGGTGCAAACCGAACGTCATCGCCGGAAACCGCGGCCGCAGCATCTCGAGTGCCGCCCGGATCTCACGCGGGCTCGCCATGCCCGTCGTATCGGCAAGGTACGTCAGCTCGATTCCGAGTTCGCTGTACGCTTCGACGATGCGCGCCACGCGCTCGACGTCCACGGGCCCAGAATACGGACACCCGAAGGCCGTCCCGACCACGCCCACCAACCGGCTCGCGCTGCCCTTCGCGAGCGAAGCGATGTCGCGCAAGACGGCGAGGTTCTTCTCCAGGGGCATGCGCACGTTCAGTTCGTTGAACGCCTCGCTCGCGGCGCTGCCGACCTTGAGATCGTCGACCTCGGCGGCCAGCGCCGCTTCGGCACCCTTGGAGTTGGGAACGAACGCACCGATGCGCGTGCCCGGACGGCGCTGAATCCCGCGCATCACCTCGGCCGCGTCGCTCATCTGCGGCACGACTTTCGGATGGACGAAGCTCGCCGCTTCGACCCGCTTCAAGCCCGTCGCCGTCAGGGCGTCGATCAGTTCGATCTTGCGCTCCGTCGGAATGAATGCGGCTTCGGTTTGGATTCCGTCGCGAGCGCCGACTTCGCTGATCGTAATGCGCTCAGACGGCATGCGATACCGCCCCGGGGATCGCGGCGGCAACGGCCGTGGCGATGTCGTCGAAGTGGTCGACGACGATCGCGCCCGCGTCGCGCAAATCAGCCCGCTTGTCTTCGGCCGATCCGCGGCCCGCGGAGATCACGGCTCCCGCGTGTCCGAAGCGCATGCCTTCACGCGCGTAGCGCCCGCCGATGTAGGCGATCAGCGGTTTGGTGAAACCGCCGCGGCGCAACAAATCGGCAGCGCCTTCCTCGTTGCTGCCGCCGATCTCGCCGTAACACACGACGGCCTGCGTTTGCGGATCGGCCTCGAACTTCTCGAGCAGCGTCGCCCAGGTGGTGCCTATGAACCCGTCGCCGCCGACGCCCACGGCCGTGCTCGTACCGTAGCCCGCCTTGGTCAAGTAGTACGCGATCGTCATCGTGTTGCCGCCGCTGCGCGAGATGATGCCGACCGGTCCGGGTTTGAAGGCCGTATTCATCATCTCGATGCGGCCCCCGAGGCCGCCGAGCGTCGCTTTTCCGGGACTGAGGATGCCGGGACTGTTCGGCCCGATGAAGAGGCAGCCGCGTTCGCGCGCAAACGCGATCACCGCCATCGTGTCTTGCTGCGGCACGCGTTCGGGCATGAACAAGATCGTTTTCACCCCCGCATCGATCGCTTCGAACGCTGCTTCCTTGGCCAGTCCCGCCGGCACGAGAATGAAGCTCGCGTTGATCTCGGGATGATGTTCGCACGCTTCGCGCACCGTATCGTAGACCGGGATGCCCTGAAACGACTCGCCGCGCCGCCCCGGCGTGACGCCCGCGCACACGACCGTGCCGGCTTGGACCATGAGTCCCGTACGCAACCGGCCTTCGCGGCCCGTCATGCCCTGCACGCAAACGCGCGTGTTTTCATCGATCAGAATCGCCATGTTACCAGCCTCTTCCCGGCGCGTCGCCGGCTGTGCGCAGCGCGTCGAGGTAGGCATCGGTTTCCGGTGTCGGCAAAACGAACGAAAGTGCACCGAGACCGTCGGCCGCACACGCCAAATCGCAGGCCAGACACTCGATGCAACCGCCCTTAGCGGCCCGGTCCGGCGAGATCGCAAGCGCCGGCAAACCGTCGTCACCCCGGGTCAGCGCCGAGCCGAGATTGGGCACGTTGCACGCGCTCAGGCATGCCTTCGTCGTGCAGCCGGTGCAAACGTCGAGATCGATCGTGACGGTGCCGCCGGAAAAGACATTCCACGTCAGCGCGTTCATGCGACCGCCATTCCGCGCTCCGAGCGCCAGCGCGCGTGTAAGTCTTTGAAGGCTTCGGCGAGCTCGCGCTCGGTCGAATCCCGGCCCAACACGCGCACCCACGGATGCGCGCTGAGACCGTGCACGCGGAACAACTCGATCGCGACGTCATCCCAGGCGCCGCGAAACGAAAAGACGCACGGGATCGTCGGCGCACCGCCATGCGGCGCGAAGATTTCCTTGAACGCCTTGATCAGGCCGCGGGCCGTGACGTCGAGTTGCTGACTCGACAGGCACGATGCGAAGACGTAGCCTTCGATCAGCGGCTGCGCCAGAATCGCTTTAGTGATCCGGTACAGCTTCGATGCGGTCGGATTGCCGGAAGTATCGCAGAAGTTCATCGGCAGAAAACCCAGCGGCACCAGCTCGTCCATCACCGCCATGCTGACGCCGGTCCCGATCCCGTCAAACCCGATCGACACCTTGCCCTGCGCCTTCGCGAGCGAACCATCCGGATCGATTTGCACGAAATGCGCCGAGCCGCGATGATCGTTCTCATCGATTTTGGCCGCCGCGAGCTCGAGCGCCGTGGGCAGCCGGTCACCGACTTCTTGGCTGCGTTCGATATGCAGCTCGGGATGCCGGAAGAGGGCATCGTCGTCGACGGCGATGCGGGCGTCGAGCGCAACGAGCCCGGCCGGCGTGAGCGCCAACGGATTGATCTCGGCCAACGTGCAATCGTAGCCGGTGTAGACGTCATAGAGCTTCGAGAGTACGCGCGCCAACGCGACCAGTACCGGCTCCGGCAAGGTCAACGTCCGCACGAGATCGAGACACCAATACACCGGCGCGCCGCGCCGCATGTCCACGGCACCGCTGACGGTCTCACCCGCCCCGGCAGCCGCCGCTTCTTCGATCTCGACGCCGCCGCTGGTCGACACGATCATCAACGGCGCACGCGCAACCGTATCGGAGACGACCGCAACGTAGAGCTCGCGCTCGATCGTGCACCGCGCTTCGACGAGCAGCGTATCGACGGTGCGTCCGTAGAGTGTGCTCCCGAGCAACGCCGCCGCTTTCGTCTGCGCCTCGGACGGATCGTCCGCGAAGATGACGCCGCCGGCGAGCCCGCGTTTGCCGGCCAGTATCTGCGCCTTCAACACGACCGATCCGCCGATCGTGCGAGCCGCAGCGGCGGCGTCGCTCGCACTCTCGACGGTGTGTCCTGCGGGAGTGACGATACCCGCTTGCCGCAGGAGTTCTTTGCCCTGGTGCTCGGGAAGTTTTGCCACGATAGCCCCAGCATACGAACATCGAGCCGGATCGGCCTGGCACTGATCCGCCGCGTATCAGCCCGCGCCGGCCAGGCCGAGAATCGCTGCGGCCTGCTCCGAAGTAAGCCGTTCGATGAGGTGACGGCGTACGGCGAGCGCATGAACCGGGCGAGCACGATCGACGGCCTTGCGGCCGGCCGGGCTGATCGCGACCCGGGATCCGTTCTCGGCCGTCTTCGATCGGGTCAGCAGCTTGCGCCCTTGCATGCGGGTGAGCTGGTGCGAGATGCGGCTCTTGTCCCAGCCCATCGCCACCGCCAACTCGCGCTGGCGAAGCTGCCCGTTGCCGAGATCGATCAGCCGTGAGAGCACACCGTAGTCGGCCGCTGAAAGACCGGTTGCCTGGGTAACGTCGTGTCCGACGCGCGAAATCACGGCTTCACTAAAGCTCTCCCAGGCATGCCAGAGCCGGAGCTCGCGCGTCGTTAGGGGTTTCGAAGGTGTCACCCCGCAATTCTAGCCGCTCGAGGTTGACATGACAACCCCGGCGTGACACGATAGCGTTGACATGACAACTACCCCGGCAATATTACCCAACAAAGACGTCCTCATCATCGGTGCCTCACGCGGCCTGGGCCTGGCGATCGCCCAGACGTATCTCGAACGCGGAGCGCGGGTCGTCGCAACCGCGCGCGACAATTCGCACACGAAGCTGCACGATCTCCTCATGCGGTGGGACGCCCGGCTCAAAATCGAGGTCGTCGACATCAACTTTCCCGAGCAAGTAGCGGCTTTACGCACGCGGCTACACGACCGAACCTTCGATCTCGTGTTCGTGAACGCCGGTGTCAAGAACGACGACCGCGAAACCATCGCGGACGTCTCAACCGATGAATTCGTCCGCGTCATGGTCACCAACGCGTTGAGCCCATTGCGCACCGTCGAGGCCTTCTACGAATTGGTGCATCCGGACGGCACCATCGGCGTCATGTCCTCAAGCCAGGGCAGCGTCGCCAACAATACCAACGGCGGCTACGAGGTCTATCGCGCGAGCAAAGCCGCCTTGAATACGCTCATGCGCAGCTTCGCGGCACGCCATGCCGGCGATCGGCGAACGCTTCTGCTCATGGCGCCCGGCTGGGTGAAAACCGACATGGGAGGTCCGGCGGCGATGCTGACCATCGATGAGAGCATCCCGAAGCTCGTGAGCACGATCGACGCGCAGCGCGGCAAGCCCGGCCTGCAGTATCTCGATTATCAAGGGCGCACGATCCCCTGGTAAAGCGTTGCCCCGGCGATCGCAACGATTCTCGCTGTCCCTCGACAAGCTCGGGATGACTCCGGGCGGTTCGTTCGCTGATTTCTAACCGGCTAAACCGTCGATCGTTTGGGCGAGGGCGAAATCGCGGTCGGTGAGGCCCTTCGCATCGTGCGAGGAGAGCCGCACGGTCACGCTGTTCCACGAGATCGCGATGTCGGGGTGATGGTCCGCGTCGTTTGCGGCTGCGGCGATCGCGTTGACGAACGCGATCGAACCGTTGAAATTGCCGCGATCGAACGTGCGCACGATCTCCTCACCGTCGCGCACCCAACCCGGCAACGCGGCGAGTTTACGAATGATGGTCTCTTCAGGTAAGGGCTGCGGCATGAGCGACCTCCAGGAGTCCGCGTGATTGGAGGACTCCGAACGACCCGCCGATCGCGGTGATGGTGTCATCGATGTCCGCGTCGCTGTGTTCGGTGCAGAGGAACATGACCTCGTTTTGCGAGGGCGGCAAAAGGATGCCGCGTTCGCGCATCGCGTGATAGTACGCCGCGTACGCGGTCCGATCCGCGGCCCGCGCGTCGTCGTAGTTGCGGTTCGGTCCGCCGCGGCGAAACTTGAAGTCGACAATACTCTCGAGCTGCACGACGGCGAAATCGCAGCCGCAGCCATCTACCACCGCGCGTATGCCGGCGGCGAGGCGCTTGGCCCGGCGGTCCATTGCCGCGTACGCATCCGGGTGCTGTTCGAGCCAGTCGAGGACGCGCAGCCCCACCGCCGCGCCGAACGGATTGCCGGCGTGCGTACCGCCCGTAAAGCACGGCCCCTCGGGCGCCAGCACCGCCATCACGTCCGCGCGACCGCCAAACGCGGCGATCGGAAAACCGCCGCCGAGAATCTTCCCGATGGTCGTGAGATCGGGAACGATGCCGTTCCGCCCTTGCGCGCCGCCGAGACCGAGCCGCAACCACGTGATCACCTCATCGAAGATCAGCAGCGCACCGCGCGCCCGCGCCCGTGCCTGCAAGCCTTCGAGAAAGCCGGCGTCGGGGACGACCAGGCCCATGTTGCCGACCACCGGCTCGACCAAAATCGCCGCCAGGCGATCGCCGCACCGCGCGAGCTGCGCGTCGACATCATCGAGGTCGTTGTAGCGCGCCACGGCGAGATCGTGCGTGACGGCTCGCGGAATCCCCGAACGTTGCGGTGCGTCGGTATGCGCCGAGGCGCCCGCATCCTGGAGCGCGAGGTCGAAGTGGCCGTGGTAATTGCCGGCAAACTTCAGGATCGCATCGCGGCCGGTGAACGCGCGCGCTACGCGGACCGCGCTCTGCACCGCTTCGCTGCCGGTGGTGCTGAAGCGCAACCGCTCCATCGAAGGCAGGTGGCCGCGAATCCGTTCCGCCAGCAGCTCTTCATCCGGATGGGTCGAGCCGGTAACGGCACCCCGTGCCGCGAGCGCATCGAGGCCGGTTGAAAATGCGGGATGGCCGTGCCCGAAGAGCAGCGGCCCGTACGCCATCACGTAGTCGATCGTTCGCTCGCCGGCAGCATCGTAGCTATAGGCGCCGGCGCCGCGCACCGCAACGTACGGTGCGCCGCCCACGGCCCAACCCGTGCGAACCGGAGAGCTCGCGCCGCCCGCGAGCGCGGGCGCGTTCACTTCACGTGGCCGCTGCGTTTGCTGACGGCCGTGAACGTGTCGTTGCCCGGATTGTAGCGCACGATGACGACGCCGTTCTCGCCGATCCCATGCTGATCGCCGGCGCGGAAATCGTAGATGCCGTTGATCCCCGCAAAGCCGTGCAAGCCGTTGATGTAATCGCGGATCTGCGCAGCGGTCGGGTGGTCACCGAGGTGGCGGTACGCATCGATCAGGATCATGGCCGGGTCCCACGCCAACGTGTTGGGAAAGTTCGGCGTCAAGCCGGCTGCTTTGAACGCATCGAAGTAGACCTTTTGCGCGTCCTTCACGGGTCCGGCACCGAGGCTCGACTGCCCGAACGTCAGGACCGCGGCGAACAACAGTTCTTTGGGCATGAACGCTTTGTAACCGTTGAGCTGTTCCGCGACCATGTCGCCGTTGCTGCCGAAGATCGGGATGTCGAGTCCGGCATCGACGACGCCGTGGAGTTCCGTACCGAAGGCCGGTCCGACGGTCCAGGTGAGCAGCGCTTGCGGGTTCGCCCCTTTGATGCGCGCCATCTGCGCGCTCACGGTCACGTCGGAGAGATTGAAGTGTTCCTTCGCTACAAACTGGACGCCCCGGTTTTCCGGCGCCGAGCGTGCGAGTTCCCAATCACGATCCGCTTCTTGCCCGGTGGCGTCGGTCGATGAAAGGATCGCAAGACGCGTCAAGCCGCGTTCGCGGAAGTACCGAATCGTGGCCGCGATCGCGTCTTTGAGGCTCACGCTCGACGACCAGATGTAGCCGTTGGCCGGCGGATTGAGTCCGGGGCTCAAGCAGAAGTTCGCCGGTCCATTGGCCTGCACGAGCGGTGCGATCGCGTTGCACTGTTGGGTGAGGGTCGGGCCCAGAATGACCGGCGTTTTCGTCGCGATGACTTGGTTGGCGAGCTGAACGGCCGTCTGCGCATTCGAGCCGTCATCCAGATACTGGAAGTGCATCGGACGATGGTTGACCCCGCCGTGTTTGTTGACCATCGCCTCGATCAACTGGAGCGACTGCTGGTCGCTCTTGCCGATGAACGACGCTCCCCCGGTCAGCGAAATGATCACCGGAATCTGCAGCGATTCCGGTGCTTGCGCGCGAGCGGCCATGGGCGCCGCGACGAGGAGCACGGCTGCCGCCGCGAGCGAGATCAGTGAACGAACGTGCACGGGTACCTCCGGTAAAAGGTTATTGATGCCAGATCAAGTCGTTGACGTCGACGGGCCGGTCGAGCACACCGTACTTGACCGCCGCGTCGACGATGGGCCGGATCATCGCCGGATCGAGCGAGAGCCCGAACTGCGCCCGGGCCATCGTATCAATCGCCGACGCCGGGATTTTCGTATTGCGAACGAGGATCGCGGCGGATTCGGCGTGGTGCGCGTTAGCCCATGCGGCGGCCTGCCGCAATGCGGTGGCAAAGCGCGCAGCCGCATCGGCGTGGGCGGTAATCCACGGATCGAGTGCAAACCAGCCCACCACCATGAACCGCGGCGCAACGCCGTCGAGCACGTCGCCGATGACCTTGCCCTGACCCTGCGCTCGCGCACCGGAAACGAACGGCTCGACATCGAGCGCGGCGTCGGCGCGGTGCGCTTCGACGGCGGCGGCCATCTGCGGAATCGGGAGCTCGAGGAAGTGCAGCGTCTTCGAATCGCCGCCATGCTTGTCGACCCACGCCATCGCCGTGATCTGCTGGAGATCCTTGAGGCCGTTGATCGCGATCGTCTTGTTGTTGAGGTCGGCACCCGTTCGAATCGTCGAATCAGCGGCGACCAGCACGATATCGGTCATCGTTGACGGCTCCGCCATCGAACTCGGTGCGATGTAGCGCAGCGGTAACCCGTGCAACCGTGCTTGCGCGACGGTCGCCACGTTGGCGACGCCGACATCGAGCGCGCCGCCCGCGACGGCAGCCGCGATCGCCGGCCCGCTCGACATCGTCTCGATGTCGACGTCGAGTCCGTTCTTCTGGAAATAGCCGAGTTCGTTCGCGTAGAAGATCACGCTGCAGCCGTCGGTCGGGAGCGTTCCCACCTTGAGGGCGATGAGCGATTGCGCCCCGGCCGGCGGCGAACTCATCACGAACCCGGCGACGAGTAGTGCGAGAACGGCAAGACCACGAATCATGCTGACTCTCTTCCGCGGATCGCTCCGCTAGATGCGCTCGAAAATCGTTGCGATGCCTTGACCGACGCCGATGCACATCGTCGCGAGCGCATAGCGCCCCTGACGCCGCCGCAGTTCGTGCAGCACCGTTCCGGCGAGCCGCGCGCCGCTGCAGCCCAGCGGATGACCGAGCGCGATCGCGCCGCCGTTGACGTTGGTCTTGGCCGGGTCCATCTTGAGGTCGCGCATGCACGCGATGCTCTGTGACGCGAACGCTTCGTTGATCTCGTAGAGATCGATGTCGCCGATCGAGAGACCGGCGCGGGCGAGCGCCTTTTGCGTCGCCGGAATCGGCCCCAGGCCCATGTACGCCGGATCGACCCCGGCGACGGCCGATGTCACCACACGCCCGAGCGGCTGCCAGCCGTTCTTCGCCGCGACATCGGCCGAACACAGCAGCAGCGCCGCCGCGCCGTCGTTGATGCCCGACGAGTTCCCGGCCGTTACCGTACCCGTTTTCTTGAAGGCCGGCTTCAGCTTCGCGAGATCTTCCGCGGTCGTTTGCGGACGCGGGTGTTCGTCGGCCGCAAGTTGCGGCAACGCGACGATCTCCGCGGCGAATGCGCCGCGCTCGACGGCCGCCTTCGTCTTCTGCTGCGATGCCAGCGCGAACGCGTCTTGCTCTTCGCGCGTGATCTTATATTGGTCGGCGACGTTCTCAGCCGTCTCGCCCATCGAGACCGTGTACTCCACCGGCATGTTGGGATTGACCATGCGCCAGCCCAGCGTGGTATCGAACATCTTCGGGGAGCGGTCGTAGAGCTTATCGGCCTTCGGCATCACGTACGGCGCGCGGGTCATCGATTCGACGCCGCCCGCGATCATGATGTCGCCGCAGCCGCTCGCGATCGCCTGTGCGGCCGAATTGACGGCTTGCAGACCGCTCGCGCATAACCGCGTCACCGTCGTGCCGGGAACCGTGATCGGCAGGCCCGCCAACAGCGACGCCATGCGGGCCACGTTGCGATTGTCTTCGCCGGCTTGATTGGCTGCGCCCCAGAACACGTCGTCGATGCGATCGGGATCGACCTTCGTGCGCGCGACGAGCTCGCGGATCGTGAAGGCGGCCAGATCGTCGGCGCGCACCGTTGCCAACGCACCGCCCCAGCGTCCGATGGGGGTTCGTAGGGCGTCGACGACGACGACTTCACGCAATTCTGCCATGCTGGACGCTACAACCCCAAAACGCGCTCGGCGTTGCCGTGAAAGATGCCTTCCATGACCTCATCCTTGTAGCCGAGCTCGGCCCACTCGCGCAGGATGCGTTCGTACGGCAAACTCGGGTAATCGCTGCCGAACATCACCTTGTCTTTGAGACGCGCGCGAATGTCGACTTTGAGCTGCGCCGGAAAGTACTTGGGCGCCCATCCGGAGAGCTCCCAATAGACGTTGCCCTTGTGCAGCGCAACTGCCGTCATCTCGTCGACCCAGGGATACCCGGGATGCGCGGCCAGGATCGTGAGGTTCGGGAAATCCGCCGCCAGTTCGTCGATTGCGGCCGGATGCGCGTGCCGGAGCTTTGCGCCCATTCCGCCGGGCATGCCGGCGCCCATGCCGGTGGTACCGACGTCGATCATCACCGGCACCTTGAGCGCGTCGATCGTCTCGAAGAGCGGATAGAGCGCGCGATCGTTGACCGCGTAGTGTCCCATGATCGGATGAAAGTGGAAGCCGAGCATGCCGAGGTCTTCGATCGCGTGCTTGGCCTCGCGGATGGCGTCGTCGCCCTTGAACGGATCGACCGACGCCCAGGCTTGGATGATCCTTTCGGGATGTCGCTTTTGCATCGCCGACACATAGTCGTTCGAACACGGCGGCGTGTGCACGGTCGTTTCCAGATCGAGTGCGACGAGCACCGACTCGACGCCGGCGTCGGTGAAGTCTTGCACGACGGCCGCTTCTTCTTTAGCCACCCAGCCGCGGCCCCAGTACTGCGCCAGCGCATCGACGTAGGGCTGCTGACACGCGATCCACTCTTTGGTGTTGGGATAGGTGTGCAGGTCGATGATCCGCACGCTAGCCCCCCGCCGCCATCTTCGCGGAAACCGTCGCGACCAGATCTTTCTTCGAGACCTTCCCGAACGTCGAGAGCGGGAAGTCGTCCATGATCTCCAGGCGTTCGGGCAGCTTGTACTTGGCGATTTCCTTGCCCATCAGGAAGGTCTTGAGCTCCTCGAACGTCAGCGTCTTGTTGTCGCGCAGGATGATGCACGCGCACATGCGCTCACCCAGATCCGGATCCGGAACGGCGATGCAGGCAACGTTCTTCACCGCCGGGTGCGAGAGGATCAGGTTCTCGATCTCCTCGGCGCTGATTTTCTCGCCGCCGCGGTTGATGAGATCCTTCTTGCGCCCCTCGACCATGTAGTTGCCCGACGGGTGCTGACGCATCAGGTCGCCCGAACGGTAGAAACCGTCGGCGGTAAACTGGCGTGCGTTGTACTCCGGCACGCCGTAGTAACCGCGCAGGGTGTACGGTCCGCGGCAGCACAACTCGCCGACCTCGCCGGGCTGGACGATGTTGTCGTCATCGTCGAGCAATCGCACTTCGTCGTCGGCGCAAACGGGGCGGCCGACGGTTTCGAGCCGTACGTCCTCGGGATCGTTCCGGCGCACGAACATCAGCAGCCCCTCGGACATGCCGAAGTTTTCTTGGCTGAAGGCGCTCGGGATGAGCTTACGCGAGAGCAGCCGCACTTCGGGCTGCATGCGCTGGCCGCCGCTCTGAATCGTTTTGAGCGAGGAGAGGTCGTGTTTCGTCACGGCCGGGTCGTTGAGCAACCGGATCAGCAGCGCCGGCACCACCTTCAGATGCGTGACCTTGTGGCGTTCGATCAACGCGCACATGTCTTCGGGTTTCGTGCTGGCACTGATCACGACGCGCGCGCCGTTGAACATGTATCCTTGAAGACCGGGGCACGCCAGCGGCAAGTTGTGCGCGATCGGCAGCACGATGAGCAGCACGCCGTTCTCATCGACGTCGCACACTTCCGCGGCGATCTTTGAATTATACGCGTAGTCGTTGTGCGTGCGCGGAATGAGTTTCGGAATGCCCGTCGTTCCGCCGGAGAGCTGAAACACGCACGGGTCGGTGGGATCAATCACGATCGATTCGAGTTCGTGCCGGGCCAGGGTGGCCGGCTTCTCGATCAGATCGACGAGCGAGGCCGAACCGGCCGGGGCGTCGCCGAGCACGATCGCGTACTTGAGTGCCGGCGTTGCCGCCCGGATGCGCGCGACCATAGCGGTATAGTCGAAATCACGCGATTTGTCGGGCGTTACCACGGTCGTCGCGCCCGAGAGTTCCGCGAACTGGGTGATCTCGGCGAACCGGTGCGTGACCAGCGCGGCAATCGGGATCGCTCCGATCTTCTGCAGCGCGAAGTACAAGATCACGAATTCGGCCACGTTCGGCAACTGCACGACCACGCGGTCGAGCGGCTTCAGGCCGAGCTCCAGCAAGTTCAGCGCGAGGTTCGTCGAGAGCCGGTCGATGTCGGCGTATAAATACGAGCGATCTCCGTCGATGAGGGCAACCCGGTCGGCGAAGCGCGCGAACACCGCCGCGAACTCGTCGCGCAACGAACGATCTTCCCAGTACCCGGCTGCACGATAGCGTGCGGCGTAATCGGGCGGAAACGGAACGACGCCTTCTAACATGGTGCGGTCCTCACGTCGACGAGGCGAAGCCGCCGTCCACGACGACGATTTCCCCGTTGACCATCTTGTTGGAGACGAGCAGGTTCACGATGACTTCCGCGACGTCGTCGGCATCGATGACCCGTTTGAGCGGCGTGGCCTTGGCCCGCCGCGCCATCAAATCTTCGTAGCGGTCGCCGAGCGTGCGCTGCATCCAATCGCCTTCCATCCAGCCCGGCGCGACCGCGTTGACGCGGATCTCGGGGCCCAGATTGATGGCGAAAAGTTTCGTCAAACTGACCACGGCGGCTTTGCTCGCCGCATACGGCAGCGGCTGCAGACCCGGCCGCAGCCCAACGATGCTCGCCGTGTTCACGATGCTGCCGCGCGCGGCTTTGAGCATCGGCACCGCGGCACGCGTCACCTGAAACATGCCGCGCACGTTGACGGCGAACACGCGGTCCCAGGCTTCGGGCGTCATCGCATCCATGTCTTTCGGACCGACCTCGCTCGTGATCCCCGCGTTGTTCACGAGCGCATCGAGGCGCCCGAACGTCGATTCGACGGACGCGAGCATCTGCTTCACGCTCGGATCGTCGCTCACGTCGCACTTGATCAGGAGCGTCTTCGCGCCTGCGGCCTCGGCGAGGCGCACGGTCTCGAGCGCGCTCTTCTCGCTCGAACTGTAGTTGATGGCCACGTCAAAGCCATGGGCGGCCAGGGCGACGGCCGCGGCTCGGCCAATGCCGCTCGAGGCGCCCGTCACCAGCGCGATGGGTTTCGTATCGGTCGTGCTCACGTGAGCGAGATAGTAACGCAAGGAAACTATTTCCTTCACGGGAAGCCTGGCCCACTCTCAACACGTACAGGAGCACGCCATGGGCTATAAACTCGTTACGTATGATGCAGGTCAAGGCCCGCGGGCCGGAATCATCGCCGGCGACCGCTTGATCGACGCCGCCGAAGCGAGCGGCAACGCCGCCTACGCAACGACGCTCGGCATCCTCGCCGACTGGGATGCCGCCGATGCGAAGTTGGCCGCGCTCGCCGCCGACACGGGCGTCAAGGGCGGCCCGATCGACTGGAAGCAGCTCCAAGCGCCCGTGCGCCCGGCCGCGATCTACTGCGCCGGCGCGAACTACGGGGACCACGTGCGCGAGATGAACGCCGCGCAAGGCAAAGGGCCAGAACCCGATCCCCACACGCTCGGACTCAAACCGTGGCACTTCATCAAGTCCGTGCACAGCGTGGTCGGCCCCGGCGCCGCGGTGAAGATTCCGCCGGAATCGAAGAAAATGGACTGGGAAGTCGAGCTGGGCGCGGTCATCGGAAAGACGGCCAAACGCGTTTCCGAAGCGGACGCGCTCAAGTACGTCGCGGGCTACACCGTCACCAACGACCTCTCCGCGCGGGATTTGGGCTGGCGTCCGCCGGTCCCGACCACCTCGCCGTTCTACAGCGATTGGCTCGCCCACAAGAGCTTCGACGGCTCGTGTCCGATGGGCCCGTGGATCGTCCCGGCGAGCGACGTCGGCGATCCGCAAAAGCTCGGCATTCGCTTGTGGGTCAACGGCACGATCAAGCAAGACTCCAACACCTCGGAGATGATCTACACGCTGGCCGAACAGATCGCGCAGCTCTCGCTGCGCATCACGCTGTATCCGGGCGACCTGATCATGACCGGAACGCCGGCGGGCGTCGGGGCCGGACGCAACGAGTTCCTCAAGGCCGGCGACAGCCTCGAACTCTGGTGCGAAAACGTCGGCACGCTCAAACACACGATGGCATAGCTTCCATGTCATCCCGAGCTTGTCGAGGGACCGCCTCAATCGTCGTCGCTGAGCGGCTGCCCCTCGACAAGCTCGGGGTGACATAGGGCGCACGACTAATGCCGGGACGACATCGCCTGCGCACGCCGGCCCTCGTAACGAAGCGACCGAAAGCCTCGGACATCGATCGCGAGCGGCACGAGCATCTCGGCTGGCTGCTCGGGCGCGTCGATCTGTTGTACGCCGAAGGCGTCACGCGCGCGATGCACGCGCACGGCTTTGCCGGCATCCGGCTCGTGCACATCGCGCTGATTCGCAACGTCGACGAGAACGGCACGCGCATCAGCGAGATCGCGCGCCGCGCCGGCATGACGAAACAAGCGACGGGACAACTCGTCGCGGAGTTCGTCGACCTTGGTTACATCCGGCTCGTCAACGACCCGAGCGACGGCCGCGTGAAGATCGCGCGCTACACCGCCAAAGGCAAGCGGCTGCTGGTCGCGATCGTCGCCGCGATCGAAGAAACCGAGGCCGCCGTCGCGGCGACGATCGGTCCGGCAAGGCTCGCTACGCTCAAGAAGACGCTCGGACTCGTCCTCGCCTCCGCGCACGGCGACTGAACCAGACCGTCCAGAGCGCCAGCAAGCCCATGATGCCGTAGCCGACGAACGGGCTCACCAGCAGATACGTTTTGATTGACAGCGTGAACACGAGCACGCAGGCGATCGCCGTCGCGGCCAGCAGGCCGAATCCCCAGACCAGGGTCATGAACGTCATCGTGCGGCGAAAATTCACGTTGTCTTTGAGGTTGCGGAGTTCGTCGGCGGCGGCGGAAGATTGCCGCGCCGCACCGGCCACCGCCAGCTGATAGATGATCGGCTTGCCGATCGCGGCCGAGCCGAGAAAGACGAGCCCGATCGCGCCGGTGACGAGGTTCTCGCGCAACTGCAAAAACTTCACCGAGCCCCCGCCGAGGAACGCGACCAGCGAAAGCGCGATCCCGAGCAGCACGAACAGCGAGACCGCATCGACCCGGCGCTTGCGCGCGAACTCGGCCAGGCTCCACACGATCGGCGGCGCCGACGACGCGAGCAAGGCGCGCACGTCGCCATAGTGCGGCTGCAGCAGGCTGTAGACCGCATACGGCAAGGCCACGTTGACGACGATCTCAACGAGAAAGCCGCCGCCCTGTTTGCGGACCGCGTTCACGGCAATTCGGCTTCGGTCATCCCATAGTCGCGCAGCGCGGCCTCGCGCGTGACGTAGCCGTTACGGACGTCGTCGGCCACCGTTGCACGCGAGCGTTCGTTCGGGTTACCGTAACCGCCGCCGCCGCCGCTTTCGATCACCAGCACGTCGCCCGGTTTGAGCGGCTCGCCTTCGAGCTTGCCGTTGCCGTTCGAGAACGTCTCACCGCCCACGCGTTCGAGATGCACGCGATTCGGCAACGCCTCGGCGCCGCCGTTCAGTCCCCACGGTGCGCACTTGGTGCGCTCCACGTGGACGTTCGTGCGCATCGGCGCCGCCGCGCGCACCCGCAGTTCCAAGCCGAGTCCGCCGCGGCGCTTTCCCGGTCCGCCGGAATCGGGCCGCAAGGCGTAACGCTCGATCACGATCGGGTTCTTGGCCTCCAGCGCTTCGAGAACCGCGTTGTGCGTGTCGCCGTCGTTGATGCACACCACCGCACTCATGCCGTCGCTGCCGGCCGTCGCGCCCCAACCGCCGCCGGGCGGATTGGTCGACCCGACGTAAAAGCGGCCGGTCCGCGGGTTGATGCCGTACATCGTGCCGACGCACAGATCGGCGTGGTGACCGGCCGCAACGCGGTCCGGAATCGCCGGCGCCAGCGCGCGAAAGATCGTGTCGACCACGGTCATCGGGATCGTCATCCACCAGCGCATCGCCGCGGGTTTGGTCGCGCTGACCACGCGTCCGGGCGGCAGGATGATGTCGAGATTACGAAACGCGCCGTCGTTGATCGGGTACTGCGTCGGCGTCGTGACGCACTTGAACGCGACTTGCGCGGCCGAACGCCCGGCCGTTGCACCGGAGTTGAAGTAGCCTTGCACCTGGGGGCTCACGTCGCTCAGATCGATCGTCATCCGGTCGCCGGCAACGATGACCTTCACCCGGATCGGGATCCGCGCGTCGGTGATGCCGTCGTCGTCCATGTAGGACTCGGCCTCGTAGGTGCCGTCGGGAATGGCCGCCACGGAGGCGCGCGCGAGCCGTTCGGTCAGCGCGTAGACGCCGGCGATGCTGCCGTTCACCGCCGCCAAACCGTACTTGTTCAAGAGCGCGCCGTAGCGCTGTTCGCCGGTCCGGATTGCGGCGATCTGCGCGCGAAAATCGCCCATCGCGAGTTCGGGCACGCGCACGTTGGTGCGAATGATGCGCGTCAGCTCGTCGTCCTGCACGCCGCGCTTGAAGATCTTGACGATCGGCAGCTGCAGGCCTTCGGAGTAGATGTCTTGCGTGCGTGCGCCGAGCGTGCCGCCGATATCGATCCAGTGGGCCATCGACGACGAGAACGCCACGATCTCGCCGTCGTGAAAGATCGGTACCGTGAAGATCATGTGGTTGAGGTGGCTGCCCATGATGTAGGCATCGTTGGTCAGCAGGATGTCGCCCGGTTCGATGCCGTCGCGACCGTAGAACTCGAGCTTCGCCTTGATCGCATCCGAGAGGCCGCGGATGAACATCGGCAGACCGAGGCCGATCGACACCGTGTCGCCGTTCGCATCGAACAGCCCGACCGTGTAGTCGAGCGCTTCGTAGATGATCGGGTTGTACGCGGTCCGCATGAGATTGGTCTTCATCTCGTCGGTGATCGCGATCAACGCGTTGCGGATGATCTCCGCGGTGATGGGATCGTGGTCGTTGCGAGCGGTAGTCATTGGTCCACCGTGAGGATCATGTGGCCCGAAGATTGTACGTCGACGCGTACGTTGGGCGGGATGACGGTGGCCGAGCCGTCTTCTTGCACGATTGCCGGACCGTCGAACGAATCGCCGCCCAGCAGGTGCTGCCGGTCGTATACCTGCGCTTCGATTTCGGTGCGCGGGTCGAAGCGCACGCGCCGCTTACCGATCAGCGCGTTTGCGCCCGGGATGCCGTTGCCGTCGGCAAGGCCGGCCAGAACGGGCTTGCTGAGCCGTCCCACGATCGAGACGCGCGCCGCGATGATCTCCGCCGGTTCTTCGGGCGCGTTGTGACTGTAACGCAGCTGGTGTGCCGCGTCGAACGCGCTCTTGACGGCGGCTTGCGCGCTACCCGGCGCGAGCGGGATCGTCACGGAGTAGTTCTGCCCGACGTAGCGCACGTCGATCGCGTGCTCGAGCAACGTGTGTTCGCTCGGCACGCCGGCCGAGCGGAGCCACGCGGACGCTTCCGTTTCCAGTGTGATGAAGAACTCTGTCGTGCCGCGCAAGCCCTCGTCGGTCAGCGGCGCGCGATAAGTTTGGGCGTACTCACGCCGCAGATCGGCCGTGAGCATGCCGTAGGCCGAGAACGTCCCCGGTGCTTGCGGAATCACCACCGTGCGGATCGCCAGTTCGCGCGCCACGTCGACGGCGTGCAACGGTCCCGCACCGCCGTACGCGATCAAGGCGAAGTCGCGCGGATCGAGCCCGCGTTCGGTCGTCACCGCGCGTACGGCGTTCGCCATCGCGGCCGTCGCGATCGCGACGATTCCGCCGGCCGCCAGCGGCACGTCGAGGCCGAGCGGCGTCGCGATGTGCTCCGCAACCGCGCGCGTTGCGGCGGCGACGTCGAGGGCCATGCGTCCGCCGAGGAATCGTTCGGCCGCCAGATGGCCGAGCAGCAAATGCGCGTCGGTCACGGTCGGCAGCGTGCCGCCGTTGCCGTAGGCCGCGGGACCGGGACTCGCGCCCGCGCTTTCCGGACCAACGTGCAAGCCGCCCGCTTCATCGACCGACGCGATGCTGCCGCCGCCGGTGCCGATCTCCTTGATGTCGAGGACCGGGATGCGTATCGCCAGACCTTCGTTGTAACCGCCGATGAAGTAATCGCTCGAGAGCGCCGCCGCACCGGCTTGCAACACGCACGCCTTGGCCGTCGTGCCGCCCATGTCGAAGCAGATCACGTTGTCGAGGCCCATGACGCCGCTGACGGCTTGCGAGGCCACCACGCCGCCGGCCGGACCCGACTCCAGCATCTGAATGCACTGTTCGCGCGCGGTCGCGACGTCGCACAGGCCGCCGCTGGACTGCATGATCAGGAGGTTGCCGTTGAAGCCGTCACTCGCCAGATGGCGTTCGAGGCGTTCGAGATACGTGCTCACCCGCGGGCCCACGTAGGCGTTGGCCGCGACCGTCGAGGTGCGTTCGTATTCGCGCTGTTCGCGCGAGACGTGATGCGATGCCGTGATGAACGCATCGGGCAGCGCCTCGCGCAAGAGTTCGACCATGCGCTGCTCGTGCGCAACGTTGACGTAGGAGTGCAGGAACAACACCGCAACCGCCTCGACGTTCTGCGCCTTGATCGCTTGCGCCACGCCGCGCGCGTCGGCCTCGTCGAGCGGCTTCTCCACCGATCCGTCATAGAGCATCCGCTCCGCGACTTCGAAGCGCAGCGCGCGCGGGATCAAGGGCACGTGCTTGCGGAACGCGAGGTTGAACGAGTCGGGCCGGTTGACGCGCCCGATCTCATAGACGTCGCGGAAGCCCTGCGTCGTGACCAGCGCGGTTTTCGCGCCCTTCCGTTCGAGAATCGCGTTGATCGCGACGGTCGAACCGTGAATGATGAACTCGGCGTCGCGCGGCGGACGCCCGGTCACCGCGATCGCATCGAGAATGCCGCGCACGAGATCGTCGGGCGTGCTCAACGATTTGCCGAAGGTCACCGAACCGTCGCTCGTGTCCATCACCGTCACGTCGGTAAACGTGCCGCCGATGTCGACGCCGATCCGGAGCGCTTTACCGCTCACGAGCAGCGATGGGTGGAGAGAAAGTCGCGCAGCCAGCCGTTCCAGGCGGCTTCGATGGCAACTTCAGCGTCCGGCGCCGGGCGCGCGGCGATGCGCAGATCGGCGTCGGCAAGATGGATGTCGGGGGCGGGTTTGGTGACGATGATGATCTCTCCACGTTCAACGAGCCGCTCGAGCGCGGCGGCGAATTCTTCCGGGTCACGCTGCGGCGCGATCCCGTATTGCACTTCGGTCACGAACAGCGCGGCCGCCGAACGGCGCTCGAACACGTCGACGATCGCCTCTTCCGCGGTCACGCGCAGCCTACCGGTAAAAATACTCGGACGCTGGAAACGGCTTCGGCAATACGCCGTATTTCGCGGCAACGTCGATCACCGGCTGGTAATCCGAAACGAGCAGCGTCTCCGCGAACTGGCCGTGTTTGATCCGATCGACGACGGCCTGCGGTAGTTTGGTGTACTTCGCCAGGATGACTCCGGCGGCGGCGGGATTGGCGTTGGCCCATTGCGCCGTCTCTTTGATCGCGGCGATGAACTTTGCTGCCAGGACGGGATTTTTTGCCGTCCAGTCCTTGGTCGTGAAGAAGCCCGAGAGCACGTAGCGCGGCGCGATCGCGTTCTTGTCCATGTAGAGCGCGCGCAAACCCTTGTCGGTGCCGAAGGTGACGAAGGGCTCGCCGGTTACGGCCGCGTCGACCTTGCCGGACGAAACGGCGTCGTTTTCCTGGAAGATCGGAACCTCGATCCACTTCACGGTTTTCGAGTCGCCGCCGTTCCGGTCGATCCAGGCTTCGACCGGCAGCATCGTGATGTTGTTGATCCCGTTGACCGCAATCGTCTTGCCGTTGAGGTCCTTGGCGTCGTGAATCGGCCCGGAGCCGTTGACCATGATCGCGAGCGTGGGCGCCGCGTAGCTGTTGAGCAGCGCCGGCGCGAGGTAGACCAGGGGCAAGCCGCGCACGTGCGCGTTCGAAATCGAGACGGTGTCGGCAAAGCCGGCATCGAGCGATCCACCCATGACCGCGGCCGCGATCGCCGCGCCGTTCTGCATGATCTGCAGATCGACATCGAGGCCTTGCTTCTTGAAGAAGCCCATGTCGACGGCATAGAACGCCTCGGCCGCCGCTTCGACCGTGATCACACCCAAGTGGATCGTGGCCGGCGCGGGGGCGGGCGCGGTTTGGGCCGACGCCCCGATCGGAACCAACGCCAGACAGAAGGCCAGCAGTTTTACAACGAACGAACGCATTTCAAAGGAATGCGTGAATCGGTCGCATTTTCCTCGCGCTATGTCATCCCAATCAAGCTCGGGATGACTAGAATGAGCCGAGTAGACGCAGGGCGGTGAGGATCTTGGCACTCAACGGGACGAACGCGCGCCGGCCGAAGACGTCGTAACGGTTGGATTTGATCGCATCGAGGATGCCGCGGTACAGATGCAGCGCCAACCGCACCGCGTAGCGGCTGTCCGGCTCCAGCAGCGCGATGCCTGGTTCCGCTTCGCGATAGAGCGCCCGCGCCCGCTCGATTTCAAAACGCATCAGCGTGACGAAACGCTCGTCGACGACGCCGTCGAACAGATCCGTCTCCGCGTAGCCGAAGTATGGAGATCTTCGGTGGGTGGTAGATGCGCCCTAACTGCGCATCTTCGCCGACGTCGCGCAAGATGTTGGTCAGTTGCATGGCACGGCCCAGCCCGGCGGCATGGCCGAGCGCCGAATCTTCGAGCGTACTGAGGATCGGCGTGATCAGCACGCCGACGGTGGATACGACGAGGTAGCAGTAGTCGGAGAGCTCGCGATAGGTCGCGTAGCGGTTGACCGTGACGTCCATCCGGCACCGCGCAACAGATCGAGCGCGGCGTGTAACGGCACGCCGAAACGCGCGGCGGCGTCGGCTAAGGCGGTGAAGATCGGCGTGCTCGCACGGCCCGCATAAGCGGCTTGGAGCTGGATCTCCCATTCGTTGAGCGCGGTAAGGCGTTCGGCCGCGCCGGTGTTGCGATCGACGATGTCGTCGGCCGTGCGGCAGAACGCGTAGACGGCCCACACCGCGCGGCGTTCGGCGTACGGCAAGAAGCGCGAACTGAGGTAGCTCGGACATCCCGCGCCGCCGAGCATGGGGCGCTTCTCCAGCACCAGCACCGTACGCCCCGCGTCGGCGAGGTACTTGGCGGCTGCTAGTCCTGCCGGACCGTCCCCACGATGACCACATCGAGCGGCGCCGTAGATCGGGGAGAATCAAAAGCAACGTTC
Source organism: Vulcanimicrobiota bacterium (assembly GCA_003164495.1). Classification (GTDB taxonomy): domain Bacteria; phylum Vulcanimicrobiota; class Vulcanimicrobiia; order Vulcanimicrobiales; family Vulcanimicrobiaceae; genus Lustribacter; species Lustribacter caenicola. The sequence continues at coordinate 28,409 of PLTN01000140.1, forward strand.
GCCTGCATGCCGAAGGGGTGCCTTTCCATGTCAGCAGCCACTTCCATCGGTCCCGAGACGAACATCCGCGAACTCGTCACCGCACTCCCCATCGCGGAGGACGTGCTGGTGCGCTTCGGCCTCCACTGTTCGGGCTGCGGGGTGAACAAATACGAGACGATCGCCCAAGGCGCGGCGGCGCACGGCCTGCGTGCCGAGCCGATCGTCGCTGCCCTCAGCCAAGCGCGGCTCTCGGGCCGGGTGCCCACGATCAACAATGACGATCTCGTGCCGCACCGGCGCGCACCGGGCGAGTTCGCACGGCGGGCACGTTTCGCGCACGTCATTCCGGTCATGTCCGGCAAGGGCGGCGTCGGGAAGTCGCTGGTCACCGGGCTGCTCGCGGTCGGCTTGCGGCGTGCCGGCAAACGCGTCGGCATCCTCGACGCCGACATCACCGGGCCGTCGATCCCGCGCCTCTTCGGCCTGACCACGCCGCTCGGGATCGAGAGCGATCCGAACACCCCGGCCGGCACGCAGCCGCGGCCGTTGATGACGCCCGCCGTGACGCGTTCGGCGATCGAGGTCGTCTCCGCCAACCTGCTGACCGACAAGGAAGATACGGCGATGATCTGGCGCGGCCCGATTCTCTCCGGCGTCATCCGGCAATTCTACGAACAAGTGTTGTGGAGCGATCTGGACTATCTGCTGATCGATCTGCCCCCGGGTACCTCCGACGCACCGCTGACGGTGCTGCAGTCGCTCGCCGTCGACGGCGTGGTGCTCGTGACGATGCCGCAAAAGCTCGCGACGATGATCGTGCGCAAGGCAGCCAACTTGATCCATCAGTTGAAGAAACCGATTCTCGGCGTGGTCGAGAATATGTCGTACTTCGTGGCACCCGATACCGGCGTGCGCTACGACGTCTTCGGGCCCTCGTACGCCGATTCGGTCGCCGAGCTGGCGGGCGCACCGATACTCGGACGTCTGCCGATCAACCCGTATTTGGTGGAAAAGGCCGATGCGGGCCTGGTGGAAGAAATCGACGATCCGATCGTCGACGAGCTGGCCGCCGCGCTCGAACGTGCGGTTGCAATGATGCCCAAAGTCAAAGAAACGATCTCGATCATTTGAGCAACCGGAGTTCCATCGCACGCTTCGCCCTCGGCATCGCCTCGGGGCTGACGATTGGCTATACGCTCGCGCGCGTCAGCGACATGCTGGCCGACCTGGCATCACCGGCACCGGCGAAAGAACGCGATCCCAAACGCTACGGCGAAACCCGGCGCCTGTTGATGGTCGTCGGGCACACGCGTTCCGCGGCCGCGGGCGCGATGTGGGCGTTCGGCCTTTCGGACGTCTTCGAGCGCTCGCTCAAGTGGGTTCCGCTGCCGCTGCGCTTGCCCGTGTTCGTCGGGCTGCTCACCGCGATCGAAGCCGCGCGCGAGTGGCCGATCGACTATATCGAAGAGTATCAGCTCGAACGGATCTTCGGGAACAGCGAACGCACGCCGCAAGCGTGGGCGAACGATCGCCTCAAGGCGACGATCATCGGCGGCGGCGTCGGGATGCTGCTCTCCGGCGTCGCCGGTACGATCATGCGGCGCGCACCCAAACGCTGGCCGTGGATCGCGATCGCCGGCACGCCCGCGCTGATGGCGTTTGCCAACGTGGTTGCGCCCACGTTCATCATGCCGCTGTTCAACAAGTACATCCCGCTCGAAGGCCCGCTCGAGGGACGCATTCGCGAACTCGCCGCGCGCTACGGCGTCGGCGGCGCCACGATCCTGCGCTTCGACATGAGTCGGCAAACGAAGAAAGCCAACGCGTTCGTGACGGGCGTTTTCGGCACCGAGCGGATCGCGATCGCCGACACCTTGCTCGATGAATTTGCCGAAGACGAAACGCTCTTCGTCGTCGCGCACGAACTCGGCCACTACGTCAAACGCGATCCGTGGGTGGCAATCGCGCTCGGAACCGGACTGATCGCGCTTCCGCTGTTGATCGGGAACGCCGTGGTGCGGCGCACCACCGGCCGCGATGCCGGCGACGTGTCGAGCGCGATGCGGCTGGGCTTCTATCTTGCCATCGGCCAACTCGCGGCGCTCCCGGTCGCGAACGCGTTCTCGCGCATGATCGAACGCCGCGCCGACCGCTTCGCCGTCGAGGCGACGAACGACGCCGCCAGCGGCGCCCGCGCGTTCCGCCGGTTACGCGATCAGAACCTGGCCGAAGACGAAGGGCCGTGGTGGTCGGAAGTGCTGTTCTCGTCCCATCCGTCGCTCGGCTCACGCATCGCGGCGCTGGAAAGCGGGGCCGCGACCGCGTCGAGATAGGCGACAAACGGGGCGCAGTCGCGAATCGCGGCCGCGAAGGATGCGTAAGGACCGTTCTTGGCGATCTCCGCGTCGGTGTACGAGCGTCCCACGAGGTAGTTGCGCGCGCGAACGAGTTCGCCGCGCGGATGATCTTTGGGGAACCCGCGCGGCATGCGGACGAGCGCATCCGTGCGCAGCGGCAAGTACGGTGCCATCGACTTGGCGCGCAGGATCCGGTCGAACGGACGGGCATCGGCGGCCATCGATCGGCGCAGCGCTTCGAGGACCGGCTTTTCGGGCGTATAGATGCCCGCACCGAAGCGCGTGTTGCCCGGTGCCACCGTCACGTAGTAGCCCGCGTTGGCCCCGCTCTTCCCGAGCGGCGAGAGCCAAGCCGACACGTGGGTCTTGAACGGCGTCTTGTCGTTCGAGAAACGGATGTCGCGCGCGAGGCGAAAGAGGCACTTGCGCGGGTCGACGTAGGCGAAGCGCTCGTCGAAGCGCACGGCCGAGACCAGCAGTGCGGTCACGAGATCTTCCCACTCCGGCCGGATGTGTTCGTCGTAGACGCCGCGATGCGCCGCAAACCACGCCCGGTCGTTGTTCTTCTTCAACTGACGCAGCCACCGTAACGCGCGCGCCGCATCAAACGGTTCGTTGCCCTTCATGCGAAGAGTTCGTTCCACATGCGTTCGAAGACGGCATCCCACGTGCGGTTTGCTGCGGCGGCGAAGGCACGTTCGATGCGTTCGCGCGGGGCGTTGCGGGCTTCGTGCACGGCGGCGATAAACGCCTCGGGGCCTGCGGCGATGTAGACGAGCTCACCGTAGTCGGCAACGACGTCGGCGATCGGCGTCGACACCACGGGGCGGCGCGCGGCGAAGTATTCGAGCGTCTTGGTCGGCGAGATCGACGCGGTCGCGCGGTTGATCGCGAAGGGCATCAGCGCGACGTCGACGCCGGCCAGCAACGAGGGCAGCGCGTTGTACGGGAGCCGCCCGGTGTAGTGCACGTTGGGGCGTTGCGGCAAGAGCGCCGGATCGACTTTCACGACCGGCCCGGCCAAGATCACGTGCCCGTGCGGAAACGCGTCCGCCAGCGCCGCGATCAGCGCATAGTCCAGCCGTTCATCGATCACGCCGACGTACGCCATCACGGGGGCATTCAGCATCGCCGCGAGCGGATGCGGCCCGACGTCCGCCGCGAAACGGTCGAGTTCGACGCCGCTCGGATGCAGGTGCACCTTCGCACCGTGCGCCCGGCGATGTTCGTAGAGCGTGCGGCCGCCGGCGAACACGATGCCGGCGCGCTCGAGCAAGGCCGCTTCGCGCTCGCGCATTCCACGCGGGGCGAAGTCGAAGTTCGCGAGGTCATCCATCGCGTCGTAGACCACCGTTGCTGCGTTGAAGGCCTCGATCAGCTCGCTCATCATCGGCGTGTAGAGCCACGCGCCGCACGTGCGCGATCCGGCCAGTTCGTGCGCCGTCGCGAGCGCCTGCGCGTCGATCAGCGGATCGCCCCAGCCGCGCCGGCGCAGCGGCCGGATCAGCGTCAGGTCACCGAAACGACGGATTTCGTCGCGATCTTCGGCGGCACCGTAGGGTTCCTCGACGACGATCACCGGCAGCCGTTGCGCGAGACGCGTGAGCAGATGATGCGGGCGCTGCCAGACGCCGTCCCACCGCAGGTGGAGGCCGGCGACGAAGATCTCCGGCGCCGTCACGCCAGCGCTTCGTCGGTCGTTCGCAGATGGTCGCCTTCCGGACGTCCCGCATCGCGCATCGCGATCAGCTCCGCTAACGGGAGGGCCCGGTCCGCGAGCTCCCACCAGCCGCGCACACCCGTATCGGCGATCCGTCCGGTCGCCGCCAACTCGCGCACCGCGCCGGCGACGGCCGTCGGCTGCGGCGTGCCGTTGGGTCCGGCAAAGGTATAGATGCCGTCTTCAACCACCTGCGCGCGCCGGCGCAGGAGCGAGTGCCAATCCACCATGCCGAACGCCGCCCACACGCCGAGGGCGCGCACGTCGACGCCGTCGACGCGCAACGACTCCACATCGGCGGCGTGCTGCGCGAGCCAGCGCACGCGTTCGGGCGCCGGCGCGTGCACGTGCACTTCGCCGACCGCCAGCGGCAAACGCAAGCGCTCGGCAGCCGCCCGCAAGAGCGGGCCGATCGCCGGGACCGGTTCGTTTTCCACGTAGACGGCCGGCACGTCGCCGGGTGTTTCGTCTTGCGAGAACAGGTAGCGCTCGGAATGCGGGTAGTGGTTGAACGCGAGCAGATCGGGGACGGCGGCGTCGCGCTGCATCATCGCGAATTCCAGCTCGTTCACGCCGCACCGGCCGGTGAGAAATGCGGCCAGCGGATGCGCGTCGCCGACGCGGCCGGCCACGAGTTCGGCCGATAAGTAGACGCGCTCGCGCAAGAACGCAACGTAGTCCGCGACGCCGTCGTCGCCCGCGGTGAACCGCTGCAGATCTTCGGTGAGGATGAACTGCGCATCGGGGATCACTTTCCGGATGCGGCGCAGTGCGGCTTGCTGCGCGAGCGTTTGGTTCACCATCGCGCGGCCGAAGCCGCGATCGTCGCGCATGTTCGGATACCACACGCCATAGAGGGTCGAGAACCGCGCGGTTGTGAGCGGTTCGTTGATCGGCGTCCAGCGCCGAACCCACGGAAACGCTCGCGCCGCGGCTTCGGCATACTCGGCGAACCAGAGCGGAAACGCGGGATCGAGCAAATCCGTGTAGCTCGGTCCGCTGCCGTGGTGCAGCAGCGTGACGATCGGCTCGATCCCCGCGGCGCGCAGCGCGTCGAGACGCCGTTCAGGCTCGCTGAAGTCGCGCTCGTGCGGGCTATCAGGTGCGACGCGCTCCCAGAGCACCGGCGTGCGCGAGGCGGTTACGCCGAGCGCGGCGATCCGTTCCGCATCGCCGGGACGCACGTCGAGACCGGTCTCCGCGATCTGGTCGCGCACCGTCGTCGCGTCGATCCGCGCAAAGGTCGGCTCGGGCGAAGCCCAAAGCTCCATTTAGCTGAGGACGGGCGAGGGGCGCGTACCGAGCCAGGTGGCGATGTCCGTTTTGGCGTCGACGTGCACGCCGTCGCGCAGCTCACGCCGGAATTCACCGAAGAGGCCGAAGGCTTCGGCGAACGCGTCGTGCTTGTGGATCGACTCGTAGTTCACTTGGCTCGCGCTGATGAACGTGTCGTCGGGGAAATCGGCGTACACGTCGAGCGCACGCGCCAGGATACCGCGCACGACGTCCTCCACGAACTTCGGGTTTTGATGCGCTTTGTTGACGATGAAAAACTCGTCGGGACGCTTGAGCAGATCGTAGGTTTCGCTCGACATCGAGTTTTCGACGATCTCGACCAGATCTTCGGCCCGCAGATGATCGGAGAACTCGCCGTCGGTGCCGATCAGCACCGAGCCGCGCCCACGCTGGTTGTGGGTAGCGACCGGCAACGCGTCGAGCGCGCGGTTCGCTTGATCGGAGCTGAAGCCGGCCGCCTCGAGTTCGTGCAACGAATGTTCGCGAACCATCAGCTGCGCGCACGGGCACGCGGTCATTCCTTCGGCCTCGATGCCGACGAGCCGCCGCGTGCGCGTCGCGTCGGCGTGCGCGATTCCGACCAGGGTATAGGTTTCTTCGGTGCGCTTGCCGCTGACCGGCGTCCAGCGTTCGAGCCCGAACTCCGCTCGCACGCGCACGTCGGCCCGGATCGCGTCTTGCGAGGTGACGATTTCGCGCGCAATTTGCGCCACCAGATCCTCGACGCGCGCCGGATGCTCGGGCCGGCCGAGCACCTCGAGCGTCGCGGCTTCGAGCAGTTCGGAGAAGCGCGACATGTGCACGCCGGCCTTGTCCGGGCGCAGGTCGGCGACCATCGTGAAGTCGGCGTTGAACACGCGCTCGGCGCCGCCCACGTTGAGCCGGATGATGTGTTTGACGCTCGAGACGCCGACACGGTTGAGCGAAAGCCGAACGTCGGGCGCTTCTTCTTGCCGGTTCGCGAAGAAGTGCATCGCGCGCGCTTTGCGCGTAATCCCGCGCACGTCGGCGGTATCGGCGATCTCGCGGATCGTCTTCCCGAGGCGCGGATCGACGTGATCGGGCGCGATCTCGGCCAACGGCACGAGGTTGAAGGGCCGCGTTGCAATGTACGGCTGGGGAACTTCAAAGCGGCCGAAGTCGGCGGTGAGGTCGTCGAAGTAGAGGATGTCGATGTCGATCGGGCGCGCGCTCAAGAGCGCGGTCTGCTGCCGTCCGATCGCGACCTCGACGCCGCGCACGAACGTCTCGAACGCCTGCGCGTCGAGTTCGGTCGTGATGCGCGCCGCCACGTTGAGGAACGCCGGCCCCGCGACCCCACCGGCCGGCGGGGTCTCGTAGTAGGCCGAGACGGCCTCGATGCGCGCTTGGCGGCGCAGCTTTTGCAGGGCGCCGAGAATCGTGCCCTGGCGATCGCCGAGATTGGAGCCGAGACCGATCAGGACGGTATGCATACGCGGCTTAGACCGCCGCCGGAGCACCGGAGTTGCCGCCCGGCGTGCCGGGCATGACGTCGGCCAGATCGAGGGTAGCACGCCGGCCCGGCGTGATTGCGGCATACATACGCGCCAGCTGCACGGTCTCTTCGACGTCGTGCACGCGCAGCAGCCGCGCACCGGCGGCGATGCCGATCGCGGCGGTGGCGAGGGACGGCACCAGCAGTTCTTTGGCCGGCCGCCGGAAGATGCGCCCGATGAAGCTCTTGCGCGAGCTGGCAAAGAGAATCGGGTAACCGAGTTCGCGCAGTTCGCCGAACCGGTCGAGGATCTCGAGATCCGTGCGCGGCTCCTTGCCGAACTCGAGGCCCGGATCGATGACGATCGCATCGCGCCGCACGCCCGCGGCGAGCGCGCGATCGGTGCGTTCGCGCAAGAACGCAATGATTTCGCGCATGACGTCGACGTAGGTGTAACCGGCCGGATCGCGGACGTTCAGTTCGCCTTTGAGGTGCATCACGACGAGCGCCGCATCGTGCTTGGCAACCACGCCCGCGAGATCCGGATCGGAGAGCCCGCTGCAATCGTTGATCACGTCCGCGCCGGCGCCGAGGGCTGCGTCGGCAACGCTCGCCTTGAAGGTATCGATCGAGATCGTCAGATCGATCCCGGCCGCGCGAATCGCTTCGACCGCCGGCACCACGCGCTCGCGTTCCTCATCGGCGGTGATGCGGCGATTCCACGAGGCGTATGACTGCCCGCCCACATCGACCAGCGCGCCGCCGGCTGCGGCAATCGCGCGTGCCCGCTCGACGATGTCGTCGAGCCCGGCCGCCCGGTCGTAGAACGAATCGGGGGTCACGTTGACGATCCCCATCACCCGGGCTTCGTCGCGCAGATCGAGCGTGCGATCGCGCAGACGTAACGCGTCGATCAGAGCGGCCGCGTCGCGCTGGGGTGGAGCCCGGTATCGATGCGCGACCGCAGATCGTCGAGGTGCGCACGCGTCGCGACGTCGGCCGCCGCGCGATACGCCGTATCGAGCCGGCCGCGCACCCGGCGCAACTCGTAGCGCGAGAGGGCCTGAATCTCGCGCGGCACGCCGAGCTGATCCATCGAACCGCTGCTCAAGAACGCGATCTGCAACTCGAGATCTGTGAAGCGCCGCTGCAAGTCGCGGTGGGGGGCGGAGATCGTGTGCGCGCCGATATCGTCGAAGATTGCGGCGTTGGTCCACTCGAAGAGATCGGACAAGCTCATCGTCTGACCGGGATGCGCTTCCTTCATCGACTCGTTGGCGATGCGCGAGATGCTGGCCGGATTGAACAGTTCGGAGATCGCCGCATCCTGAAGCTGGGCGACGACTTCGCGAATCGGGAAATCCGTGCGCCGCATCCCGCCCGTGCTCCAGTCGGCCCCGTAACGGATCGGCGCGACGTCGTTGAGCAGTTCGGGCGGATACTTCAGCGCGTGCGAGGAGAGCACGTAACGGTCGATCAGATCGAACGCCTTGCGCTGCTCGGCACGCGGAATTGCCGTGAACGGCGGCGAGCCGCCGGGCTGTCCGCGATGCGAGCGCGAGGTGTACACGCCGCCGACGTAACGCGCGGCGATCGAGATGTTGGCCAGATCGTTGTTGAGCACGCTGATCAGCGTTTGCCGCAGGTCCTGATAACTGCGCGAATCGCCCTGATATGGGTGGGTGAGCTTCGCGGCGAGATCGTCGTCGATGCGGAACTGATCGCGCGCAAAGGCCAGCGGATCGCTCGAGAGGTCGAAGCGCTGGATGCGCGGATCGACCGCGTACGGGTCGATCGTGTCCTCATCGGTGCCGTAGGCCAGGCCCGGCTCGGTGGAACGCGCAGCAATTTTGTGCAGATAGGGCAGTTCCGCATCCGAGCTGTGCTGGTGCAGCGGCGCGTAGCCGTACTGAATCGCCCAGTAGTCGTACGGACCGAGCTGGTTGGGGAAGTAGTCGGCCTGCCGCTCGCCGGGCGCGGCGATGTTGGCCGGCGTGTAATCCATCACCGAGCCCGTCGTGCCGTGCGCGTGCGTGAACGCGGGATCGTGCAGCTCTTCGTACGTGAAGGCCGTCGAGCCCTCGAAGTTGTGACGCAATCCGATTGTGTGCCCGACCTCGTGCATCACGGTCGAGTACAGGAAGGCTTGCGCATACGTTTCGCGCTGCGCTGCCGTGCCGTGCTGCCGGCCGATCAGCATCGACATCCCGAGCGCGGCTTGATTCGCTTCGCTCTCTTCGGCATCGCACGTCATGTCGTCGGAGGCGATGAGGTCGCCGGTCGTCGCGGCGGGCTGGAGCTGATCCATCGCTTCGAAGGCGTTGCGTTTCATCTGCAGCACCGGCAGCACGCGGTCGACGTAGCCGCGGCGCACCGCGCGCATCGACTCGCCGTCGATCACCACTTCGGTGCGGATGATCTGTCCGCTATCGGGATCCGAGACGTGCGGGCTGAGCGCAACGAAGTCGGGCGAGTCCGACGTAATCCAGCGCACGCTGTTGTAGCGGGCGTCTTCGGGATCGAACTTCGGATCGGTGGGCGGATCGTGCACGACGATCGCATTCGGATAGCCGATCTTGGCGAACGCCTCGTTCCACGCTAAGATCCCGCGCCGCACGGTATCGCGGTAGATCGGCGGGATCTCGTCGGTCAGGGTAAAGACGATCGGACCGGCATCGAGGTTCCAGCGATCGATGAAGCGCTGCGTCGGCAGCGTCGATACGTCGTTGCCGAAATGTTTGCGCGCGGTGATGAAGTACCCGACGCGGTCGTCGGCATAGCGCGGGACGTAGTTCTGATCGTGCGGCGGCGGTGCGACGATGCTGTAATGCACGACGAGCGGAATGCCGCGGCCGTCGGGCACCGTCGGCAGTGCGGCGGCCGGGCCGTTGAACGTCAGGTTGACCGAAATCTCATCGTTGAGCGGAAAGCCCTTGGTGCTCAAGTAGTACGACTTCGTCGCGTCGACGTTGAACGACGGGCGCACGCTGATCACGAGTAGGCCCGGCAACGACGGCGGCGCCGCGACGCTCTTGCCGAGATCGGCGCCGATGCCTTCGAAGTCGGAGAGAAAGATCGTCGGTTCGATCACGACGTGCGACTTGTCGGGATCTTCAGCGATGACCGGCGTTGCCTGGATCACCGAGTCGGCGACGCTCACGGCGAGCGAAGCCGCGGCCGAGGTTCCCTTGTCGGCAACGTAGCGCGTGTTGGGCGTCACCCACATCACGCGTTTGCCGACGCGCTTGAAGATCACGACCAGCGGATCGTATACGCGGCCGGCAAAGGCATCGCCGCCGACGCCGCTTGTGATTGACGGCAAGATGATAAAGGGCTTGCCGAAGTCGTCCGGCTTCAGGTCGAGAAAGAGCTGATCGTCCTTGCGCACGATGTCGAGCACGCCGTCCTGATGTTCGGCGCCGCGCATGAACGCCGCGTACGTCTGTGCCGGGACCGCGCTGGCGCCGCTGAGCGGGACGAGCGCGCGCAAGACGGCCGGGAAGTTCGCGATCCCGGCGGCGGGCGATGCACTCGGCGAGGCGGCTACGCTCGGCTCGACGCGCGGGGGCGAAGGCAAGGGGCCGGTGGAGGCGCTAGCGGACGGCGCGGGCGAGGCAACGACCGGCGCGACGCCGGCGGGCGCACCGAGGCCGTCCAAAGCGAGGCCCAGGCTCGCTCCCACCAAGGCCAAGAAACCGACGACCAACCGACGCGCGATCATCTGTCCTTATTTTATCGGCTTAAAACTCCAGCCTGCGCACTCCGAGTGAAAACTTTCTTTAACCGACCAGAGTCAGCCAATTCCCAGGAGCCGGACGGTTGCCTCGTACGATATCCGAGTACGTCGTGCGCAAGCGCTCGGTGAGCGGGCGTTCTTCGGGCATGATCCGGCTGTCGATGCGCACGATCGGCACGACCTCCGCCGCAGTGCCGGTGAAGAACGCTTCATCGCACGTCGCAAGGTCCGCGCGCGTCAACGTGCGCACGTTGGTCGGAATCCCGAGCTCGCGCGCGATCTCGAGCACCGACGCGCGCGTGATGCCTTCGAGAATGTCGGAGCCGCCGTCGTTGGTTGTGAGCACGCCGTCGAAGATGAGAAAGATATTCTCGCCGCTGCCTTCGGCGACGTTGCCGCGATCGTTGAGCAAGATCGCTTCATCGAAACCGCGCGCCAGCGCATCGGAGAGCGCGAGAATCGAATTCGTGTAATGACCGCCGGCTTTCACCCACGACGGCAATGCCGCCGAGGGCGACTTCATGATCGGTGATACCGTGGCCGCGCAACGCGGTGCTTCTTCACCCTTGATCAAACCGCTGAACGGCAGCACCGCAACGAGGACGTGCGTTTCGCAGACATGCGCCGGCGCGAGACGCACCGTATCGCCGCCGTAAAACGCGAGGGGGCGGATGTAGGCCGCGTCGCGTCCGCTGGCCTTCGCAACCTCGACGATGATCTCGCAGAAACGCTCGGCCGGATACGGCATCTCCAGACCGTACGTGCGCGCGCCGCGATAGAGCCGCTCGACGTGATCGCTCAACCGGAAGATCGCGGGGCCGCGCGGCGTCGGATAAAGCCGGATGCCTTCGAATACGCTCGATCCGTAATGAAGCGCGTGGGTCAGGCCGTGAATGGCAACGGATGCGTCCGGTTGCAGCTTCCCATCGAACCAAACAGTGGTGGCTTCGTCGAGTGCGGCCGGCGGCGGGGTCGTCTGCATTTCGCGAACGTAGCATGCGCTACGTCCTCGGTCAAGAGCCCGCGTGGATTCACGTTCCGTGAATCCTTCGCGTTTGGGCTACGCCCAAGCCGCCCCAAGTAAAGAGAGGTCGATCTTGCCGGAGCGCAGCGGCGGACACCAATAGTAGCCGCCGGTGACTGGGCGCGAAAACGTGAACAGCGCGTCGACGATGCCGTCATCGAGACCGAGCATCCGGCGCAACATGCGCTCGAACGCGTCGAGTTCGACGTTGTACGCGATGAATTCGAGTCCGTGCTCTTCACCGTCCGACCACGGCATCGAACGCCGCACGAGGAACGTTTCCGGATCGAAACCTTCTTGCTCCGTTCGCTTGACGTGCGCCGACTCGGGTGCGTCGGGGATCTCTTCGTTCGTCTTGAGCCGGCGTCCGATCACGGCATCGGCCCGCTCGGGCGGGAACGCCGCAAACCGTTGCAGATCGTGGATCCAGCGTTGCACCGCAACGAAACTCGAGCCGTCGAGCGCGCCCGCGCCGTGGACGATCGCGGTCGCATCGGCCTGCTCGCCGGTCGGATTCGCGGTACCGTCCTCGAAACCGCTGAGATCGCGGCCGCCGTCGTAATGGAAGAGACTGCGCGCATCTTCGAGCACGAACGCCGCTTGCAGCGCGGCGCGAACGCTGCCTTCGCGTTTGTAGAGTTCGGTGTGGTCGCCCGCGCGCAACAGCAACCACAACGCGCCTTGCGTGGACGGCGCCGTCGCGGCCGCTCCCGAGAGTCCGGGAAACGTGCGTAAACCCGCAATGGGGCGGCCGCACGCCAGGGCCAACGGTTCGCCGATACCCACCGTCGCCCACTCGGCCGGGATCGTGCGTGCAAACTCGGCCAGCGTCGCCGCCACGTCCCCGTCGCCGCCATGGAGGCGGTACGTCAGCGAGCGGGCGAGCGGGGGCGGATCACCGAGGATGCCGGATTGCGAAGCGATCGTCGTCATGAGCGTCCAAGATTTTCGCTTCGCGCGGCCAGGCTCCGCCAGCGCACGTGCACCGACGTTCCGCCCGCGGGGTTGGACTCGATCGTCATGTCGTCGGCCAGCTCGCGGACGAGGTGCAAGCCACGTCCGCTCTCGGCCAGCGTGTCGGGGGCTCGCAACGCCGAAGGCAGCCCACCGTACCAGCCCAGCGAATACCGGGTGCCGGAAAACGCGCTGTTGGCCAACGTCTGGCAGAAGTACAACAGCGCCACCACGGTGAGCCAGGTCTGCGTCACCGTTCGCAGGCCGCTCGCGGCGAGCATCAACATCGCGGCCAGCGCCGTGACGATGTTCAGCGGCAGAATCGCACGGTTGAAAAACGCGCTCGCGTGCGTGCCCGTCAACAGTCCCGTCGGCGAAAACACGTGCGGAAACGTCAGCATGTAGCTCAGCGTGAGCACCGCGGCCGACGCATAGGCGAGCGACAAGAGGGCGAGCTGTGATTGCCGCGCGACGCGGTACTGCACGTAGAACAGCACGGCGGTCAGAATTTGCGCCAGAACGGCGGCGCTCAGGACGGCCGGAACGAATGCCGCCGTCGGCACGTAGTGCGCGGTGCTGAACGGGACCAGCGCGACGAACGCGATGAGTATGCCGCCCGCGACCCAGGGTGCAACAATCCGGTCTTTCCGAGAAGCCGGAGCCGTCGCGATATTCTCCATCGCGCGGACGTCGAACGCCATTCCGCTACGTTCGCGTCATGGCGGGCTTACCATGGCACGCCCCCGCGGCGTGCCCGGGCCGTACTAGCGGTCTAGCCGACGAGAGAAAACGTCGCGGCGTGCTTCGCGCACGGCTTACAGACGTAATCGGTGCCCGTGCCCTCGGCACGGCAACCGCAGACCCAACTCAGCTTATACGTCATGATCGTCGCGCCGGCGACGGAGTCCATCTCCATCGATGACGGCTCGCCCAGACGCGAGTTCAACAGGGAGGACGTCGTGCGGACCGTTGTCATGACTTCCTTAGGTTGGCACGAAACGCGGCGCGTTTCAAGCCCTTTACTGAGGCTTGATTGACCGGCGCCCGCCGGCTTGGCCATTCAGCTGGAGAGCCGCCCGCGGGGTCGACAAAAGAAGGACGTTTCACTAATCCGGTACGCCGAGTTCGCGCCGGACAATCTTCGTGCCCTCGACCAGCGCGCACAGTTTTTTGAATGCCGTTTCGCGCGGGAGATACTTCATACCGCAATCCGGAGCCAGCATCAGGCGTTCAGGTGTGATGTGCGTCAATGCGGCGCGGATCTGCGCGGCCACGGCTGCGGGCGTTTCCACTGCGGCGTTGTCGTCGAGATTGAGGACGCCGAGCACGACGCGCTTGTGCGGCAGCGACGCCAGCATCGCAAGGTCGACGTGTTGCTGCATCGATTCAATCACGATCTGCTGCGCCGCGGAGCCGTCGAGTTCGGCCAGAAACGGATAGCCTTCAGGACGCGCATGAACGACGTGCGCGTAGCCGAAACAGGTGTGCAGCGCGGTGATGCCTTCGATGCCTTCGAGCGCGCGGGCGATCGCCGGTAACGCGTATGCGCGCGCTTCCGCGGAACGCGCTTGCAAATACGGCTCGTCGATTTGAACGATGTCTGCACCCGCACGCTTGAGGTCGCGCAACTCATCGTTCACCGCCTCGGCGAAGCCGAGCGCCGCGGCGGCAACGTCGGGATAATAATCGTTCTGCGCCTGCTGTGCCATCGTGAACGGCCCCGGGATCGTGAACCGGATCGGCAGATCGGTGTTGCGGCGCAGAAACTCCACGTCACGCACCATCACGGGCCCGCGCCGGCGGATCGGTCCGACGATGCGCGGCACCGGGTTCGCATGACCCGTCCGGTCCAGGGCCGTCCCGGGATTGTCGATGTCGATCCCCTCGAGTGCGGTGGCGAAGCGGTTGGAATAGCTCTCGCGCCGCATCTCGCCGTCGGTGATCAGGTCGATGCCGGCCCGCTCGAGGTCCCGGATGGCGAGCAGGGTGGCGTCGTCCTGGGCCTGCTCGCGCCAAGGCTCGGACACCCGCCAGATCTCGCCCGCCCGGATCCGGGGCGGCAGGCGGGAACCGAGTTGCGAGCGGTCGACCAGCCAATCAGGCTGCGGGTAGCTCCCCACGACCGTCGTGCGGAGCGGGGCGGTGAGCGGGGAGCGGGGAGCGGCCATCCGGGCGCTTACGGCGAGGCCCCATAAAGGTCCGTCTGCGGATTGCCGACTCTTAAAGAACATGGCTAAGAAGCGCGTACTGGTCGTCGGAGGAGACGGCTACTGCGGGTGGGCGACCGCGCTGCACCTCTCGACCCTCGGCTACGACGTCGCGATCCTCGACAACCTCATCCGCCGGCACTGGGACGCGACGCACGGCATCGACACCCTCACGCCGATCGTACCGATCGAGCGCCGCATCGCGGCCTGGCAGCGGAAGAGCGGCCGGACGATCGAGCTCTTCATCGCCGACGTCGCCGACTACGGAGCGCTCGCACGGGCCATCGAAGCCTACGCGCCCGATACGATCGTCCACTTCGGCGAACAGCGCTCGGCGCCGTTCTCGATGATCGACCGCGAGCACGCCGTCATGACCCAAACCGTCAACGTGACGGGGACGCTGAACATCCTCTTCGCGATGCGCGACCTCGCGCCGGAAGCGCACCTCGTCAAACTCGGCACGATGGGCGAGTACGGGACGCCCAACATCGACATCGAGGAAGGCTATATCGAGATCCAGCACAACGGCCGGCGCGACGTGTTGCCGTATCCGAAGCAGCCGGGCTCGTTCTATCATTTGAGCAAGGTCCACGATTCCGACAACATCTCGTTCGCGTGCCGGATCTGGGGCCTGCGGGCAACCGATCTCAATCAAGGCGTGGTCTACGGCAATTCCGATGAGACGGCCGGCGATCCGGAGCTGCTCAACCGCTTCGATTACGACGGCCTGTTCGGAACGGTGCTCAACCGGTTCTGCGTCGAGGCCGTTGTCGGCTATCCGCTGACCGTGCACGGTGCCGGCGGACAAACGCGCAGCTTCATCGACCTGCGCGACACCGTCGCCTGCGTCGAGCTCTCCATCGCCAACCCGCCCGATCCCGGCCGCCTGCAAGTGTTCAACCAATTCACCGAACAGTTTAGCGTGCTCGAGCTGGCCGAACGCGTGCACCGCGTTGCGACGCGGCGCGGCCTCACGCCCACGATCGAGCACCGCGAGAACCCGCGGGTCGAGCGCGAAGCGCACTACTACAACGCGAAGAACACCTCGCTGCTCGCGCTCGGACTGCAACCGCACCTGCTCGAAGACGCGACCATCGATGCTATGCTCGATCTCGCCGAACGCTACCGCGATCGCGTCGACCTCGCGCAGATCGCATCGCACGTGCAGTGGGCACCGGGCGCGCGCGCGAGGGGTGCCTCGAATCTGCACGCACCCGCACCGATCGTTCCGCCCGATTCGACGAATCTGACCCCGCTGCGGCGATGACCCTCGCGGTCCTTGCCTGCGAACCCGCGACGGCTGCGGCCACCCTGCGCGAGGCGGTCGCATTGCGGCGCGCCGGAACGCACTTCGCACTCGCGCTGACCCTCGAAGACGCGCGGATCGGACGGGTCCGCGACTACGTGCGGGGCCTCTGCTCGACGTATGCGACGTGGGATGAAGTGCGGCTCATGTTCGACGGCTTCGGGCCGACGATCGCCGATTTGCGCACGGCCGTTTCCGCGAACGAACGCACCCAACTGCTCGAGGTGATGCGCCTCGCCGACGTCGTGACCGTCGGGTCGTGGGACGAATACGGCCGCCTGACCGACGCTTTCGGCAACGTGCTTGCTGACGTCGAGATCGTGATCGCCGGCGACCCGGCGATTCCGGCGAGCGTCGCGGACGAGCGTTCCGATGTCGTGGTCTACGCGCCGGAAGATCGCGCGGACGAACTCGGGCACTTCGTGATCGCGCTCGGCGACTACGAAGTGCCGGTGACGATCGTCGCGCGCGACACGCCGACGATCGCCGGCCGCGTCGCCTTCGTGCCCCCCGGCCAAGCGGCCGGCGTGCTCGGGCGCGCGCGCGTCATCGTCGATGCGAGCCGCAACGGCCCCGCCGGCGCACTCGCCCTCGCCCGACTCGGCCGCCCGCTCGTTGTGTCGTCGTGCAGCGGTGCGCGCGAGGTGCTGCAGGGCACGAACGTCTACGATCCGTGGAACCGGCGCAGCATCCTCGCCGCGGTCGCCGACGCGTTGGGCGCCGCAGCTCCAACGGTGCGCACGCCGCATTGGACGGAACGCCCGCGCGAACGTACGCAACCGGTGTTTGCCGCCGGGGCACCGCTGGTCTCGGTCATCGTCGCAACCCACAATCGCCCCGTTCTGTTGGGCGAGACGCTCGCCGCGATCGAACGTCAGACCTATCCGAACCTGGAGATCATCGTCGTCAACGATGCCGGCAGCGACGTCGGCGATGTCGTCGCCGCCTTTCCGCGCGCGCGCCTGCTCGATCAGCCGCAGAACCGCGGGCCGGCCGCCGCCCGTAACCGCGGCATGGCCGACGCGCGCGGAACGTTCGTCATCCTCTTCGACGATGACGACGAGATGTTTCCCGATCACCTCGCATCCCTGGCGAAGGCGTTGCTCGTCAGCGGCCTCGACGTTGCCTACGGACAGATGATCAACGCGTTCGTGCGACGCGCGGAAGCCGAACGCTGGGAGATCGAATCGTTCGCCGCTCACGAAGCACTCCTCGATCACGCCGACATTCAGTGGGCCGGCGCGCTCGCAACGACGGCGGTGATGTTCCGCCGCTCGTTGCTCGAATCGATCGGAACCGTCGATGAGTCGCTGACTGCGGCTGAGGACTACGAGTTCTGGTACCGCTTGGCCGAGGGCCGCGAGTGGGCGCGCGTTCCGGACGTCACGTCGATGTATTTCGTGCGCCGCGACGGTTCGAACCGTTCCAACACCGGCGCGCGCCGCTACTTCGTCGCACACCAGGCAATCTACGCGAAGCATCCGTCGGCACGCCCGCTCGTCGCGGCCGGCCGTCACGCGATGCTGGAACTGTTCGCGCAAACCGCAACCCACGCAACCTAACCGCTTACCGCGGAACGTGGCTGGGTACAAGCTTAGAACGATGTTGACGTACCGGGCAAGGCTGCCGCGCGGGTTCAACTCCGTGCGGCAAGCCCGGTACGCTCTTCGAACGTTTGCCGAAACGTGCGGCTTCCGCGATACACCGCTCGCCGATGTCGAAAACGCAGCCGGCGAAGCGCTTGCCAACGCGGCCGAACATGGCGACAGTGAAGGTTCGCCGGGCTTCGACGTATCGGCGATGTTCGACGGTGACCGCTTGGTGATCGAGATCGAGGATCATGGCCGCGGCTTTGACGCCTCGGCCGAGCTCGCACGGCCCACGCCGGACGCCGAGGGCTATCGCGGCTTCGGCATCTTCCTCATGCGCACGCTGATGGACGAAGTTGCCTACAACGAGCGCGGCTCACGCATCCAGCTTACCAAGCGGCTCGACGATCGCCCATTTACTTCTTCTCGCTGAACGGCTCGTGACCCCAGGTATGCTCGTAGTCGCGCTGCTGCGAGGCGGGCACGAAGCGTTCGAGTTCACGGATGCGCGCGTTACCGGTGATCGTACGGTGGTTGACCCTGCCCCATTTGCCCGCGTTTGAACGTGCGGCGTGGTCGGCGAGCGCCGGTGTTCCGCGATCGTGGAAGTCGTTGAGCAATTCCCATGCGCCTTGCGCACCGGAAGTCGCCGCGAGCGTCGGATAGAGCGCGATGCGTACGCCGAGCTCGGCGTACTCTTCGATCGTCGGCGCGGCCTCGACCGTGCCGCCCCAAATCGTGAGAACGGGACCGGGAACCTCGCGGCACACCGTGCGCAGCTCTTCGCGGGATTGCACGGAGTTCAACCACACGAGATCCGCGCCGCCGTCGCGCACGTAGGCAATGCAGCGTTCCAGCGTCGATTCGAACGTACCGCCTTCGGCTCCAAGTTCATCGCACCGCGCGCAGATCACGAAAGACGGATCGATCTCGTCGCGCGCTTCGACCGCAGCCCGGATCTTGCCGACCGCTTCATCGATCGGGATGCAGCGCCGTCCGGCGAGCGTGCCCGATTTTTTCGGCGCTTCCTGATCCTCGATCTGCATGCCGGCAACGCCCGACCGAATCACTTCCCCGACCGTATAATGCACGTTGACCGCATTGCCGAATCCGGTGTCCGCGTCGACCAGAATCGGGATCGTGGTACGCGCGGCGATGTGCCGCACGTGGTCGACGAGATCGCGCAAACCCATGATGCCGTTGTCGGGCACGCCGAGCAGAAACGCCGACATCTGCGAACCGGCGACGAAGAAGCACTCGAAGCCGATCTCCTGGCACATGCGCGCGTAGAATGGGCTGAAGCCGCCCGGCATCACGGTCACCCCGGGCCGTGAGAGAATTTCGCGGAACGCCAGCCGCGCAGTACGTGGATCATTGTCATTCGCTGCCATGAGGGCGCATTCTCGCGCCGGTTCGCGGAATGCCTTCGCGCGCGGCGAAGGTCGCGCGGATGGATGAGCCTGCTCTTGACGTGGTCGTGGTGGGACACGGTGCGGCCGGCCTCGCGGCGGCGCTGGCTGCTGCGGAAGCCGGCGGCCGGAAAGCCCGCGTGCTGCTCATCGAGCGTGCTCCGCAGGCGATGCGCGGCGGCAACACGCGCTGGAGTCCGTCATATATGCGACTCGAAGCGCCCGACCGTCTTGCCCCGCGCTTCATTGAAGATATGCTCGAAACGTCGGGTGGCCGTTCGGACCCGGCCTACATCCGCCGGCTCGCCGCCGAAGCCGCCCCGGCGCTCGCGTGGCTGCAGGGCCACGGCATAACGTTCGATCGGCCGCCCAACTATTTCCTGACCGCGGCGGCGCCGCGCATCCAGCCGGTCGGCGCCGGGGCAGCGATCGTCGAAGCGCTCGCGCGCGCGGCCGAAGCGGCCGGAGTCACCTTCGCCTACGACACGGATGCACGCTCGATCGAACTCGCCGCCGACGGCACGGTTGCGGCCGTTCACGCAAGCACGTCCGGCGGAGCGGTCCGCCGCATTGCCGCGCACGCGCTCGTGCTCGCCTGCGGCGGCTTCGAGTGCGACCCGATTGCGATGCGCGAGCATCTCGGCGCGGGCGCCGAGAGCATCCGCCCGATCACCGCTGGCACGGCCTACAATACGGGCGGTGGAATTCGCATGGCGCTCGCGGCCGGCGCGCGCACCGCGGGCGATTGGAACGGCATGCACGTCGAGCCTGTCGATCCGCGCAGCGAACGGCCGGAACCCGTCGTGTTGACCTATCCGTACGGCATCGTCGTCGATCGGCACGGCCGGCGGTTCTTCGACGAAGGCGGCGGACGCGTCGACGAAACGTGGGAGACGCTGGCGCGGACGATCCACTTCGAAGCGCCCGGCCGGATCGCTTATGCGATCTTCGACGCATCGCTCGAGGATATTCCGGATTACGGCCGCGCCGTGTGCACCGATCGGGAACCGCTGCGCGCCGCGACGATCACCGGACTCGCCGCCGCGCTCGAGATCGACGCCGGCGGTCTCGCCCGGACGGTCGCCGCCTACAACGCCGCCGCGCCGGCCGATGCCGGCCGCTTCGAGGCGACGCGCACGGATGGTCTCGCTACCAACGGCCTCACACCGCCCAAATCCAATTGGGCGCGCCGCATCGAGCGCGCGCCGTTCAGTGCCTATCCGCTGGTCTGCGCGATCTGCTACACCTTCGGCGGCATCGCGACCGATGCCGAAGCGCGCGTCCTCGGTGCGAACGGAATCATTCCCGGCCTCTTTGCAGCGGGCGAGATCACCGGCCAGTTTTACGGCAAAGCGCCGGGCGGCACGTCGGTCCTGCGGGCGCTGGTTTTCGGACGCATCGCGGGCAAGCGTGCGTTTGATCGGCGCATAAACGGGTAACGCTGCAAGTAATCAACCGCTGCCCATCTGGAGGTTTTTCATGGCGGCTCGAAAGTCTGCAGCTAAAAAGAAAACAGCCAAGCCCGTCGCACGTGCGAAGAAGGTCGCGAAGCGCGTGGCCTCGACCGCCAAGAAGGCGACCAGCTCGGTCAAGAAAGTCGCGAAGAAGGCGTCGAAGGCGGCGCACACCGCAACGCGCCGCGCGACCAAACTCGGCAGCACGCTCGAAACGGTCGGCCGTTTGATCGAAGGCGGGGCGTCCGCAGTGGAAACGACACTGAACGCGGTCGAAAAACGCGGCGGCGCGCGCAAGAAGACGGCCAAGAAAACAACCGCAAAAAAGACCTCTCGCAAGAAATAGCGCCGACTCCGGATACGAGCCCGTGGCGCTTCCTCGAATACACGCCCCACGGCGCTCGGCTCGGAATGGTCAGGGTATTACAGTAGTTCGTTTCCCGTTGTCGGGGGGTGCGGAAGCCATCTACGACGATCCGCTTTCGCTGGTCGCGGCGATGCGGATTTCGTGACGCGCATACTCGAACGCTAGCAGCATGAAGCCCGCGAACATGATGGCGCTGCCGCCGATCCACATCAGCTCACCGCCGGCCTGCTGATCGGCCAGCGCGCCGCCGCCGCAGATCCGAACGTAGTGCGCATACAGCGGCACGCGGCCGGAGTAGAGCACGAACCCGAGAAAGCCGGTAAGCGGCATCGCCAGGAACACATAGCCGAGCCGTGCGGCGTGCGAGAGCCGCTGCGGATCGAATACCGGCGCCCACATCAGGAATCCGGCGGTCAGAAACAGCGCCTGCACCAGCACGTTGACGAGTATGCTTTCGAGCGATGCTTCGAACAACGGACCGAAATGGATGCCCCAGATGATCGCGAGCGACGCGAAGAGCGCGAACGGCGCCGGGATCACGCGAAACGGCCGCGCCAAGAGCGGCATACCGAAGAGCACCAGGGGCGGTACGACGTCGGTATGCACCAAGTGCTGCACCATGTGGCCGACGAGCGAACGATGCGCCCACGCATCCATGGGCGGAAGCACGGCGGCGGCCGCGATCGCGCAGCCCGCCACGAGCGCGTAGGGCGTCTTCATCCGCTTCGCCCACCTGATTCACGTCGCCAAAAACCGAATACGAACGCGATGAGCACCACGATTGCAAGGTATCCCAACGCGCCTTCCGGCACCGGCCCCGTCGACGAAGACGGAATTCCGCTCCCCGGTTGCCCGGACTGCATCAAGAGGACGTACCCGGCGAGATCGTCGAGCTCCGACTGCGAAAACTGTTGCTCGCCGAAGCGCGGCATCTCGCCCGGACCGGCGCGCACGGCATCGGCGACCTCTTCGATCGTGGCCGCGTGGAGCGCGGGTGCCCAGTCGGCGCGGCCGATGCTTCCGCCCGTGCCGCCGACACCATGACACTGTTGGCAGTTGACCGCGTAGAGCTCACGCCCGCGATCGGCATTCCGTCCGGCGACGACCTGCGGCAATGCCGGACCGCCCGCCACCACCGGCGCGAGATACGCTTCGAGCGCGCGGATCTGCGCGAGCGGTAACTGCTGCCCTGCGCGCTCGTCGCGGTGCTCGACCTCTATCCACGGGACGGCGGCTGGCATGCGCCCGGTGGACAAATAGAAATCCACGTCGGCGAGCCCGACGCGGCGCAGCGACGGACCGTCGGGCGAACCCCATTGCTGCGCGCCATGACATGATGCGCACTTTTGCGCGTAGAGCTCGGCGCCGGACGGCGTTGCGCCGAGCACCGCCGCCAATAACACCGGCAACGCGAATATCAGCATGGCATCAACCGGCCTGCGGCTCTTCCTCGTCGTAACCGCCGCGATCGTTGCGCACGAGCATTACCACATCGGGTGGCGGCGCTCCGCCGGCCGGCACACGCGCGCGCATTTCCGCCGCAATGCGCGCGGCGAGTACTCCGACCAGTAGCGGACCTGCGAAGAGCAGGATCCGGTACGCCCACACCAGCGTGTCGAGACGCACGTGGAGCGTTGCCGCCGTTTGATCGTCACCGGCGGCAATCGTCAGCAGCAGCCCGTCGAAGATCAACGCGGCGCCTACGCCGACGCGCAACGGAACGCGCGAGGGCGGCTCGAGGACGTCGTGCGCCGCACGATCGCCGGTCAGTCGCGCTTCGATGATCGGCCAGAGCAGCAAGAACAGAAACGTGACCGTCGGCAGCACGAGTCCGGGCCAGAACACCGGCGGGATCGGGTGACCCGCGATGCGCAGTTCCGTCGACGGCCCCAACCGCAGCGCGCCTTCCAAAAACGCCGCATACCAATCCGGCACGGCGCCGTTCATCACGATCCATGTCCGGTACGGTCCGTAGTCGGCGACCGGATTGATCTCGAAGAACGTTGCCAGCAGCGCCAGAACGGCCAAGGTTGCACCGAGCGCCGCCAGCGTGCGCAAGGCGTAATCGGGCCAGAATCGCCGCCCCACCACGTGCTCGGGGTCGGGCACGAATTGGGTGTGCTTCTGATAGATCACCAAGAACAGGTGCAGTCCGAGCAGCGCACCGATTGCAACCGGCAGAAAGTAGACGTGCAACGTGTAAAGATGCGTGGTAAGCTGCGCGCCCGGAAAATCGTCGCCGCCCACGAACACGTTCGCCGCCCACCGGCCGATCAGCGGGATGGACAGCGCGACGCTGTAGGCGATGCGTAAGCCCGTCCCCGAGAGCCCGTCGTTCGGCAGCGAGTAGCCCGTGAAACCGGTAAACGATGCCAGCGCCAGCATGCACAGGCCGACCATCCAGTTCAGCTCGCGCGGACGCCGAAACGCGCCGGTGAAAAAAATGCGGCCCATGTGCACCAGGATCGCGGCGACGAAACACACCGCGGCCCAATGGTGGATCTGCCGGATGACGTAGCCGATCGGGTGATGGCGGTCGGCCAGCGCCAACACCGATACGTACGCGTTCTCCGAACTCGCATCGAACGCAAACGTCAACCAGACCCCGGTTGCGACGAGCACCATAAAGAAGTACAACGCGAACTCGCCGAGATAGAACGACCAGTGGTCCGGATAGATTTTCTTGAGCGCCGCGTGCAGCAGCGCATTCGAACCGAAGCGTTCG
Organism: Vulcanimicrobiota bacterium; assembly: GCA_003164495.1. Classification (GTDB taxonomy): domain Bacteria; phylum Vulcanimicrobiota; class Vulcanimicrobiia; order Vulcanimicrobiales; family Vulcanimicrobiaceae; genus Lustribacter; species Lustribacter caenicola. The sequence continues at coordinate 51,991 of PLTN01000140.1, forward strand.
TCCAGCCAGGCCGCCGTGCGACGCACGATCATAGCACTCGGTCCCAGTCGTCGGGTCCGACCGGCGCGTCGAAATCGCCGCGCGCAATGAAAAAACCCTCGGCGTCGATACCCAGGGCCAGGCCCGGAAGCGGCCGCGGCGCCGGACCGGAGATGTTCTTCGCGCCGTCGTTCACGTCGAAGATCGACTGATGACACGGGCAGATCAGTTGATGCGAGGCGTGCCGGTACAGCGCCACCGGGCAGCCGGCGTGCGTACAGACCTTCGAAAACGCGCGATAGCCGCCGTCGTCGCCGCGGATGAGCACGGCCGGCGCCTCGGGAATGTCGACCGCGCCTTGCGGGAATACCGTTTCGATTCCGCCCGCAGCGAGACGGTCGTGCGGGATCGGGACGCCGTTTTCGTCCACCAGCCGTACGCCGGCGCCCCAACCCGTCCGCGATGCGCGGCCGGGCTTGCGCGCGAGCGCGATGAGCGGCACGAGCCCGAGCAACGCGAACGCGCCTCCCGCCGCTAGCCACAGCCGCCCGAAAACCGGCCGCGTCAACTCGACCTCGGCCGGCAACGGCCGGGCGTGCGTCGGACCGCGCGCGACGCGCGGCTCGGTGAGATCGCCGGGCGCGTGCAGTGCGATGGCCGCTGCGCTTGCGGCCCCGGCGAAGCCGGCAAACATCAACGCCAGCGCCCCGCCGAAGGCGCTGGGCGGCGCGCCGAATGCGGCTGCCGCAATGGCGCCGAGTGCGCCGGCTATTGCAAGCGCGAGAAAAGCGGCGACGATCACCGGATCAAAAAAATCGTCGCGTAGAGCGCAAGCCAAACGACGAAGACGAAGTGCCAGTAGTAGGCCACGGCCTCGACCGCGGCGTGATGGTCGCGCGTGAAGGCCGGCATGCGCAAGAAAATCGAAACCGCCGCCAGCAGGACGACCCCGGCAAAGACGTGCGCGAAGTGCGTTCCGGTCAACACGTAGTAGATCGTGCCGTACGCCGAACCGTTGACTGCGAAGTTCGCGTGGGCCCAGTCGCTCCACTCGAGCCCAAGAAACGCGACCGCGAGGACGATCGTGAAGGCAAGCATCGCGCGCGCCGTCCTACGGCCGCCGCGCGTCGCCGCGGATTGAGCGATCGTCATGGTCACGCTGCCCGCGGCGAGCAACGCCGTACCGATCCCCATGCTCACCGGGTCCAATTCCGCGCCCGCCGGCGGCCACGTTGCGGTCATTCCGCGCAGGTAGTAATACGCGGCGAGTAAAGCCGCGAAAACCATCGATTCCGAAGCGAGGAATACGACTGTGCCAAACACGAGCGGGTGCGCTCGGATCGCAACTGATCGCATGCGTCAACACTACCCCGGTTGATCGCTTACGAAACCGGGTACGCTCCTCTCGTGCACGGTCCGTCCTGGCCCGCGGTCAGCAGCACGCAGGCAGTTGCGCTTGCGCAAGACTGGTTGATCTTCACTTGCGCGGCGCTGAGCCTTGCCGTCTTGGTGTGGGTGCTCATCATCGTGGCCGCGATCCGTTTCCGCCGTACGGATCGCAACCCCGAAGCCCGCTCGCAGCGCGCGAACAATGCGCCGCTCGAGATCGTGTGGACGATCCTGCCGCTCCTGATCGTGGTCGGGCTCTTCGCCTATACCTATCACATCGAGGCCGCCCTTGAAGCGCTGGCCGCCGATGCACCCGTGCAGCTGAACGTGAACGGGTTCCGCTGGGGCTGGACGTTTGCGTACGCCGGCGGACCGACGATCACCGGCACGTCGCTGCATCCGCCGCAAATGGTGCTGCCCGCCGGGCGCACCGCCGCGATCACGGTGACGTCGAGCGACGTCATCCACTCGTTCTGGGTACCCGACATGCTGTTCAAACGCGACGCCGTTCCGGGACGCGCGACGACGTTCGATCTGACGCCGACCACACCCGGAACCTACCTCGGCCGGTGCGGCGAGTTCTGCGGCCTCAATCACGCCCTTATGACGTTCTCGGTGCGGGTTGTGTCGCCGGCCGAATACCAGCGCTGGCGCGCATACGAGGCCACGCAGTGATCGCAACCGCGGAACGCCACGACATCCTCGCGTGGTTCACATCCACCGATCACAAACGCATCGGCATCCTCTACATGGGCACGAGTTTGCTGTTCCTGTTGGTCGCGGGTTTGCTTGCGATGCTGATCCGCACGCAACTGGCACGTCCCGACGCGACGCTGCTCGGGCCTGAGGCCTACAACGCCGTGTTCACGCTGCACGGCACGGCAATGATCTTTCTCGTCATCGCGCCGTTCGGATTCGGGCTTGCGAACTATCTCATTCCGCTGCAGATCGGCGCGCCGGACATGGCCTTTCCGCGCCTCAATGCAACGTCGTTCTGGGTGTTTCTGTTCGGCGGCTTGACCGTCTTCGCCGGCGCGGCAGCGAACGACGGTGGGGCGGCGGCCGGCTGGACGGCGTATGCGCCGCTCTCGGAGATCACGATCTCGGCCGGCATCGGCCAGGACATGTGGATCATCGGTGTCGCGATGGTTTCGGTCGCATCGATCGCCGCCGCAGTGAATTTCGTGACGACGGCGTTCGTGCTGCGCGCTCCGGGGATGACGATGTGGCGGATGCCGATCTTCACCTGGGAGATGATCGCGACNNTGATGATCTTGCCGTACTTCGGCGTCATCAGCGAGGTGATTGCCACGTTCTCCGGCCGCCCGATCTTCGGGTACACCGGCATGGTCCTCTCCGCGTTCGCGATCGCCGGGCTCTCGATGGNNACCGGGATCAAGTTCTTCAACTGGATCGCCACGATGTGGGGCGGCTCGATTCGCTACACGACCGCCATGTGGTACGCGCTCGGTTTCTTGATGAATTTTCTGCTCGGCGGCGTGACCGGCGTGATGGTTGCCTCGCCGCCGGTCGACTTTCAAGCCCGCGACTCGTATTTTCTCGTCGCTCACTTCCACTACACGCTCGGCGGCGGCAGCTTCTTTGCGCTCTTCGCCGCGATTTTCTACTGGTGGCCGAAGGTGTATGGCTGGTTTCTCGACGAGCGGCTCGGCAAGATCGGCTTCGCGCTGACGTTCTTCGGCTTCAACCTGACGTTCTTGCCGATGTTCTTCATGGGCATCTTCGGCATGTCGCGCCGCGTGTTCACGTATCCCAATACGGGCGCTCTGCCCGAGCTCAACTTGATCGCGAGCTGCGGCGCCGCGTTGATACTCGCGGGCGCGGCCGTATTCGTCGCGAACGTGATCGTCTCTGCACGCCGCCGCGTGCCGGCCGGCGACAATCCGTGGCACGGGTACACGCTCGAATGGGCCACCACCTCGCCGCCGCCCGAACACAACTTTCCGCAACTCCCGCCGATCCGTTCGTTCCGCCCGCTCTGGAACGTCGAACACCCCGAGGCGCCGCAAACGCCGTGATGATCGCGCTGCGCCTCTTCCTCTCATCGGCCGCCTTCACGGCAGTGCTCGCGGTTTCGTACTGGCTGGTCGCGCACGATCCCGCCGGCACCGTGCTGCTCGGTTTCATGACGGCCGCCTTGCTCGTAATCGCGGGCTACATGGTGGCGGCCGAACGCAACGCCGGGCTCTACGCCGACGACGAGAACGCAACCCCGGCGGGAGCGCGCGGCGAGCGCATCGGCACGTTCGTCCTGCATTCCCCGGCGCCGTTCTGGATCGGGCTCGCGCTCATGGGACTGCTCTTGGGCCTCGTCGTCGCGCCCGCCGCCGCGGGCCTCGGCCTCATCGCGCTGCTCTTTCTCGGCGCGCTGATGATCGTGCGCAGCCGCTAGACGCGAGGGGATGGCCGTCACTTCCAGGTGTCGCTCCCGAGAAGACGAATCGGCTTCACGATGAACTCGGCGCCCGTCTCCCGGCTGCCGTTCCTCCTTGCTACCGCGCTCATAGCTGCGGCGCTTGCTGATCCGCTCGTCGAATCGGTTTCCAACACCGGACTGCTCGGCAGCGGCTACTCGGACAACGACCATCTCGGCGTTTTGCCGACGCTGCTAATCGGGACGGTCCTCGCCCTGGTCATCGCCACCATTCGCTGTGTCGACGTGTGGCGCCGCGAAACGGCTACGGGACGCCACTGGCTCGGAGATGCCGCAAGAGAGTTCTCCGAGCGTTCGCCGATCCGCGATTTGCCGTTGATATTCGGGCTGCAACTTTGCGCGCTTTTCTTGCTGGAAAGCTCCGAACAACTTTTGGATGAGGGGCATCTGCTCGGCGGGACCGTCTGGCTCGGCGGCCCGATTGCATTTAGCCTGCTGACGCACGCGCTCGTGGGAGCCGCCTGCACATATGCTCTCGGCGCTTTCATGCGCGCCTTCGTACGAACCTTTCGGGTCTTCGTCCGAACCGCGCTGCAGTTCGTGTGGTTTGGCGCGATGCGCAAATGCAAGGGCATCGGTCTGCGTCGCTCCGAGCAACCCCATCACGTGCAACCGTCCCGCGCACACCAAATCGGTGGTCGTGCGCCGCCGCGCCTTTTGAGAGCGGTCTGACTCCCTCTTCGCTTCTCAAAGGGAACCAGAATGATCCTATCGCTACGGATGCTGGCGCTATTTGCGCTGGTAGTAATAATCGTCGCCACTGCTGCGCGGGGCGAGTCTGCCGAAGCCACCACCGGTGTGCTCCTCGGCGCGGTCGTCGACGCCAACGGCAAGGCCATTCCAGGCGCAAGTGTTACCGCGGCCTCACCGTCCGGCCGCTACTCCGTCATGTCCGACGCGCACGGTCATTTCGTGATCCTCGGGGTCGTTCCCGACGCATACGCTGTTTCGGCTCAAGCACACGGCTACGAATCCGTGCTTCGGAGCGATCTACGTGTGGTCTCGGGGCAAGAACAACACGTGTCGTTCCAGCTTCTGAGCGTGCAGACCATCGGCGTCGTGCGTGCCAACAACCCGGCCTTCGTCCTTGGTTCGACGAGCGATACGTTTGCGGTCAACGGCGATGCCGCGCGCGCGCAGTTCCCCACCACATCGTCGGCGGGGCTCGCGAGCTACTCGCAAGGTACGATTCAGGGTGCGATCGCGAACGTCCCCGGAGTCGATCTCGACCCCTTCGGCAATGCGATTTTGCGCGGTGGTAAGATCGGGGACGCCGTATTTGAATACAATTCGGTCCCGATCCCGCAGGGCCTGATCGCCGAGCCGGGTGGAAATGTCGACGGAGCACAACTGCCGACGACCGGAGTGGGGTCGACCATCGTAACCCTGGCCGGATATTCGAACGAGGGCGATAACGCGCTGGGCGGCGTGGTCAACCAGATTCCTGCCGTCGGAATGTATCCCGGCCGTGCGACCATCGAACTTGCAGATGGCGTCGGAACGCAGTACCAGAACGGCACCTTTGACTTCCTCAGCGCAACGCCCGATCTCAAATGGCGCTATGCGCTTTCGGCAACGGCGGGAAGCGAATACTTCAAGTATGGTGACGGCCAGACGTTCTATCCATCCGAAGCCGGAACGTACGGCCTAGCGCTGCAGTCCCGTGGAATCTTCTCCCTCGAAACGAACGTCCACTACCAAGCGACTCCAAAAGACGACGTCTCGTTCTTGGCGCTGTACGGCCACGCCACGTATAATCAGTACGCGTCGCCGTTTCCGAGCGAGACGGTTGGCGAGTTCGACGGCGCTATGACGACCTACCCCGGGGAAGTCAATCCGAGCGCGCCGGTCAACTACGCCTCGGGAATCCGGGGACGCCTGGATGTTCTCATGGCGCAGTGGCAGCATTCCGGAGCGCGCCTCTTCTCGCGGTTACAACTGTATCAATCGCGCTACGGATCGTCCGCCGGTGGGCCTTTTTGGGATGAGAACGGCTTTCCTGACGGACCCATCTCCCTCTCGGAGACCCAGTGGGAACAGCAGTATGGTGTCAACCTCGACAACGAAGGCGTCTTCGGTCCGCACCATCTCCGATTCGGGGCCGAGTTCCGCACGAATACATCGTACCTGAATCAGGTCGTCCCCACGGCCGGCGAGTTCATCACCTCCAACCCGACGGTCATCTCATCCCTGGCCTACTTCGGCGACACGTGGAGCGCAACGGACCGGCTCGACATCATGGGAACCGCCCGAGCGATCTATGCCCACTTCATGCCGAGCGATGGAGCAGCCTACGACACCAGTTCCGTCGACCCGCACTTCGGCATCTCGTATCGGATCGCCGGCGAATATGCTGTTCGCGCGAACTACGATCACATCACGGTGGCTCCCGCCCCCTTGGAAGTGGATCGCACCGATTCGACCAACGTCGGTGCAAACGGTAACCCTGCCCCGTTCGTCGAGCTCGCCCCGGAAACCGCGAACGACTTCACCTATTCGTTCGAAGGCGGCGGACGCACGCGATTTCGGCTGACGTACTACCAACAATTCGAGCAAAATCTCATCGACGTTCTGCCGTTCAACTTCCGCTCCGCGATTGCGGCGGGTCTCAATCCCAACGGCATCGGCGTCCCGACCAATGTGGGACAACTTCAGTCGCACGGCCTTGAGCTCAACCTCCAGGGGGGCGGGTTCTCGTTCAACGGCAATTTTATTCGCGCATTCTCCTCGAGCGCGTCGCAATTCGCCTACAACGATCTCAATGCGCCGGCCGTTGCTGCGGGGCAGCTCTTTCCGGTGAGCTACGAGCCCGACTTTACGGCAGAACTTTCGTATCAATTCACAACGAGCAACAAACGGTTGCGTATCACGCCGTCGGTTTCGTACGCGACCGGCTATCCTTACGGAAACGGGAAGATGGTGTGGATCTTCGATCCCACGACAGGCAAGCCGATTCAGCTCCCCAACGACAACTACGTCAATCCTGGCGCGAACTATTACTTTCTTGAAACTCCGTCCGAGCCGTTCAATGCGACGACGAACCCCTATATCGGAAATCTGGGAACCAATGAGGGCAACGATCCGAACACGCTGCGGTCGGAGCCCCAAACGTTCGTCAACCTTCACATCGAAGGCGACATCACGCCGCGCCTCACGGTGATCCTCGACATCGTCAATCTGTTGAATACGACCTCTGCGACGGCGTACCAAAACAATCCCTATCTCATCGGGCCGCCGGGATACAAGGGCGGGAACCCCACCTACGCAGCCTGCTATGGCCAGATACTCGCAGGCACGGTGCCGTGCGCGCCGGGCTTGCCGACGGGGACGACGCCGTACGGGCTCGGCAACGGTGTTCCGACGAATGACGGCGTGAACCAGTCGGTGCCGTGGGCGTACGGTACGGCCAGCTATGTTCCGCAGAGTTATCCGATGGCCCGAACGGTGCAGCTTCGCCTAAGATACCGCATCTAGCGGTGAGCGTGAATTTGCCCGTCTCACCCTAGAGCGACTGCACGTATGCCGCGACGTCCTGGACGTCTTTTTCGGAGAGCGGGGACGGATAGAGTTTGGGCATCGGCGGATCGGGCGAATCGATCCAAGCGACCGTTTGATCGTAATTCTTGCGCTGCTTTTCGTTCGCGAGCGACGGCCCGACGCCGGCCGCCGCGCCGGTTGCGGTATGGCAAACCGCGCAGTTCGCGCGAAAGACGTCGGCGCCGCGCGACCGATCGCCGAGCGCGGGTTGCGGCGAAGCCGTTGTCCCGGCCGCCGTTTGCGCGGCGTTGTGCGCGCACCCCGCGGCCAGCGCGGCAACGAGAACGGCGAGCGGAACGTACCGGCGAAGCATGCCGCTCCTTACCCCATCGGCCGACTCGTTACCCGTTTGCCGGGGTACAACACGCGCGTGGCGCCGCGCATCGGATTGGAGATCTTCAAGGAAACGCTCACGGCGTGGAACGCGGACAAGGCACCGCNNGCAGGCCAAGCCCTCATCGGTCTTTATATCGGCAGAGCCGGCGTCGTATCGGCGTACGGCGCCGCCGGAGCCCTGCTCGCCGTATTGATCTGGATCTACTATTCGGCATCGATCCTCTTGCTCGGTGCCGAGTTCACCAAAATCTACGCACACCGCAGCCGTCCGGAGGGTAATCTCGCTACGCCGATGCAAGCCGCATAGCGTGACCTACCGCGGGTATCTCCGGGCAATGGACATGGCAATGCGCCTGCGTACGCGATCCGTCGCGATCAAATTCGACGCAATACAAGCCACCTGGACCCTCGGCGAGCATCAGGTTCGCGCCGGCGAAGGCGACGGCACCGCCGTTCGTTTCCAGCTCTATACCGTCGGCAAACGTGAGACATTGGTCGGCAGCTACGCGGGGCGAATCGGTTCGACACCGCAAGAGGTCGCACAGTATCTGGTGTATTTCCTCGAGACGGGCAAACCGTGGCACCAGGGACTTGCCAAAAAAGGACTCGCTTGACCCCACTCGACTTACGCACGCACCGGCCGCGTCCCGTGCGCGCAACGATCCTCGGTTTCTACCTCGTAGCGCGGACGATCGACAAACTGCGCGCCGAACTGCCCGGCGGTAACCTCGGGCCCTATCTCAATCACGATACCGGTTTCAGCGCGTACGTCGTACGGCGCATGGGTCTCGACATGAACGACTTCCGCAACGCCGTCGCCGCCGCACCCGACGAGGACGCCGTCGTTGCATGGCTCGCCGCGCGCATCGATACCTCACTCGCCCCGGCCGTGAATGCAAAACTGGAATCCTTCGTGCTGGAACGCATGTCGGCCGAAGATCAAGTGCTGGTGCGCGAACGGCATCCGGTGATGGTGCAGCGACCCGACCTCTCCGTGCTGCTCGATATCCTCGAGGCCGACGACGAGCTGACGTTCGCGCGATGACGCCCTCGACGATGCTCCCGACGTATTACATTCCGCACGGCGGCGGCCCGTGGCCGTTCATGCCGGAGCGGGCGGCCCAACTCGGCGACCTGACGGCGTTTCTGCGCGGCTTGCTGGCCGACGCCGGCACGACGCCGCGCGCGATCCTCGTGATTTCCGGCCATTGGGAAGAGCCCGTCCCCACGGTGACGTCGCGCAGCGACTACTCGATGCTCTACGACTACTACGGCTTCCCGGAAGACACGTACGCGCTGCAATATCCCGCGCCCGGTTCGCCCGAGGTTGCGGCGCGCGCACTCGATGCGCTCGCCGCAGCCGGCATCCCGACGGCGGTGGAACACACGCGCGGCTACGACCACGGCGTGTTCGTGCCGTTCATGCTGATCGATCCGGCAGCGACGATCCCGGTCGTGCCGCTATCGCTCGTCGCGGGTCTCCATCCGGCGCAGCACATCGCGCTCGGCCGCGCGCTTGCGCCGCTGCGTCGCGAGGGCGTCTTGATCGTCGGCAGCGGAATGAGTTTTCACAACTTACGGGCGCTCTATGCCGGCGCCGACGTGCTAACGCGCTCGCAACGCTTCGATGCGTGGCTCAACGATGTGGTGACGGGCGATCCGGCGCTGCGCGATCGGCGTCTAGCAGGCTGGGCAACGGCGCCCGAAGCGCGCTACGCGCACCCACGCGAGGAACATCTGCTGCCCTTGATGGTAGCCGCCGGCGCGGGCGAAGGCGAACCCGCTCGACGCGTGTACAGCAACGCCATCATGGGTGCGGCAACATCGGGTTTCCGCTTCGGGTGAAGCCCACCCGATGACATCGACGCCCACGACACGCGAAATCTTCTTCATGTTCTTGCGGCTCACGATGCTCGCGTTTGGCGGCGCGATGGGCTGGGTCTACAACGCGTTCGTCGTCAAGCGCAAGTGGCTGACGGACCGGGAATTCGCCGAAACGCTTTCGCTCTGCCAGTTCTTGCCCGGGCCGAACATCACGAACTTCGCGATCTCGGTCGGCATGCGTTTTCGCGGCGTGCGCGGCGCTCTGGCCGCCGTCATCGGGCTCGTCGGGCCGCCGACCATCCTCTTGATCGGCGTCGGCGCGATCTACCAGCGTCTCACCGGAATCGCGGCGATTCGCGGCGCGCTCAACGGCCTCTCCGCAGCCGCTGCCGGGCTCTTCGTTCTGCTCGTCATCAACTTGCTGCGCACCCTGATCCGCTCGCGACCCGTCGTCACGGTCCCGGTTGCGGCGGTCTCGTGCGCCGCCGTGCTCAGCGGCCTTCTTTCGATCCCGCTCGCGCTACTCGCGCTCGGTCCGGTCAGCATTGCGTTTGCCTGGTTTCGCCGCAAGTGATGTATGCCGGTCATCCGCTGTGGCCCACGCTCGTGGCGCTCTTCGCGCGCGTATCGACCCTCGCGCTGATCTCGTTCGGCGGCGTGAACACGATCCTGCCGGCACTGCACCATCAAGCCGTGAACGAGCAGCACTGGATGACCGACCACGATTTCGTCAGCCTCTTCGCGCTCGCATCGGTGTCGCCCGGACCCAATTTCATGGTAGTGACGCTGATCGGCTACAAAGCCGGCGGCGTGCTCGGGGCGCTGGTAGCAACGTTCGCGCTCCTGGCTCCGACCTCGCTCTTGGTCGTTGCGGTGGTGAAAGTGTGGGACCGCTTCAAAACGGCGCACTGGCGCATCTCGATCCAAGACGGCCTGCTGCCGGTCACCGTCGGTTTCGTCGGCGCGGGGGCGGTGCTGCTCGTTCGCGCTGCCGATAATAACATTGCGGGCTATCTCATCACCGCTGCCGTCGTCGTTGTCGGGACCGCGACGCGCTGGAATCCGCTGTGGGNNCCCCTCGCCGGTGCGCCCGATCCGTTTCTGTGGCTCGAGAGCATCAACGGCGCGCGCGCAATGGCCTGGGTGAAGGCCGAGAACGCCAAGACCCTCGCCGTCCTGCAGCGCGATTCCCACTTCGCGCCGTTCAGAGCCACGGCGCTTGCGCTGACCCAATCGCAAACGCGCATTCCCACGCCCGGATTGATCGACGGCCAAGTCTACAATTTCTGGCAAGACGCGGCGCACGTGCGCGGCATTTGGCGCACGACGACGATTGCCGGGTATGCCGAACACGCGCCGCCCTGGAAAACCGTGCTCGACCTCGACGCGCTGGCGAAATCAGAGGGCAAGAACTGGGTGTGGCAGGGCGCGGATTGTGATTCGCCGAGCGGCACCCGCTGCCTGATCTACCTTTCCGACGGCGGCGAGGATGCCTCGACGGTCCGCGAATTCGACCTGGCTAGCGGCACATTCGTCGACGGCGGTTTCGTGCTGCCGCGGGCCAAGCAAAGCGCAGTTTGGGTCAACGACGACACGCTGCTCGTTGCGCGGCCGTGGAAACCCGCCGACGTCACCGCATCGGGCTATCCGTACATCGTCAAGACGCTCAAGCGCGGGCAGGCGCTCGCGGACGCCGTCGAACTCACGCGCGGAACGACGTCCGACGTCCAAACCGAGCCCGAAGAATTCCACGACGCCCAAGGTGATCGCGTGCTGACGATCCGCCGCGGCATCTCGTTTTTCGAAACCCGCACGTCGCTTGTCACGCCGTCCGGTCTACGCCGGCTCGACCTGCCGCTGAAGTCCGATCTGCGAGCGCTGATGGCGGGGCGGTTACTTATCTCGCTCGCGCAACCATGGCACATCCGGAACCGCACGATCGCTTCGGGCGATCTCGTATCGGTCGATTTCGCCGCTGCGACCGCGGATCCCGAGCACCTCAAACCATCGATCGTGTATGCGCCGGGACCGCGCGAATCGCTCGCGGATGTCGCGGCCACGCGCGATCGCCTGGTCGTCACGTCCTATGCGAACGTGCGCGGCCGCGTGTCGGTCTACACGCCGCTGGCGAACGGGGGCTGGTCGAAGCGCGCGCTCGCCGTGCCCGACTATGCGACGGTGGAGCTCGTCAGCGCGAACGACCGCGGCAGCACCGCCTACGTCAGCATCACGAGCTTCCTCACGCCGACCACGCTGCTGCAGCTCGACACCATCGATGCGACGGTGCGAACGGTAAAATCGCGGCCGGCGCTCTTCGATGCCTCGCACGACGTCGTCGAGCAAAACGAAGCCACCTCGAAGGACGGGACGCGCATCCCGTACTTCATCGTGCGCCCGAAGAACCTCGCGTACGACGGTGACGCGCCGACGATCATCAACGCCTACGGCGGCTTCGGGGTTTCGCAGACACCGTTCTACAGCAGCATCTTCGGTCGCCTCTGGTACGCGCGCGGCGGCGTATTCGTGTTGGCCAACATCCGCGGCGGCGGCGAGTCCGGGCCGGCCTGGCACGATGCCGGCCTCAAGACGCACCGGCAGCGCATCTACGACGATTTCGCCGCCGTCGCGCGCGCTCTGATCGCGCGCAAGATCACGCGGCCGCAGCGCCTAGGGATCATGGGCGGCTCGAACGGCGGCCTGCTGATGGGCGTCGAGTTCACGCAGCACCCGGAACTCTACGGTGCGGTCGACATCGAGGTCCCGCTGCTCGACATGCTGCGCTACGAAAAGATCGCCGCGGGCGCATCATGGGTCGCCGAATACGGCAGCGTCTCGGTTCCGCGCGAGCGAGCGTTTCTGGCCGCGATTTCGCCCTACAACAACCTCAAAGCCGGCGTGCACTATCCCGAGCCCTTGATCTGGACGACGACGAAGGACGACCGGGTCGGCCCGCAGCACGCGCGCAAGTTTGCCGCCAAGCTCGCGGCGATGCACATCCCGTATCTGTTCTACGAAGTTACCGAAGGCGGCCACGGCGCCGGTGCCAATGCGAAGGAGACGTCGTTCACGACCGCGCTCGAGTTCACGTACTTGACGCGCCGCCTGATGGAAAACAAATGAGGGTCGTCATTACCGGCGGCGCGGGCTTCGTCGGCTCGCACCTCGTCGAACGCTACCTGCGCGATGGTCACGAGGTCGTCGCGATCGACAACCTCTGCACGGGATCGTTGCGCAACCTCGACGACGCGAGCGAAAACCCGCGCTTGACGTTCGTGCGCGCCGACGCCGCCATGCCGTTGCCCGTACGGGGCCAGGTCGATCTCGTGCTGCACTTTTCGTCGCCCGCGAGCCTGGTCGATTACACCCGGCTCGCGCTCGAGACGCTGGCCGTGAACAGCGCCGGCACCGGCCACGCCTGCGATCTCGCCGAACGCCACGGTGCACGTCTGCTCTTCGCATCGACGTCGGAGGTGTACGGTGACCCGCACGTCCATCCGCAACCGGAATCGTACTGGGGCAACGTCAACCCGGTCGGCGAGCGCGCGTGCTACGACGAGGCGAAGCGCTTCGGCGAAGCACTGATCACGACGCGCATGCGCAAAGGACCGCTCGATGCGCGCATCGTGCGCATCTTCAACACGTACGGTCCGCGCATGGCCGAAAACGACGGCCGCGCCGTGCCGAACTTCTTCGCCCAAGCCCTGGCCGGAAAACCGCTGACGGTGTACGGCGACGGCAATCAGACGCGCTCGTTCACCTACGTCGACGATCTCGTCGAGGGGATCGTGCGCCTGGCGGCGCACCCCGAGGCGCGCGGAGCGATCGTCAATATCGGTAACCCCGAGGAAACGACGATCGCCGCCGCCGCCGCGATCATCGCCGAAGCCGCCGGCGTTGCGTTCCACGTCGAGCACCGGCCGCTGCCGCCGGACGATCCGGCGCGGCGTAAACCCGACATCGCGCGCGCCCGCGCACTGCTCGGCTGGGAACCGGCGACGCCCCTGCGGGAGGGAATCACGCGTACGCTGGCCTGGTGGCGCAGCGCGCGCGGTTATTCCACGTAACCCTCGACGGTCTTCGCATCGCGCATCTTCGCCCGGTCCGGATTGGAACCGGCGTCGCGCAGCCCTTGGCGCTGGTGCAGCAAATCGTAAAAGCGGTCGAGCTGCACCGTGATCTCCGCCAGCCGCGCGCGCCCCGCCGGATCGAGCCCGCCGCCCTCACCGCGCTTCCATAGCTCGTGCTCCTCGGCAACCAGCGCCTCAATCGACTGATGAATAGATGCGTCGTTCATACCAGCCTCTTTCCCAATTTCCGTCAGCCCTTGGCGACGGCCTCGGCGATCGCTTTGCCGACGTCGGCGGTG
>PLTN01000140.1:65969-70196 GCA_003164495.1 Vulcanimicrobiota bacterium
ATGTCGCCGAATAAGTTCGAGCCGACCACGACATCGAACCAATCGGGATGCAGCACGAAGTTCGCGGTCAGGATGTCGACGTGGTACTGATCGGTGCGCACGTCGGGGTACTGTTCGGACATCAGTTTGACGCGTTCGTCCCAGTAGGGCATCGTGATCGTGATGCCGTTGGATTTCGTCGCCGACGTGAGGTGACGCTTAGGGCGGTTGCGCGCGTACTCATAAGCGTACTTGAGGATGCGGTCCACGCCGCGCCGCGTGAAGATCGTTTCTTGGAAGACGATCTCATCCGGCGTGCCCTCGGCGAAACGTCCGCCGACCGAGGAGTACTCACCCTCGCTGTTCTCGCGCACGATGATCATGTCGATGTCGCCGGTGTTGCGGTTCGCAAGCGGTGAAGCGATGCCGGGCATTAGCCGCACCGGCCGCACGTTCGCGTACTGCTGAAATTGCCGCCGGATCGGGATCAGCAGTCCCCACAGCGAGATATGGTCGGGAACGCCCGGAAAGCCGACCGCGCCGAGAAAAATCGCATCGTGGTTGCGGATCTGTGCGAGGCCGTCGGGCGGCATCATCGCTCCGGTCGCGCGGTAGAACTCGCAGCTCCACGGAAAATGCTCCCACTCGAAGCGCAAGCCGAATCGCTTGGCGGCCGCATCGACGACCCGGATGCCTTCGGGAACGACCTCGTTCCCGATGCCGTCGCCGGGAATCGTCGCGATCTTGAACGTCTTGCTGCTCATGCGGTAATCAATAGTTCCTTCAAGCGCGGGTAGACCTCGTTGGCAAAGTTGGTCATACCGCGCACGGTTTCGTCGTGTTCGAGGAAACCCGCTTGGCCCATCATCAACAGATGTCCGTAACCGCCGACGTGCGCGTGGTGCTTGGCGATCTGTTTGTAGACCGTCGCGGGGTTCCCCGCGAACACGATGCCGCGCTCGATGCACTGCTCGAGACTCGACGCGCGATCGAACGCCGTCGCCGCGCCGCGCATCAACGCGACCGATGCTTTGAGCGATGCGTAACCCGGCGGGTTCTTCCACTGGGGCGCAACTTTGTTGGCGGTGAGATACCACAGCAGTTTGCGCGCGCCCGCATATCCGGCTTCGTCGGTATCGCCCGTGTACACGAGCGCCGCGTATGCGAGCCGATCGTCGGCCGTTGCCTGCGCGTTGGCCGCGCGTTGACTGCGGTAGGCATCGAAGATCGCCTTGGTCTGATCGTAGCCGGTCAAGAACGTGGCGACGGTATGCCCGTGGTCGGCGACCTTCGCCACCTGCGCGGTGCTCGTGGCCGTGATCCACACCGGCGGTCGCGGTTGCTGGTAGGGTCGCGGCCAGATGTTGACCTGACGGTAGTTGAAGTACCGGCCCTCCCAGTTGAACGGGCCGTCGTGCGTCGTCCACGCCTTGAGAATCAGGTCGTGCGCTTCCCACAGCCGGTCGGCGGTGCGCACGGGGTTGCTGTTGGCCGGCGAAAGCTCGTAGGGCACCCCGCGCACGAAGCCGACTTCGAGCCGTCCGCGCGAGTAGTTGTCGACCATCGACATCTCTTCGGCCACGCGCACCGGATCGCGGCGATTGCCGATCGGGTTGCCGAGCACGAGAATGCGCGCCTTCTTCGTGATGCGCGAGAGCGCGCCGAGCACGACCGCGGCGGAGGGGTTGAGGTTCGTCGCAGTTTGGTGGTGCTCGTTGAGCATCAAGTCGAGGCCGAGGTCTTCGGCCTGCTGCCACTCATCCAGGTAGCGGTGATAGAGTTCGGCACCGACCTTCGGATCGAAGTTACGATTGGGTAAATCCACGCGGATCGAGTCGTACGTCGCCGGATCCGGGAGATACGGGTAGGCGTTTTCGCTGAAGTACCAAGCACGCACGGTCGGGCTCCTAACGTTCGCCGATGAAGCGGGCAACGCGTTCGACGAACGCTTCGGGTTGTTCGTTCTGCGGCACGTGTCCGGCCGCCGGGATCACGTCGAAACGCGCGCCCGGGATGCGTTCGGCGAACGCCCGGCCGTAGGCCGGCGTCACGATGCCGTCGTTTTCGCCCCACAAGAGCAGCGTGGGCACCGTGATGCGGTGCAGACGGCGCGTGAGTTTCGGATTGTGGCAGTAGGGCTCCCACAGATAGAGCGCCGAGGCCTCGCGATTGCGCGCGATGATTTCCAGCGCTTCGTCGGAGAGCGCCGAGAAATCGGGTGCCTTGCTCGTATCGTAGTACGTCAGCCGCTGCAGCTCGCCCGGGTCGGTGCCGAAGATGTCGGTGATGTCGCGCGTCAGGCGATCGCTCACCTTGATCCCGATCGAGTCGACGAGGATCAGCCGCGCGATGCGGGCGGTCGATTTGACGGCGATCTCCGCCGCGATCCAGCCGCCCATCGAGAAACCGATCAGCGTCACGTCGCGCAGATCGAGCGCGTCGAGCAGATCGAGATAGAGATACGCCAAATCGTCGACGCTGTCGATCCAATCGGGCAGTTCCGCGGTGCCGAATCCCGGATGCGTCGGCGCGATGACGCGCCCGTGCTTGGCGAGCAGGCTCAAGAACGGCGCTTGCGGCTGCAAGCCGCCCGCACCATGCAACACGAGGATCGGCGGCCCTTCGCCGATGTCGAGATACGACAGCGGAACCCCCGATGCGAGCAGTTGTTTTGGTGCCATGACGCTCATTTTGCCCCCTTCGGCGAACCGGCGACGACCCAATCGCCCTTCGGATTGTCCCAACGCAGCACGAGCACGTTGTCGGCCGTCAAACCGCGCTGATTACCATCGCGGAAATCGTAGGTCCCGCAGATGCCGGCGAACCCGTGCAGGTTCTCGATGTAGTCGCGAATGTCGGCGGCCTTCGCATCGGGCCCGAGATGACGCAACGCGTCCACGTAAATGAGCGCCGGGTCCCAGAGCAGCGCGCTCTGGAAGTCCGGCACCACACCCGCGGCGTGCAATGCGTCGCGAAAGAGTTTCTGCTGCACGCCGACGGCACCGGGCGAGAGCGTATCGGTGATGTAGCCCAGCCCGGGAAAATAGAGCTCGTTCGGCGTGATGCTGGTGAACTGCCGCATCTGCCCGAACGTCATGTTTCCGCCCGAGGTGATGTAGGGCACGTTCATGCCGCTGTCGGCGACTCCGTGCAGCAGCATGCCGAAGGCGATCCCGGCGGTCCACAAAAACACGACTTGCGGATTGGCCGCCTTGATGTTCGACATCTGCGCGGTCACGCTCAGGTCGGCGGGGTTGAAGTGCTCGCGCCGCACCACGCGCAGCGATGCATTTTCCGGAAAGGCCAGCGCCGCATCGAGCGCCGTATCGCCGTCTTGACCGACGGCATCCGTCGAGCTGATCCAAGCGATGCGGTTCCAGCCGCGCAGGCGCGCGAAACGCACCATCGCGTACACCGCATCCGACGATGAGAGGCTGGCAGAAAACAGATAGCTGTTCTTCGCGGGATGGACGGCCGGCGATTGACAGAACTGCACCGGCCCCGTTTTCAATAACGGTTCGGTGGCCTTACAGCTCGCGGCGACACCCGGACCGAGCATGAACTGCACGCCCTTCGCGATCAGATCGTTCGTCAGTTGCACCGACACGCTCGGATTCGATTGATCGTCGAGATAGACGAAGTGGACCGGCCGGCCTTTGATGCCGCCCTGTTTGTTGACGACGCCTTCGAGCAGCGTCAGCGCCGTCTGCACGCCCTTGCCGGCAAACGAGCCTTGTCCGGTGAGCGGAAGCACCGCCGTGATCTCGACCGGCGCCGGCTGCGCCTGCAGCATCGCCGGCAGCGCCGCCAGCAGAATGGCGGCAGTAAACCCGGCCCCGAAGCGGATCAGCGGACGGCGAGTGTTCATACGCGCGGCGTTCTCGTCGCGAAGACGCAGCCACCTCCTCGCGACCCGTGTCATCCCGAGCTTGTCGAGGGACGCGGTCATCGTGCTCAATCGCCACGGCAACTCCGCTATCGTGCATCATCGCGGCGGTCCCTCGACAAGCTCGGGATGACACACGGGCACGCTCGCGATGACAATTAGCACTCTACGACGTTGACGGCGAGGCCGCCGAGTGATGTTTCTTTGTATTTGGATTGCATGTCGAGGCCCGTCTGGTACATCACCGCGATGACTTGATCGAGTGAGACCTTGTGTTCGTCTTCGCCCATCGCCATGCGCACGGCGTTGATCGCCTTCACCGCGCCGATCGCGTTGCGTTCGATGCACGGGATCTGCACGAG
>PLTN01000229.1:0-101054 GCA_003164495.1 Vulcanimicrobiota bacterium
TTCGAGATGACGCGCGCCTACGAAGCGAAGGGCCGCGCGATTTACCTCACCGACGGGCTCGTGAACCTCGCGCTTTTGAGCAGTGCGAATACGCGCTCGGCCGGCGCGACGGAAGCGAACAAGCACGGTATCAGCCACTTCGGCTTTCGCGTTGCCGATTTTGCGTCGGTCGAGGCGGCCCTCACCGAAGCCGGCGCGACGTACGCGTACGATCTCGGTGATCCCAACGGCATGAACTACGAGCGCAAGTGGCGCGACCCCGAAGGCATTCTCTTCGACGTTTCGGAGAAAGGTTGGTATGGCGCTCTCGATGAGGGCGAGGTTCCGGCCAAGGTCCACTGAACGGGCAAACCCGGGAGCGGCGGGGTAAGCCGCCGCCAGGCTAGTCGCCGTCCGTACGGCACCCGTCGAGGGACCGCCCCTGCCGTCGAGAATACCTCCGTATGGCCACGACGCAAGAGCAAAATGAACGGCTGACGCAGATCGGCCCCGGGACCTTCATGGGGAACCTGCTGCGACGCTACTGGCACCCCGTTGGGATCACCCTCGAACTCGACGAAAACCCGGTGAAAGCCGTGCGCGTCCTGGGTGAAGACCTGACGCTCTACCGCGATAAGAGCGGCTCGTATGGCCTGATCGGCCAGCGCTGCCTCCACCGCGGCGTCGCGATGGTGCGGGGGATTCCGGAAGACTGCGGGCTGCGCTGCCCGTATCACGGCTGGCTCTACGACGCGACCGGTCAGTGCATCGAGCAGCCGTTCGAGGATCGCGTCAACCCGGAAGCCCACTACAAAGACCGCATCAAGCTCGCGGGCTACCCGGTTCAGGAACTGGGCGGCATGATCTTCGCATATCTCGGACCGCTTCCGGCGCCGCTGCTTCCGCGTTGGGATCTGCTCGTCGAACCCGATCTCGATCGTGAGGCCAACGTCTTTCCGATCCCGTGCAACTGGCTGCAGTGCATGGACAATTCCGTCGATCCGGTGCACTTCGAATTTCTGCACGGAATCTTCGGCAACTACGAACTCGCAAAACAGGGCAAACCGCCCGCGATGTTCCCGGCCAAGCACGTCAAGATCGCGTTCGACGTCTACAAGTACGGCATCATGAAGCGGCGTCTGCTTGAGGGCGAACCGGAAACGTCCGACGACTGGACGACCGGCCATCCGTTGATCTTCCCGCTCACGCTCGCGCAAGGTTCAAAGGGCGCGGCCTCGTTCCAGTTCCGTTTGCCGGTCGACGACACGCACACGATCCAAACGTTCTATCGCACCAAGAAGCGCGCGCCGGGCGAAGCACCCAAGCCGTTCGCGATGACGTGCGAGCGTCTCTTCGACGACGATGGTGCCGTCGTGCCGGGCGACAAGATCCCGAACCAAGACTTCATCGCCTGGGTCTCTCAGGGTCCGATCTCCAATCGCCCGATGGAACATCTCACGGCCATCGACACCGGCGTCATCCTCTATCACAAGCTGCTGCTCGAAAATGCAGCCAAGGTCGAGAAGGGCGAAGACCCGATGGGGACGGTTCGCGATGCGGCCGAAAACGAACCGTGGATCGAGATCCCGCGCGAAGATCACGCGCTGGCGGCATTCAAGATCCAGCGCGAGTTCGAAGACCGCACCTTCGACTTCTCGAAAGAACCCGCCGCGCGCTGACGCCGCCCGCCCAAAAGTGACCGCGAGCATAACGGCTCGCGGGTCACCGCGTCATGTAAGGAAAACGCATAAAGCGTCCTGAAGTGTTTGACGTGGCCTTCCGCAAGATCGCTTTTCTGGTGCCTGCATTAACTATTCTGATTGCGCTCTTCGCGCACGGAGCACAGGCTCAGGCCGTTAAGACGACATCGAAGACCGCGACTACCAGTCCGCTGACGATCAATCTCGGTACCGGTACGACGGCGGCCGGCGCCGGCACTACGCGCCAGTCGTTTCAAACCGCAACCCTTACCATGAACCTGGCCGCTGGCCTCACCACGCAGGCATCAGCGTCAACGCAGCGGGTTGCCGCTCAGACCGCGGCACTCGCGCTCGATTTACGTGCCGGGTCGTCCACCGCTGCGAGCGGGCATCAAGCTTTCACGGTCGCGGCGCTCGCGATCAATCTGAGCGGCTCGAGCGCGCAGGCGGGCCCCGGCAAACTGGCCGCCACCCTCTCGCCCCTCGTCATCAACCTCAATCCATCGTCGAGTGGAACGTCGTCCTCTTCGCGGATTTCGATGACGACATCGCCCCTGATCATGACACTCAAATGAGCCATAATGGAGACCGTCGCATGACCCTCGTTCTTCGGATCGCAACCATCGCCGTAGCTCTTCTCATCGGCGCGGCCACGGTGGCCTCTGCCAACACGATGGAACTCACGCTCACGGTTCCGCTCAAGATCACGCTGCCGACCGATTCGGCGGCGGTTAACCCGGCGCTGGACAAAACCACCGGAAAGGCCCGGCTCAAAGATTTTGACGTGAATTGCGTGGTGGGTGCGAACCTTGGTTACGCCACCGGCGCCGGGGCCCAGGGAACGATCGTCGGTACGGGGAGCACGGCAACCTCGGGATCGAAAACCGTCTTGAGCCCGACCGGCGACATCACCGCCAACCCGCTAGCTACCGTCATCATCACCTACGATGACGGCGTGAACGCAGCTACGGGCGCTAGTGCAGCGACAGCGAAACCCGTACCGAGCTACCTTTGCTGGGTCCAATGGAAAACGCCGATCCCGAGTCTCGCACCCATCTTCGTACAGGGTAACCTCCAGGCTCGTTAAGCCGGTCCCCGATTATCGAAGTGCCGGCTCGGCATCGCGCATGTCGAGTTTCGGCACGATCGGTTGCGGCCTGAGGACCGCCTTCGGATCCTCGCGCTCGCGACGTAAGGCGGCTTCGAGCAGCCGCCGGCCCTGAATCGCGGCACCATCGAGCGCAATCGCCATGCTCGGGACGCGATCGTCGCCGCGCTCCGTCAGTGCTTTCTGCTGCAGCTCCAGCACGAAGCGGTCCTCGGTAAACGTCGCGATCGTGCTATCGACGATCGCTTGCGTCAAAGCCGCATCGTCGATCTGATAATTCCGCGCCAACGCAAAGAAGTAATGCGTCGATGTGGCCGTCTCGGGCGTGAGCAAGTGCATCACGCGTCCGAACGTTGCGTAGTCGCCGCCGTGCCCATGCTGACGATGTCCGGCTTCCGTCATGTTGATGCCCGGCGGCTGGTAGCTCGCGATCTGCAGCCGGTCGATCTTGCCGGAGGTCGCGCGCGCGGCCACCCACGCCGGCGGTGCCTCGATTCCCGCCATGTCGCGCCGCGCATGCACGGCACGTCCGTCCTCGATGGTCACGACGGCCGGAAACTCCGCGATGCTCTCTTCTTCGCGGTTGCCGAGTGAGGTTTGATGGATGTACGTCTCGTGCGAGAGATCGAGCAGATTATCGGTCACGAGCCGGTAGTCGGCATCCATGTGGACGTAACCCTTGGCCGCCACCCAGTGCGGATCGTCGAGCCAAAACAGATTCGGCACGAGCGACGGATCGGCGAGCGCCGGATCGCCCATCCAAATCCAAATCAGGCCGAAGCGTTCCAGCACCGGAAACGTTCGCGTCGCGGAATTGTTCGGAATATGCGCTTGTCCCGGAATCCGCAGGCAGCGCCCATCGGCGCCGACGACCGTTCCGTGATAGCCGCATTGAACCGTGTCCCCAACGCGCTTCCCGATCGACAGCGGGACGAGGCGATGCGGACAATGATCGTCCAGCGCGGCGATGGTGCCGCCGCTGGTGCGAAGCAACAACACCGGCTCATCAAGCAAGCGCCGCGTCAGGAAGTCGGCATCGAGTTCGTTCGCAAACGCGGCAACGTGCCAACAATTCCGCAAAAACGAGGTCATACGCGTCCTCCAAGCCGGGCAAATCAACTGCAGCATTCGTCACGGCCGCTACATGGACCGGTTTCGACGGAGAACCTCGTCAGCGACATTACGGGCGGCCCTTGCGCGTGCGCGCGAACTCGCGCAGGCAAACGGCGTCGGCAGCGTGTAAGCAAACCGGATGATCTCAACTTCACGCAGGAGCTTTCTCGCCGCTGCAGCTGCAACTGCAGCGTATCCGACGATCGCGCAAGCCGCCCCGGGCGCGCCGATCGTCATACGGGCCGGCACGATTCCGGCCGACGTTGCCGCCGTCGTCGAGTTTGCCCGCGACCGCGGCTACTTCAAAGCTGCCGGACTCGACGTCGAGATTCAAATCTTTCAAAGCGGCCCGGTTATCGCTCCGGCGGTCGTCGGCGGCTCGCTCGATGTCGGCGCGGCGAACACCGGTTCGCTGGCCGGTGCCGTCGAGCGCGGGCTCCCGCTGCGCATCTTTGCGCCGTCATCGCAAGTCGGCCCGAACACCTCGACCGACGTCATCATGGTCAAAGATGATTCGCCGATAAAAACCGCGGCCGACGTGAACGGCAAGACGGTTGCGATCGTCGCGATGAAAACCGTCCAGCACGCGCTGTTCCTGGCGTGGGTCGACAAACACGGCGGCGATTCGAAAACCGTCAAGCTGATCGAAATTCCGTTTCCGGAAATGGTTGGAGCGCTCGATAGCGGCCGCGTCGACGTCGCGATTCCGTCGGAGCCCTTCACGAGCCAGGGACGGACCGGCAATCGCGTGATCGGTAACTGCTACGACGCGCTCACGACGCAAATGCTCCTGTTCGGTTTCTTCGCAACCGATGCGTGGCTCGCTGCGAACAAAGACACGGCGCTGAAATTTGCCGCCGGAATCAAACAAGCCGCGGTCTGGGCCAACGCGAATCAGAAAGCCTCGGCGCTGATGCTCACGAAGTTCACCGACCTCGCGCCCGCGGTCGCGAACACGATGGGCCGCGCGACCTACGCGACGACGCTCGAGCCCGCGATGATCGAGCCCGCGATCGAATACATGGTGAAGTACGGCTTCCTGCCCAAGCCGATCGACGCGAGCCAGCTCATTTGGCGTCCGTAGAAGGCGGCTTGGGCGCAGGCACGTTGATTGTCGCTTCAATCGATGCCTTCGGGAGGCCGATGTCTAAGTAGGGCCGGGGGAGATCACCATGCTGACGTCTGCCGAAAATAAGCTGCTTACCGAGATCGAGCCGGGTACGCGGATGGGGGCGCTCCTGCGCCGCTATTGGCAGCCGCTCGGCGCCGTTTCGGAGATGCACGACCGCTGGACGAAGCGCGTGCGCCTCTTCGGTGAAAACCTCGTCCTCTATAAGGATCGCGGCGGCGCGTTCGGGCTGATCGCGGAGTCGTGTCCGCATCGCAACGCCTCGCTGGCCTACGCGATCCCCACCGCCGAAGGCATCCGTTGCCCTTACCACGGCTGGATGTTCGATGCGGCCGGCCGGTGCCTGGAGCAGCCGAACGAGCCCGACGAAAGCACGTACAAGAACAAAGTCCGGACCGCCGCCTATCCGGTAGCGGAGCTGGGCGGCCTCCTGTGGGGCTATCTCGGCGAATTGCCGGCGCCGCTGATTCCGCGACTCGACGGACTCGTCGCCGAAGGCACGATCCGCAGTCTCGGCCGGGCCGTGGTCAACTGCAACTGGCTGCAGATCATGGAGAACTCCGTCGACTCAGTGCACACCGAATGGCTGCACGGCAAATACTACGAGTTCATCAAGGAGAGCGAAGGCGTGAAAGTCTCGATCTCCAAGCATCATCTCAAAATCGGCTTCGACGAGTTCGCGCACGGCATCATCAAGCGCCGCGTGCTCGAGGGACACACGGAAGAAGACGATGACTGGAAGACCGGTCATCCGCTGCTGTTCCCGAACACGCTCGCGATCGGCAACGCGGGCGACGATTGGCACGAGTACCGCTTCCAATTCCGCGTTCCGATCGACGACACGCACACGCAGCACTACTGGTATAGTTCATTTGTGGTGCCGAAGAACGTCGCGGTTCCCGAGCGTTTCCTCGATCGCGTTCACGTGTACGACGTGCCGGTCAAGGATGCGGACGGTGAGTATATCCTCGATTCGATTCACGCCCAAGACATCATGGCGTGGGAGACGCAAGGTGCGATTGCCGATCGCACGCGTGAATCGCTCAATTCGACCGATCGCGGGATCACGCTCTACCGCCGCATGCTGTTGCGCGAACTGCGCCGCATGGAGGAGGGCGAGGATCCCAAGAGCGTGCAGCGCGATCCGGCCCAAAATCACGTCATCGACATCCCGCTCGAACGCAAGAAAGCGCACCGCGCGGAAGGGTTCGAGGATCTGCTGCGCCGCCATCAGATCCGGTATGCGCCGATCGCCGACGAACTGATCGCGATCTTCGCGGGTGCAGGTGTCGCATGATGAGCGTGTGCGTTTCGCCGGGTGGCCGCACGGTTAGCGCGAGTGAAGATGCGGCTCACCGTATCCATGTCGCAACGACCGGCGGCGTGTTCACCTTCGAGCGCGCCGGAGCCGACCGGCCGTGGGCACGTACCGGGCACACGCTCGAGGGGCACCACATCGGATCGCTCGTCGACGTGCCGGAGGAAGGCGTGCTGTTCGCCGGAGCTCACAGCGGCGGCTTGTTCGCGAGCCGCGATGCGGGCAAAACGTGGGACCGCGCAATGCACGGCATCAGCCCCGAGCACGAACACGTTTTCACGCTCGCCGCGTTCCGGAGCGGAAACGGGATCGAACTTTGGGCGGGGACGCAACCGGCGGCGCTCTATCGGAGCATCGACCTCGGTCAAACGTGGACGGAACTCCCGGGCGTGCGCAACGTTCCGGGTACCGATGCGTGGAATTTTCCCGCGCCGCCGTTCGTTGCGCATGTCAAGCACGTCGCGATTCATCCCGACGAACCGTCGGTCGTCTACGTGTGTGTGGAGCAGGGAGCGCTGCTCAAATCGACCGATGCGGGGACGAGCTGGCATGAAGTCACGTCGTACGCAACGGCCGAGGATCGCTGGTACCATGATGCGCACCGCGTCACGATCAGCCCATCGGATCCCGCCCGTCTCTACCTCACCAGCGGTGAGGGGCTCTACCGCAGCAACGACGCCGGCGCCACCTGGACGCACCTGACCACACGCCACGATCGGGTCGGCTATCCCGACGCCTTCTTTCTGGATCCGCAAGACGAGCGCACGATCTACATGGCCGGCAGCGGTTTGTCGCCGGATGCCTGGACCGCCGGCGCCGACACCTCGGCGCAGGCCGGCGTGTTGCGCAGCGGCGACGGCGGCGCGACCTGGACTCCACTGCACGACGGCTTTACCGAACCGATCCGCGGAAATTTCGAAGCGATGAGCTTGCATCGCCGGGGCGATCGCATCGCCTTGTACGCGGGTACCGCGGTTGGTGAGGTGTTCGAGCGCGCCGATCGGGATGCGCCGTGGACCCGCATCGCAGCCGATCTTCCGCCCGTCTCGAAAGTCGGCCACTACAAGAAATTCTACGCCGCCGCCGTGCACTGAGGACGCATGCGGAACTACGTAACGAGTCGTGAAGCGATCGCGCTGCTGGACGTCAAGCTGCAGACGCTCTACGCCTACGTGAGCCGCGGCCTCATCCATAGCGCGCCGGTGAACGACGGGAGCAAGGAACGGCTCTACCTGCGTGCGGACATCGAAAAGCTGCGTCTCCGGGCCGAGGCGCGTTCGGGGCACGGCGCCGTCGCCGCCGATGCCATGCACTACGGGCAACCGGTGATCACGTCGGAAATCACCGAGTTGACGGCGGACGGCCCGAGGTACCGCGGATATCTTGCGACCGATCTGGCCGAAAGCGTGCTCTTCGAGAACGTCGCACGTCTGCTCTGGACCGGCACGCTCGATGTCGCCGTCGCGACCACGCCGCAGCCGCACCCGCTGCCGGCGAACATCGACGTCCTGTGCCGCGACATCTACGCGCGATACGGCAACAACTCGATCTTGCGCCTCTTCGCGACCTACGTGTTCGCGTGCGGTATGGACGAGCCCGATACCGGCCACCAGCTCGCCGCACTGCGCTTGATGTATGGTCTCACCGGTTTCTTCGGCTACTTGGGCCCGCGCAAGCACTATCGAGCTCCCGAACCGGGCGAGTCGATCGCGCAAGCCGTGCTGCATGCCTGCGGCTTGGATTGCGACGAAGTCCGGGTGCGCGCGCTCAACGCGGCGCTGGTGATCCTCGCCGACTACGAACTCGCGTCGGCCACCTTCGTCGCACGCGTCGCCGCGTCGTCCGGCGCGGACATCAACGCCTGCATCGTGGCCGCAATCGAATCGAGTTCCGGCTGGGTCGTCGAGCATCGGCGCGTCGAGCGGCTTCTGGATAGCGTCACCTCGGAAGCCGAGCTGAAAGCGCGACTCGAACCGTTTCGTGACGGCGGCGACCTGCCGCCCGGATTTCAGCCGAACCTCTATGCATCGCATGATCCGCGGACGGCGCCGTTGCTCGATCTCGCTCGCCGCGGGCGGCACGCGTACGTCACGGATAGCGTGACGGCGTTTCTCGCCGGCGAGGCCGAGCGCGTGGGTTTGCACGCTAAGGCGATGCTCGGACTCGAAGTGTTCGCCCGGGCGATGAACTTGCCGCGCGGCGCGGTGCCGGGCGTGTTCCTCTTGGCGCGCACCGCCGGCTGGGTTGCGCATATTCTCGAACAGTACACGAGCGATACCCCGTTGCGTCCGCGAGCCAAGTTCGTCAGCGACCCAAACCGTGTCGGGAGATTTTCGTAGTGTTCGAGGACTTCATGATCGGGCCCGGGACGCCCGGCGGCCGCTACATGCGCGCGTACTGGCAGCCCGTGGCTCGATGTGCCGACGTCGCACCGGGGCAGGCCATTCCGATTCGGATTCTCGGAGAGAAGTTCACGCTCTATCGCGGCGAGGGAGGCAACGTTCATCTGGTCGACTTTGCCTGCGCCCACCGGGGCACCCAGTTGTCGACGGGCTTCGTCGAGGACGATTGCATTCGCTGTCTCTACCACGGGTGGCGTTACGATGCGAGCGGGCAGTGCGTGGAGCAACCGGGTGAAGACCCCGGGTTTGCCGGCAAGGTGCGCATTCGCACCTACCCGGTCGACGAGTACCTCGGTCTCGTTTTCGCCTATCTCGGCGAGGAAGATCCGGCGCCCCCGATGCGCCGCTTTCCGGATCTCGAGGGCCCCGGCGTGCTGGAAACCGATCCGGCGGAAATCTGGCCGTGCAATTTTCTCAATCGGCTCGACAACGACATGGCTCACGTTTCGTGGACGCACCGCGAGTCGCTCAAACGCGTCGGGCAACGCGTCGAGCACAACACGTACGCGCAAACCTACGAGGAAACCGCGTTCGGCATCGCCGACCCGAACGGCATCGGCAATCCGCACGTGATGCCGAATATCAATATCTTACGGGTGCCGCTCCGCGGGAACGACCGCTGGAAGGGGCTCTTTCTCCAGCGGTTGATCTTCCTCGTACCGATCGACGACGACAACAGCATTGCGTTCGACGTGACCTTCGCCCCCGGACTGACCGGCGACGAAGCCGAGGCCTTCCGCCAGTGGCGCCGGCCGCGCCTCAACGACGGCGACATGGACCAAACGCTCGATATCGCGCGCGAGATCCTGGCCGGTAAACGCTCGATACGCGACGTTCCGCCGACCCTCGCGCGCGAGAAGCAGTTCATGATCGAGGACTACGTGACGCAGGTCGGCCAGGGACGCCTGATCGATCGCGCGCCGGAGCATCTCGGCCGCAACGACGCCCTGCTCATCCTGTTTCGCAAAGTCTGGCGGCGCGAAGTGCGTGCGCTGGCGGAGAAGCAGCCGCTGACAGCGTGGACCACCACCGGGCTCTGGGAGTATCAAGACTTGCGGCCCCGGTATGTTGATTCTGCGTTCAATTCAAAGGTGGAGATTTCTTGAAGGAATAGCCGTCAAGCGTGCGACACGCGACGAGTTGGAGGACGTCTTGCATGAAAAGGCTGATCGCGAACCTTTGTATCGCCGCCTTGGCGGTTATCCCGTCGTTTGCCGTTGCTGCGGACCCATACGAAATCAACGTCATTCTGCCGATGACCGGCGCAGGTGCGTTCCTCGGTAAGGCCGACACGAACGCCCTCAACGTCATCGAGCAGACCGTCAACAAGGCCGGCGGCATTCGCGGCCGGCAGATCAAGTTCGTCGTCGCCGACGATGAATCGAATCCGGCGCTCGCGGTGCAGCTGCTCAACGGCGTGCTGGCGAAAAAAGTGCCGCTGGTGCTCGGTTCGACCTTGGCCGCAACGTGCAGCGCCATGGGGCCGCTGATCAAAGACGGTCCGGTCGAGTATTGCTTCTCGCCGAGCATCCGGCCGCCGGCCGGCGGCTACGTGTACTCCGCCGGTGTCGGCACCCTCGATCTGGTCACGGCGATCTCGCGCTACTTCCGCGACCGCGGATACAAGAAGATCGCCGTGATCACCACCACGGACGCAACCGGACAGGACGCGGACAAGTCGATCGATACCGTCTTCGCGTTGCCGGAGAATCACTCGCTCTCGATCGTCGACCGCGAACATTACAACGGAGCCGACGTGAGCATCGCGGGACAGATGGCGCACATTACCGCGTCCGGTGCAGATGTGCTGATCGCCTGGAGCACGGGGACGCCGTTTGCGACCGTCCTGCGCGGCGCGCGCGACGCCGGACTCGATATACCGATCATGTCGACCAACGGCAATATGTCCTACGATCAGCTGCATCAGTACAGCGGCATCATGCCGAAAGAACTGCTCTTTCCGGGCTTGCCGTCGTTTTCACCCGATCAGCTTCCCAAGGGTGCGTTGAAGGACGCGGTAACGCGCTTCCTGACGGCGTTCAAAGCGGCGGGTTTGACACCGCAGAACGGTGAGAACCAGGTTTGGGATCCGACGCTGATCTTGCTCGACGCGATCAAGAAGTACGGCTTCGACGTGACGGCGACGCAGCTGCGGGATTACGTCAACGATCTGCACGGCTGGACGGGCATATACGGCACCTTCGACTTCCGCGGCATTCCGCAGCGTGGGGTGGGCGTCGATGCGGTGATCATCCAACGCTGGGATCCGGCAAAAGAAATGTTTGTCGGCGTGAGCCGCCCCGGCGGCGCGATGCTCCGCTAAATCGTGCGCGCCAAAAACTCGGCTGCCGATGCCGCGAGTACCCCGGCCCGGGAGCGATGCGTCACCTCCTATCCGGTGCGGCGCGGATATCATCCCGGACCGCTGTATCCGCCCGAGGTCTCGCGGCTGAGCGGCGTCGTCGACATCCACGCGCACGCGCATCCGGGCCAGCAAGACGCATTCGCCACCGCGACGTTCGCCTCGCGCTCCGGGATGCGCGGCATCCTGTTCAAGACGATCGTGGGCAAACCCGACGCGGTCGGCGCGGTGCGCGATCTGCAAGAACGGCTCAACCGCTGGGCCCAGGCCGAGGGCGTGACGCCGATCGTGTGCTGGTCGGGCCACATTCTCGGCGCGCGCGGTGCCGCCGTCACGAGCGCCGAAACGCGGCGCGCGCTCGATAGCGGCATCACCGCGATCTGGCTCCCGGTGTTCAACCATGCCAACACCCTCAATACCGTCGGCGGCAAACCCATGTGGTGGGACCCGAGCGCCGACCCCGATGAACACACGGCGCCGCTGACCTGGGAGGAGTCGCGCCGGCACGGGCACTTTCTGCTCGATGAACGCGGCAAGCTGCTGGATGAGGTTCGCGAGATCGTGCGCGTGTGCGCCGATCGCGATGCACCGCTGTTCTTCGGCCACGCGACGCATGCCGAACTGTTCGCTTTGGCGGACGAGGTCGGACGCCTCGGATTTACGCGCGCGGTCATCGATCATCCGTATAGCCCGTTCATCGATCTGTCGATCGACGAAATGCGTCAGGTCGCCGCGTGCGGCGTAACGTTGAACTTCACCTACGACGAACTCTCGCCGCTGCTCGGCATCGACCCGGCGCGGATGTGTGCTGCGATCCAGGCCGTCGGAGCCGAGCACTGTACGATCTCGAGCGACGTGGGCGAGCCGCTCTTCCCCAACACCGTCGAGGCCATGCGTCAGATCTGCGCATACATGGAGGCCTTCGGATTGACGCCGGATGAGCTGTGGCTCGTCTCGCGCGAAAATCCGGGCCGCCTGATGGGTCTCGAATCCCGGCGCGCGGTGAGCGCATGACCCGGGCCGGAATCCTTCGCTATGGATCGCTCGTGGTGCCGATGTTTATTGCAGGTTCGCGCCTCGCCGGCGCAGCTGATGCCGCTGCCGGCCACACCTATCGTATCCTCGTGATATCGACGAGCAAACCGTCGTTCGACCGGTTCGTCAACTTGATGAACGCGATCGCAGCGCAGGTTCCGGGAACGGTTTTTACGTTCGAAGCGATGCCGGAGGCCCCCGCGATCGCGCAGCTCGTTGCGGGTCAGGCCGACATGATCGTGCCGTATCCGAAATCGCCGATGGACGACAAGCCGTACGTTCTGTCCGCGGCACCGGTCACGAAGGCATACTACGTCCTCTACACCAACACCGCGCGGCCGCTCGATCTCACGAAGATCGCGCAGTATACGATCGAGGGTGACCGGCGCAACGAAGGGGTGTTGGGGTTGTCGCTGCGTCAGAGCACCGGCCCCGAAGATAGCCTGACCAAGGTGCACGACGGAACGATCGACGGCTACATCAACGCCGAGGGGGCGACGGATCCGGCGCTGCGCACGCTCGGATTCAAGAACATTCACCGCTACCTCTACAAAGAGACGCAAAACTACGTCCTCTTACCGAAGACCGCCGCCGGCCGCAACGTCGACCAGTTGCTCTCCCAAGCGGTCCCGCGCGCGGCGGGCACTCCTGGATATGACGACATGCAAAAGCGCCCGTACGGCGATTGGCAGCCGTAACGGAAGGGCGGGTGGCGCCGCCCGGAAGTTGCGATTGTCACTTCCACGTTTTTGGAAAACCGGACGCGTATCCGGTGCGGCACGAAAACCCGCTCTACGCGTTGCCCACCTCGGGCTTGAGCGAGGCGCTCGCCATGCACGCTCGCATCGGCATCGATCGCGGCCTGCTCGTTCATCCCACGATCTACACGACCGATAACTCGCTGCTCGTCGACAGCCTCGCGGCCATCGGCAGCACCCGGTACCGCGGCGTCGCGCTGGTCGACCAAACGACGAGCGACGCGGAACTCGAACGCCTGCACGGTGCGGGCGTGCGCGGCGCGCGCTTTCACTTCATGCCGAAAATCGGAATGGTGCCGGATCTCACCGGCTTTCGCCGCACGCTCGAGCGGATCGCCGCCCTGGGGTGGTTTGCGAAAGTCTTCGCAAGCGGCAACGAGCTTGCCGACGTCGCGCCGGAACTCATTCGCGCACCGCTGCCGATTCTGCTCGATCACATGTGCAAGATCGACTTTTCGCTCGGGCTCGATCAACCCGGGCACCAGCTCGTCTTGCGCCTGCTAGAGCACGACCATCTCTGGATCCAGCTTTCGAACGGCGATACGGGGCCGGATGGTCCGACGGCGCCACCGTGGCAGGCCGCGCTGCCGTTTGGGCAGGCCTACTTTGCGGCGGCTCCCGATCGCACCGTGTGGGGCAGCGACTTCCCGCACGTGCTCTATTCGTACTCAGGAAACCCGCGCCGCGCGGTACCCGACGATGCGGATCTGATCGGCTTGTTGTACGGATACTTGCCTGATGAGGCCGCGCGGGAAGCGGTGCTCGTGCAAAACCCCGCGCGGCTCGCCGGCTGGTGAGCAGCATCAGCCCGGCCGAGATCATCGCGCGGATCGAGCGCTTGCCGATTTCGCGCTGGCACAACGAACTGCGGTTCTTGTTCGGCGGGTGCACGTTCTTCACGGCCTACGACATCGTCGTCATCGCCTTCGTGATGCCGACGTTCGTCGAATTGTGGCATCTCACGCCGCAAGATATCGGTGCGCTGCTGGCGGTCGGTTTCGCCGGCCAATTCGTGGGTGCCGGGATCTTCGGCTGGGCCGGCGAGCGCTTCGGGCGATTGGGCACGCTCAAGGCAGCGGTGATCACGCTGTCCGTGTTCGGCGTCGCGTGCGGCTTTGCGCGGAGCTACGACGCATTGCTCGTCTTCCGGTTTCTGCAGGGCGTGGGGCTCGGCGGCGAGGTGCCGATCGCCGCGATCTACATCAACGAGCTGGCCAAGGCCCATCGGCGCGGGCGCTTCGTTCTGCTCTACGTGAACATCGTGGCGTTCGCATTCTTCGCGGCGTCGTACGGCAGTATCTGGATCATTCCGCATCTCGGCTGGCCGTGGATGTTCTATCTCGGCGCGTTTCCGATCGTCCTGTTGGTGTTCATTGCGCGTGACGTGCCCGAGTCGCCGCGCTGGCTCGCGCGCCGCAATCATCTCGACCAAGCCGACGCCGCGATGAGCGCGATCGAACGCCGGGTCTACGGTGCGAACGTTCCGCCCGTGAGCACCGCGGGCTTAGCGGTGTACGTTCCGGACGAACCGGCCAAGTTCGCCGACCTCTTCGGCGGAATCTATCGCGGGCGAACGTTCACGGTGTGGTGCCTCTGGGCCATCGCGCTGTTCACCACGTACGGTCTCATCTCGTGGATGCCGTCGATCTTTCGCACCGTCTATCATCTTTCGGTCGAGAAATCGCTGCGATACGCGGCCGTGGCCAATGCGGCGACCTGCGCGCAAGCCTTCGTCACGCCGTTCTTGATCGACCGTTTGGGGCGCCGCACGATGGCCGTAGTGGGTTTCTCGTTATCCGCTGCCGCCTTGCTCGCCGTCTCGGCGATTGCCGGCGCGTCGGCCGAACTCGTGATGGTCATGGCTGCGCTCGGATCGATGGGTGCGGGTATGGTCGACCAATTGCTATGGGTATACACCCCCGAGATCTACCCGACGCGGATGCGCTCGATGGGCGCCGCATACGCGAGCGCTTGGGGCCGGCTCGCATCGCTGTTCACGCCGCTGTTGATCGGTGCGATCTTAGCGGTCACCCACAGCGCGGTCACGATTTTCTATCTGTTTGCCGGCGCCAGCATCGCCGGCGCGTGTATCGTTTTGCTCTTTGCGATCGAACCGGCCGGGAGATTGCTCGAGGAGGTATCGCCATGATGTCATCGTGCCTGCGAGTCGTGGTTTGCGCGCTGTTCGCGCTTGCCGGCCTCGTGCCGCGTGCGGCTGTTGCCGTCGACCCCTACGAGATCAACGTGATCTTGCCGTTGACCGGAACCTATGCGTTCGTCGGTAAGGGATCCGAGGCCGGGCTCGCCGGAGTGGAACACGTCGTGAACGCGAGCGGCGGCGTGAACGGGCGGCCGATCAAGTTCGTGGTCACCGACGATGCGTCGAGTCCGCAGAACAGCGTGCAGATCGCAAACGCCTTGATGGCGAAGGGCGTGCCGGTCTTCTTTGCCTCGTCGGTGCAAGATTGCGGTGCGATCATACCGCTGGTGAAGGACGGCCCGGTGTTGTATTGCCTCACGCCGGGCGTGCATCCGGCCGCGGGCAGCTACGTGTTCTCGGCGAACGTGGCCTCCGACGTGACGATGGCCGTCGGCATCCGTTATTTCCACCGGCGCGGTTTGCAGCGGCTGGCGATCCTCGCCTCGACCGACGCGAGCGGCCAGGATCAGGAACACGGCGTCGACGACACGCTGGCGCGCCCCGAGTATCGCGACATGACGATCGTCGCGCGGGAGCACTTCGCTCCCCCGGACGTAAGCGTCAGCGCGCAGATGGCGCGTATCAAGGCCGCCAATCCGCAAGCGCTCTTGATCCTCACTGTCGGCACGCCGCTGGCAACCGCGCTGCGAGCCTTCGGTGATTCCGGGCTCGACCTGCCCGTGTTTACGTCGAACGGCAATTCGACCTACGCGCAGATGAAGCAGTACGCGGCATTCGTGCCCAACAACCTGCTCTTCCCCGACCAGCCGGAGATCGTTCCCGAAGCGGTTCGCGATCGCGGCGTGCGCGACGCCGCGCAGCTCTTCACGAAGACGCTCACGGCGGAAAACGTGAAGCCCGACGCCGTTCCGGCGAATACGTGGGACGCGGCGATGCTGGTCGTTTCGGCCGTGAAGAAGTTCGGAACCGGCATCACGGCGCAGCAACTGCGCGCCTACCTTGCGGGCTTGCGCGGGTTCGCCGGCGTGATGGGACGCTACGATTTCACCGCGGTGCCGCAACGCGGGCTGACCGAACAGTCCGTGTTCGTGGTGCGCTGGGATGCCCAACGCGATTGGTGGCAAGCGGTGAGCGGCGCCGCCGGAGAAGCGCTGTGAACGCCGGGCATCCCACGCTCTGGCTCGAATTGCTGGGCGCGGAGGTGCGGTACTACAGCGCCGCCGGCGTCCGCACGCGCAGCCTCCAGGCCGGTACCGGCATGCCGCTCATCATGCTGCACGGGATCGGCGGCCACGCCGAAGCGTTCGCCCGGAACGTCGTGCCGCTCGGGCGAACCTTCGATGCCCGGGCCATCGACTATTACGGGCATGGCTTGACGGATACCGGGACGATGCCGTTCAGCAAAGACGCGTTCGTCACGCACTTGATCGACTACATGGATGCGGCCGGGATCGAGCGCGCGCATCTCATCGGCGAATCGCTCGGCGGTTGGATCGCCGCCTGGACGGCGATCGATCATCCCGATCGGGTGGGGAAGCTGATCTATGCCGTGGGCGCGCACTTGAACGTACCGATCGACGATGAAACGAAGCGTAAGACGCAGGTGGGGCTCAACGAGCTGCGGCGGCTCACGCAACAGTTCGTCGCGCAGCCGTCGCGAGCGAACGTGCACGAGCGGCTGAAATGGCTCTTTCACAAACCGGAGCGCGACATCACCGAGGAGCTGATCGATTTACGCTGGGCGCTCTATCAGCAAGCCGCCGGAAAAGCCGGACCCGAGTCGATGATCGGTCAGAGCGAGTACGACTTGACGCCGGAGAACCTCGCGCGCATTCCCGTACCGACGCTCGTGCTCTGGACCGATCACAACCCCTCGCAACAACTCGCGACGGCCCAAAAAGCCATGACCTATATGCGTGATGCCCAGTGGGCCGTGATCGAGGATTCCGGTCACTGGCCGCAGTGGGAACACCCCGAGCAGTTCAATGCTCTGGTGACGGACTACCTCACGCGCGCTTCCGGATAGCGAGGGCCGCGGCAGTTGCCTCGGCCGCGACTTGGCCGGCATCGATCGCCGTCAGCTTGCCGTGCCGCTTCGCGGACTGCGGTTTCCTCGTCGTACCGAGGCGCGCGCCATCTCGGCTGCCAGTTCGTGGGTCTCCCTGCCCGGCGTAGCGCCGTTTTTCCATGTGTCATCCCGAGCGGAGCGCCGTAGGGCGCGCAGTCGAGGGGCGCGCCACGATCGCGCACGACGGCCAGGGCGACTCCGCGAACGCGTAAGTTTGGTCGCGTCTCCGGCGCGTAGAAGAGGCAGCGACGTGCGAGCATATTGCATACTGCGCACGCGTGTGGAGTTGCCCCGACTAGCGCTGAAGATTGTCTCGCGTTCCGCGACTACGCGCCCTGCGGCGCTCCGCTCGGAATGACGAGAAAGGCGCGCTCCGTTATCGTGAGGTTGTTGCTAGGTCGAGGATGCGTTGCCAGGGCATGTCTTTCGGGATGACACCCTGCGCGCTGCGGATCGACGAATAGTCGGTCGAGCCGTCGAGTCCGGGCGGCGTGCGGCCGGCTTGGAACATTTTGACGGCCTCCGCCATGCGGCGCCGCATGCGGATGATCGCAACGTCGGACTGACCGAGATGCTCCTGCGTGCGATCGGATATCGCGCCCATCGAATCCACGGCCGCGGTATCTTGATTCTGGAAACCGGCAATGCCGGTGTAGCTGCCGGTTTTCATTGCGGCGCGGTCCTGGTTCCAGCGGTTCTTGCGCCCGCCGCGGAAGAACCCATCCTCATCCAGGTCGACGCCGGGCTCGACTTTGAGCCGGCGGCGCAGCGCGAGCGGATCGACCGGGGTGCCGTTTTGGCTGTGGTAGACGTCGAAGAGCATCGTGTTCTCGTCATCCATCGGCACGAAGATCGAGGTGTGCGCCGGAAGATTCGGATCGAGCGGCGGTGGAATCGTCGAACTCGACGGCACGTTGAAGATCGTGACGCGCGCGTACTTGGTCGTTTCGGGATCGACGTTGGGGACACGGATCGCGGCGTAACGGAAACCGTATGGCGTATCCTCGGCTTCGAGCCGCGGCGAGGCGTCGCTCGACACCTCGAAGCGCTTGTCCCAATCGCGCGAACTGCCGCTGTGCAGATACCAGGAGTGAGCGGAGTCGATCGCGCCTTCGATCGCTTGCAAGTAGTTCGAACGGTAACCGGACTTTGCTACGCCGACCTGGTTGCTCGGATAAGCCGTCCACGGGAAGGCCGGAAAGGGCGGCTCGAGTTCGCGCGGCCCGAGGTACGCCCACACCATGCCGCCGGCTTCCCGTGTCGGATAGGCCACTGCCTTGAGGCGATCTTTGAATCCGCGGTCGTCGGGCTCCGTCGGCATGTCCATGCAATTGCCGTCGACGTCGAACTTCCAGCCGTGATAGACGCAGCGAATCCCGCACTCTTCGTTGCGCCCGAGCACGAGCGATGAAAGGCGGTGCGGGCAGCCGGCGTTGAGTACGCCGACGCGGCCCTGCGTATCGCGGAAGGCAACGAGCTCCTGGCCGAGGACCCGGATCGCGGCCGGTGCTCCGTCGGGCTCGATCTCTTCGCTGAGCACCATCGGCAGCCAATAGCGGCGGAACATCTGTCCCATCGGCGCGTTGCCTTCGACCCGGGTGAGCAGCTCGTTCTCGGCCTGTGAAAGCATGGCGGATCTCCTCAATATATAGCCAGGCATACAATATTTCGTGGGCGTAGAAACCCCTTTCCCCGAACGGAGGCACCCATGCAACGTGAAGCCCGGGCGCAAGGTACGGTACGGCCGTTCAGCGCGAAGCCGCGGTCGAGTTTCGGCTACTTGCTGCGCGCGACGTCGCGGCGGCTCGACCGCGCCATCAGCCGCAGCCTCAGCACGTTCGGGTTGAGCGTCAGCCAGTATCACCTCATGCGCGAACTCTGGGAAGAGCAGGGCTCCACGGTGCGCGAGCTGGCATGGCGCGTGAACATCACGGAGCCTTCGACGCTGAAGTCGATCAACTTGATGAGCGCGCAGGGTCTGGTCACCGTCCGCGTTGACGACGCGGACCGGCGCAAGCGGCTCGTATCGCTCACCGCGAAGGGCGCGCGACTGAAGAAGCCGGTGCTGGATGAAATCGAGCGCGTCAGCCTCGATGCATACACCGATGTGAGCCGCGCGGATATGCAGGCGGCGTTACGCGTTTTTCGAGCGATCGAATCGCGATT
Source organism: Vulcanimicrobiota bacterium (assembly GCA_003164495.1). Taxonomy (GTDB): domain Bacteria; phylum Vulcanimicrobiota; class Vulcanimicrobiia; order Vulcanimicrobiales; family Vulcanimicrobiaceae; genus Lustribacter; species Lustribacter caenicola. The sequence goes on from PLTN01000229.1 coordinate 19,300, forward strand.
GGAGCGGGACGCTGCGAGCGCGGGGGCGCATTGATCCGATACCGGAGGTGGACGCAGTGAGCTCACGTCGCTTGTTTCTCGGAGGGTTGGCCGCTAGCAGCGCTCTGCTTGCCCCATCGCGTTCCCGCGCCCAAGCCTTGACCACCATTCGTTGCGGGTCCGTTCCCGTCGACGGCTACGGTCAGCCTTACTATGGCTACGCGGCGGGAATCTTCCGCGATGCGGGTATCGATCTGCAGGTCGTCGACCTCGCGAATTCGGGCGCTATCGCCGCTGCGGTAGTGGGTGGTTCGATCGATGTCGGCCTCGGTAGCCCGAGCCAACTCGCAGGCGCGAAAGAGAAGGGGCTGCCGTTCACGTTTTTTGCCCCCGGCGGGCTCTACGCGGCCGATGCCCCATCCTCGCTGCTCATGGTCCCGAAGAATTCACCGGTTCGTGGCGCCCACGATCTCATCGGCAAGACGGTCGGCGTCGACAACCTCACGAGTTTCACGCAATTCGGTGCGGTCGAGTGGTTCAAGAAGAACGGCGTCGACCCGGCATCGGTGAAGTTCGTCGAGATGCCGTTTTCCGCGATGCCGGCCGCGTTGGATGCCGGCCGGCTCGATGCAGGCCTCATCGCCGAACCGGCGCAGAGTGCAGCGCGCGCAACGTGCCGCGTTTTGGCAGATACAAATTCCACGATCGGTCCATCCTGGTTCATTTGCGTTTGGTTCACCACCGAAACGTGGATGGCGGCCAACCTGGCTCTCGCGCATCGTCTTGCGCGTGCGGTGGTGCAGACGTCGACGTGGGCCAACGCGCATCACACCGAAACCGCCGCGGCTTTGGAAAAGGCCTCGAAGATGCCGCACGAGGTGATCGTGAACATGACGCGCAGCCGCTTCGGTACGAAACTCGACGCGGCCCTGATCGATCCGCTGATCGAGATTGCCGCGAAGAACAACATGATCTCCGCGGCGATCCCGGCGCGAACCCTGATCTACCCGGGGTTCGCGGGCTAAACGGTGCCGACGCGACGCGAAATTATCGCTTCCGCGGCATTGTTACCGCTAGCGGCCGGCGCGCTGCCCGCTCGCGCCCAGACGACGCCGTTGCGGGTCGGAGTCGTCGCGACGGATACGTACGCACAGGCAAATTTTGCCGATCAAGTCGGGATCTTCCAGCAGAACGGTCTCGCGGTGCAGGTAACGGTGCTGGCCAATGCCGGCACGGTGGGCGCCGGGGTTGCGAGCGGTGCGCTGGATATCGGCTGCGGGTCGGTCGGTCAGATCGCCGCCGCGCGCGAAAACGGCATTCCTTTCTATCTGATCGCGCCGGGTGCGCTCTTCAATGCGAAGGCGCCACCTGCGGAGTTGCGCGTTGCAACGTCGTCGACGCTGCAGACGGCACGCGACCTCAACGGTAAGAGCGTGGGGATCGACAATTTGCGCGGCCTGCCCCAGATCTCGGTCGACACATGGGTGCAGAAGAACGGCGGCGACGCCTCGACCCTGAGATATCTCGAAATACCGTTTCCGTCCATGGCCGCGGCTTTGCAGGCCGGACGCGTCGACGCCGCGGTGATCGCGGAACCGGCGCTCACGGCCGCCCGCGCTTCGACGCGGCTGCTCGCGAATACGCTCGAAGCCATCGCTCCGTCGTTCTTCATCAGCGTCTGGTTCGCGTCGAAACCGTGGCTAAGCCAAAACACTGCCATCGCCCACCGCTTTGCGGTCGCAATCGGCCAGAGTGCTCGCTGGGCGAATTCGCATCACGAGCAATCCGCTCCGATGCTCGTAACCCTGACCAAAGTATCGCCGGAGGTGGCGGCGACGATGAACCGCGCCTACTTCGGTACCCGGCTGCAGGCGAGTCTTCTCGATCCGATCCTAACGCTCACCCAGCGGTACGGCATCACCAAAACCACCGTCGACGGGAAGTCCCTCATCTACGACGGCTTCGCAAGCTAGCGGCGGCCGCAAACTTGGGCAGGTTTACGAGAAGGCCTGTTTCCCAATGCGAACTCGGTGGTAAGGGGTGGAGACCATGGAAACCGTGCCGAGCGACACCAACACCATCAACGTGCAACTCGCGCGACCGCTCGCGCAGCGTCTTCTGACGTCGATCGAAATGCTCAGCCAGAGCTCGACCGCGGAGCGGCCGGAGTTCGAGGCCTTGCGCGAGGCGATCAAAACGGCATTCGAACGTGCGATCGCCCCCGAGACCTACGACCGCGAACCCATCGAGCGCGAACTGATTTAAAGCGCGAGAATGCCCTGGGCTGTTTCGCCGAGGATCATGCGCTTCTCCGATTCGCTGAGATCGGGACAGCGCTGTATGAAGCCGACCGGGTCGGTCTCGCCCACGGCGTAGTCTGAACCCAGCGTCAGCCGCTCCGGCCCGAGTATCTTCAGCACCGAGCTGAGCACCCCCGGATCGTACACGCAGGTGTCGTAGTAGAAGTTCTTCAGATACTCGCTCGGAAGACGGGACATGTTCTTCATGTTCCCCGGCATGTTCTTGGCGTTCTTGTCGAGGCGGCCCATGTAGTGCGGGAAGTAGCCGCCGGCGTGCGTCACGACGATCTTCAGATGCGGAAAACGATCGAGCATGCCGTCGAAGATCATCGATGCGAGAAACTTCGCCTCTTCGAACGAGACGCCGAGCGAATTCCAAAATCCATAGCGCTGGAACCAGTCGCATTTCGGGCCTTCCGGATGCATGAACACGGCCACGTCGCGGTCCTGCACGGCCTCCCAGAACGGGGCCCACGCCGGATCGCCCAGGTAACTCCCGCGCACGTTCGAGGAGAGGTTCACCACGCGCAGGCCGAGATCGTCGACGGCGCGCGTGAACTCCTCGAGCGCGAGTTGCATATCTTGCAGCGGCAGCACGAAACTTCCGATGATGCGATTCGGATAACGCGTGGCCCAGTCGGCGGCGACATCGTTGAGACGGCGGGTGAAGGCGTTCTCGACCGCGGGTTCCGCCCATGAGGTCGGCGAGAGAACGGTCGTCGACGAGAGCACCATTTTGGTGATGCCCATGCGGTCCATGTCTTCGATGATGCGCTCGGGATCTTGCATGTTGGCGAAGTTACGCACGATTCCAGGCGAAGCCGGATGCGCGCCGAAGCCGGTCGCCGGCGAGTGTTGGTGGCACTGCTCGAGGACATCCTCGACCATGTAGTGCGCGTGGAAGTCGATCACGGGCGAGGCTTCGGCGTTGTCCATGGAGCGGCGTTTCGACGATAATCAACGCGGTACCGTCCGATGGAGTACGAGAGTGCACGAATCCGAACGAACACGCGAACGCGAGCGCGAACGTCCGCAGCAGATGACATTGCTCGACGGCGTGAAGCATCCGTCGTCATGACGCTTTTGGAGAGTGCCCGGCTCCTCGTGCCGCGCCTCATCGAGCGCGGCCCTCGTGCCGACAGCGATCGCCGCATTCCGAACGAAACGATCGCCGAGATGAAGGCTGCCGGGCTTTTTCGCGCGCTGCAGCCGAAGCGCTGGGGCGGTCTCGAACTCGATTTGCAAACGTTCTATGACACGCTGATCACGCTCGCGGAAGGCGACATGTCGACAGCTTGGGTCTACGGCGTGCTCGGCATCGCACCGTGGGTCGTTGCGTTGCTCGACGATCGCGCCGCGGCCGACGTCTGGTCCGAGGATTCATCGACGCTCGTCGGGCTCTCGTTGGCGCCGGCCGGCGACGTCACGCCCGTCGAGGGCGGCGTCCGGATCAGCGGACGCTGGCGATACGCGAGCGGCTCGGCGCACTGCGACTGGGCGTTCCTTGGCGCGATCGTGCGGCCGGAGGGCGCGCAAGCGGGCCGACCGCGCGCCGGTTGGACCATTCTGCTGGTGCCGAAATCCGACTACCGGATCGACGACACGTGGTACACGTTCGGTCTCAAGGGAACCGGCAGCAACGACATCGTCGTGACCGACGCGTTCGTTCCGCACCATCGTATGCGGCGCATGGAAGAGAACCTCAGCTGCACCGGGCCGGGGCAGGCCGTCAACCCGGCGCCGCTCTACCGCATTCCCTTCGGTCAGGTGTTCGGCGGCGGCGTCGCGTACGGACCGATCGGCGGATTGCGCGGGATGCTCGATGAGTTTCTCGCGTACGCGCAGCAGCGGGTACGGTCGGGTGCCCGAACGATGGTCACCGACCCCGATGCGCAACTCGTCGCCGGCGAGGCGGAAAATGCGATCGACGAGCTCACGGCGATCGCCCACCGCAACGTCGCCAATCTCACGGCCTATGCCGAGCGCGGCGCGGTTCCGCCCGACGACGAGCGCCTGAAGTACAAGTTTCAGATGGCGAACGTTTCCGAGCGCTGCCGCGCGCTCGGCGCGCGGATGCTTCAAGCAGCGGGCGCATCCGGCATCGCAACGCAATACCGCTTCGGGCGCACGTTCGCGGACCTCACCTCGGCGCGCCAGCACATCACGAACCAGCACGAAATGCACGGCCGGCACTGGGGCGCTCATCTCTTCGGTGAAACGATCCCCCCGGACCTCATGCAATAAAGAGCGCGCTTTAGGTAAAGACCTTCGTGCGCAGATCGACGTTCGTATCGAGCAAGCCGGTCTGCCGCATCATCGACGTCAGACGCGGCAGCGAGGCGGGCACGATGTCCGCTTGCACCGCAACGGGCTTCATACGCCGCACCAGGTCGGGATTCAATCCCGAGAACTCCGCCACGAGATCGTAGTACGGCTGTTTGCCCTGATTCGCAGCCGTCCACGCCGCGCCGCGTTTGTACGCGCGCACGAACGCGCGGATATCGTTGGGCCGTGTCTGCGTCAACGCACCCGTTACGGCGAAAAACGCCATCGGGCCGCCGGCGTACGCCGTGCTCATCGGCCATGCGAGCAGTTCGAGGGCCGGATCGTCGAGGGCGACGGTCAGCGCCGGGTCGATGATCAACGCGGCGTCGACGCGTTTGTTCTTGATCGCGTCGGGCATCGTGGGCAGCGCCAATTCGACGATCTGCACTTTCGCGGGATCGCCGCCGGTCGCGCTGATCCACGCCATCACGACCATCCAGATCACGTCGTGCAGCGTGTTCACGGCGACGACTTTGCCTTCGAGATCCTTGCCGGTGTGTAACGCATCGCCTTTGCGTCTGAGGATGGCACCGGAATCCGGCGGCTTATTCGACGCGATCGTCCCTTCGAGGATCAAGCGCAAGTCGATGCCGCGCGCAATCGCTTCAACGACGCTGGTCGAGTTGGTGAACACGATGTCGGTCGAGCCGCTGAGCATGGCCGGAATCGCGGCCGCACCGCCGCGGATGACTTGCCCGGTGACCGCGAGATTTTCGGCGGCGAAATAGCCGAACTTGTCGGCGGCATAAAACGGTGCGTTCGTCGCGATCGGAATGATGCCGACGCGCAGCGGAATCGCATCGGCGCGCGCCGGCTCGATCATCGCGCCGCCGAGGGCCGCTCCCAGGGCCAGGATGCTGGATCTCCGCGAGATGGGATGCATCATCAACGGTAGTCCGCCTAGCGCAGGAATTACTCCTAGTGGACGCAAGTCGGGGGCGTGCTGAAGCTCTCTCGACGCGCGCTCATCCTCGCCGTGGCTGCCGCCGGTGCGGAGCGTGTATTCGAGCGCGGCGCGGGCGCCCAAACGCCGGCGAAAATCCGGGTTGCCGCCGTCCCGATCGACCTCGACGGCGCCCCGCTGTACGCGTTGGCGCAGGGTTTCTTTCGCAAGCGGAACCTCGACGTCGAGCTGGTGGTAATGACGAATGGTCCGGCCACCGCGGCGGCCGTGATCGGCGGATCGCTGGATTTCGGCACGGCCGCCGTTATCACGATCGCCAACGCGCGCGAGCGCGGCATCCCGTTCGTGATGGTCGCACCCGGAGCCGCGTACTCATCCAAACAAGCCACCGGCTCGCTCATCGCACTTCAATCCTCGCCGTTGCACACGGCCAAAGATCTCGCCGGGAAGACCGTCGCGGTAACGAGCCTGAAGGGCGTGAGCGAAATGGCCATGTGGGCGTGGCTCGACCAGAACGGCTTGCCCGCCGACGCGGTAAAGTTTATCGAAATTCCCTACGCGGACATGGGCGGCGCGCTGGCCGCCGGCCGCGTCGATGCCGTCGTCGCGGAAGAGCCGGCGCAGTCGCTGATCCTCGCCAACGGCGGTCGCATCGTCGCTACGGTCAACGATGCGATCGGCGAAGAGTGGGTCGGCGGCGGCTGGTTCTGCATGCAAGACTACGCCGCGACGCACGCCGGCATCGTGCGCCGCTTTGCCGACGCGATGGCCGAAGCCGGCGCGTGGGCCAACAAGAACCATGATGCCTCGGCCAAAATCCTCGAAGCCTACTCGAAACAATCGATGAATCCGAATCAAAAACGCGCGTATTATCCGGAACGCATCGACCCGGCCCTGCTTCAACCCCTCATCGACGTCTCGGCAAAATACGGCCTTTTGAAAGCCTCGTTTCCGGCCAAGGACCTCATCGCGCCCCAACTCCTCGCCTCGCCGGCCAGGCCTTCGCAGTGAATTAACAGAGGCTGCGCCGCTCCGGGCGAAGAGCGCAGGCGCCAAACGGCGAAAACGCTCCGCAATGCACGAGGTGAAGTTCCTGGATCGCGGGGTTCAACTGATCCTGGACGACATCGCCAGGCATCGGGAAGACCCCGCAAAGACCAAGGATGTCCTGTGGAAGGCTGCGTGGGCACGCGGGTATCAGGACGTTCTCGTACCGGTCCACGGTTCGGACACGCGGTACGAAGGAACGCTGTGCCTGGCATACCGGTTGTCGTCCGGCCGGATCGTTGTTGCCGTCGATACCGGGGAGCGCATGCTCACCGCGGTCGACGAGTTCGAACCGCTGCCCGGCGTCGGGTCGAAGGTGCGGCTTACCGCGATCTTCATGGGCGAAAAAGAGAAATGGGTCATCAAGGCTCTGGCGACCATCGGCTGCGGGCTCTCGGTCGACTTTACCGCGGACGTCGCGAACAAACGTCTCGGCGATTCGGGCTGGGCGGATACCCTGCGCAACGCACTCTCGCAGGCGCGCTCGGCTGAAAATGAAGTGACCAAAACGCTCAATCTGCAGCGCATGGCCTTGCCGCCGGTCGAAGAAGAGCCGCCCTTCAAAGATCAAATCATCAAGCTGGATGAAGAAATGCGCGCTCGCATATCGTCGGCGCCGTTGACGCCGGACGAAGAACGCGAAAAGAGCAAACTGCGCACGCAGGATCAGGCGAACGCATTTTTCACGCGCCGCAAGGCGAAGCTCGCCGAACAATACCGCGTCGAGTCGATTCACTTCCGGGAAAAGGGCATTCCGGAATTACGTGCCGCCTACGATAAGCGCCAGGTTCGTCTTCAAGCGGCGCAAGCCGAAGTTGCGCGCGTGACGAAACTCTTGGCCGAGAACCTCGCTAACGTCGAACTCGCCGGCCAAGCCGCGAAGATGATCGAACGGATCGAGGAAGCGTGCCTTCCGATCGTCGTCGGCGACATGAGCCCCGTCCAAACCGATCCGCGCGGCCATTTCAAAGAAATCGTCGAGATGCTCTCCCAACTTTACGAAATAGCCACGACGCAGCGCCGCCGCGTCTAAAAAACAACGGGAACGGAAGGGTAAGGAGCAGCATGTTTCACCTCGAGCAGTTCCTCGACTACGGCCTCGTCTTTCTCAGAATCATGGTGGGTTTGGTCTTCGCCTCGAGCGGTCTTTCTCACGTGAAAGACCCCGACAAACGAAGCAAAGAAATCGGGATGCCGAAAGGCTTCACGATTTTTCTCGGCTGCGGCGAGCTGCTCGGCGGGGTTTCGGTGATCGCCGGCTTCTTGATTCAACTTGCCTGCATCGGCTTGTTGCTCATCATGCTCGGTGCGCTGCAGAAGAAGCTCTTCGTTTGGAAAACCGGCTTCTGGGGCAAGGACGGATTGGGTTGGAACTACGACTTGATTTGCTCGTCCATGCTGATCGTGATCCTGTTCACGGACGGCGGGCGCTTCACGATACTCGGGTGAGCCGGTGATGGATCTCGTGCTCGCGGACCCATTCGATCTCGCGCGCTTTGCGCAGGCGCAAGATCCAGTGTTTGCGAGCGTTGAATCCGAACTGCGCGCCGGCCGTAAGCGCTCCCATTGGATGTGGTTCGTTTTTCCGCAATTGCGTGGTCTCGGCCGGTCTGAAACGGCACAGTACTTCGGCATCACGTCGCTCGACGAAGCGAAGGCGTACCTCGCGCATCCCGTGCTCGGGCGGCGCCTGACCGAGTGCACGAACCTCGTGCTCGCGATCGAGAACGCCTCGCTGGCGCAGATCTTCGGCACCCCGGACGATCTGAAGTTTTGCTCGTCGATGACGCTGTTTTCGCTCGCCGGCGGGGCAGCCGATACGATTTTCCAGCAAGCCCTACAGAAGTATTGCGGCGGTAAACGCGACGAGCAAACGGTCGAAAAGGTTAGATCTGGGCGATGATCTCCGTGGCCGGAAAGCCGCGTTTGAGGATGCCGTATTTGGCTCCGGCGTCGATCACGGGTTGAACGAGCGCCGGTGTCACGTCTTCGCCGAATAACGTTCGCACCGATTTTGCAACCACGGCCGGGTCTTGCTTCGTCAGCGTCGCCACGGCTTGAACGGATGCGCCGGGGTCGGTGTTGTACCAATGTGCGCACGCGATCAAGGCGGACTTGATTTTACGGGCCGCGTCGGGATGTGCGGATATCCAGGAGCCGGACGCCACGTATGCGCCGTTGAGGAAGCGTGTTGCGATGCCGTCGTTCGGAGAGCCGATGGACCGGCACGTCGTCAGGGCGGTCGTCGCGTAGGGTTGCGTGATCTCGGCGGCGTCGATGCGGCCGGCCTCGAGTGCTGCCTGCATGGCGGAGAACGGCATCTCGATCCACTGAATGCTCTTGGAATCGCCGCCGTGTTTGTCGATCCACGCCTCGGATGAGATTTGTGCCGCACCACGGAGCACGTTGACGGCGAGCGTCTTGCCGCTCAGCGCACTCCCGGAGTTGATCGTCGACTCTTTCTTGACCATGAGCTGCGATCCGCCGTGACCGCTTTCGTACATCGGGCCGCCGGAGATGATCTTCATGTCGACGCCGTTCTGATGCGCCACCGCGAGCGACATCATGTTCATGCTGCCGATGATGATGTCGCCGCCGACGATCGCCGCAGCGATCGCTTCGCCCGAACTGAGCGTTTCGACGTCGAGCGCGATTCCGGCGCGCGCAAAATAGCCCTGGGATTGTGCCAGCGGTAGCAGCGCATCACCCTCGATCGGTGTCGCCGCGGCCCGGAACTGTTGCAGGCTTTGCGCATACAGCGTCCGCGGCAGACTTGCAACCGCAACGCCGAGCGAGGCCGCGATCACCTCACGGCGCTTCACCGGGCGTAGACGGCGGTGAGCCGGCCCTGATCGAGGATGTGTCCGTTCATGCAGAACATCAGCATCGCGCCCGTCGTTCCCGATCCAAGGCCGAGCGTATCGACATCCAGCGCGTAGACGTTGAAGTGGTAATGATGGGTGCGCCCGGGCGGCGGCGCCGCACCGCCGTAGCCGATCGAGCCGAAGTCCGTATGGCCGAGAATGGTTCCCGGCGCGGTCTTTTCGGGCGAACCGGCCCCCGCCGGGAGCGTCGTCACCGATCCGGGGATGTCCATCACGAGCCAATGCCAGAACCCGACCGTCGTTGGAGCGTCGGGGTCGTAACACGTGACGACGTAGCTCTTCGTTCCGGCCGGGCCGGGGCTCCACGTGAGATCCGGCGAGATGTTGCCGCCGGTCAATCCGAAGCCGTTGAATACCGCCGAATTCGGCAGCGTGCCGCCGTCGGTGAAAAGAGCACTTGAAACCTTCAGGGCCAAAGCAAGCCTCCTCGAGTGTCGGGTCTGTATTGGAGGATTGCGCATGTTCCGATCGATCGCCCTGTTTGCGTTCCTTATCTTCGCGCTGGGTTTGCTCACGACCGCGCCGCGAGCGCAGACCGCTCCGCATATACCGGGGCCTCCGCGCTTTGCCGTCGATCCGGCATGGCCGAAACCACTCCCGAACGATTGGCTCATCGGGCAAGTCGGCGGCATTTTCGTGGACGATCAGGACCACATTTGGGTGAATCAGCGACCGCGCTCGCTCACCGACGACGAACGCGGTGCGGCGCTCGTTCCACCGCTCTCGATTTGCTGCAAGCCCGCGCCGCCGATCCTCGAGTTCGACGCGGCCGGAAATCTGCTGCGCGCGTGGGGCGGCCCCGGTAAGGGATACGACTGGCCGTTGCAAGAGCATGGGATCGCGGTCGACCGCGAAGGCTTCGTCTACATCGGCGGCAACGGGAAGAACGACGGCGCGATCCTCAAGTTCACGCTCGACGGCAAGTTCGTCGCGCAATTCGGCCACCCGGGACCGCCCGACAGCAGCGATACGACGAAGTTCGGGCAGCCGGCCGATATCTGGATCGACGAGCCCACCCACGAGATGTACGTCGCGGACGGGTACGGCAACCACCGTGTGATCGTGCTGGATAAAGATACCGGCGCGTTCAAGCGCATGTGGGGCGCGTACGGCAATCCACCGCGTGACGACGGCCCGCCGAAGTACGATCCGGCGGCTTCGCCCTCACCGACGTTCGGTAATCCCGTCCACTGCGTGATCATCGCGCACGACGGGCTCGTGTATGTTTGCGACCGTACGAACGACCGCATTCAAGTCTTCCACAAAGACGGAACGTTCGTGAAAGAAGCGCGCTACCTGCCGGCAACGCTCGCTAGCGGGTCGGTCTGGGATCTCGATTTTTGGCCCAAGACGGAGCAAACGTACCTGGTGAACGCCGACGGCGAAAACAACGAGGTGCGTATCCTGCGGCGCAGCACGCTTGCCGTCGTCTCGAAGTTCGGGCGCTCAGGCCGGAACGCCGGCGAATTTCACTGGGTTCACGTGATCGCCGTCGATTCGAAGAACAACATCTACACCGGCGAAGTCGACAACGCCAAACGGCTGCAGAAGTTCCGCTACGTCGGCGGAGGCATGTGAGGATGCCTCCGCGTCAGGATTTAACGGTCGAGGCCGTGTAGATCTCGTCGATCGCTTTCCCGAGTGCGGCGTTGAACTCGGCGTCGCTCATGTTCACGTTGAGCCCGTCGACGAGCGCGCGCGAGAAGCTCGCGATCATGTTGTGATTCTTGGCCAAGCGCGCGCAGGCGTCGTCGCGCGTGTAACCGCCCGATAGCGCAACGACCCGCTGGATTCCCTTGTGGGCGATCAACGGCGCGTACAGATCCGGAACGTCGGGGATCGTCACCTTGACCATGACTTGCTGACCAGCCGGCAGCGCGTCTGCGCCTTTGAGCAATTCCTCCAGCAAGATGGCCTCGGCTTTGGCTTTCTCGGGGCTCTTGATCAGCACTTCAGGTTCGAGAATCGGCACCAAGCCGTGGGCCGAAATCTGCGCGCCGACTTCATACTGCTGTTTCGCGATCGCGGCGATGCCCTTCGGGTTTGCGAGGTTGATCGTCGAGCGCATCTTCGTGCCGTAGATACCGAGCTTCACCGCGCGCTTGAGCAAATCGTCGAGTCCGGCGATCGGCTTCATCATCGTCACGCCGTCGGCTTCCTTTTCCATGCCCTGGTCGACTTTGAGCATGGGCACGACGCCGCGGTCTTCCCAGAGATAGGACGGCACGGGTTTGCCGCCGGCCTGACCGTCCATCGTGCGCTCGAACAGGATCGCCGCGATGACCTTGTCGCCGGTGAACGCCGGAGAGCTGATGATGCGCACGCGCATCTCGTGCATGAGCTTGAACATCTCGGCGTCGCCGTTATAGGCGGTGTCCGGGATGCCGTAGGCGCGGAGGGCGCCGGGCGTCGAGCCGCCGCTCTGGTCGAGGGCGGCGAGAAACCCCGGTTTCTCGGCGAGCTGCTTGCTCATGGCGGCGTTTGACACGGTCGTTACCCTTCTACGGATAGGCTCTAGTTGGCGCTTCCAATTCGGATGGACGCTGATTTCTCTTTCCATTCGCTTTCGCGCACCGGAGCGAAAATCGGCAGACCGACGAGCAAGAGTTCGAGTTCGCTCGTCGCGGCCAGCAGCGCGCCCTCGTCGCGTTCGACCGAAAACGCGGCCTGCGGACGAAGTTCATGCTCGCCGGCGTTTCCGGTACCGGAGATGATGACGCCGATCTGCGTGCTGCGCCGCGGCATGATGCGCGCGCTTGCGCCGGCGGCGACGCGCAGCATCGCGATTTCGAGTTGCCGTTCGGAAAACGTGCCGAGCCGCTTGATCGACACATCGGGCTGATCCGGATCGGCCACCCACGCGAAATGCGCCGGCTTTATGAGGATCGGTTCATCGTAGCGCGGCTTGGGATATTCCATCGGCCGGCCGTTGATATGCTCCCACACCGCTTCATAGCTGTCTCGCGAGCGGCGCATACCGGGCGGCACGTCGCCGGTGCGATGGAAGACGCCCTTTTCGAACGTACCGAAGGCCTTCATCTCTTCCATGCCTTCGAACATGCGGCGCAGGCTGATGTATCCGCAGCCGCTGGCGCCGCCGAATTGAAACGTCATGCCGTAGCGGGCGCTGTCGTACTCTTGCGGACCGTACGGTGTGCCTTCCGGGAAGTAGGCGATCTCGCCGGGCTGTATCCACTGGTCGGGACCATAGTTCATCGGGCCGCCGCCGAGCACGATGCGAATCTGGTCGAAGTTGTGCGCGTGGCGCGGGCTGTAGAACGGGCCGACCTGGCGACTGAAGTTCAGCCGGTAGTTCTCGACGGTGTCGTCCTCGCCGGTCAGCAGGATCTGGCCGTCCTTCGGATTGCCCCGGAAGTCTTCGCCGACTTCGTTGTTCGGATCGACGTAAGCGATCTTCATGACTGCCCCTTTCGCGCCGTTCTGCGAGGGACCCCGCAGCCTTCCGGCGGCGGCAAGAGGTCGGTTCGGACGCGCTGCAATAATGCTCGTTTTCAAGATGAATTGCGAACACGAATCGAACGGCGCCGGTGCCCTGACGCGGCGACGCCTGTTGCAGCTCAGCGCCGCCGGCGGCGGCGCGATCGTCGCAGCAGCCGCGTTGCCGGCCGGGCTAGCGGCGCAAATGCCTGCGAAGAAACTGATCGACGTCCATCATCACGTCGCGCCGACGAATTGGCTCTCGCAGGGCGGCACGCCGGATGAGGCGCGCGTCTTCAAAGGCTGGAGTATTCCGAAGACGCTCGATGAGATGGACCGTGCCGGCGTCGCGACGGCATATGCGTCCATCACCGTGCCCGGTCACCGCTTCGACGATCCGGCCAACGCTCGCCGCGTGACTCGCGAATGCAACGAGTATATGGCCGATCTTCGCGTGCAGCACCCCGGCCGCTTCGGGATGTTCGCGATGCTGCCGATGCCGAACATCTCCGACACGCTGGCCGAGATCGCCTATGCCTACGACACGCTCAAGACCGACGGCATCGGCCTCTTTACGAGCTACGGCGATAAGTATATCGGCAATGCCGACTTCGATCCGGTGTTCGCCGAGCTCAACCGTCGCAACGCGGTCGTGTTCGTGCATCCGACCGTCGGGCCGTGCTGCGGCACCGTGCAGCCGTGGCTCGCGACGGCGCAAATCGAATACGGCACCGATACGACGCGCGCGATCGCCGAATACATCTTCAAAGGCGGCACGCAGAAGTACCCCAACGTCAAGATGATCTGGTCGCACGCGGGCGGCACGATGCCGTTCTTGGCGCAACGCTTCATCAACAGCGGCGCGGAAAATTTCAAGACCGCACTGCCCAACGGCTTCCTGGCCGAAGCGAACAAGTGCTACTACGATACGGCCCAAGTGCCGAGCAAAGGCACGATGCTCGCGTTGCGCACGATCGTTTCGCCCTCGCAGATCCTCTACGGTACCGACTATCCGTATCGCGGCTTCCAGTGGACCGAGGACATGCTCACGGCCGACGCGGTGTTCAACCCGCGTGAACTGCAAGCGATCTATCGCGACAACTCCGTGCGCATTCAGGCCCAAGCGGGACGCCCGGCACCGGCCGTCTAGCGCCGGTTATTTCCCCCAATAGATGAGCGCCTTCGCGACGATGGCGCGCGTGTCGAGCGGTACCTTCAGCTGTCCGTAAGCTAAGCCGGCGTCGAGCACCGGCTGGAGTTCGGGCACGGAGAGCGACTCCGCGAACGTCGAGCGGGTCATCGCTGCGATCGACGGCGCATCGAGGCCGGTGATTCGCTCGAGGATCGGTACCGTTTCGGCATGATGGGTATTGACCCAGTGGGCCGTTTCGCGCAGCGCTTGCGCTACCCGTCTGGCCGCGTCGGGCTGGGCGTCAACCCATGACGTCGCGGCAAAATACACGCCCGAGATGTAGAGCGGCGCGATCGCGGCATCGGCGTTGCCGAGCAGTTCCACCGCGTTGCGCGCTTGACCGAAGTACGAACCGGTCATCATCGCGGCGTCGATACGGCCTTGCACGAGCGACGCGGCCATCGACGATTCCGGAAGCTCGACGAAGCGCACGCTCTTGGAGTTGCCGCCGGTCTTGTCGACCCACACCTCGGCACCGAGTTGCTGCTCGCCGTCGAGCGTCGTAACGGCCACGATCTTGCCGTTGAGATCCGCGCCGGTTCGCAATGGCGAATGCCGGGCTTTGGCGAGAACGATATCCGGTGCTTTGCTCGTGAACACGGTGGAGGGTGCGATGATCGTGATCGGTATGCCGCGACCCAGCGCGGCCGCGACCGACATCAGGTTCGAAAAGCCGACCTCAGCCGAACCGCCGACGACGGCCGCAACGACCGCGCCGCCGCTGCTCGTGCCCGCCACGGTGGCTTCCAGTCCGTATTTCTTGAAGAAGCCGCCGGCCAGTGCGTAGGCACCCAGCGACCCGCCGTCTCCGCCGAGGTTGAGCACGCGAATCACCGGGGCGCTCTGTGCGCTTACGGGCAGCGGAAGAAGGGCGAGCGCCGCTACGAGCGCGCACGCACGCTGCAGCCGGGTCATTTTGCGCCGGACCAGATGATCTCGCGCGCCGGAAAGGCCCGTGAGAGGATGCCGTATTTGGCGGCGGCGTCGATGAGCGGCTGGATGAGCGCCGGATCGAGGACGGTCGGATTGGTGGTGCGATGCATCTTCGCGACGTTCGCGAGCGTGGCTTTGGTGAATTCCGCGACGACGGGCGCCGTCTCCGGCCGATGGGTGTTCACGTAGGCGGTTGCGGACGCCAAGGTCGACGCGAACGTGCGCACCTCGGCGGCATGGTGCAGCGTCCAATCCGCCAGCGCGACGTAGCCCGCGAGAATGAACCGCGGCGCGATCGCCTCGTTAGCGTAAGAAAGCGTTTTCGTCGTGCCGGCCTCGAGCGAGATATCGAGCTGCGGCGTTTGCAGAATCGCGGCATCGACGCGGTGTCCCACGATCGCGGCTTCGAGCGCAGCGTTCGGGAACTCGACGAATTTCAGGCTATGCCAATCGCCGCCGGTCTTGTCGACCCACGCGCGAATGGCGACGCTCGTGGCATCCCCGAGCGCCGGAACGCCGATCGTCTTTCCGTTGAGGTCGGCTCCCGTCTTGTAGGGCGAATCGGGGGCGATCTGCAGCAGCGAGCGCGGATTCTGCGGCTCGTTGAGGATCGCCGGGGCGACGGCGACGAGCGGGATCCCCTGGAGATGTGCGCTCATCAACGCGAGCAGGCTCGACTTGCCGATCGGATACGTTCCCGAAACGACGGCCGCGGTCGCTGCCGCACCGCTGCTCGTGGCTTCGAGCGTAACGTCGAGACCGTTGCGCGCGAACATCCCCGTTTTGACCGCGTAATAGCAGTCTGTCATGTCTTCGCTCGGCACGCCGGCAATCTGCAGCGGGTCGAGGGCCGCGCGAACCGGTCGAGTCCCGCCCAAAAGCGCCAGTGGTGCGAGCGCCGCCGTTCGCAAGAGCTCGTGGCGCTTCAGCACCGGATCAGTACCGTGAGAAGTGGGTGCATTCTTTGGCCATCACCTCAATGAGCGCGGGGCGGCCCGCTGCGGTTACGTCGAGCGCTTCGCGTGCCGCGGGAGCGAAATCCTCGACGTTCTCGATCCGTTTCGACCATGCGCCGAGTCCGGCCGCTACCATCCGGTAGTCGCCGCCGAGATCGATCGCATGGTATTGTTCGATCGCACGTTCCATGCCGAGCCGCTCGCCCGCCATGATACCGTTGTTGAAGACGATCGTGATGATGCCGATGCGATTGCGCACCGCTGTTTCGATGTCCATCCCGACCATGCCGATCGACGCATCACCCATGACGTTCACGCAGACGGCATCCGGATTGGCGAGCTTCGCTCCCATGATCATCCCGAGGCCTGCACCGAGCGACGTCGATTTTCCCCAGCCGAGATAGTCGCGCGGCGTACGGCTCTGCCAGAACGGGATCATCTGCTCGCGCGGGCTGCCGGCTTCGTGCGTCACGATCGTGCGGCGGTCTTTGAGCAGCGCGTAGAGATCGCGAATCACGCGATATTGGTTGATCGGTTTTTCCGTTGAAGTAAGCTCCGGAGCCCACTCCGTTTCCCAGGCTTTTCGTACGGCGTCCACTTCGGCCACGGCGTCCCGAGCGGCGACGTGTTTACGTCCGACGATCTCGTCGGCGAGGGCTTTCAGCGCGAGTTTGGCGTCGGCGAGAATCGCGGCGTCGGTGAACCAATCCTTGTTGATATCGAGCGGGTCGTTCGTGAGATGCACGATCGTTTTGCCGGGCGGGATCTTGGGCGCCCAGTTGACGCGCGAGAGGCTCGTGCCCGCGCCGAAGACGCAATCGGCGTCCTTTAGAAACGCGAACGCCATTTTGGGTGCCGAGTTCACCATCGCTCCAAGCGCGAGCGGGTGATCTTCCGGAAAGCTGCTCTTGCCCGGATTCGTCGTCAGCACCGGTGCCTGTAAGAGTTCGGCGACACGAACGAGCTCGGCGGTGGCGCCGGCG
The DNA here is from genome assembly GCA_003164495.1 of Vulcanimicrobiota bacterium. Classification (GTDB taxonomy): domain Bacteria; phylum Vulcanimicrobiota; class Vulcanimicrobiia; order Vulcanimicrobiales; family Vulcanimicrobiaceae; genus Lustribacter; species Lustribacter caenicola. Next base: position 36,242 of record PLTN01000229.1, read on the forward strand.
AAGAGGATGCCTTGACCGGCTTGAATCACCGGTCGCTTGGCCGCTAACAGCACGTCGGCCGCCAAACGGATCGCCTCGGGATCCGGCGCCGAGCGCACCCTATGCGTGGGCCGGTAGGCGTACTCGCCGCATTCGGCTTCGGTAATGTCGCCGATCGCTTCGATGAGCACGGGTCCCGTCGCGCCGCTATACAGGTTGTGAAATGCGCGGCGCATCAGCTCCCACAGGCGCGCCGGATCGTCGAGCTCGCAGCCCCACTTCGTGATGTGCGCGAAGTTGTCGACCGCGCTGAACGTCGGCGGGGTATGGCTGCGCCCCATTGGTGCCGGACCAGGCAGCACGAGCAGCGGAATGCCGTCGCTGAACGATTGCGATACGCCGGAGAACGAGTTTTCAATTCCGGGTCCGCCCTGCGGCGCGAAGACGCCGATTTGGCTGCCGTTCGTCGAGCGGCTGATGCCGTCGGCAATACCCGCTCCTACCCGCTCTTGACGGCAGATGATCGGACGCAGACCGGCTTCGACGCAGCGGTCGATGAGCAGATTTCTGGGATAGCAGACCAGATGCTCGACGCCTTCGTCCTTGAGCACCCGCGCGATCGCATCAGCTACTTTGATTTCGCGTCCTCCCGCTTCGGCAATTCCCTCCGACCTTGCGGCCACGCCCAAGGAGTTCCCTTTGCCGAACTGAAGGCTCGCGACGCCGGAGGAAGCATGGAAAACGGACATCTGACCCGCCAAGAACTGTTACGACAGCTCACCCAAACCGCGGCGGGCACGCCCATGGGCACCCTGTTGCGCTCGTTTTGGCAACCGGTCGCGCCGGCCGATAGCGTTGAGCCGGGCAAAGCTCGCGCGTTACGTGTGTTGAGCGAAGACCTCACCCTCTACCGCGGTGAAAGCGGAACGCCGTACTTGATCGGTGCGCGCTGCGCGCACCGCTGCACCGTGCTGCATACCGGTTGGGTGCAAGACGATCAAGTGCGCTGTATGTATCACGGCTGGCGCTACGACGGAACGGGCCGGTGTACGGAAATGCCGGCCGAAAAAAACGTCAGTCCCGACCTCGTGAAGATCGCCGGTTATCCGGTTCACGAATACGGCGGTCTGCTGTTCGCCTATCTCGGCGCGGGCCCCGCACCGGCATTCGATCTGCCGCGCAAGCCCGGGCTCGAAGAGCCGGGCCGGTTGCGCGTCATCCGCTACCAGGAGTGGGACTACAACTTCTTCCAAGGCACGGAAAACTCGCTCGACGCCACCCACGTGAGCTACGTGCACGTGTGGGGCAAAGTCAGCCGCTTCGGCGATGAGATCACCACCGCGGTGCCCGAACTGTCGTACGAAGAAACGAGTTCGGGCATTCGTCAGACGGCGTTTCGTTCGGCGAACAACGTCCGCATCAGCGATTGGACGTTTCCCAACAACAACCACATCGTCTCGCCGGGACCGCGCAAGGGCGACCCGTGGACGGACAGCGTGACGTGGCACGTACCGATCGATGACGAACACACGATGCGCTTTGCCGTCACGACCATGGCGTCAACTGAACCCGATACCGATCGGCGCTTTCTGGAAGACCGGCGCGAGGGCTACAATCCGGCGGATCACTATCACGAGCTGTTCGAAGAGCACCGCATGCCCGAGGGTATCGGCAGCCAGCAAGTGATCGCGACGCAGGATTACGTCGCGCTTCGCGGCCAGGGCACCATCGTCGATCGCTCGCAAGAGCGACTGGGACAATCCGATGCCGGCGTAGCGCTGTTGCGGCGCATCTTCTTGCGCGAACTCGAAGCGATTCGCGAGGGCCGTCCGGCCAAGGCGTGGGCGCGCCTGGACGAACCGGCCCACTTGCCGATCCAGGTTCCCGAACCGGTCTAGCGGAGCGGCGTCGCTCCGAGACCGCTCGCCGCGACCCAGCCGCGGGCGGGATCCCAGCGGATCATCACGACGGAGCCGATGCCGAGACCGCGTTGCGGAATTGCGATGAAGTCGTGCGGTCCGTAGATGCCGACGCTGCCTTGCACTGACGCGATATGTTCGCGGATCTGCGCAGCGGTAGCCGAAAGGCCGATTTTCCGTAACGCATCGAGCACGAGCAACGTCCCGTCCCAGGCGAGCGATATCGCGTTTTCCGGTTTGTCGCCGGCCGCCTTAAGCGCGTTGAAGTAGCTTTCGAGCGCGCGCTTCGTCGGGCCCGGCGGCACGGCTTCCGGCGCGAACGCCGGGGTGCCCGGAAAGTAGAGTTCCTTCGGTGCGAATGCGGCGTAGGCGTGCATCTCGGCGTCGCTCAGGTTCGCAGCGGTCGTGAGAATCGGGAGGCCGAGGCCCGCTTCGGACGCATTGCGCAAGACGGTGCCGAACGGGGTCCCGGTTGTCCAAGCCACCAGGACCTGGGCGCCCGATGCCTTGATCTTCGCCATCTGCGCGCTGACGCTGAGATCGCTGGGATTGAAGTGTTCGTGTGCAACGACCGTCATCGGGCCGCTCACCTCGCCAAACACCTCATCGATGTTTTGATCGGCGTCTTGGCCGGTTGCATCGGTGGAGGTGATGAACGCGATCTTCGTCCATGCGCGCATCGCGAAGAACTTCTTCGAAGCCGCGAGCGTGTCGAGCGTCGAGATGCCGCTCGAGAAGAGGAAGCTCCCCGGTTTCGGATGGACGCCGGGGGTAAAGCAGTAAAGCAGGGGCCCGTTCGCCATGAGCGGTGCCACGGCGCTGCAAAGTGACGTCGCTGCGAGTCCGATCGCAACTGCGGCATGTTTCGCGATGATGGCATTAGCGGCTTGAACGGCCGTTGCGGGGTTCGACTGGTCGTCCCAGATGACGAATTTGATCGGGCGACCGTCGATGCCGCCCGCTTTGTTCGTCATGTTTTCGATGACGTTGAGCGCTTGAATTCCCTCGGCACCTTGGAACGCATACGGGCCGGAACGCGACATGATCGCGTCGATTTCGTACGGCGTTTCCGCCGCGCGGCTTCCGGCCGTGGACGCGACCAGCGCGAAGGCCGCAAACAGCATTCCGATACGGAGGTGGCTCATGCGCCCCCCTTTCGCACGTGATTGGGAAACCCCGGCCGGGCCGACGAAGACCGGGAGATGCAGGTTGAGAGCGTGACGGTACGAGACGGCATTTCGATCGCCGTTGCGCTGTATTTGCCCGCCGCGGGCGGACCGTTTCCGGCGCTGCTGGCTGCCTCGCCCTATCGTTTCGACAACAACGTCTTGCCGCCGAGCTCGCAGTTTCTCTGGCGCGAAACCGGGCCGATCGACCTCTACGTCGAGCACGGCTACGCGTACGTGAACATGGACGTGCGCGGGTGCGGGCGATCGGGCGGCAGCTTCGAGTTCCTCGGCAAGAACGAGCAGCACGATCTCTACGACGTCGTGCAGTGGATCGCGGCGCAGGCTTGGTGCTCGGGTAAGGTCGGCGGCCTAGGGCAGTCGTACTTTTGCATGTCGCAGTGGTTCATGGCCGCGCACCGCCCGCCCGCACTGGCGTGCATCGGCGCGCACGACGGTTTGAACGATCCGTATCGGGCGAGCGTCTACAACGGCGGTATCCCGGGCGATTTCTTCCCCGGCTATTGGTGGCAGCAAAACCGCATCATCAATCGTTCGCCGGCCAACGGCGGGCCGCCGCGCGAGCAAGACGTCGATCTCAACCTGCTGCTCGCCGCGCACCCCACGTACGACGACTTCTGGCGCGCGCGCACGGCGTGGGAGGTGCTCGACCAGATCGACGTGCCGCTGTATTCCGGCGGCGTGTGGTCGAAGCACCAGTTACACACGCGCGGCAACATCGACGGCTACCGAAGAGCGCGCGGACCGAAGAAGCTCCGCATGTCGGGCGCGGCGAACGCGTGGGCCGCGAATGCGGAATTCAACTCGCGCGAGTTCCACGAACGCGCGCTCTTGCCGTTCTACGACCACTATCTCAAGGGTGCGGCGAACGGCTACGCGGATCTTCCGGCGATCGAATACGCCGTACGCGGCACGTCGATCACGCGGACCGCGACGGAGTGGCCGCCGCCCGGCGTGCGGTACCAACGCTGGTATCTCAACGCGACACCGTCCGGCAGCGTCACGTCGCTCAACGACGGCGGGCTCGCAGCTGCCGCCGGTGCCGCGACCGGATCGACGAGCTACGCGTATCCGAATCCGGGCTGGGTCAACGGCGTCGTCGGCTTCGGTCCGGCCGGACCGGATCCGGTGCGCCGCGTGCTGACGTTCACCTCGGCGCCGCTCGACGCCGATCTCGAAATCGCCGGACCGATCAAGCTCGAGCTGTATGCGTCATCGACCGCGCCGGACACGGATTTCTTCGTCAAGCTCTCCGACCAAGTTCCGCAGGCCGAATCCGACCGTGCGGAGGGTCGCAATCCGATCGCCGAAACGGTTTCGCGCGGCTGGTTGCGCGCTTCGCACCGCGCGCTCGATCCCGAGCGCAGCACGGAGATGGAACCCTACCACACGCACGCCGCACCGGAGCCGCTCGTGCCGGGTGCGGTGTATCGTTTCGACATCAGCATCGAACCGATGGCCTACCGTTTCGCCGCCGGCCACCGCATTCGGCTCGAGATCGTCAATGGCGATTCCGCGCTGACGGAAATGCTTTGGACGCACTATTACCGTCCCGATAAGATCGGCGCCGACACGATCTATCACGATGCCCGGAACCCGTCGGTCCTGATCCTTCCGGTAACTTGAGCGAGGTGCGGTCATGCTAACGCAAGAGCAAAACAAACGCCTGACGGAAGTCGGCCCCGGTACCCCGTGCGGCAACTTGATGCGTCGCTACTGGCATCCGGTCGCGCTCTCCAAAGAGTTGACCGGCGCGCCGGTTCCGGTGCGGGTGCTGGGTGAGAATCTCGTGCTGTTTCGCGGCGAGGACGGAGCGCCGGGCCTGGTCGGCGCGCGCTGCCCGCATCGCGGAACCGACCTGAGCTACGCCCGTATCGAGGGCGGCGCGTTGCGCTGCCTCTACCACGGCTGGCTCGTGGCGGCGAACGGGCGCTGTCTCGAGATGCCGGGCGAACCGCCGGGCAGCACGTTCGTGAACAAAGTTCGCCATACGGCGTACCCGTGCCGTGAAGTGCAGGGCATCGTCTTCGCCTATATGGGCCCGGGCGAACCGGTGCCCTTTCCGCAGTTCCCGTGGGTTGGTGCGCCGGCTGAGTCGGTGTGGGCTGCGAAGATGCTCATCAACTGCAACTATCTCCAAGCCAACGAGGGCAACTGCGACCCGCAGCATCTCTCGGTGCTGCATCGCTTCTTCAAGCCGGTGGCGGAAGACCGGACGTTCGACCGCTCGCGCGATATGTGGGTGGTCGATCCCGCGCCGAATATCGAAGTGGAAGACACCCCGTACGGCTTACGCATCTACGCCATTCGCGATGTGGGTGCGGAGCAGCGCTACGTGCGCATCACGAACTTCATCATGCCGAACAATTCGTCGTTCGGCGGCAGCTCGGTCGTCGATCCCGAGGTGAAGAAGCTGCCGGAAAACACGTACTACCATTTCCATTGGCACGTGCCGATCGACGACTACAACCACTGGAAATACCGCATCTCCTACCGGATCGACGGACCGCTCGACAAGGCGTACTGCGATTCGCTGATCGCGGATGACGACATGGACGAGCATTTCAACCGTGCGCGGCGGCTCGAGAACCGCTATCTGCAGACCCGCGAGAACATGGCCTACACGTTTACCGGCATGGGCCACAACTTCCAGGATCACGATCGCTTTGCCGTTGAGAGCCAAGGCGAAATCGCCGATCGGACGATCGAACACCTGGGCACGCCCGACCGCGCCGTTACGGCGATGCGGCGCGTCATGCTGCGTGCCATCGACGACGTGGCAGCAGGCCGTGAACCGCTCATGGCGCATCGGGACGAGAACAACCCCTTGGCCGAACTCGTCACGCTCGGCGAAACGATTCCCACGACGACCGATCTGCGCGCCCTGTGGCGCGAACGGGTAACGCAATGAAGTACTTGACGCTCTTTTGTGCCGCGGCATTCATCATGTTCGCGGTGGCCGCCCCGGTGGCGGCGCAACCCAAACCGTATACGATCGACGCCATCCTCTCGTTGACGGGTCCGGCCGCAACGCTCGGACAAGCCGAAGCCGCGGCGCTCGCGGCTTACGAGAAGCTCGCGAACCGGCAAGGCGGCATTCACGGAACGCCGATCCACTTCGAGGTTTCCGACGACACGTCGAATCCCGCGACGGCGGTGCAGCTCGCGAACGCGATTCTCGCGAAGCATCCGGCGGTCGTGATGGGCTGTTCGCTGGTCGGTCCCACGCAGGCGATCGAGCCGCTGTTTCTTCAGAACGGACCCGTGCTGTTCGCATCGACCCCGTTGCTCTATCCCGACAAAGGCTCGTACGTGTTTGCCGCCGGCGCCTCGTCGCGGCACAGCATGGCGGCGGCGGTGCGATATTTCCGGATGAACGGCATCACCAAGATCGCGATGCTCACAACCTCCGATGCATCGGGACAAGACAACCTGCACTCGCTCGATCTCGCGCTGCAGTTGCCGGAGAACAAAGGCATGCAAGTCGTCGACCGGGAGCAGTTTGCGCCGGCCGACATCAGCGCCGCGCCGCAAGCGCAGCGCATCAAGGCGTCCGGAGCGCAGGTGATCTTCGCCTATCCGACCGGCGCGCCGTTCGGTACCGCGCTCCACGCGTTCTACGATGCGGGCCTCGACCTGCCGATCGATACGGCCGGACCCAATCTCGACCCTGTACTGCTCGATCGCTTCAAAAGTGTCTTGCCGCACGCCGAGCTCGTGATCGCGAACGCCAGTTTCTTCAACCACGACCGCAAGGCGAACGATCCGCTCAAAGCACCGATCGACGAGTTCTACACCGAGCTCGGCGCGGCCGGAATCAAGCCGACCGTTGCCAACGCGTTCACTTGGGATCCCGCGCGCATCATCATCGCGGCGCTGCGCAAGTACGGGACGAACGCGACGCCGGCGCAAATCCGCGACTTCATCTCCGACCTGCACGACTTCCCCGGCGTGTCGGGCATGTACGACTTCCGCATCGGCGACCAGCACGGCCTCACCCAGGATGCCGAGGTCGTCATTCGTTACGACCCGACGAGCCCGAGCGGCCAACGCATCGTCAGCCAACAAGGCGGGGCACCCAACCCGCACTGACAACGGGACAAATGGCGAGCAGTGACCGGAGCGGCCGCGTCGTAGAGGCGTAGATGCCTCGTCTCGTTGGGCGTGTCTTCGCTGCCGTCGCCTTTCTCTTGCTGCTGGGTGCCTCCGACGCTCCTGATGCCGCGGCCGTCATCGCTCCCAAGGTCGTCGTGGTGGCGATGTTCGAGATTGGAAACGACTCCGGCGATAAGCCGGGCGAGTTTCAGTTTTGGGTCGAGCGCGAACATCTCACGCGGCTGATTCCGCTGCCGGCGGCGTTTCACGGCGTGCGGACGAACGCCGATGCATCGGTGATCGGGATTGTCACCGGGCGCGGCAACACCAGCTCGGCGTCGAGCATCATGGCGCTCGGGCTCGATCCGCGCTTCGATCTGCGCAAGAGCTACTGGGTGATCGCCGGGATCGCCGGCATCGACCCGAAGAAGGGTTCGATCGGATCCGCGGTGTGGACCGATGCGGTCGTCGACGGCGATCTCTCGCACGAGATCGATGCGCGCGAAATGCCGCACGGTTGGGGCTCGGGCTTCGTGCCGCTCGACCGCACGCAGCCCTACGAGCAGCCGGTCCCGAGCGTCGATGAGATGGTGTATCGCCTCAACCCCGCGCTGTTGCATTGGGCGTATACGCTGACGCGCAACACGAAGCTGGTCGACAACGCGCGGGCGCGTGCGCGGCGCATGCTCTACACCGGTTACCCGCGCGCGCAAGCGCCGCCGTCGGTGCTCGTCGGCGCCGACGTTTCATCGAGCCGTTTCTGGTCCGGAGTGCTTTCTGACCGCTGGGCCAATGACTGGACGCGCTATTACACGCACGGCCGTTCGACCTACGTCACGACCGCGATGGAGGATGCGGGCACGCTGCACTCGCTGACCGCGCTCTCGCGTGCCGGCCGCGTGGACATCAACCGCGTGCTGCTCCTGCGGACGGCCAGCGACTACGACATGCAACGCCCCGGCGAAACGGCCGAGCACAGCCTCAATAGCGAGAAGTACGGAGCGTACTCCGCCTACTTGCCGGCGCTCGAGGCCTCCTATCGCGTCGGCAGCCGCGTCGTGCACGCGCTGGTCGCCGGCTGGCCGCAGTACGAGACGCAGATTCCTTAGGCGTTGATGGACGCGCGCAGCGCTTCGTAAGAGAACGACGTGTCGCGCCAAGCGTCGATGTTGCCCAAGCCGTGTTCTTCGTTCCAGGTGACGACATCGAACATCTTGCCGGTCAGCGCCTTCGCGTCTTGGGCCGCGAGGTGCAGCGCAAGCGGCACCATGTGCTCCGGCACGAGCGGCAGCGGTCCCGCTTGGGTGGCGCCGGCCTTCATGCGCGCGATGTTCTGTTCGTCGAAACCGGTCGTGCGGGTGTGGCCGGGGATCATGATGTTCACGGCTACGTTGTCTTTGCGCACCTCATCGGCGAGGTAGAAGCTCATCGTCGCCAGCGCCGCTTTGGAGGACTGGTAGGGCATCTCCTGACTGTTGGGGCGCAGCGCGGTGTACGCACCGCCCGCCGAGCTGTTGATGATGCCGCTGCTCACCGTGTTGATGATGCTGCCGCGTTTCTGCTCGATCATCGGCCGGATGAAGCGGCGCGTCACCTTGAGCGCGCCGAAGATGTTCACCGCGAACGATTTCTGCCAATCGGCGTCGGTCGTGGCGAGCGTGGTCGTGCGGCCGGCCGGCGGAAAGAGCTCGCGCTGCCGCAGAGCGGCGTTGTTGAGCAACGCGTCGACCGTGCCGAAACGCTCGATCGTGCGCGCGAACACGCCGTCGATCGCGGCGTCGTCGGTGACGTCCATGTCGGCCGTCATCAGATTCGCGCCGCCGCCGCTGAGCGCCGGGTCGATCGGTTCGACGCCGTCCCACGAACGGTCGGTCGATACGACCTTCGCGCCCGCCTTCAGGAACCCGAGCGTGTACGCGCGCCCGATTCCGCGGGCGCCGCCGGTGATGACCACCACGCGGCCGGCGAGTTCAACTGACGAATTCGGCTTTTCCATAGCGCCGGACACGTTGGTCAGCGAGGTGCTGCATCCTCGTGCGCATATTCCAGGCTGAACGATGAGTGCACAGTTGATCGTCCGCAACGTGACCGTGATCGACGGTTCCGGCGGCCCGCCGGTCGCCGATGCGGAAGTCGCGATCGAAGACGGCCGCTTCACCGCCATCCGGCCGAGCGGAAAGACCACCGGCGGCGGCGTGACCGTGTACGACGGGCGCGGCGGCTATCTGCTGCCGGGCCTCTGGGAAGGGCACACGCACTTGCGCGCGCGGCCCGGCGAAGGCGATGCCGATCAGGTGGCGCGGCTCGAGGCGATTCTCGCCGGCTATCTTGCGGCGGGGATCACCACGGTGCTGGAATTGGGCGGCCCGCTCGACATCGACGGCCGTTTGCGCGAACGGCACCGCACGACGCCGCCGACCGGTGCCGCGGAGCTGTTCTTCGCCGGGCCGTCGTTCACCGGAATCAACGGCTGGCCGCTGGCGCTGCACCAGAACCATTCGCTGGTGCGCGAAGCCGGCGATGCGGAGACCGCCCGCCGCATGGTGCTCGAACTGGAAGGCGAGACCGATTTCGTCAAGTGCATCTACGACGGCGAGCCCGGCGCGCCCGACAAGTTGCCGCGCGCGGCGCTGCAGGCGATCGTGAAGGCCGCGCACGAGCGCGGCAAGAGCGTGCTCGTGCACATCGCGACCAAACGCGACATCGAAGAAGCGGTCGACGCGGGCGCCGATTGCATCGAGCACGCGTTCATCCCCGAGAACCCCGACGACCTCACCGAGGCCGAAGACGTCGCCGATCTCTTGGCGAGCACCGGGACCTACTTCTCGCCCACGCTTGCGGTGTTCGAGCAACTCGGGCGCAGCGGCGACAAGACGTATCTCGCCGGACTCGCCCGCGACGCGATCATCTCGCCGGGCGAAGTCGCCGAAATCGCGAGCCGGCCGGCATTCGGCGCACCCTTCCCGCACCATCCGGCCGCCGAAACGTTGACGCGTTTTCGGTACGGCGTGCGCTCGCTGCCGATCATGCGTGATGCCGGCGTGAAGATCGTTGCCGGCAGCGACATCGCGTTGTTCATGTCGCGCCCGGCCGCGCTCTTGCGCGAACTCCAACTGCTGGCGGATGCGGGGTTGCCGGCCGGCGACACGATCGTCGCAGCCACGCGTTACAACGCCGAGAAGATTCGCAAAGCGACGAGTGTCGGCACGATCGCTCCCGGTCAGGTTGCCGACGCGCTGCTGCTCAACGCCGATCCGCTCGGCGACATCATGCATCTGGTGCGGCCCGGCCATCGCGTGGCGATGATCCGGCACGGACACCTGACCGAAGCGGTGGAATAGCCCGGCGATGACACAACCTTCGATACGCCGCATCGCAGTGGTGGGTGCCGGAACGATCGGCGCGAGTTGGACCGCGTACTTCCTCGCCCACGGGCTCGACGTGACCGTGAGCGATCCGGCACCGTCGGCGCCGGATCTGGTGCGGCGCACGATCGATACGGTGTGGCCGAGTCTCGTGCAGCTCGGGCTCGCGCCGGGAGCGTCGCCCGACCGCGTGCGCTTCGTCACCGATCCGGTAGCGGCCGTCGAGGGTGCGGAGTTCGTTCAGGAAAACGGGCCGGAAAAAGAAGATGTGAAGATCGCGCTGTTCGCGCTGCTCGATGCAGCACTGCCGCTCGAGACCATCATCGCGTCGAGTTCGTCGGGACTGCTGATCAGCCGCATTCAGTCCGGTTGCGCGCATCCGGAACGCTGCGTGATCGGTCACCCGTTCAATCCGCCGCACCTGATGCCGCTGGTGGAAGTCGTCGGCGGCAACCAGACCTCGCCCGATACGATCGCGCGCACGATGGCGTTCTATCGCGAGATCGGCAAGTATCCGATTCACATTCGCGCCGAAGTCACGGGGCATATCGCGAACCGGCTACAGGCCGCGCTCTGGCGTGAAGCCATCCATCTCGTCGACACGGGTGTGGCCAGCGTCGCCGACGTGGATGCCGCCGTGGCGTACGGTCCCGGATTGCGCTGGGCGCTGATGGGTCCGTCGCTGACCTTTCATCTCGGCGGCGGCGAAGGCGGTATGGAGCACTTCATGGCGCATCTCGCGGGCCCGATGCAGACGTGGTGGGACGCGCTCGGCAGCCCGGCGCTCACGCCCGAGCGACAGCAGAAGATCATCGACGGCGTCGCGGAGGCGACCGCCGGCCGCGGTGTGCCCGACCTGGCGAGCGAACGCGATGCGTTGCTGGTGGAGTTGCTGAAGCTGAAGCTGAAGCGCTAGCGCGCGACGTTAGTAGGTGCTATCTCCGCATGACGGAATTAACCGGGGGATTTTCGGAGGGCGAACGATGGCCAACGTAGCTGAACCGGCTGAGACCGCAATCGACCGGTCGGAATGGACGATTACGTCGACGTGCCGGCGGTGCCGGGCGGCGTGGAATCTCGCGCCCAGCGTGATTGGGACGGCCGCGGATGGCAAGGCATTTTTTCGGCGGCAGCCGGAGACGGAAGAAGAGCTGATGGAGTCGTGGCGCGCCCTGGTGGCGTGCCCGACCGGTTCGATCAAAGCGCCGCACGGATTGCCGATTCCGAACGACGTGTTTCCGCAGGTCCTTGCTGAGAGTCTTTGGCGCCTTGGTTATAACGATAACAGCAGTGCCGGCGCGCATCCGTTTTTCATTCGCGCGAAGAGCGGTCTGAACTTTATGGTTGACGGTCCGCGCTTCGTGCCGAAGCTCGTGAAGTTCATCGAGGAGGAGGGCGGACTGCATCACGTACTGTTGACGCACCGTGACGACGTCGGCTCGGCCGCGAAGTATGCCGAACACTTCGGCGCCCGCTTGTGGATCCATGAGAACGATCGTGCGGCCGCGCCCGAAGCGACCGACATTCTGACCGGTTACGAGATCTCCGAACCGGTTCCGGGCTGCACCGTCATCCCGATCCCGGGTCACACGATCGGCAGCGTTGCGTTTCTCATCGACGAGAAGCTCTTTCCCGGCGATTCGCTCGGCTGGGAACTCGCGCAAAGCCAGCTTTGGACGAATCCGATTTTTTGCTGGGATGACTGGCCCATGCAGGCCCGCGCGTTGCGACGGCTGCAAGCTTTCCGCTTCGACTACGTGTGCTCCGGGCACAACTACAGCATCGGATTCCCGGCCGACCGGATGAAGGCAGAGTTGGACAAGGCGCTCGATTTCTTCGATACGCTGACGTGGTCGCCGCCGACGCATCTGCCGACTGGTGAAGCGATTCCGGCGGCGCGCATTCAAGAGCGCGATCGCCGTGTGGCGAAGGTTCGGGCCGACTTCTTCGCGACGCTGGCGCGCGAAAGCGCTTGATGCAGTATTCCCGGCATCAGGTGCTCGCGGCGCTCGCTGCGGCCGGCAGTGCACCGTTTTTCGGGCGACCGGCTGCGGCCGACGTGCCGGCGATTCACGTCGGCATGATTCCCATCGAGTCCGCGTGCGGCGCCTTCTACGCCAAGGAAAACGGGTTTTTTCAGAACGCCGGCTTGAACGTTGAGGTCGAGCTGAACCCGTCGACGCCGGCGGTCGCGTCGGCCGTCGTTGCCGGTACGTACGATATCGCATTCGCCGGCATCTCGACGTTGGCGTCGGCGCATGCCAAAGGACTGCCGTTCGTCCTCATCGCGCCCTCCGGCATCATCGTTCCCGGTACGGTCGCCGGCGGGATAACGGTCGCGCCGCAATCGCCGATCCGTACTGCCAAGGACTTCAATGGCAAGACGTTCGCCGCTTCCGGTCTCAACACGCAATCGGAGTACGGGCCGCGCGCGTGGATCGACAAGCACGGCGGCGATTCGACGACATGCAAATTCATCGAGATGCCGTTTCCGCAGATCGCCGACGCGATCGCGGCCGGCCGAATCGATGCCGGCTATTTGGTCGAGCCGTTTCTCACGGTGGCGACCAAACGTGACGTCGTGCGCATGATCGCCAGCGGCGACGACGCGGTCGGTACGACCTTCCTCGCGAGCGGCTGGTTTGCACTCGCCTCGTGGGCGAAGGCGCATCCCGATGCCGTGACGGCGTTCGCCACGGCGATCGGTCAGGGCGGCCGTTGGGCCAACGCGAACCCGGATAAAGTCGTACCGATCATCACCGCGCACCTCAAGACCGACCCGGTGCTGACGGCCTCGGTTCCACGCACGCTTTACACGGATCGTCTCGTCGCCGCGCAGGTCCAGCCCTGGATCGACGTCACCGCGAAGTACGCGAAGTTTCCGGCGTTTTCGGCCGCCGACCTCATGTTTCACCCGTCATGAACGTTCCCATGACCATCGCGGCCGTGCTTTTCCTCGGCCTGCTCGCACGCGGCACCACGCTCGGTGCGGCAGACGCCGTGCCGCTCGAGCTCAACATGATTCTCTCGACAACGGGCCCCGCCGCAGTCGCCGGGGTTCCCGTCAGTCAAGGCGTGCGAGTCCTCGAGCAAATGGTGAACACCGCGGGCGGCATCAACGGGCAGCCGGTGAAGTTCAACATCCTCGACGATCAGTCGAGTCCGCAGGTCGCGGTGCAACTCGCAAACGAGCTCATCGCAAAGAAAGTACCGGTCATCCTCGGCCCGATGTCGACCGCCTCATGCGGCGCGGTCGCGACGCTCGTGGAAAAGAGCGGCCCGCTGATGTACTGCGTCAGCCCATTCATCAAGCCGTCAATCGGCGGCTACGTTTACGCCGGCGGACCAGCCGACGTCGACGGTGCCGCCGTCGTGCTCCGCTACTTTCGCGAACGCGGCCTCACGCGCTTCGCGATGCTCAACGCGACCGACGCGAGCGGACAAGCGCTGGACAATGCCTTCGTCGACGCCTTCGCGTTGCCGGAAAACAAAGGGATTTCGCTCGTCGCACACCAGCACTTCGCGCCGAGCGCAACGAGCACGTCGGCCCAAATCGCCGACATCAAAGCGGCCAACCCGCAAGTCCTGATCAGCTGGATGATCGGGGCGCCGTTCGCGACGGTCTTGCGCGGCGCACACGACGGCGGTCTCGACGTGCCGATCGTTAGCAACGGCGCCAACGCCTCGTCCGCCTTCATGACGCAAGTCGCGTCGTTCTTACCGAAGGAGGTCGACTTCGCGTCCTATCCCGCCTCGCTCGCGAGCGCCGAAAGCAAAGGCATCGCCGCCGCCCAAGCCGCGCAAGCGAAAGCCTTCAATGCCGCGCACGTCAAGCAAGAAGGCAACGCCATGGGCGCGTGGGACCTTTCGCTGATCGTGGTCGATGCGATGCGCCATCTCCCCGCGACCGCGACCGCCGACGACCTCCGCGGATATATCGACAAGCTGCAAGGCTTCGCCGGCACGAACGCGATCTACAACTTCCGCACCTACCCGCAGCGCGGTATCGGACGCGACGGCAACATCATGGCGCGCTACGATGCCTCGACGAACGCGTTCATCGCGATCAGCAAACCCGGCGGCGGCAAATGACGCAAGCCGCAGCGATGATCCCCGTGCAAGGCGGATACGTCCCGCGCTTCTCGCTCGGCGAACGCGACCGGCGCTGGAAGCGCGTGCGCGAACTCATGGCGGCCGACAACATCGATTGCATCCTCGTTCCGCCGAACACCGGCCACTGGGACACGTTTCAAGCCAGCGGACGATACCTGACCACGCTCGGCGGCAACAACGCGCAAGTCGCAACGATCTTTCCGCTGAGCGGTGAGGTCACGGCGATCTCAAGCCCCGATATCGCGCCGGCAATTTGGCACGCGCGTCAGGATTGGGTCGAAGACATCCGCTCGGCGGGCAGCGGCGGCGGCTGGGGTTACACCGACCACATCATCGCGCGCATCAAAGAACTCAGCCTCGAGCGCGGCCGCATCGGCATCGTCGGCCTCGAAGGCAATACGCGCTATCCCGAAGGCGTGTTCTCGCACGGCATGTACGAAAAGCTGCGCGCCGCCTTACCCGGCGCCCAATTCGTCAACGGCAACTTCGTCCTCGAACGCGCGCGCTTCGTGAAGAGTGCGGAAGAAATCACCATCATGGAACAGGCAATCGCGCTGACCGAGGGGGCGCTCGAGGTCTTGCGCCGTGAAGCCAAGCCGGGCGCGCCCGAAAACGTCGTCTACATGCGCTTGCTCTCGAGCATGGTGGAACGCGGCGCTGAATTGCCCAGCATGATCCTGTGGTCCGCCGCGTGGCCGCAGTCGCCGTCGAACTACTACATGCCCACGCAGCGGCCGCTCCAGTACGGCGACATGATCTCCATCGAAATGGAAGCGCGAGTTGCCGGCTACAACGGCCAAGTCACGCAGGCCGCCTTCATCGGTGACCCGCCGCGCGAATATCAAGAGATGTTCGACCTGCAACAGCGCGCGGTCGCCCGCTGCTACGAGCTGCTGCATCCGGGTTCGATCATGGGCGACTTCGTCGAAGCGATGAAAGACTTCGAAAACGAGGACTACACCGTTCGCCTCATCATGCACTGCCGCGGCCTCGGCGACGACTCCCCGATCTGCATCGGTGAATTCCGCGACGAAATGATGCGCACGTGGCCGATCGAAGTCGGCGCGACCTTCATCGTCAAGCCGGTGATCTTCGCCCGCAACGAGTTCCGCCGGCTCTACTGGGGCGACACCGTCGTCGCAACCGAGACCGGCGCACGCCGCCTCGGATCGCGCAAACCGGAGATCATGCGTCTCTGAACTACTCGGCGCTCCAGCCGCCGTCGATCGGAATGGCGGTGCCGGTGATCGAGCGCGCGGCATCGCTGCACAGATAGGCGCATAGCGCGCCGACCTCGAGCGGGTCGATGAACTTGCCGGTCGGCATCTTGCTCAAGAACGCGCGCTTGAGAGCCTCTTCCTCGGAGATGCCGCCGCCGTACGACGTGGCCAGATCCTTGGCCTGACCCGCGATGAGATCGGTATACACCGCGCCCGGGCAGATCGCGTTCGCGGTGATGCCAGCCTCGGCGCCTTCGAGTGCGGTCGCTTTGGTGAAGCCGACGACGCCGTGCTTCGATGCGATGTACGCCGATTTGAACGGCGAGGCGATCAAACCATGAACGCTCGCGATGTTGACCACGCGCCCATGGCCGCACGCCACGAGATGCGGCCACGCGGCCTTCGTGAGATGAAACACCGAGTCGAGATCGACCGAACGCACGCGTTCCCAATCGGCGTCGCCGAACTCGGCGATCGGCGCGACGTATTGCACGCCGGCGTTGTTGACCACATGATCGATCGCGCCGAGGTCGGCCGCAATTCGCGCAATTCCCGCGCGCACGTCATCCGGCTTCGTCACGTTGATCGCGTAGCCGCGCCCGCGAACGCCGTATTCGGCGGAGAGCTTCGCGGCCGACGCGGCCGCCGTCGCTTCATCGAGGTCGCAGATCGCGACGTCGGAACCCGCTGCCGCGAGCGCCGTCGCGCAGGCGAACCCGATGCCGCGCGCGGCGCCGGTGACGACGCTCACGCGCCGCGCCAAGCTCAGACTGGGAAGCGCGCTCACTTCTTGCTGTAGTAGCGCACTTCGAACGTGACGCAACCTTCAGGACTGCGCCAGGGACCGTGACGCATCCCCGGCGGGCGGCACGCGTATTCGCCGGCGCGGAACGTTTGCTTCAATTCGAGATCTTCGAACGCGCCTTCGAGGATGTAGACCTCTTCCCAGAAGTCGTGCACCTGCACGCCGTTCGGGGTGGTGTCGCAGCCGGGCGGAAAGGTGAGGATGCGGGTGGCGACGTTGGCGTCGGGATCTTTCGCCAGGATACGTTCGGTCATGCCGACATCCGCGCCGGCGACCTTCGTCCACGGGACCGTCGTGACGGGAAAAAATTCGTGTTCGGGTTTGGCCATGTCACTCCACCGAATATGCGAGCGTGAGAGGATGTGCGAGCGGACCGCCGCTGATGCGGGCCGCAAACGTCTTGCCGAAGCGAAAGCCGTGCGTAAGGAGCGGCACGGTGCCGCAGAAGAGCACGAAGTTCGCGTTGCCCTTGCGTTCGCGCAGCCCGGCCAGCAGCGTCGCTAGCGGGATGATCTGCGCGAACGAACCGCGCTGATAGGCTTCGCCGTCGATCGTGCTCTCGAGCGCGATCGCATCGAAGGCGGCGTCAGGCGTGCCGATGCGCACGACGTTCGCGCCGACCGGCTTCGGGCAGATGCTCTTGCTCTTCGAGATGCTCTCGCGCTCGACGTCGCGCGCGGTATGGTCGCTCCCAAGGCCAAGATAGAGATCGCTGCCCACGCCGATCAAGATCGGCTCGACCTCGCCGCAGGTCTCCTTGGTGGGCACCTTGATGCTCTTTGCTTGGGTGAGAATGTCCACCGGCATCTCGTACCACATCGGCACCTCCGGCGGTGCGGGAATGCCCTCGTGCGCGAGTTCGTCGATGTGCTTCTGCACCATCGCCCGGTCGCGGCCGGTGTAGCCGGCAATGATGAAAACGTCGGGTTCGACCTGAATCTGTCGCTGTTGTTCGTCGGTAAAAGTCAGCACGCGGTCTCCGGCTTATGCATCATCCTCAGTTGACGGGACCGATGCATAGTGTATACACTTACCGTATCGCTATTTGCACCCCTCCCCAACAGCGTACGAGTCGCCGCCGGCCACGGGCCGGCCTCTTTTAGGTATGGGGGCAGTGATCGTAACGGGCGGCGCGGGTGGATTGGGCACGGCGATCGTCGCCGACCTGCGCGCCGCCGGCCGCACGGTTGCGTCGTTCGACCGCGTTTCCGCGCCCGGTTCATCCGTCTCGTTTCAGCTCGACGTCGCCGATGAATCGGCGGTCGGCGCCCGCGTGGCCGAGGTCGCCGAGCGCTACGGCGGCATCGACGCGCTGATCTGCGCGGCCGGTAGCGTTGCGGAAAGCCCGGTCGCCGAGATGCCGCTCGACGCGTGGCGCCGCGTGATCGACGCGTCGCTGACCGGCACGTTCGTCGCCGCGCGCGCCGTGCTGCCGGCGATGATTTCGGCCGCGCGCGGCAGCATCGTCGCCTTTTCTTCGGGCTACGCGTCGAGCGGCTACCGCAACGGCGCGAACTACGCGGCGGCCAAAGCGGGTGTCGAGGCGCTGATGAAATCCGTCGCGCTCGAAAACGCTCAATACGGCATCCGTGCCAACAGCGTTGCGCCCGGTCCGGTCGACACGCCGATGCTCACACCGGAGCGTGCCGCCTTCATCGGCCCGCGCATTCCGTTGGGCCGCGTGGGCACGCCGGCCGACATCGTCGGCATCGTCCGTTTTTTGATCGGCGATGAAAGCGCGTACATCACGGGACAAACGATTCAAGTCAACGGGGGCCTTTTAATGCCATGAATACTCGAGCAGCGTCCGTGCCGCCCTGGGCACCGAAGATCGATCCGTCACGCTGGGTCGACAACCGCGTCTACACCGATCCGCAGGTCTATGCGCGTGAGACCGAGCGCATCTTCATGCAGACCTGGCTCTTTGCCGGCCACGAGAGTGAAGTCCGCAACGCCGGTGATTACGTGACGCTGAGCCTGCTCGAGCAACCGTTGATCATCGTGCGCGGCACCGACAACGTGGTGCGCGCGTTCTACAACACGTGCCGGCATCGCGGTTCGCGCGTTCTGCTCGAAGACTGCGGTCATGCCGCCGCCTTGCGGTGTCCGTATCACTTCTGGTCCTACGACCTCAGCGGCAACCTCATCGGCGTGCCCGGCGAAGAAGCCTATGACGGCAGCGGCTTCGTCAAGGAAGAGAACCCGCTGGTCGCCGTGCGCTGCGAGGTGGAACTGGGCCTCGTGTTCGTGTGCTTCAACGAGCAGGCTCCGCCGTTACGTGACTACCTCGGACCGAAGGTGATCGAGACGCTCTCGACGCCGCTGGCCAACGCGCAGTTCGAAGTCGTGAAATACAAGGGCTACGATCTGCCGATCAACTGGAAAGTCTTCGCCGAGAACGCGCGCGATGGTTATCACGTGCCGTTCGTGCACCCGTTCTTCCGCAAAGCGAGTCCGCCGGGCCCGTATTTCCTGTTCGACAACGGTCATGCCGTGCAGACCCTCGGCATGGATCCGAGCGGCATCGAGCCCGACTTGTGGGTACGCTTGCAAGAGCACACCTTGCCCGGCGTCCAGACCGGTGACGGCTACATCGTCACGCTCTTTCCCGATGCGACGATTACGCTGCGCTCGAACGTCATCTCGATCGACTCGCAACGCGCGCTCGGCCCGAAGAAGGTGCGCATGGAGAGCCGCGTGCTCGGACTCACCGGCGACACCGAGGAGGTACGCGACGTGCGCGCGCTCGGTCACGCGACGTGGTTCCTCAATCCGGTCGAGCTCGAGGATGCCCCGATCTTCGTCGGTCAGCAAGAAGGCGTGGCGGCGCACGGCGTTCGCTACAGCGTGATCGCGCGCGGCACCGACGCGACGACGGGCACGCGCGGCGACGACAACCGGTTGCGGCAGTGGTGGGCGGCGTGGCGGCACTACATGGGCGTCGAACTCAACTCACTGGAAGGCGAAGCGTGACCAAAACGCTTGCACGGGCCGAGCTGCTGGCCGGTCAGCAGTTTACGTGGTGCGAACGGACGCCGCTGCAGCGCGCGATGATCGATCGCGCCGAAGCGCTGCTTGCGGCCGCCTTGCAATCCACCGATCCGGCCGCGCGCGTCCTGCGCGAGCCCGACCTGCTGCTCACGGCGCAGGCCGTCGTCATTCCGGATCTGGCCGTCTTTTGCGGGCCGACCTGGTCGGGTCCCACGCTCGTCGTCGAGTACCGCGCTGAGTCCACCGACCGGCTCTTTTACGGGCCGAAACGCCTGGCGTATGCGCGAGCCCGCGTTCCAGAAGTGTGGTTCGTCGATGCGACGAAGGAAACGCTCACCGCGTTGCGCCTGACGGATGCGCTCGATTATCCGTGGCCTGCGCCCTCGTTCGGCCGTGACGAGATCGTCCGTTCGAGCGCGATTCCCGGTCTCACCATGGTCGTCCGGGATTTCTTGCACAGGGGAGACGACTTGCATGCAGACCGCTAATCCGCTCGATGCGCTCAAGATCGAGCGCGGATTGCTCGAGCGTCAGACGGCGGCCGGGTACGTCGCCGACTCCCTGCGCGCCGCCATTCAGACCGGAGCGCTCAGCGACGGCATGGAGCTCAACCAAGTTGCGCTGGCCGAGCACTTCGGGATCTCGCGCGTTCCGATTCGCGAAGCACTGCGCGCGCTCGAAGGTGAGGGCTGGATTACCGCCACGCCGCATCGCCGAGCCGTCGTGCAGGCCGTCAGTCCCGCGCGGATCCAGGAGACGTTCGAGATTCGCGCGCTGCTCGAAACACATCTGATCGAGAAAGTCATCGCGCGCATCAGCGACGAGCAGATCGCGAAGTTGAAGAAGGCGTGCGATCGGATGGATCAGATCGCCGACCACCAGAAGTGGGTTGCCGCCAACGCCGATTTTCATCACGAACTGCTCGAGTCGGCCGGATCGCCGATGGCCCTCGAACTCGCCATCCAATTGAGTTCGCAGGTCGAGCGTTATCTGCGCCTCTCCGGAGAAACCGTGATCCGCGAGAGCGAAGCCGGGCGCGAACATCGCGACATCGTCGCCGCCGTCGCCGCGTGCGACGTCGAAGCCGCCCGCCGTCTCATCCGTACCCACATCGAACATACCCGGGGACGCGTCGTGGACGCGATCAGCGAAGAGGAGAAGCCCTAATGGCCTTACCGTACAAACGTCACGAAGTCAAAGAGCGCTCGCGTGCGCACTGGCACGGCGCGTGCAACGTCACGCTGCCGTCGTTCACCTCCACGTTCGATGGACTCAACCCGCGCGCGATCGAACACGATATCAAGCACGGCGCGGCGATGGGGTTCTGGGGCACGCTCGTCGCGGCCGAGTGCGGCACGACGTTCGATGAATACCTGACGTTCATGGAGCTGTCGGCTGCGGCGGCACCCAAGGGCTTCAACCTCGTCACGCATCTCAGCAACGATACGACCGAGCAGATGATCGCAACGGCCAAAGCGGCCGAAGCGCTGGGCTACGAAGCGGCGCTCGTCTCGTATCCGCCGTCGTTCCGGCCGAAGACGGCCGCCGACATCGTCGAGTTCACCAAACACATCTCGGAGAGCACCGATCTCGCGCTGATCCTCTTCGCCGTGCCGACGTGGGGCTTCGGCTCGCTGCATCCGAGTAAGTTTCCGCCCGAAGCGATTGCCGCGATGGCGAAGTTCGAAACGGCCGCGGCCGTCAAGTACGAAGCGAACGCACCCGCGACGACGACCGGCATCGCCGATCTGCTGCGGCGCTGCAAGAACGACGTCATCATCGAGGTGCCGCTCGAGCAGTACGCGCCGGGCCTCATCGATTGGTACGGCATGCAGTGGATCGGCACGAGCGCCTACGACTCGTTCGGCGACCGCGTGCCGCGCTGGTTCAAACTGCTGACCGACGGCAAGTGGGACGAAGGCATGGAACTCTACTGGAGCTATCAGCCGGCGCGCGAAGCGAAGGGCGCGTTCCACGCAACGTTCGGCGGCGCGAACCTGATCCACCGCGTCGGTTGGAAATACTTGAGCTGGCTGCACGGTTACAGCGGCGGCTTGCTGCGCATGCCGCAGATGCGTTTGCTGCCCAATCAGATGGGCGCGCTGCGCACCGGTCTCGTGCGCTCCGGGTTCAAGCTGCCGGAGACCGACGACGCGTTCTTCGCCGGACGCTTTCCGCTTGAATCGGCCGAACTCGTCACCGCCGGGCGTTCTGCGTGACGCTGTTCTACGACGGGGCATTCTTCGAGAAGAGCATCTCGGCCGACGTTGCGATCCGCGCGGTG
Organism: Vulcanimicrobiota bacterium; assembly: GCA_003164495.1. Lineage (GTDB taxonomy): Bacteria > Vulcanimicrobiota > Vulcanimicrobiia > Vulcanimicrobiales > Vulcanimicrobiaceae > Lustribacter > Lustribacter caenicola. Next base: position 58,200 of record PLTN01000229.1, read on the forward strand.
GCGGCCGGTTTCGACGCCGAGGCCGACGGCAAGACGCAACTGCCGCCGCGCATCGACACCCCGACCGGCAGCGGCTTCATCCGCGTGATGCCGGCCGTGCTCGACGACGTGATGGGCCTGAAGGTCATGACGCTCGTCGAAGGCTTGGGCAACCGCTACTTGGTGCTGCTCTACGACGTGAAGACGGGCGGATTGCTCGCGCTCTTCGACGCGGATGAACTCACCCGCGTGCGCACGGCAGCGGTGACCGCGCTCGCCGGCATCGCGATGGTAAAAGCACCGCCGACGTCGCTCGGCCTGATCGGCACAGGCTTCGAGGCGGTCGGCCACCTGCGGATGCTCGCCGGCGTCTGGCCGCTGAAGAACGTCACGGTGTTCAGCCCGCACGCTGAGCGCCGCGCGCGCTTTGCCGATGCGATGTCGCACGAACTCGGCATCACCGTTACCGCGACCGGGAGTTCGGGCGAGGCGCTGCGCGGTCAGCCCGTCGTCGTGCTGGCGACCAAGGCGAAAGCCCCGGTCATCGACGGCAAGGATCTCGCCGCCGGATGCGTCGTGCTCTCGATCGGATCGACGCGGCTGGACTTGCGCGAACTCGACCACGCGGCGGTCGCGCGCGCTACGGTCGTCGTGGCCGACGATCCGCAGATGGTGCAGCTCGAATCAGCCGATATCGCGGAAACGATCGCGGCCGGCGTGCTCGATCCCGCGCGCATCGTCGCGCTCTCGAAAGCCCGGCGCGACGGGATCCCCGCTCATGCCGGCGGCGACGTCGCGATCTTCAAATCCGTCGGCACCGCGCTTCAGGATCTCGCGCTCGCGCGCTCGATCTATCACGACGATGCCCTGCGGGCCTCGGCGGAGAGTTTGCCGGAGCTCACGCGCCTCAAACCGTTCTCCGCCAAGGCCTTCGACCTGGCCGCGTCTACGCGCGCGTAACCCGCGCCGCGACCACGTGGTCGTACATATGCTTCCAGTCGACCAGGTCGTTGAGCAAGATCGTTCCGCGCAAGCTGGGATCGGTCGCGCCGCTCTCGATGACTTCCGCGGCGGCCTGCGCCTCGGCTTTCTGCATCGCGTTGAACTGCGCGACCCACTCGGCCTTGGTCGCGGCGCTGGGGGCGGCGATATGGTCGAGCACCCACGCTTCGAACTGGAGATAGGTCGGCTTTTCGTTGTTGATGTACGCGCTCGTCGCGACGAGGTCGAGCCCGATCGTGTCGGCGCAGCGTTTGTCGAAGCCGCAGACGACGCCGGTCTTCCACTCGGCCGGCAGCGCGTGCACGGCCGAGAGCAGCGCCTTCATCCACATGCGCGGCAGGTGCGGAATGCCGGCGATCCCGACTTCCCCGGAGCTGACCATTGGAACGAGCGGTTCGATGCCGTCGGCTTCGTGCGCGAGGAGTTCCTCATGCGCGGTGAGCCAGTCATCGTAGTTGATCAGCAGCGCGCTGTTTCGTACGGTCGTGTCGGTTATGCCGGTGCGCGCGCGCGTCGCGGCAGCGCCCTCTTCCGGCCGGTCGAAGGACGAGATCTTCGCGTTCAGCGCCGCGATCGACGCGGCGTCGAGTTTGGTCGCGTGTGCCCGCACGTAGTCTTCCGCTTTCGGATACGTCGGCATCGTGGCTAGGTATGCAAACCACGCGTCGGGCTCAAGGCCGAGGCCATCGCAGACTTGTTGATTGAACCCCTTATAGTTGTCGAAGTATCCCTCCCACAGCATTCCCGCTGCCGAGTAGACGCCTTTCAGCCACATCCGCGGCAAGTGCATGACGCCGAGGGGGCCGGTCACCGTCGCCCCGATTAAGGGCATGATCCGCTGCATCCGATACATTGTTGTTATCCTCCGGCGGCCTGCTTCGCCTCATGTGATCAAGCCCCCGCGGGGCCGATGCTCACGGCACGCGAAGCGGTCGCTGAGGTAGGGGCGGCAAGGATGGAGCAAAACTCGAGCGACGCTGCCGCGAAAGCGGTCGCGTTCGCGAATGGCCTGCGAAAAAGCATTACCGCGTCGGGCCGGCGGTGGACTCAGTGGCCCGGCGGGGCGAACGATCTCGCCGTCGTTCTCGGCTGCATCGATGCGATCGCGCTGCGCCTGCAAGCCGTGCCGCCGCAGGACGGCGACGCCGAAGTCGCCGCGTGTATCGCCGATTTGCGTGCGGTTCTCGAGTGGTCCACGTATCAGTCGGCAAGCGTCGCCACGGCGCAAGCGCTGCGCGTTGCGCGCAAAACCCGCACGTTTGCCGAGCGGCTCGGCGTGCTCGACAACCCCGCCGCGCGGCTCTCGATCCTGGTCGATTCGGAAGAGTCGCTGATCGAGAACGTGCAGACGAAGAACGAATACATGCGCACGATCGCGCAAAAGCACCTGCAACTCGGTTTGCCGCAGCCCCTCGTGCGCGCCGAGAGCCTGGCGCCGAAGGCCGAAAAGAAGCCGAGCACGCTCGACTTCATTCAGCAACTGCGCAAAAACGTGAAGAAGAAGTAGGGCTGCGGTCGCCGGTTGAGTCCATACCAACTAGTTGGTATTATGCCGGGCAGTGGCTATTGATTCAAAGACCAAGCTGCTGGACGCCGCCCTACGGGTCATCCGGACCAAGGGCTACGCCGCCGCGACCGTCGACGATATCTGCCTCGCAGCCGGGGTGACGAAGGGCAGCTTCTTCCATCACTTCAGCAGCAAGGAAGACCTTGGGCTGGCTGCCGCCGCCTACTTCTCGGCCACCACCGACGCGGCGTTTGCCGCCGCACCGTATCATCGCTCTAGCGATCCGCGCGAGCGGCTGCTCGGTTACATCGATTTTCGCGCGGCGCTGTTGCGCGGCGAGCTGCCGGAATTCACGTGTCTTCTGGGTACGATGGTGCAAGACACCTACGCGACGCACCCGGCGATTCGCGATGCCTGCAACACCTACATCAGCAGCCATGCCGCCAACGTGGCAGCCGACGTGGCGCTGGCCAAGCAGCAGTATGCGCCGGACGCACCGTGGACGCCCGAAAGCCTCGCGCTCTTCACCCAAACCGTTTTGCAGGGCGCTTTCGTTCTCGCCAAAGCGCGGAACGGCCCCAAGATCGCGGCCGAGAGCCTCACGCACTTGCGCCGCTACATCGAAGATCAACTTCCGGAGGCTGTTTAGGTGCTCGAACCGCAAGCATTCGCGCGATCGGACGAATCGCCGGACGGGTTATTCTACGTGCAGCCGCGCTTCGTCGAACACATCGACGAGGTTGCGATCACCGACGTCGTGCGGTTGCATCGAGAGCATCTTCCGGCCGGCGGTGAGATCCTCGATCTGATGAGCAGTTGGGTGAGTCACCTCCCGCCCGACGTGGCGTACGCGCGCGTTACGGGTCTCGGCATGAATGCCGAAGAGCTCGCCGCGAATCCGCGGCTGGATGCGTTCGTCGTGCACGATCTCAACGCGTCGCCCGGCCTGCCGTTCGCGGATGCAAGCTTCGATGCCGCGACGATCTGCGTCTCGATCCAGTACCTCACCGATCCGATCGTCGTGCTGCGCAACCTCGCGCGCGTCGTGCGTCCGGGCGGCCACGCGATCGTGACGTTTTCCAACCGCTGCTTTCCAACCAAAGCGGTCGCGATCTGGCAGGTTCTCGACGATGGCGGACACGTGCAGCTGGTCACGAACTACTTCGAGATCGCCGGCTGGAAGGGCATCGAGCACGTGGCCTCGCCCCGCCGGCCGTACGATCCCCTCTACGCCGTGATTGCAACCGTACCATCATGAACGAAACCGCCGGTGAGGAATTCGCCGTCTCCATCGAACCGCGCGCAACCGGCGGCGCCCCGCTGATCTTCGCCTTCGCAGGCAAGGACTTGGTGGTTACCGGCGACGCGTTGCCGTCGCTTGCCGCGCTCGGCGCGAGTGCTTCGCTCGATGAGGCGATCTGCATCGGCGAACGTGGGCGCAGCACGTGCTATGCGCTGGCGTTACGCGACCCGCAAGCGCCGCCCGGCCTGCGCAGCATCGGCTTGCGCGCGGTCTTCGGAGAACTCGGCCCGGAAGCGTTCGCGATGGCCAGCCGTGCCGCGCAGCTCCTGACGTGGGATCGCGAGCATCGCTTCTGCGGCGCCTGCGGCACGCCGACCGAGCGGGTCGCCGGCGAACCCGCGCGCATCTGTCCGGCTTGCGATCTGCACGCGTACCCGCGTATCTCACCCGCGATCATGGTGCTGATCGTGCGCGGCCGGGAGGTTTTGCTTGCCCGCAACAAACGCAACACGACGGGGATGTTTTCCGCGCTCGCCGGGTTTGTCGAGGCGGGCGAAACGCTCGAGGAAACGATCGTGCGCGAAGTGCGCGAAGAGGTCGGCGTGAGCGTCAACGACATCCGCTACTTCGGAAGTCAGTCGTGGCCGTTTCCGCACTCGCTGATGATTGCGTTCACCGCGACGTATGTGAGCGGCGACGTCACGCCCGACGGCATCGAAATCGAAGAAGCGCGGTTTTTCGACGTCGACGCGCTCCCCCAGCTCCCTCCGGCCGGCCTCAGCATCGCCAGCCGTCTCATCAACACCGTTACCGCCGAACTCCGCTCGCGCTAACGCTCCCGTTGTAGGCAGCGAGTTTTTCCCGTTGTGGAAGCGGTTATTTTTTATGTCATCCCGAGCTTGTCGAGGGACCGCCGCAATCATTGTCGCTGAGTACGGACGCCGTAGGGCGGACGAGTGGTGTAAACAACCGCTGTGGCATTGCACTGCTGAACGCAACGGGTTCGGCACGTTCCTCGACTGCGCGCCCTGCGGCGCTCCGCTCGGAATGACGGGGGGCGAACGGCGCTACGGCCAGATGAGGCTGGCCCCGGCGAGCTTGGGGATGCCGAAGTATTTGATTTGCGCGTCGATGACCGGTTGGAGCAGTGCGCCGGTGGCGGGGCTAGTGTCGTAGACGGCGCGCGTCAGTGAGTTGATCGTGGCCACGCTCATATTTGTGTAGCGCGAGAGAATCGTTGCCGATTCCGCGTTGTTCGCGTTGGCCCACGCTGCGATCTTCAACGTGGCCGCGGCGAAGCGTTGGGCGGCGTCGCGGTTTTGCGTGAGCCACGAGAGTTTGCCGACCCAGACGGTTCCGATGAAGCGCGGACCGATGCCGGGCATCGTGTCGCCGATGACCCGCACTTTAACCTTCAGCGCCGTGGTAAATGGTTCGACCAGCAACGCCGCATCGATGCGGCCTTGATCGAGCGCCGGACCGACGGCGGGAAACGCAACCTCGATCAGCTTCACCGACTTCACGTCGGCGCCGTTCGAGCCGAGCCACTGCAAGAGGGCGAGGTGCGTGAGATCGCCGAGGCCGTTCACCGCCACGGTCTTGCCGTTGAGATCCGCCGCCGTCTTCACCGCCGACGTCGCGGAGGTCACAACGACGACCGACTGACCCTGCCCGCGATCGTAGATCAATCCCGGCGCAACCACGCGCAAATCGATCCCATGCGTGTAGGCTTGCGCGACGGGTACCACGGTGCCGGTGATGATGTCGAGCGACCCCGCCGCTAGCGCCGCATTCATCGCCGCCCCGTTGAACATCGTCGAGAGCGTGACGTCGAGCCCGGCGTCTTTGTAGAAGCCTTTGTCGACGCCGTAGAAACCCTCGCCGGTCGCATCGGTCGGCGGGACGCCGACGCGCAAGGGAATCAGATCCGCCGCGTAAGACGGGCGCGGCGCGGTCGACGTGAGGATGGCCGCGGCGCTGCCGCCGAGCCACGCCGCGCGGGAGATCGCAGAGCTCATGGGCATCACCCTACTCCCATCGGCTTGCGTTGTCACGCGAGGACTAGGCCGGACCCCTGCGAAAGCGCCCGCCCCATGAGTGCGACCACCGAACTCGACCATGAGAAGACGTTTGCGCTTGCGTGGGCCGACCCGCGCAACACCCGCGCCGAACGCCCGCCGGTCGACGTCAACGCCGTGCTCGCGAAACATTACCGCTTGAGCCGTCCGCTCACGTTCACTCGCACGCAGCTCTGGGACATGGAAGTGCGCAAGGCGTTCCGTCCGGATATCTACATCGCCGCGGTCGTCGAAGAATGCAGCGCCGGAACGTGGAACGTGCGCGATCTCGGCAACGGGCACCAGTCGTTCTATCGCCGCTCGCGGCAGCGCCAACGGCTCGTCCCGGGATACGATCTCGTCCTCGAACAAGTCCGCGTGAACCCGGACAACGGCAAGGTCACGTTCATCGGCGCCACCGAGCTGCCGGGCGACGACGGCGTCATGCTGCACGCCGGAACGCGTCAGCCGATCTTTCACGTCGAACACGTCGCAACCGGTACGGAAACGCAACCCCTCAACGAGTGGCGGATGGTGCATCTCACCGATGGTCCTAACCAGCAGCTGCTCGATCAGTTCGCAAAGTCCGAGAGCGTTTACTTACCGCAGTTCGTCGAAGTCTACATCCGCGACGTGCTGAACATCGAACTCACGCGGCTGAACTAGTCAGAGGACGCCGAGCGCCTTCCAACAGCGTTCGGCCGCGGGATGCAGCGGTACGTCATAGGGCGCGTCGGCGGCGTTGCGGCACATCCGCGCGAGCGAGAGCGGCGCATCTTCTTGCCAGGGGATCCGTTCGACGCAGGCCGCGAGGGCCGAGCAGATCTGTGCGACGTCGGCGTCGGGCAAATCGGCGCGCACGAAAAGCGGCCAGCCGCTAAAGTCGACGGTCAGGATGTCGGACGGGAGCTTCGGATACCGCGTTTGCGGGATCACGGCGCGCCGGTAGCCGAGCGCTTCGAGTTGCGCGACGGCGGGTTCGGCGAGCGAAAGCACCGTCATCCCCGCGTCGAGCGCCGCGCCGATCCAGGAGTCGGCGCCTTCGTCGAAAATCGCGTCGAGCGACCCGTCGAGGAACGCGCGAAACTTCGGCGCGCCCGCATCGGGTGACACGCCCTCGAACCGGAACGTGCCGCCCCACGCCAGGATGTCGTCACGCGTGAAGCCGTTGGCGCGCATGATGTCGTCGAGCATGAAGTGCAGCGAGTGGGCGCGGTCGCCGCGCACGCCGATCCGCAGCGCGGGCCGCTTCGCGGCGATGTCCGCGAACGAGCGCAGCCCGGTTTGCGGGTGCGCCGCGAAGACGTACTGGTCGCGCGAGGGCAGCACGGCGATCGTGCGCAGCGGTAACGGCGCGGCAAACGGTCCGTTGCCGCGGTAGGCGAGCGTCAGCGTCGCCGATGGGTTCACGATGGCGAGCGCGACCTCGCGTGAGGCGACGGCTTCGATGCCGGCGATCGTGCTCGAGCCGAGCAGCGCGATCTCGCGTCCGCCGCCGAAGTCGACGACGGCCTTGGCTTGGCGCACGGGCGCGGGTGCTGCGCCGAGCGCGAGCTCCGCGGCCATTTCGAGCACGAGCAGCGACCGCGTTGTCGGCGGAATGACCCGGGGCATCAAACGCTCAGTTTGTAGAGTTCGATGGCCGCGAGCCCGATCTGGTGGTACTGATACTTGTGCACCAGAATCGATTCGCGCAGCGCCGCGGCCGAACGATCTTGATCCGCTTCCGTCACGGCATAGCGCGCCAGCAGCGCGAGCGCATCTTCCCCGTGACCCGGACCGTCTTCGCCCACGCCGTGGTCGGCGTGTTCCGCCGCCGACCAGTGCGACATCGCTTCGCGCTGCAAGCCGAGCTTCGCCCACGGTTTCGATGAGTTGCCGGGAATCTGGCCGTAACGTGCCGCGAGCGGCGCATTGGTGAGCATTTCCAGGCACGCGATGGCAGCGAACGCCTCGAGCCACGGTCTGGTGCGCGAGACGTTGTCGAAGTAGTGCAGTGCCATGGTGGTCACGATCATCGGGACGTACTCGCGAATCTGCTGCTCGCTCGCGCCCAGCGCTTTCGCGAACATCCACATGCTCTCGTTGTGACCGACGTCGATCGTCGGGTCCTTGACCTCTTCCACGAACATGTTCTCGATCATGTACGCGCGGGCGTCGATGAACGGACAGTTGGCGATGATGTTGCCGAACCAGCGCGGGAACGTATCGGTGAACTGACAGTGCTCGAGCGCAAACAGCAAGGCGCCTTCGCGCGACATGTACTCGCGCTGAAAGAGATACATGGCCGGTGGCGACTCCCAATAGATCTCGCCTACCATGCAACGTATATATTCTTTATAGGCGTCGCTATCGCGAATCATCGCACGTCATTTCTCGCTCGCGCGTACCCGTCCCGCCGTCGCGCCGCCGTCGAGCACGATCACGCTGCCGGTCACGTAACTTGCGGCATCGGATGCGAGGTAGGCGACGAGTTGCGCGACGTCGGCGGGACGGCCGAAGCGGCCGATCGGAATGTGGGCCGGGAGCGCCTCGCTGTCGGCGCGCTCGTTCGGCAGGATCGACCCGGCGCAGATGCAGTTCACGCGCACGCCGTAAGGTCCGGCTTCTAAAGCGGAAGCTTTGGTGAACGTCGCAATCGCGGCTTTGGACGCGGCATAGGCACTTCCAAGCGCGTACGGCACGAGGCCGCTGACCGATCCCATGTTTATGATGGAGCCGCCGCCGAGGCGGCGCATATGCGGCAACGCGAATTTGGTGCAGAGCATCGTGCCGTCGACGTTGACGCGGAACGTTTCGCGCCACGACTCGAGCGCGTGCTCTTCGATCCCCTCGATCGGGTGCAGCGCGGCGTTGTTGCACAGCACGTCCAAGCGGCCGAAGCTCGCGATCGCGGCGTCGATGCCGAGTCGCGCACCTTCCGGCGTACCGGCGTCACCGGTGAGGAAGCGGATATTCCCGCCGGGTGAGACCGACGCGCTCGCACGCGCGTTGGCCGCGGCATCCCAGTCGACCGAGACGACCGCCATCCCGCCCGCAGCCAGCCGGCGAACGATCTCGAGCCCGATGTTGTTTGCACCGCCGGTGACGACCGCGACGCGCGGTGTTTCCATCCGCTTAGCCCCTCACGCGGTAACGCTGGAGTTTTTCTTCATCGAGCGTCGCGCCGAAGCCGGGCCGGTCGGGCACGGCGATCGCGCCGTCGACCACGCTGAGGGATTCGGTCAGCACGTCGCCGGCGAGCCGTTCGAAGAACTGGATCTCGCTCGGCCACGGCTCGAGCGCGGGGATCGCGGCGCGCAGGTGCGCGCGCGTTAACGCGCCCACGTGCGATTCGAGGTCGGTGCCGACGATCGCGGGCAAACCGGCAGCTTCGCAGAGCGCGATGATCTTCAGCGTCTCGCTGATGCCGGTGCGCCGGGGATGCAGGCTTATCGCTCCGACCGCTTGCGCCGCGATGTAGCGTTGTGCGGCGGCGAGCGAGTCGATCGGAATCTCGCCGAGCAGCGCGATCGGCAACGCGCGGCGCAGCTCGGCCAGGCGCTCTACCGGCAGGGCGCACGGATCCTCGATCAGCGCGACGCCGTACTCCGCGAGCTTCGGCAACAGCGTGCGCGCTTCGGTTTCCGAATAGGCGTGGTTGGCATCGGCGTAGATCAACACCTCAGCGCCGACGGCCGCCCGAATGTCGCGGACCAGGTTTACGTCATCCATCGAATGACGCCAGAGCTTGACCTTGAGCGCGCGAATACCGCGCGCGACGGTGCGCTCGGCATCGTCGAGCATCGCGGCGGGGGTATCGCCGAACAGAATCGCCGTGACCGGAACGGGCCGCGGCGGTCCGCCGCCGAGCAGCCGCCATACCGGCTGCCCGAGCAGCTTGCCCTTGAGATCCCACAGCGCCGTATCGATCAACGCTTTGGCGATTGCCGCACCGCGGACGCGTTCGAGCGCGACGAGGAGCCCGTTGTGATCGAGCGGGTCGGCGTCTTCGAGCAACGGACGGAAGAAGCGGTCGAACTGATCCGCCAAGACCGCCGCATCGCTGTCGGCAACGTTCGCGATCCCGGTCACTTCGGCGATGCCGGCGGTCCCGTCGCGTGTCGTCAAGCGCAGCAGCGTATACGCACTGCTCGCGCCTTGCGAAGAGCGAAACTGGATCTTCGACTGGTACGGCAGGTTGAGCCCGATCAGCTCGACCTGCACGATCGCGTGCGCTATTTGACCGCCGCGATCTTAGGCATACGTGACCAGCGCGGTCAGGACGGTGGGCGATGCGGGGATCACGGGTTCCCATGTTTCGCCGGCATCGCGGGAGACATACAATGCTCCCTCGCCGGTGGTCTTCGTATTGACGAAGTAACCGCGCGCGCCGTTGCCCATGCCGCAGTACAGCGTGTTCGGATCGCCGGGGTGCGGCGCCAGGACCCAGGGCACCCATTTTTCGATATCGTGCGTGACGACGCGCCAGTCGTCGCCGCCGTTATCGCTCACGAGGATGTGTCCGTCGGGGTTCGTGTGGTCGAGCGCCCACACGCCCGGCGATCCGCGCGAGCCGCACACGACCATGCGCGGATGACCGCCGGCTTCGAGAAACTGCCATTCGTGCGAGTAACACCACGCCGGCTTATCGGCCCACGGCATGCCGTTCTCGACGCGATACCAATGGGCGCCCATGTCGTCGCTGCGGTAGAAGCCTTGCGCCGAGGACACGTAGTAACGGTCGCGGCTGCCCGGATAGTTCGCGATCATGTGCATGTCGACGTAGTCGATACCGTCGCTGCGATCGGCCCACGTCGTGCCGCCGTCGCGGCTCAGCAGGCAGCCGCCGTGTTCGAGCAGCACGAAGATCTGACGCGCATCATCGGGGTGGATGTGGATGTGGCGCACATGGGGTTCTTCTTTCCCGCGGTACGGAGGCGGGACGTCCCATTTCTCTTTGGCCTCGGGCGGAACGTCGAGGATGCCGTCGAGTGGTTCCCACGTCGTGCCTTCATCGTCGCTGCGAAACAAGCGCACGGGGCCGATCCCGGCGTAGACGATGCGTTCGTCGTGCGGGTCGACGGTAAACGTGCGTACGTCGCCGTCGAGGACTTTTTCCCACGTCTTGCCGGCGTCGCGCGAGCGATAGCCGCCTTCGAACGCAACGCCCGCGAAGATGACCTCCGGCTTGCCCGGAATGCCTTTGAGGTCTTCGAGCGTGCTGTTCTCGAATGCGGATCCGACGGGGCGCGGCGCGGCGCCGTTGCTTTCGAGAATCTGCAGGCCGCGATTGTGCCCGAGGTAATAGCGCAACTTGTCCATCTACTCATACTCCCGGGGCGGATAGAACGAGAACGATAGAATTCTAACGAGGAGTCTAGCCTCTCCGCTTGCTAAAAGTCAACCGAGGGAGAACGCGATGTCTTCATGCTCTCGCGCAGCGCTGTTGGCCGCCCTCGGTGCGGCCGTGGCCGCGCCCGCGTGCGTGCGGGCCGCGGATCCGGCAACGATCCGGATCGGTACGGCGGCGACCGATGCAACGGCGCAGCACTTTTACGCGCACGACCTGGGCTATTTCGGCGCCGCCGGGCTGAACGACCAGATCACCACGCTGCGCAATGTCACCGAGATGACGGCCGCGGTGATCGGCGGCTCGCTCGACGTGATCGCCGGGAGCCTCGTACCGATCGCGCAAGCCTACCATCACGGCAACGATCTGCGCGCGATCGCGCTCGGCAACATCTACACCGGTCCGCCGCCGCAAGGTGTGGTCGTGACCGGACAAAACTCGACAATCCGCAGCGGCGCCGATCTGAACGGCAAAGTCGTTTCGGTCAACGGTCTCGGTGATTTCTCGCAAGTGACGATCGAAGCGTGGATCGATGCCACCGGCGGCGACGCAAAGAGCGTGAAGCTGCTCGAGTTGCCGTTCGGCGGCGTCGCGGCCGCGCTTGCGCAGGGGCGTATCGATGCGGCCCTGCTCGTCGAACCGTTCACGACGCTGGCGAAGGGACAAGTGCGCATCATCGGCGACGCGCTCGCGCCGGTCGGCAAACACTTCATGGTCACGGGCTGGTATGCCAAGGCCGAATGGCTCAACGCCAATCGCGATACGGCGCGGCGCTTCGTCGGGGTCATGCTGCAAACCGCAACGTGGGCCAATCGCAACCACGATCAGTCGGCCGCGATCCTCGCGCGCTACAGTCCGGTTCCCGTCGACGTCATCCGCGCAAGCCCGCGTGCGCTCTACGGCGAGATGCCGATCGGCCCGGACTGGTTACAGCCCGTCCTCGACTTCTCGACCAAGTACATCGGCCTCGAGAAGACGGCCGCGTCATCGCTGATCTGGCGCGCCTAGTGGATTCACGTTCCATGAATCCTTCGCGTTTGGGCTACGCCCAAGCCGCCCGGTTTAGGGAACGAGCGCGCGCAGCCGGTCGGGGTCGGCGATGATGAGGTGCGCCGTGCGCATGTCGACGAGTTTCTCATCCCAGAAACGATTCAACGTCCGGTTGACCGTTTCGCGCGTGGTCGCGATCATGTTGGCCATCTCTTGATTGGTCAGCCGCAGCGAGATGCGCGTGCCGGTGTCGACCGGCTCGCCGAACTGCGAGCTGAGATTCAGCAGCAGCGAGGCCAGGCGGGCGCGGATGTCCTGCGACGTCGTCGCCGCAATCAGCGCGTTGGCCACACGCAGGCGTTCCGAGAGCGCGATCGCGAGCGAGCGTCCGATGCGGGGGTTCTCATCGAGCAGCACGAGAAAATCACTGTAGCGGATCGCCCCGACCTCAACGTCGGTGAGCGTCTTGATCGATGCACTGCGCAGCGATGAGTCGAACATCGCCATCTCACCGAAGAAGTCGCCGTCCTTGAGGATCGCGAGGATCATCTCGCGACCGTCCGGCATGATCCGGCACACCGATACCGAGCCCGACACGAGGAAGAAGAACGTGCTGCCGGGATCGCCTTCGCGCACGATGAAGTCGTGCTTCGGGTAGGTGCGATCGCTCACGGTGGCCGCGATGCCCACGACTTCATCGTCGCCGAAGTCGCGAAACAGGGGAACCCGCCGGATTGCCGTGCCGTCGATCACCTGACTCAGCCGCCGTAGAAGATCGTGTCGCCGAGGTCTTTCATTTCGAGGATCGCGTTGTCGGGCCGTCCCGCCGGCGGTTTCATCACGTGCGCTTCGACGACTTCGGCGACGACGACGTGGTGGTCGCCGTCCTCGACGATCGAGGTCACTTTGAGTTCGACGGCGGCGATGGCCGAATCGAGAATCGGCACGCCGGTCGTGCCCTTATGGTAGGGCTGTCCGCTGAGCTTCATGCCCTCGACGACGGTCGGTTTGAAGAACGCGAAGGCCACGTCTTTCTGATCCTTGCCGAGCATGCACAAACCGAAGTGCGCGCCCTTTGCAAGTGCCTTGCGGCCGTGCGAATCGGCCTTTACACCGATCGCGACCAGCGGCGGCGCAAATGATGCCTGCGTCACCCAGTTCACCGTTGCGGCCGACAGGTTGCCTTTGCCGTCGTCCGTCGTCATCACGTAGATACCGTAGGGGATCATTCGCAGAGCGGTCTTTTTTGCGTCAGCGTCCATCGCCGAAAAATGCGCCGGAAGCGGCGCTTACCCTGCTACGGCGACCCGTAGAGCGCCGCCGCGTTGTCCCAGGAAATGCGGGCCGCAACGTCCGGCGGTAATTGCCCGGCGATGCGGCGGTATTTGCGTATCACGATGGCGTAGCCCGACCAGTCGACGCCCCCGGTCGTGTAGAAGTCGGACCCGTACATCAGCCGGTCACTGTGCGCGATCAGGACGGCGCGCCAGTCCGGCCGTAACACGCCGCACCCATCGAACATCGACGGCCCCAATTTCGCCGCCTTGGCCGGATCGACGAACTCGTAGCGGCCGTCGACCAGGCGCGAGATGATCCCCCATAGGTTGCGGTGCGCGGAGAGCATCGCGTCGGCTTTGTCGGGGGAGCCGTAGGCCAAACTCGGCAGGACGAAGCGCTGCTGCGGCCACGCGGCGTAGAGCTTGTCGAAGTTGGCGCGATCGCGGTCCCACGCCCATGCTTCGAAGTGGGTCAGCACCGGTACGTTGGAACTTGCGAGCTGCGTCAGCAGCGCCTTCGTTCCGGCACCCAGCGGGTTGACGAAGATCTGGCCGCCCCGGGTCGGTTTGTGATCGGGTTTGTCGCCGTGCGTGTAGAGGATCTCGCCGACGAATTTGTACGTACCGTTGCGTACCCCGTTGACCGTGTCTGCGATGTAGTCGTGCGGAAGATCGCCTTCGGTGATGAAGCCGATCTTCGGCGCGCCGAGTACGATCGCGTCGGGATGCGCTTGCGCGAGGGCGGCGACCGCTTGAGCGGTCGGTGTTCCGGCGCCTTCCCGGCTGTTGGCGAAGAAGGCGATGCGTTTGACCCCGGCGGCTTGCAGCGCATCAATCACGCTGCCGACGTTCGGATTCCACGACTGCACGTTTGCGTCGAAGATCGGGCCGTCGTAGGGTGGCGGCAGCGGCGGACAGTCGGCGGCGCGCGTGGTGCCGCCCGCGAACACAATCAAAATCGTCGCGCACGCGACGGCGATGCGGAACATCCTCGTCCGGCATACGACACACCGGTCGCGTTCCCTCGGGACTAGGAGCACGTCGGCCGGCGCGAAATGGGAAGCGCATGAAGGTATCGCTTGCAGCGTTCATCCTCGCACTCGCGCTCGCGGGTTCGACCGTTCCGGGACGGGCGCAGAGCGCAACGTACACGATCCCGGTCATCCTCTCGCAGACCGGCGCGGCGGCATCTCCCGGACAAGATGAGATGGCCGCGATCCAGGCGTACGAAAAGCTCGCCAACCGCACGGGCGGCATTCACGGCATGCAGGTCCACTTCCAGATCTACGACGATGCCTCGAGCCCGCAAACCGCGGTGCAGCTCACGAACACGATTCTCGCGCAGAAGCCCGCCGTGATGCTGGGTTCGACGCTGGCTCCGGCAACCGCCGCGATGATGCCGTTCTTCAAAGACGGCCCCGTGCTCTACGCGCTGACGCCGCTGATCTTTCCCGAAAAGGGCAGCTACGTTTTTGCGACGCTGCCGCTGGTCGTGCACGTCGAGTCGGTCATGTTTCATTACATGCGCGCTCGCGGTTGGACGAAGGTCGCGATCTTGCGCACCAACGACGCCTCGGGCCAAGACAACGCGAAGGCGATCGACGCGGCGCTGGCCGAGCCCGACAACCACGCGATCACCCTGACGACGCAGCAGCTCTTCAACGTGCAGGACATCAACATCGCAGCGCAAGTCAGCGCGATCAAGTATAGCGGGGCGCAGGCGCTCTTCGTTTCGGCGACCGGGGCGCCGTTCGGCACCGTGCTGCGCAGCCTCTCCGACGCCGGCGTGGACCTCCCGCTCTTTACCGGCGCCACCAACATCGCGCCCGACTTCATCGCGCGCTTCAAACAGTACGTGCCGAAGTCGGGGCTCTGGATTGTGTTCCCCAGTTATGCCAAGCGCGACCGTGCGCCCAAGGACCCGCTGCGCGCGACGATCGACGAGTTCTATAGCTCGCTCGAAGCGGCCGGGCTCCATCCGGGCGCGGCGCACGCGTTCGGCTGGGACGAGGCGAAGATCGTCGTCGCGGCGCTGCGCGCGCTCCCGCCGAACGCGTCGGCGCAACAGATTCGCGATTGGATCGAGGCGCTGCACGACTTTCCGGGGGCGCTCGGGATGTACAATTTCCGGCTCGGCGACCAGCACGGGCTCGACAACAAGTCGCTCTACGTCGTTCGCTACGACGCGAACGCGACGGGCGGCGACACCCAGGTCGTGAGCGACGCGGGCGGAACCCCGCTCGCGCACCCGTAAGGAGCACTTCATGGACGTCATTGCACGCCTCGACGCGGTAGTCGACGATTTCGCCCGCCGCTGCCGGTTCTTCAACACCCCGACCACGCTCGAGCGCGCGCAGATGTTCGTGCGCCAGCATCGCCTCAACACGCGCCAGCGCAACAGCGTGCACAAGCTCGCGGTCGCGACGAACTGTCCGCACTGGGAAATCCGCATGCGGATCATCGGCGCGTCGGCGCAGGAGCTCATCGCCGACAACGAATTCGGCGCGGGCAAGGCGCACTGGGAGATCATCGAAGATCTCGGCGTCGCGCTCGGGATGGACCGCGACGAGATTCGCGCCGCGACGCCGCTGCCGAGCACGCAGCTCTGCTGGCTCGCGTGGGAAACGCTGACCAAGAACCGCCACTGGCTCGAAGGCTTGATGGCGAACACGTGCGCCGAACGCGTCAACGTGCCGGGCTACGGCAACGGACGCCAGCGCGAGGTGGGCTGGTCGGGCGGTCAGCGCGACGAGTGGCGCAAGCTCTTCGATTTGAACGACGCCCAGCTCGCGTTTTGGAGCGTGCACAGTGAGGCCGACATCGATCACTCGAACCTCGGTTGGCAAACGGTCGCAACGTACGCCGAAGAGCTGAACATGGTCGACGCGATCGTCGAAGCCTGCCGCATCAACTTGATCGTCTGGGAAAATTACTTCAACGGAATTCACGACGCGGCCGAAGCGCTCGCAGCGAAGAAGACGTTCGCCACGGTGTAGTGAACCTCTCTCCCGGAGGGCTACCGATCATGCTTGCTCGCACGGATTTTCTCCGCATCGTCGCGGTTGCCGGGGCCGGCTGGACCCTCGGGCTCGAGGCGCCGCGCGCGGCCGGTGCTGCCACGGCCGGCTGGTCGCCGGTTGCATGGCTGCGCATGGAGAGCGACGGCTCGGCTACGGTCATGGTCAACAAGGCCGAGATGGGCCAAGGCGTCACCACCTCGCTGCCGATGCTGGTGGCCGAGGAGCTGGAACTCCCGCTCGATCGCATGCGCTTCGTCCTCGCGCCGGCCGAAACGCGCTACAACCCGCCCGGACGCGACGCGATGTCGACCGGTGGAAGTCAAAGCATCAAGCAGATGGCACCGGTGATGCGCCAAGCCGGCGCGACCGCGAAAGCGATGCTGATCAGTGCCGCCGCGAATCGATGGTCGATCGATCCCAAGACGTGCCGCGCTCGTGCCGGCGTCGTGCTCGGACCATCCGGACAGCACGCCGATTACCGCGATCTCATCGGTGCCGCTTCCGCGCTGCCGATTCCAACCGATGTGGCGCTCAAGACGCCCGATCAGTTCACGTTGATCGGCACGCGTCCGCGCCGGCTCGACGTGAAGCCGAAGACCAACGGCAGCGCGGTCTTTGGACTCGACTTCCGCGTGCCGGGCATGAAGTTCGCTTCGATCGAGAAGGCGCCAGAAATCGGCGGCACGGTCACGTCGTTCGATAAAGCCGCGGCGCTGCGCGTTCCCGGCGTGCGCGCGGTGTTCGCGGTGTCGTCGGGCATCGCGGTCGTCGCCGACAACACGTGGGCGGCGTTTGCGGGCCGGCGCGTGCTCAACGCGACGTTCGGACACGGCCCGAACGCGAATGCATCGACGCCTGCGATGCTCGCGACGATGCACGACCTCGTCAAGACGCCGGGCGGCGTCGTCAAGAGCACGGGCGATGCGCGCGCAGCGCTGGGCAACGGCACAGTCGTGCGCGCAACGTACGACGTCCCGTATCTCGCACATGCGCCGATGGAGCCGATGAACGCGACGGCCGACGTGCGCGCCGACCGGGTGACGGTGTGGGCGCCGACGCAGGTGCCGACGGCATCGCGCGCGATCGCCGCGCAGATCGCCGGAGTACCGGTCGACGCCGTGACGGTGAACTCGACGCTCCTCGGCGGCGGCTTCGGCCGGCGGCTAGCCGTGGACTACGTTGCCGACGCGGTCGAGGTGGCCAAAGGTGCGGGCGTTCCGGTACAGACGGTTTGGACGCGCGAGGACGACATCCGCCACGATCCCTACCGGCCGGGGTCCGTCAATGCGCTGGCGGGTACGCTGAACGCGGATGGAACGATCGCGGCGTACGTGCACACGGTCGCGCTCTCCTCGATCGCAGCGCGCGGCGATGCGGCGAATCTCGATCACGGCGTCGATCCGGGCGTGCTGCGCGGTACCGGTGACTTCGCGTACACGATACCGAACCTGCTGGTCGACTTTCACCACCTCGACATCAAGATTCCGGTCGGCCCGTGGCGCGCTCCGTATGCGAACGGAAACTTCTTCCCGACCGAGTCGTTCATCGACGAGCTCGCGCACGCCGCCGGCAAGGATCCGGTCGCGTTTCGCTTGGCGATGCTGCCCGCAGGATCGCGCGCACGCAACGTGCTGGAGCTCGCCGCGAAACGTGCCGATTGGGGCGGTACCGTGCCGCCGGGCCGCGCGCGCGGCGTAGCGCTCGTGGTCTGGGACGGCACATGGATGGCGCTGGTCGCCGAAGTGTCGGCGCCGAACGGCGGTCTGCAGACACATCGCATGTGGGTTGCGGTCGACTGCGGGATGCCCGTCAACCGCGACGGCATCGAAACGCAGGTGACGAGCGCTCTTTTGGACGGCCTCTCGGCCGCACTGTCGGGCAAGATCACGTTTACCAACGGTGCGGCCGATCAGAGCAACTTCGACAAGTACAAGATCTTGCGCATGCGCGACGCACCGGCGTTCGACGTGACGATCGTTTCGAGTATGGCCGCACCATCGGGGTGCGGCGAAATCGGCACGCCGCCGGTCGCTCCGGCGGTGGCGAACGCATACTTCGCGCTGACCGGCAAACGCGTGCGCAGCTTGCCGCTGCTGGAAAACCTGGCTTGATGCGGGCCGGCATCCCGCGCGGTGCGTTTCTCGCACTGGGTTCGGCCGCGTTGCTCGCGCGGCCGGCCGCGGCGCAAACGCCGCCGCTGCGCCATCTCACCGTTGCGTCGGCCCAAGACGCCGACGCCGCGGCGTGTCTCTTCGCGCAAGAGCAAGGCATGTTTCGCAAGGTCGGCCTCGACGTCACGCTGATCCCCAACGGAAGCGGCTCCGCCGTGGCATCGGCGGTGCTCGGCGGCGCGGTTGACATCGGCAAGTCGAGCCTCACTGCCCTGATCACGGCGGTTTCGAAGGGCATCCCGATCGTGCTGGTCGCGCCGTCGGCGCTCTACAACGTCGCCTCCCCCGTCACCGGAACGATCGTGCGCGCCGACTCACCGCTGCGGAGCGCGCGCGACCTCAACGGGAAGACGGTCTCGGTACAGAGCGTGCGGGGTTCGTTGCAGCTCGCCACGATGGCTTGGGTCGACGCGAACGGCGGCGATTCCAGCACGGTCAAGTTTCTGGAGCTGCCGCCGCCCGAAGGGCTCATCGCGCTCGCCTCGGGCCGCGTCGACGCGGTGACGCTGGCGAACCCGTATCTCACCCAGGCCGTCTCGGAGAAGAAGGCGCGCGTGCTGGGCTGGTCGTCGGAGGCGATCGCGAAGCGCTTTCTGTTGACCGCTTATTTCACGACGCGCGACTTCGCGCAGAAGAACCCGGACGTGGTGGCGCACTTCGCGCAAGCGATGGCGCAATCCGGAATCTACCTGAACACGCATCACGCCGAAAGCGTCGCGCTCGTTGCGCGTTTCACCGGCGCGCTGCCGGAAGTGGTCGCGAGCCTGCCCGGCGAGACCTTCGCCGCGACGCTCGATCCGAAAGACGTTCAGCCCTACATCGATGCGTCGGTAAAGTACAAGTTCATCCCCGAACGGATCGAGGCATCGTCGTTTATCGCCGGGTCGCCGCGCTAGCGCGTTCGTCACCGGTTTCGACGGTGTCGAAGCCGTGCTGGGAAAGATCGAACCAGTTGCCTTCGGGATCGACCGCGCGATATTCCGCGAACGGCCGGTCGCCGGGACGTTCCTTCGGCGATTCCACGCCGTGTGCGACCATCTTCGCCGATACCGCGTCCGTGCTCTCGACGGAGAAGCCGAAGTGGTTGAGCCCGGTTGCCGCCGAGCCGGCCAAGCGATGCGGCAAGATGGCAAGCGTGAAGTACCCGTCGGTCACGTAGCGCGCGGTCGTGCCTTCCGATCCCGGCACGATCGCCATGTCGAGCGTATCGATGTAGAACTGCGCGAGTTTTTCCGGGTCGCGTGCGAAGAGCGCGAGATGGCGAAGCTTGGCTTTTCCCATGACGTTACGTGCCTTTCGCGCGGCGTTGTGCGCGCAGTGCGGTCGTCGCAGCTTCGTCGACGTCGTTCGCCGCATCGATGACCACGCCGTAGACGGTGAGGGCGTCATCGCGCGAGATGTATTCCTCGATGACGTCCATCCGCACGTGCGCGGGGTCGCGGTCGAGTGCATTCCCCCAGCCCCCGCCGCCGCCCGTCATGATCGTCACGCTGCTGCCGGGCGCGAGCAGCTTACGAAACGGATCTTCGCGGTGGAAATCGGCCTCGCCGGCCGGCTTGACGTAGGCCTCGCCGACCAGACCCGAACCGCCGCCGTGAATGCCCCAGGGCGGAAACATCGTGCGGCCCTGTTGGCTCGAGGACCAGCGGCCTTCGGCCAGGCTCTCGATCGTGGTCGTGATG
This sequence comes from Vulcanimicrobiota bacterium, assembly GCA_003164495.1. Classification (GTDB taxonomy): domain Bacteria; phylum Vulcanimicrobiota; class Vulcanimicrobiia; order Vulcanimicrobiales; family Vulcanimicrobiaceae; genus Lustribacter; species Lustribacter caenicola. The sequence goes on from PLTN01000229.1 coordinate 78,460, forward strand.
CCGAGCCCGCCGCGGAACGCGCCCGCGCCGCCCGAACCTTCGCGCAGCGAACGCTTGCGCACGATCACCGGCGTTTTGAGTTCGATCGTCTCAACCGGCGCATTGCGCACGTCGCCTTGGCACACGGATACCGATGCCGACTCGCCGTCTTCCCACGGCCGCGCGCCCCAGCCGCCGCCTTCGATCGTTTGCAGCACGAAGTTCCGGTTTTTCACCGGATCCCGGCCGAAGAACGCGAGAGCGCCACCGAGCGTCCCCATCGTTGCGGCCGGAATGCGATCGGGCATGGCATCGGCGAGCGACGTCAGAATCGTGTCGACCACCGTCGGCAGCATGCGGCTCCACGACGACATCGGCGCCGGGAACTGCGCCATCATCAAGTTGCCCTCTTGAATCTCCACCTTGAGGGCGCGGAACGAACCTTCGTTCACCGGTTCGAGTGCGCCGGTGAGGCCTTTGTAGGCGATGTAGGCGCCGGCGAGCGTGCGGGCGTTGATCGCGCCGCGCGTTTGCATCGAGCCCTTCGTGAAGTCGATCGTGAGGTCGCTGCCTTTTACGATCACGTCGACGACGATCGGGACGCGTTTGCCATGCTCCACGCCGTCGTCGTCGAGGAACGATTCGGCGTGATAGGTGCCGTCGGGAATCTGCTCGACGATCAAGCGGCACTTGCGCTCGGCGTCGTCGAAGATGCGTTCGATCGCGATCTGGATCGTCTCCGCGCCGTAGCGCGTGTAGAGTTCCTCGAGCCGGCGTTCGGCCAGCGTGCACGCGGCCATCTGGGAGCGCAGATCGCCCATCGACGACTCCGGAAAGCGGATGTTGTCGGAGATCATCCGCAACATCTTCTCGTCGGGCTTACCGCCCTCGTAGATCTTGATCTGATCGAACTGCAGCCCTTCTTGCCACGGATCGATGATCGACGTGCCGGCACCGAAACCGGTGCTATTGCCGCCCACGTCGACCCAGTGCGCGCGCACGATCGCAAATGCCGTCAGTTTGTTTTCGAAGAAGAACGGCGTGAGGATACAGACGTTGTTGAGGTGCTGTCCCGCGACGCGCTGGTGGTTGGTGATCACCACGTCGCCCGGCGCGAAGCCGTCGACCCCGTAGCGGTTCACGCAATCCTTGATCACGACGCCGAGATCGGCGACGAAGTGCGAGACGCCGCCGATGTTCTGCGCGAGCAACCGGCCCTCGACGTCGAGCACGGCGCAGCAGTAATCGCGAACTTCGTAGATCATCATGTTGTACGAGGTGCGCTGGAGGTCGACCGACATCTCGTCGGCGATCGCCGGCAGCGCGCTGCGCAGCACTTCGAGGGTGACCGGGTCGAGCCGGACTTTTTCCGTTACGGTCATTTTGCTGCTCCGATCGTGATGATCATTTCGCCGCTGGGAGCGACGCGCATCTCATCGCCCGGAAAGAGAACCGTGGTCGATGCGTATTCCTGGATGACGGCCGGCCCGCTCACGCGCGCGTCCGGTCCGAGCCGCTCGCGATCGTAGATCGCGCAGTCGATCCCCTCGAGCGAATCGTCGAAGATCACCTTGCGGTGGGCGATCAGCGCGTCGGTCGTGGCCGGCGGCAATTCCGGGAAGCGCGAGCGTTCGCGCTTGCCCGTTGCGGTCAATCGAACGTTGACGAGCTCTACGGCCTCGGTCGGTGCGTGGTGGCCGAAGCGGCGGTCGTGAATTTCGTCGAACGCGGTGCGAATGGAGGCCATGTCGCTGCTCGCGATCGCGGCTTCGGGAATCGGCGTCTGGATCGGGAATTCCTGACCCACGTAGCGGATGTCGAGGAAGCGTTGGAATGCGATCGCTTCGGGCGCAGTGCCCTCGTTGAGCAGCAGCTCCCGGGCTTCGTCGATCATGAACGTGAAGATCTTACGCAACTCGTCGAAGTCGGTGTCGGCAAGTGATTTGTAGTACGTGCGCACGTAATCGTGGCGCAGGTCCGACATCAGCATGCCGAGCGCGGAGAAGTGTCCCGGTACCCGCGGAATGATCAGGGTGGGGACGTGCAGTTCGCGTGCGATCTGCGCTGAGTGCAGCGGGCCCGCACCCCCGAAGCCGACCATCGCGAAATCGCGCGGATCGTAGCCGCGCTCGACCGACACGCCGCGCACGGCCAGCGACATCTCGGCGACCGCGATCTTGATGATCCCGAGCGCCGCAGCTTCGATCGAGAGATCGAGCGGCTCGGCGATCGTCGTGCGAATCGCTTCGCGTGCGCCCTCGACGTCGAGCGGCATCTCGCCGCCGAGAAACCGGCTCGGGCTGAGGCGTCCGAGGATGACGTTGGCATCGGTGACGGTGGGTGCGGTGCCGCCCTGTCCGTAGCACACGGGTCCGGGATGACCGCCCGCGCTGCGCGGGCCGACCTTCAGCGCGCCGACTTCGTCGATCCATGCGATGCTGCCGCCGCCGGTGCCGACCTCGATGATATCGACGACCGGCAGCATGACCGGATGACCGCTCGCGAGACCGCCGATGTAGTAGCCCTGAGCGATCGATGGTTCGCTGTTCTGGACGAGGCTAACTTTGGCGGTCGTCCCGCCCATGTCGAACGCGAGCACGTTCTTGTAGCCGAGGTTGCCGCTGATCTCGGCCGCCGCGATGATGCCGCCGACCGGTCCCGACTCCATCATGTTCACCGGAACGCGCTTGGCCGTCTCGGGCGTCATCGTGCCGCCGTTGGACTGCATGATCAGGAGCCGGCCGTTGAAGCCGAATTCGCCGAGCAAGTTTTCCAGATCGCCGAGATATCGCTTCACGCGCGGGCCGACGTAGGCGTTGAGGACGGTCGTCGACGTGCGTTCGTACTCGCGATATTCGCGCAGGATCTCGTGCGAGAGCGAACGGTAGAGTTGGGGTGCCTCGCGCGCGATGATCGCGCCGACTTCGGCTTCGTGATCGGGGTTGGCCCACGAGTGCAAGAAGACGACGGCGACCGACTCGATGTCGTCGGTGTTGAGTTTTTGCGCGACCCCGGCCGCGTTTGCACGGTCGAGTACCGTGATGACTTCGCCGTCGGCGTTGAGGCGTTCGACGATCTCGAGCGTGCGGTGGCGCGGGACGTAGGGCACGGGGCGCTTGAAGAAGATGTTGTAGGCTTCGGGACGGCTGCCGCGGCCGATCTTGTAGACGTCGCGCATCCCCTCGGTCACGACGAGCGCCGTGCGCGCGCCGGTCCGTTCGATGGCGGTGTTGATCGCGACGGTCGAACCGTGGATGAACGTCTCGGCGGTCGCCATGGGCAAGCCGCTCTTGATGAGCGTCTCGCGAATGCCGACGGCGAGGTCGTAGGGGGTGGTCGAACTCTTGGCTTGATGGATCTCACCGGTTGCGAGATCGAATGCAACCAGGTCGGTGAACGTGCCGCCGATGTCGAGCGCGAGAACGAGTGACAAAGAATCTCCTAGAACGTGGGTGCGACGAGAAATGCGCCGGGTTTGCCCGCCCCGGAAACGCCGGCCGGTGCGCCGAGCAGGATGGGGGTTCCGTCGACCACCGTGACGGCTTGCACGGTAACGAGCCCGCCGGCCGGGATCGTCTGCGCCTGCGTAATCGCCGAGCCGGCGACGGCATCGAGCGGTTGTGCGGTGCGCGCGGTTTCGATGAGGTAGGAATCCATCGCCGCAAACTTCTCGAGCTTCGGCAATTCCGCAACGGCGGCGGCAAACTGTTCCGTTGCCTTGGCCACGAGGCCCTGGGTGTCGTTGCGCACCACGGTCCGCACCATCCGGACCCAGGTGCCCTTGTATGCGATCGTTGCGCGCACCGCGAACTCATCGGCCAGCGTCGCCGGGCCCTCGAGACGCACCAGGCGGCGATCCTTGCGCACGTTGACGGCGATCGCAACGTAGGATTCTTCGGCGCCGAGGCGCCGAGCTTCGAGATCGACCGCGGCGACGACGGCCGTCGCGTCGGTAGCGCTCGGATCGAACGCGGCCAGCGCGTCGTGGGCGAAGCCGGCAGCGATCCGGGCGAGCGCGGAACCGGCCGCATCGCCGCCGGCGCGTGCCGTGACGAACGCATCGGTCGCGTCGACGAGTTTTGCGCCGACCGTCTTCAGCGCGAGGCCGACGGCCGCCGGAATTTGATCGAGTTCGACGACCCCGACCGTTGCGCCCGACGGCAACGCTTCTTTGAGAACGCGGGCGGTTTCGGGGCCGATCTTCGGCGAGAACAGCAAGTTGTCGCTGTAGGTCGTGGACTGGATCCACGGTTTGCCGCGCGGCGACACGGCCGAGACCATCGAGAGCGGGCCCGACTTCGGCACCACCAGCGCGCACTCGGACCAGTACGGGATGAACGAACACAGCCACGACACGGCCGAGGGACGGGTGAAGTTCGTGTACGCTACCAGCGTATCGATGTTCGATGCGGCCATGGCGGTGCGCATCGCGGCAATCCGCGCATCAAAAACGCTTTCGGGAAGTTCGGTCTTCGACCACTCGATCAATCCGCGGCGCATCATGCAGCTCCGTCGAAGAGCACGCGCGGCGTGGTTGTGAAGACCTCGCAGCCCGTTTCGGTTACCGTCACCGAATCGCCGAGCATCATGTAGCCGACGTTCGGGTTGTAGGTGTTGGGATGCACGACGAACGTCATGCCCGGCCGCAACTCGATTTGGACGTCTTCGAGAATGTGCGGCTTCGAATCGGCAAAGAGCCCGAGGCCGTGCCCGCGCACGCGGGTGTAGGCGCTCGTGACGTATTCGCCCATGTCGTATTTGCGGAACACGTCGTTCTCGGCTTTGGCCACGTCGGAAGCACGGGCGCCCGGCTTCACCGCGGCGATGCCGGCCTCGAGCGCTTCGATATAGATGTCGTAGGCGCGCTTCTGCGCGTCGGAGGCCTTGCCGACGACCAGCGTGCGGCAGATTTGCGCGTAATAGCCCTCGATCGACGGCGTCAACTCGGTAATGACGTTGTCACCCTTCGCGAGTTTGCGATTCGACGGCGGCGTGACGCTGTAGATGTCGGTGCCGCCGGAGCCGATCAGCATGAAGTTGTCGGCGACGCCGCGGCTGCGCAGCCACGATTCGGTTTCGGCCACCACCTCGAACTGCTTGCGGCCTTCTTGCGCCGCTTGGCGGAAGATGACGTAGGCTTCGTCGGCGGTTTGCGCCGCCTTGCGCACGCGGTCGACCTCCGCCGGCGTCTTGTGCATCAAGCACAGATCCACCATCGGCGTGCCGTCTTCGATCGTGCCGGGCGCATTTTCGATCAGCGCGAACGGAACGAACCCGAGCGGTGCCGCCGCCATGCGCACCTTGCCGCGGGCCTTGAGGTCGGCCGCGACGTCGCGCCCGATCTGCCGGCTGAAGCGGACCTCGATGCCGGTGGTCTCGGCCGTCGCGCGATCGATTTCGCTGGCGCTGTCGAGGTAGAGGCGGCATGTGCCGTCTTGCGTGAGCACGGCCATGCCGTGGCCCTCGAGGATCGGGAAATCGCTGGCGTACATCAGGTAGTCACCTTGCCAGGCGTTGCCGTAGGCAACGAGGACTTCGATGCTGTTGGCGGTCATCGCCGCGGCGAGTTTCGTGCGGCGTTCTTTGCCGAGCGTCGTCGTTTTCAAATTAGACCTTTACCGGCACGAAGCGGGTGGTATACATATTTTTCGGGTCGAGGGGCTGATCGTACATCCCGAGATCCGCGACGGACTTGCGCACTTCGTCGAGCGCGGCTTGCGTGAACGTGCCGTCGCTCGACATCATCGCCATGTCGGGCGCGTACGACTTGGCCACCACGGCTTCGTCGACTTCCAGCACGCGCGCGACCGTCTTGATCGTGGCCTCCTTGTTCTTGCGCATGTAGGCGACGGTCGTGAACCACCCTTTAAGGAAGCGCTGCAGCACCTGCGGCCGTTGTGCGATCAGGTTGTCGTGCGCGAAGATCACGTGCGTGTCGAAGTTCTTGACGATATCGCCGAACAGCGTGAGGATCGTGCCCTTGCCGACGCGCTCGATCTCGTAGGCCTCGGTGAGGTCGTGCACGGACGCCGCGATTTGCCCGGTGCCGAGCGCGCTGATGCGCGTTTCCATCGCGCCCAGCGGTACGACGTCGACGCCGTCGGGGCCCCAGCCCTGGTCGGCGGAAATTTGGCGCGCGAGCCAGTCGGTCAGCGAGCCGGCGGTCGTCACCCCGACGCGCTTCCCCTTGAGCGCCGCGATGGTCTTGATGTCGCTGCCCTTGGCAACGACGAGGGCCATATCGAGCGGCCGTCCGGCCATGACCGCCACGGCGATCCCGGGGACGCCCTTCGAACGGTACGCCATCGACGGGCCCGAACCCAAACCGACGTCGACGGTGCCGGCCGTAATGCCCTGCTGTACCTGAGCATCGCCTTTGAACGCAATGCTGTTGATGTCGAGGTTGAGCGACTTCCAGATGCCGGCGTCCATCCCGACTTCGAGCGCGGCAAACGGGAACGACGAGAAGACCGCCTTCCCGACGTTCAGCGTGTCGGGCTTGGTTTGGGCGAGCGCCGGGCTGCCGGCCGCCAGGACGAGGGCTGCACTTCCGGCCAGTAGCTCGCGGCGCGAGAAGACATCCGTCATGAACTCGACTCCTTGCAACGTCAATTTACTATTAGTAAATGAGGTTTATCAGTGCGGCGTGGGGAACATGGTTTCCGACGACTTTCTGTCCGCTCCTGTCATCGTAAGGAGGCCTCGCGTGCGCATCATCGACTCACATTTCCACTGGTGGCCGCGTTCCGTTTGGGACGCGTTGTGCAAGCGCAAGGGATACCCGCGCGCAGAAGCCGACGGCAAGGGCGGCTACCGCTATTACCCTACGCCGGGTAAAGAGAATTCGTCGCTCGGCCCGTGGCCCGAGTGGTTCGATCTCGACAAACAGTTCGAGCACATGGACAACCTCGGCCACTACATCGAAGCGTTCGGCTCGATCGGGCCGTTCTCGGTGCACTTCTCGTACCTGCCGGTGTCGGAAGGCAAAGAAGCCGCGATCCACTGGAACGAAGAGATGGCCGGCGCGATGAAAAAATTTCCGGGCCGCTTTTGGGCCAGCGCCGCGGTGCCGCTCGTTGACACCGCCGTCGCGCTCGAAGTGCTCGAGGATGCCGTCGGACGGCTCGGTCTGATGGGCGTGAACTTGCCCGGCAGCGTGGGTGCCGATCCGCGCATCGATGCCGAACGTCTCGAACCGTTTTACGATCGCGTGGAAGAACTCGGCTTGCCCCTGTTCTTGCATCCGACCGACGCGGTGTTCGCCGACATGCTCTCCGATGGTTACGGCGGTGCGCTGCACCTGAGCCTCGGCCGCGTGATCGAAGTGAGCGTCGCGGCGATGCGACTGGTTTTCTCGGGCGTCATGGAGCGTCATCCGAACCTCAAGCTCGTGATGTCGCACACCGGCGGTGCCTTGCCGTATCAGGCCGGCCGCATGGACAAGAACGGCAAGAAGGCCAATCTGCCGGAATTGCCCAGCACGTATATCAAGCGCTTCTACACCGACACGGTCACGCCGCACTCGCTCGGCATGCGGTATGCGGTCGAGTTCTTCGGCCCCGATCACGTGATGTACGGAACCGATTACCCGTGCTGGAGCCCGGCCGATGCGCTGCGCTTCTTCGGCGAGTGCGGTTTCTCGGAAGAAGTCCAGGCGAAGATCTTTGCCGGTAACGCGGAAAAGATCTTGGGCATCCCGGCACGTACGCCCGAACTCGTTCTGTCCTAACGGCCCAGTACGCGGCGAGCGCCGCGCGCATACTCGATACCGCGAGTAAAGCCGGCGCTCAGTACGCGGACGTCCAATTCTGGACCGTCCGCCAGGAAGACGTCGCGGTTCGCAACGGCGACGTGCGCGAGGCCTCCGACGTCACGTCGGCCGGCTATGGCGTGCGCGCGCTGATCGACGGGAGTTGGGGATTTTTCGGCAGCGATCGTTTCGACGACGCTGCCTTTGACGTTGCGGCCGCGCGCGCGACCGCGCTCGCGAAGTCCGGCACGAAGATCGCCGATCGCGTTTTCGCGCTCCAGCCGCAAGAGAAGGTCGTCGCGCACTTCGAGACGCCGATGACCAAAGATCCGGCGAGCGTCGGGTTGAGCGCGCGCGCCGACATGCTGCTCGCGGCCGAGCGCGCCGGGCACGTTGCGAAGAGCGTCATCGCGGGATACGCGTTCTTGACGATCTGGACGACGGTGAAAGAGTTCTATTCGACCACCGGCAGCGCGGTCACGCAGATGCTGCGGCAGGCGGGAGCGGGCTGCGGCGTCTCGGCGCTGGGCCGCGATCAGGACGTGCAGATGCGCGGGGGGCCGGGCGATTTTGCCCTCTATCAGGGCGGCGGCTACGAGGTCGTCGAGCGCGCCGGCCTGCACGCGCTCATGCCGGAGTACGGGCGCGAAGCCGTGCTGCTGGCCGACGCGCCGGCGTTGCCTTCGGGCGTGCGCGATCTCGTGCTCGATAGCGGCGTGCTGAATCTGCAACTGCACGAGTCGGTCGGTCATCCGCTCGAACTCGATCGCGCGCTGGGCTGGGAAGCGAATTTTTCGGGCGTGTCGTGGGCAACGCCGGATCAGATCGGCAAGCTGCGCTACGGCAGCGAATTACTCGACGTTTACGTCGACAACGCGCTGCCGCTGGGAATGGCCACCGTCGGCTACGACGACGAAGCCGTGAAGCCGGCACGCGTGCCCTTGATCGAGCGCGGTATGTTGCGCGCGTTTCTTACCTCGCGCGACACGGCGGCGCAAACGGGGCTCGTGCAAACGGCGTCGACGCGCGCGCAAGATTGGTCGTGCGTGCCGATGGTGCGCATCACCAACATCGTCCTCGCCCCACATGAAGGCACGTTGGCATCGATCATCGCCGATACGAAGGACGGCGTCTACGTGGCCGGCATGCGCTCGTGGTCGATCGACGATCACCGGCTGAACTTTCAGTTCGGGCCACAGATCGGTTACGAGATCAAGAACGGTAAACGCGGCCGCATCTTCAAGCAACCCACCTACACCGGCGTGACGCCGCACTTCTGGGGCTCGATGGACCGCGTAAGCGGCCCCGAGGACTTCGTCGTGTGGGGAACGCCGAATTGCGGCAAAGGCGAGCCCGAGCAGATCTCGCGCACGACGCAGGCCTGCAGTGCGGCGCGCTTCCGCGGGGTGACGGTCGGGGTGAAGAGCGATGCTTGATCGGGATCGCGCGCTCTCGCTGGCCGAAACGGTGCTGAAAGCGGCCGCCGGCGCCGACCAGGCGCAGGTGACCGTCACGATCGGTGATGCGTCCTACGCGCGTTTCGCCGGCAACTACGTGATCCAGAACCTCGATGCGGTCTCGACGCAGATCACGCTGACGTATTTCGCCGGCAAGAAGTCGGCCTCGATCTCGACCGACGACGCGAGCCCGGACTCGATCAAGCGCATCGTCGCCGAAGCGCGCGACATCGCGCACCGCGTGCCGCCCGATAGCGGCTTCGTTTCGCTGCCGAAGGCCGCCCCGATCGCGCCGGCGACCCATGGTTACTTCGATGCGACGGCCGATGCAACGCCGGACGACCGGATCGAGAAGCTGCTGCCGGTGTTCGCGCGTTTGAAATCCGCGCAGCTTTCATCCTCCGGCTTCATGACGACCCAGACCACCACGTCGGCCGTCGCCAACTCGCTCGGCGTGCGGGCCGCATTCACCGGAACGATGAGCGGATTGCAGCTGAAGGCCATCGCGGCCAAGACGAGCGGATTCGCGACCTTCTACTCGCCGGATTTCAGCCGCATGGATGCCGCGGGCGTGAGCGAGCGCGCGGCGGCCAAGGCGACGCTCGCGCTCGAGCCCGCAACGTTCGCACCGGGCGATTACACGGTGTTGCTCGAGCCGAGCGCCTTCGCGGCGGCGCTGAAGGCGCTCACCGAGGGCATGGGTGCCGACAACGTGCTCGAGGACAAAGACTCGTGGATGGTCGGGCGGATCGGAAAGCGCCTGTTCTCACCGCACCTCACGCTGCGCGACGATTGGAGCCATCCGTTGTTCGCGAACCCGCCCTTCAACGTCAACGACGGCGCTCAGACGAAGAAGCTCACCCTGATCGATCGCGGCGTCGTCGACCGCTACGTCACGAGCACCTACAGCGCCAACAAGTATCACGTGGCGAACACCGGTCACCCGAACTTTCCCGGCAACGCGGTGATCGAACCGGGTTCGCGTTCGCGCGAGGCGCTGCTGGCCTCGATCGAGCGCGGCGTGCTGATCACGCGGACGTGGTACGAACGCGTCGTCGATCCGCGCCGGGCGTCGATCACCGGCATCACGCGCGACGGCGTCTACCTGATCGAAAACGGAAAGCTGACCAAGACCTTGAAGAATTTTCGTTACTTCGTCTCGATGGTCGACGTGCTCAAAGAGGTCGAGTTTTCCGACACCCAGGTCCTGACCGAGCCGGACGCCGACACGAACTGCTCCTCGGTCCTGCCGGATGCGAAGATCGCGAAATACCACCTCGCCGCACAGACGTCGTTCGCATGAACCGCGCACTCTTTCTCATTTCGCTCGCCGCCGCAGCTACCATGACGTTAACATCACTGCGCGCCGCGCGCCGGCGTCAGCGCCGACAGCTTTCGCGCGGCGCCGTCGCCGGCCAATGCGCCGACCACCGCCGCACCTTGCGCTGGTCCGGCTACACCGCCGCCGACTTCAGCTAGCTGTAGCGATCTGACGTTTGGGTAACGCTGGCCTGAAGATATGTTGTGGTAAGGAGAGACACACCTCGGCCTACGGCCATCGGTTGCTCACGCCAACGTGTGATACTGCGGGGCAACCTTCCCTTGTCATGCCGAGCGGAGCGCCGAAGGGCGCGTAGTCGAGGTACGCACAAAGATCGTGCCCATCGGCCAGGGCTATGCCAGCCCGGTTGTTTTACACCACTCGTCCGCCCTTCGGCGTCCGTACTCAGCGACAACGATTCGGGGCGGTCCTTCGACTGCGCGCACTTCGTGCGCTTCGCTCAGGATGACATAGTTGGCGAGCGCAGCCGATGGCCGTAGGGCCGAGGTGTGCATTTCCCTCCAACGAGTTTCTTCCGGATTTACACGAAATCAATGCTCGTGCTCTGCCGGTTCATTCAGCAGCAGGGTGGGCCGACGGCGGTTGATGACGGTAAGGCCGATGCTACGCGGTGTTCGGTGCGGGATTTCAGCGCGTCGAGATCGGCGGCGGAATAGTGTTTGCCGGCACGGACGACCGCGGAGATCTTGTGCAGGTTCTGCACGCTCGTCATCGGGTTGGCGGAGAGCAGAACGAGGTTCGCGTTCTTTCCGGGTGCCACGCTGCCCATCGTCGACTCGCGGCCGAGGAACGCGGCGACGTTCGACGTCGTCATCTGCAGCACGTCGAGCGGAGAGAGCCCGGCTGCTTCGAGTTGATCGAACTCCTGATGCAGACCGGGTCCCGGAATGCACCAAGCGGCGGCGCCGCCGGAATCGGATCCGGCCAGCATCCTCACGCCTGATACCTTGAACGGTTGCACCAGCTTGGCCAACGCCGCGAAGAGCCGCGCGAGCGTTTCGCGCGCCGCTGCCGGGAGCCGCTGGGAAAACTGTTGCGCGATATCTTCCCACATCTGTCGCAGCGGCAACGGCACGTAACGCAGGTTGGTGTCGCTGCGATAGCCTTGGTCGTCGGCTAACGCCATCGTACGCACGCGCGTGAGCGTCGGGCAATGCCACGTGCCGGCGGCTACGAAGTGCGCGGCCAAATCGCGCATCCGCTCGTCGCTGTATGTGTCGAGAACGCGGGCGTAGCGGATGAATTCGGTGGGGTCGGTGGCCAAGAGCGGGCTCGCGATCGCGCGCATGATGACGTTGACGGGAATGGGTCCCGAGATCCGCGGTCCCGGCGCGGGCTGCTTGCGGGCTTCGGCGCGCAGTGCCGTTTCGTCGGTCGAACAGCCGAGCAGCACGCTGTCTTTCGGGCCTAGGTGTTCGATCGAGCGCAAACCGGCTTGCGCCGCTTTCCGGACGTCGACAGTGGGCGGAAGATGTCCGAGGTAGGGCAGCTTCAGGCGCGTGCTCTCTTCGAGCGCGGCGAAGAAGACCTCCGGGGTTGCGTCGATGATCTTGATGAAGTCGACGCCTTGCGCATGTTGCGCGCGAACTTCGGCGACGGCCATTTCCGCGCTGCGGGCGTTGGCGCCGGTGAGGATCTCGCCGCACATCTCGAGCAGTTCGGGCGCATCAGCTGCCGGCATCAAACGGCCTTCGCGGCGCGCTTCGAGCAGCGCGGGCGTGCCCGACATCTGACGGAAGCCGGTGATGCCGTTGGCGAGCATCAGGGTCAACCCGTCCTGCGGGTCGGGCTCGTTGAGCGGGTGCGCGTGCGCATCGTTATAGCCGGGCACGGCGAACGTTCCGCGCGCATCGATCACCGCGGCGCCGTTCGCGCCGATGCTGCTCGCTGCGGCGATGTTCGCGATCGTGCCGTTCTCGATCACGATCGCCATGTCGGGCGCCAAGCTGCCGTCGCGCGTGTCGACGATCGTAACGCCGTGGAGGACGAGATCAGCGTTCATTTCTCAGTTGGGTCCTTCACTGCCGGATAGGTGGCGATGGTGGTGTTTTGGAGTTGGCCGTTCACCTTGTCGACGCGCCGGATGTAGATCGGCTGGATCAGATCGCGCGTTTGCGGATCGATCTGAATCGGGCCGCGCGCGCTGTCGAGCTTCATGCCGCGGAGCAAGGTCATCGTCTTGTCGGGATCGATCCCGCCGGGTTGCGCTGCCGCGACGTTATAGGCCGCTTGCAGCACGTCGTAGATCGCGACCGTATAGAAGTCCGGGTACTCGACGTTCGGGTCGATCGCGTGCATGTCGTGCGTGAGCTTCTTGTTCATCGGCACGTCGAGCGTGGGCGAGTAGTTCATCGCGGTGTAGACGCCGAGCGCGCTGTCGCCCTCGTCGGGGAAGAACTTCTCGAGCGTGAGATCGCCGGTGGCGAGCAGCTTGATGCCGCTCTTCGCGCCGCCCGCGCTCTGCCACGCCTTGAGGAACTGCCGTCCGGTCACGGTGAGGAAGAGAAACACGGCTTGCGGCTTCGCGTCGCGCACGCGCTGCACGTAGGCCGACATATCCGTCACGCCGAGCGGCACGTGGACTTCACCGTCGATCGTTCCGCCTTTGGCGGTGAACGCGGTGCGAAATGTATTCGCAGCATCGATGCCGGGCCCGAAGTCCAGGACGACGACGTAGGCGTTCTTGATCTTTTGTTTCGCGGCCCAATCGGCCAGCGGATACGTCACCTGACCCGTCGTGAAGCTGAAGCGCGCGAAGTACGGGTTGGGTTCGAGGATGCCGTAGCCGCCGGCGTTGATGATCAGTGTCGGCTTCTTCGCTTGGGTCGAGATCGGTCCGACGGCGGCGGCATTCGGCGAGAGCGTCAGGCCCGCGAGCAGATCGACTTTGTCGTTGACGATGAGCTCTTGCGCCAAGCGGCGCGAATTCTCGGGCGAGAGACCGCCGTCGTCTTTGCGGACGAGTTCGACCTTCCGTCCGCCGATCGTGTCGCCGTGCTCCTTGAAGAAGGCGGCGATCGCCGCATTCGCCGGCGCGGCTTCGTCGGCGTACGGACCCGAGAACGTGCCGAGGAAGCCGATCTTCAACGGCGGCAGATCGGCCGTGGCCGTGCGCGGCACCGCGAACGTGAAGGACGCGCAAACGGCAAGGGTGAGCAGCGCAGTGCGCGCGAGTGCCGGCGGCCGGATCATGGAGTTCTCCTTTATGCCAAACAACAGGCACACAGCGGCAATGCATTGGGCGCCGAAGCGAGTCCGGCCGCAACGCGCGTAGCGGTTTGTTCTTTCATCGCGGCGAGCACATCGCCGGAATAGTACGCTCCGGCGCGCACCACCGCGGAGATGCGGTGCAAGTTCGCGACGCTCGCAATCGGGTTGGCATCCAGCAGCACGAGATCGGCGTTCTTCCCTTCGGCAACGCTGCCCATCGTGGCTTCGCGGCCGAGGAATTTCGCGCCGTTGAGGGTCGTCATCTGCAGCACGGCGAGCGGCGAAAGGCCGGCTTGCGCGAGCAGATCGAATTCGTGATGCAGCCCGAAGCCCGCGACGACGAAGCCGCCGCCGAGATCCGATCCGGCCATCATCTGCACGCCGGCGTCGTGGAACGGCTTCACGAGCGTTGTTTGCAACGCGTAGAGGTTCTTGAGCGTCGCACGCGAGCTCACCGGAATCGACGCCGCGAATTGCTTCGAAACGTCTTCCCACATCGCGACCGTCGCTTGCGGCACGTAGCGCAGATTCGGATCGTTGCGGTAGATCGGATCTTCGCCGATCTCCATCGTGCGGACGCGGATGAGCGTCGGTACTTGCCACGTCCCGGCGGCGACGAAATGCGCTGCGAGATCGTCGCGCCGGGCCGCGCTGAACGTGTCGATCACGCGCTGAAAACGCACGAAATCCGAGGGATCCGTCCCAACGACGGGATTCGCGAGCCCGCGCTTGATGTCGGCTAAAGTGGGAGGCCCGGCCGGCGGCGGTTTGGGCGCCGCCTGCGCCATGATCGCGCGCAGTGCGGCTTCATCGGTCGAGCACCCGAGCAGGATGCTATCGCGGGGGCCCATGTGCTCGATCGAGCGCATGCCGGCCGTCGCCGCGTCGCGTACGTTGACGCTGGGCGAGAGATGACCCATGAAACGCAGCTTCAGCCGCGTGCTCTCTGCCAGCGCCGCGAAGAACACCTCGGGGCGCGTGTCGATGACTTTGATGAAGTCGGCCCCGAGCGCTTTCTGCTTCTGCACTTCGGCGACCGCGATCTCCGGCGTGCGCGCGTTCGATCCGGCGAGGGTGGTACTCGCGATCTCGAGCAGCTCCGGCACGTCGGTCCACGGCATCAGCGTGTCGTTTGCGCGTGCGACGAGGGTCTCGGGCTGCGACGCCATCTCGCGGAAGCCCGTGACGCCGTTGGCGAGCATCAGCGTGAGGCTACCCTCCGGATCGCTCGAACTCAACGGGTGCGCGTGGTAATCATTGAACCCCGGCACCACGAATTTGCCGCGCGCGTTGACGGTGCGCGCGTTGCCGGCGGCGATGCTTTGGGCCGGTGCGATCTTCACGATTTTGCCGCCGTCGATGAGGATCGCCATGTTCGGGCTCAGCGTACCGTCGTGCGTGTCGACGATCGTGACGCCGTTGAGGAGCAGACGTTGCTTGGCGGCGCTCTGCGCGCTGGCGCGTCCGGTGCCGGCGATCAGGCTGCCGGCGACGCTGCCACCAAGTGCCAAGGCACGACGACGATTCATGCTATCACTACCCCTCGCTCAAAGCGCTGCCGGTGAGCCACGCCTTGCCGCGTGCGTAGAGCCGCTCCACGGCCGCTCCCAGCCTGCCCGGCATATCCATGCTCACGGTCATGCCGGCCTGCGTCTGGAGATAGGCGAGGTGCCGATAGCCTTCGGGGAACGCGGCCAGCTTCGCCCGGTCGATGGCCGGGTGTTCGCACGGGTCGACTGCATCGGCGCGGTCCTTTTCGTAGATGGGCTGGCGGAAAACGAGGCCCCAGCGGCCGTCGCGCCGCTCGAGGAAATCGTAGAAGCGCCCGACGCAAACGACGTCGCAGAGTACGCCCTCGAGCATGCCGCGCTGCGAAATCGTCATCTTGGTCTGCGAGATCGCACGGTCGCCGGCGAGATCGATCGTCTGGCCGCCGAGAAAGTGGATGACGTTCAGACCCTTGGCCTGCGCGGCGCGCGAGCTCGCGATGAACTCATCGACCGTGGCCTGCGTCCACGTCGCCGACATCCGGCCGTCGTCGTGCCAGAGCGTGCGGAAACGGTCCCAGTCACCCGAGTCGCGCCAAAGAACCCAGTTTTCTACCAGGTCGCGAATCGCTGCGCGGTCGCAAGTCTCGCAGGGGCTCGCGGTGCAGTGTGATGAAATAGTATGGTACTCATACTATTTACGTGCACGTCCCGTCAAGGGGTAAAGCGATGACACCCGCGCCCTGGCTGCGCAACGTCTGGTACGCCGCGATGTGGGCCGAAGCGCTCGCACCGCAAGCGCCGGCCGCGCGTACGATCCTCAACGAGCACGTCGTGTTCTTTCGCGACGCCGGCGGGAAGGCGGCGGCGATGATCGATCGTTGTCCGCACCGTTTCGCGCCGCTGCACCTCGGCACGGTGCTTTCCAACGGCCGCCTGCAGTGCGGCTACCACGGTCTCGAGTTCGACGCCGACGGAAAGTGCGTGCTCAATCCGCATGGTGACGGGAAGATTCCGCCGGCCGCCGTCGTGCGCGCGTTTCCGGTGATCGAGAAGCACACGCTGCTGTGGATCTGGCTGGGCGATGCGCCGGCCGATCCGGCGCTGATTCCCGACTACAGCGTGTTCGAGGGCGCGCCGCCGTTGCACGTCACCGAGCGCGGCGATCTCGTGCTCGAAGCCGACTACAAACTCATCACGGACAACCTGCTCGACTTGAGCCATGCGTCGTATCTGCATCCCGGCACGCTCGGTAACGTCGAGATGGCCTCGGTCACGAAGACCGAGGTCACGCAATCCGGGAACACCGTGACCGTGAGCCGGCGCTCACCGAACGTGCCGATCCCGGGCATCGCGGTGCGTTCGTACGGGCGTCCGGTCGAGATCGTCGACAAGTGGAACGCGATCGTGTGGAATCCCCCGGGCAACATGCTGCTCGAACAGGGCGTCTGTGAGCCGGGCGCAGCGGAGAGCACCGGCACGGGATACTACGGCGTCCACATCCTGACGCCGGAAACCGAATGCACCACGCACTACTTGTTTTCGGCGGTGCGGTTCAACGTGCGCGAAACCGACCCGAACGAAAGCGCGCAGATCCGCGACGAGATCTCGAAGCTCCGTCGCGCGGCCTTTGAATTGCAGGACGGACCGGTGATCAAAGAGCAGGCCCGCGTCATCGCCGAGATGGGCGAGAACGCGCCCCGGCCGGCACTGCTCGCGATCGACGCGGGTGCCGTGCGCTTCCGCCGCGTGCTCGATACCCTGATCGCGCAGGAATCGACTAGCGCGTGAGCGCGCGGGCGGTGATCTTTTCGCGCAGGGTGATGAGATCGGCGCGCATGCTCTCGTAGCGCTTGGCCCCGAGCAGGTCGGCGAAGTCGCCTTCGATGCGTTTCGCCGCGCGCCGCGTGACGGCCATGAACTCGCGCCCGCGTTTGGAGTAGCTGACGATCTTCGCCCGGCCGTCGGCGGGATCGCGCGAGAGCTCGACCAATCCCAGGCGAACGCACTCCTCGACCAGCTGGCCCATGGCGCCTTTGGTCACGCCGGCGCGGGCCGCGAGATCGATGATGCGGGTGCCTTTGGGCACGTCGATATGACGCATCACGTTGAGGTGCACCTGGCGCACGTCCTCGAAGCCGGCATCGTGATGGCTGTCGAGCATCCGCGCCTCGAACGCGTGGAAGACGAACAACAGCAGCCGGCCGAGATTGTAATGGCGCCACGCGAGCGTCGCATCGGGATCGAGACCTTCGAAGCGTTCCGGATCGACGCCGCTGCTGATCCGCATTACGCGTTTGGTGTCTAGCGAGCGCGCCGTGATGGACCGGCGCCGAATCGGTGATGCGCCGGTCGCAGTTTTGGCCATGAGCGCTGTGTTCGCCAAGCGGCGCGTCGGATCGTCCTTGACGGGATCGCCAAGGTAGTCCATGAACTGGACGGTATGAAACTGTTACGCTGCGGCGATCCCGGACAAGAACGGCCCGCCATCCTCGATGCCGCCGGTGCGATACGCGACCTCTCGGGTCACGTTGCGGACATCGACGGAACGGCGCTCGGCGATGCCGGGCTCGCGGCCCTGCGCAAGATCGACGTGCAATCGCTGCCGCTCGTCGCCGCGGGCACGCGGATCGGACCGTGCGTCGGCAGCGTCGGCAAGTACGTGTGCATCGGGTTGAACTACGCCGATCACGCGGCCGAAGCCGGGATGGCGCTGCCCAAAGAGCCGACGATCTTCATGAAGGCGACCTCGTCGATCATCGGGCCGAACGACAACGTGGTCTTGCCGAAGGGCGCGACGCAGGGTGACTGGGAAGTCGAGCTGGGCTTCGTGATCGGGCGCAAAGCGTCGTACGTCGGCGAGCAGGATGCGCTGGACTACATCGCCGGCTATTTCGTCGCGAACGACGTGTCGGAGCGCGACTTCCAAATCAACCGCGGCGGACAGTGGACCAAGGGCAAGAGCTGCGACACGTTCGGCCCGATCGGCCCGTGGGTCGTGACCCGTGATGAGGTTCCCGATCCGCAGAAGCTCAACCTGAAGCTCTCCGTCAACGGAGCGGTGATGCAGTCGAGCTCGACCGCGCAGATGGTCTTCGGCGTCGCGAAGATCGTCAGTCACTTGAGCCA
Source organism: Vulcanimicrobiota bacterium (assembly GCA_003164495.1). Taxonomy (GTDB): domain Bacteria; phylum Vulcanimicrobiota; class Vulcanimicrobiia; order Vulcanimicrobiales; family Vulcanimicrobiaceae; genus Lustribacter; species Lustribacter caenicola. Next base: position 96,814 of record PLTN01000229.1, read on the forward strand.
ATTCATGAGCCTGCACCCCGGTGACATCGTTGCCACCGGAACGCCCTCGGGCGTCGGCTTGGGTCGCAAACCGCAAGTGTTCCTCAAACCCGGCGACCGCATGACCGTTACGGTCGAAGGCCTGGGCGAGCAAAATCAGCTCGTCGTCGCATACGACAAATGAACGCGTGGATCTACTTCTAAAACACGGATTACGGATCGGTGCGGCCGGCATGCTCGCGATGCTGCTGGCCACCGCGGCACGGGCGCAGGTCGACCTGCGCCCGTCCGTTGTTGAAGTGGAGTGGAATACCCCGACGGGATACGAACGCTGCGCCGCCGTCATCACCGCACGGCGTCCGCAGGGAATCGAAGCGTGGACGGCCGGACACTGCGCCGAACGGCCGTTTTCGATCGTCCGGTTTTTCGATGGGTACACGATGTATGGTTCGCGCGTTCGCGTGCTCGCGCGCAGCGAGACCGTCGACGCCGCGCTCTTGCTGTTGACGGTCGACGCCGGTCGCGCGCGCGCTGCCCGGCCGGTCGTGCGCGCCCGCACGGCACCGCCGCTCGGCAGTACGGTCACGATCATCGGCCATCCGGTTTCAGCATTGCGCGGACCGAACGAGGGACGATGGACCGTGACCTACGGGCGCATGGGCGAGACCGAGCCCGACCAGCAGACCGGTGCGCTGGAGTACGAAGTCTACTGCGGCCGCTGCGGTCCCGGCGACTCGGGCAGCGGCGTGTTCGACGCCGCCGGGCACCTTCTCGGCCTCGTCTACGGCGTGACGGAGATCGACAACGTTGCCGGTGGCCGCCTGCCCGACGGCCTGTACGCCGACGTCATCCCAGCCACCGCACTGCGCTGATCACGGGCGGCTTGGGCGCAGCCCAAACGCAACGGATTCACGGAACGTGAATCCTAGCGGGCTAAACGGGCAATCCTCAGGAACTGCCCGGATAGTGCCTGCGCTCTCCATTTTCGACGCCCAGATCTTCGCCAGCTTACGTCGCCACCGCAACTACCGGCTCTATTTCTCCGGGCAACTGGTCTCGCAGATCGGAACGTGGCTGCAGAACGCAGCGCAGGCGTGGCTCGTCCTCAGCATTACGAATTCGCCGGAAGCGGTCGGCGTGCTGAGCTTCTTTCTGTACCTGCCGTACGCGATCTTGGGCTTGATCGGCGGGGCACTGGCCGATCGCTGGGACCGCCAGCGCATGATCATCATCACGCAAACGCTGATGGCCCTGTGCGCCGCGGCGCTGGCAGTCGTGGCCTACATGCACGTCGACAGCATCGCCGTCATCGACACCATCGCGTTCGTGCGCGGCACGGTCATGGCGTTCAACAACCCGACGCGCCAAGCGATCATGATCCAACTGGTCGGCCGCGCCGAGCTGCCGAACGCGATCGCGCTCAACTCGAGCTTGAACAACGCGACGCGCATCATCGGCCCGGCGATCGCGGGCGTGCTGATCGCCTCGGTCGGCGTGGGTCTCTGCTTCGCGCTCAACGCGGTCAGCTTCATCGCCGTGATCTTCGCCCTGATGATCATGCGGCGCGACGAGTTCTTCCCGACCGGAAGCAACACGCGCACGCCGCTGATCAAGTCGATCAAGGACGGGCTCGTCTACGCGCGCCGGACCAAGACCGTCGCGGTCGTGTTGACGATGCTGTTCATCATCGCGACCGTGAGCATCAACTTCCAAGTCATCCTCCCGGTGATGGCCCGCAACACGCTGCACGGCACGGCCCAAACGTACGGCTTCATCTGGTCGATGTTCGGCCTTGGTGCGTTCGTCGGCGCGGTTTCCGCCGCTTCGCGCAAGCGCGTGTCGCGGCGTCTGCTGCTTTGGGCCGCCGCCGGTTTCGGTCTCGCGCAGCTGGTCGTTGCGACGCAGGGCACGGTGATCGGGGTTTCGATCGCGCTGTTCGTGACCGGCATCTGCTACTCGATCTACACCTCGAGTTCGAACTCGATCGTCCAGCTCGCGGTCCCGATGCACTTGCAAGGCCGGATCGCGGGGCTCTACAACTACGTTTTTCTCGCTTCGGGCCCATTGGGTTCGCTACTGGCCGGTTGGTTGGCAGAACGCGGTGCGCCGCTGGCTTTTCTGGCCGGTGGCGTGGCCGCGGTCGTGATGGCATTTTTCGGATATACGCAGCGTCCGTGGCCGATGCCGACCGGTACCCATCGCCCGCGCCGGCGGCGGCGCAACCAGATCGCGAGCGTTACGCAGCGCAGCTGAGAAGCGGGCGTTTGATTTCGCGTTCTTGCTGGGAATACGGTGAGAACAATGCGGAGACGAGCGCCCCGGCTGCGACTCACCGCGATGGCCGGCTTGGCGGCCCTCGCACTGCTCGGCATTGCTCCCGATCCCGACGTCGATGCGCCCGCTGCGAACCCGGCGATCCTCGATGTCACGTTCGCGCCCGATCATCTGCGCGCGGGCGCGGAGTTTGCGGTCACGATTCATACGACGCCCGACATCACGGCGCTCGAAGCGTGCGTGATGAAGTATAAGTTGCCGGTGCCGAAGGCCGGCGACGGCGTATTCTACGCTTCGGCGCGCGTGCCGTGGTGGGCGCGCGTGTATCACGGCACGTTTCACGTGACCTTCGTCGGGGTCGATGCGAGTGGCGATCAAGCGCAAATGGAGGCCGACGTCCGCATCTAAGGGTACACGGGGGGGTGCTTGATTTTGCGCCCACCGGCGCAGCGCTCGCGGCGGTGATCGGCGAACTCGATGAGCTGGGCGCGAGCGGCGGCGGTGCCGTCGATACCCTCGTGCGGGAACGGGCGCTGCACGCATTCCTCGGCGCGCGGCGCAAAGCCATGCCGAAGCAATGGCGGCACGACTACTCCGCCCTGAACTTCGCCGGGCTCGAATGGTCGAGCGGCCGCGCGCGCGTGCCGGTCTTGCCGCGCTTCACCGCCGCCCCGACGGACGATGCGGGCGACGTGCCGGCGCTCGCCGTTGAGAACGCGGGCGGGCTCGTGCATCTCGGCAGCACATATCTCGCACCGCCCGAAATCGCGGGCGATCGGCGCGTAACGCTGCTCGCGCTGGCAGATGCGCGGCGTAGCCGGCGCGAGCACGTCAATGCCGTTCACTTGCACGTCGTATCGCCGGGCGCCGATCGCTTCACCGCGCTGTCCACGGCGTTCCAGAACTGCGGCGCGTACGTCGACGTGCCGGACGGCGTGGCGGTAGAATCGCCGCTGCAGCTCGTGTGGATGTCTCGGCCGGGCGCACCGGGCGCGGTATTTCCGCACACGGTCATCCGTGTCGGCGCCGGTGCGCGCGTGACGATCGTCGAGCGCCACATCGGCAGCACGGAAACGTTCATCGCGGGGATCGTGGAAGCGGATCTCGGGCCGGGGGCGCACCTCGATTACGTCGCGATCCAGCAGACCGACGAAGGCGCGCGCATTTTCATGCATCGCCGCGCGCGCTGCGCGGCGGGCGCGAGCGTCGGTTGGCACGTCGCCGACCTCGGCGGCGCGCTCGTTCGCACGGTGTGCGGCGCGCAGCTCGCGGGTGCGCGCGCAACGGCCGAGACGAACGCGTTTTTCTTCGCCCGCGGATTCACGCATATCGAGGCGATCGTCAACGCCGATCACGATGCCTCGCGAACGGAGTCGCGCACGACCGTGCGCAGCGCGGCGGCCGATCGGAGCCGCGGACGCTTCTCGGGCGCGCTGCGCTTCGCACCCAACGCCACGCGCTGCGTCGCATCGATGCGCGACGACGGCCTGATCCTCTCGCGCGACGCCTACCTCGATGCCGCACCCGTGCTGGCGGTTCCGGCCCACCACCTCTGGGCCTCGCACGCCTCGAACGTCGGCTCGCTGGATGAAGAAGAACTCTTCTACGTGCAGACCCGCGGCATCACGCGCCCGATCGCCGAACGCATGATGTCGCTCGCGTTCTTCGAACCCGCCATCGCGCGCTTCCCGACGGATCCGATCCGCGACGAAGTTCGAACGGCCCTCGATTCCCGCCTCGACGAAATCCCCGATACCTTCGAACAGTAGCGCGCGTTACGGGGTGAGCAACAGCTTGCCGGAGGTTTTGCGCGACTCGAGGAGCGTGTGGGCTTCGGCGGCCTTGGCGAGCGGGAGAACGGCTTCGATGCTGAGTTTGAGCCAGCCGTCGCGCAAACCGGCCATCAGGAATTCGGCGCGGCGCTCGATTTCAGCCCGCGTCGCGATGAAGTTGCCGAGGCTGCCGCCGCTCACGGTCAGCGCGCGGCC
>PLTN01000229.1:101068-164359 GCA_003164495.1 Vulcanimicrobiota bacterium
GCGCCCATCGCCTTGGCCTTGGCGGCTTTGTCTTGCGACGACGTCGTGCCGATCACGTGCGCGCCGAGATGCGTTGCGATTTGCGTCAACAGCAAGCCGACGCCGCCCGCAACCGCGTGCACGAGTACGGTCGTGCCCGGACCGACCGGGCGATAGTCGTGCAGCAAGTAGTGCGCGGTGAAACCTTGCAGCGGCACCGCGGCGGCTTGCACGAGATCCATCTCGGGCGGCACGGTCACGAGCAGCGTTGCCGGGACCGCAACGAACTCGGCGTACGTGCCGTTGGGGCCCATCGCGTACATCACGCGGTCGCCGGGTTTCACGACGGTGACGCCCTCGCCGACGCTCTCGACGGTCCCGGAGGCTTCGCCGCCCGGCGTGAACGGCAGCGCTTGACCGCTGCGGCGTCCGGCGCGCTGTCCGATATCCATGAAGTTGACGCCCGATGCGGCGACGCGCACCAGCGCTTCGCCGGCTTTCGGTACGGGTCGCTCGATGTCGGTCAGCGTGAGGACGTTGGGGCCGCCGAAGGCGGAGACCCGGATGGCTTTCATAATCCGGTTAGACTCCCCAAGTGTTCGGTCGAGTTGCCAGACTTCCAATCAGAGTCGGCTTTTCGCTTCGTTCAGGCCGATCGAGGCGCGAAGATGAGCATCCACGATCGCTCGGGGACACCGACCTGAACAAGTGAATGTTGGACACCCTCGATTTGCCGTTGCTCGGCGCGCCCCATCGCTTGCAGGGCCGCTTCGCGGACGTGACCGGCGCCATGCAGGCGTCCCTCACCGAGTGCCCCGCCGAAGGTATTGAGCGGCAGCGGCCCATTTCGTGAGATCCGGCCGTTTTGGGTGAACGTGTGCGCTTCGCCGGGCGCGCAAAAACCGAGGCGCTCGAGCCAGTCCCAGACCATCAGGGAGAAGCCGTCGTAGAGTTGCGCTACTTGTACGTCTTTGGGAAGAATCTCGGCGCCCTCGAACAAACGGCGGGCGTCGTTGACGGCAAATGACGATAGGTACGCGGCGTGCGGAGCGTGCAGTGCGCGATCGGCGGTGGTCATGACGAAGGCCACCGCGCCGCTGACCGGCATGTCCGCATCGTATAGGCACATGGGCTCGTAGATGAACCGTGACGATAAATACTGTTCGAGAGTAAGTTCGGGCGATCCGTTCCAAACCGCGAGCGGATTGCGTTGCGCGTTCTCGCGCGCGTTGCGCGCAACTTCAAAGAGCTCTTCACGCGTCGCTCCGTGATCGTGCATATAGCGCTGCATCCAGAGCGCGAATCGGCCGCCGGCAGCACCGAGCCCGTACGGTATCTTGAACTGCTGTGGTCCGGCAACGTGGGCTGCGTCCGTCGCCGAGTAGCGGCGATCGCGCGGATTGTAGAGCGCCCGAACGCCCACGATGTACTTGCACGTGCCCGCGGCGAGCGCGTGCGCGGCGGCGACGACCATCCCGGTGGCCATGCCCTCGACGTCTTGGTACCAACTCGCGTTCTGCAGTCCGAGCGCGGCGACCATGAAGCGGCATGAGATCTCATCGAAGCCGTCGGCGTGAGCGGCCGTCGGGTTCGGGGCATCTGGGCAACCGACGTAGCCATCGACTTCATTGAGGGATATTCCAGCATCGGTCACGGCCGAGAGGACGGCTTCGATTGCGATGTTGGTGATGCTACGAGTTGTGGACCGCTCGATCGCCGTCGAGCTCACGCCGGTAACGGCAAGCTTCTTTGTTCGATCCCGCTTCACGGCTGCGCCGGTTCAAACTGCGGGAGGGTGACGCCCGCTTCGCGATCCTCGAATGTTACCGTGACCTCCATCCCTATGCGCACATCTTGGATAGCGCAATTCAGGATGTTCGTGGTGATTCGGAGACCCCTCTGCTCTTGAAGCTCGACATCGGCAACAACATACGGTGGCGCAAATCCGGCGACTAGCGACAGGTGCATCACGCAGTACGAGAAGATCGTCCCGCATCCGCTCATTTCGACCCACTCCATCGTCGAGGTCAGACATGCGGGGCAACGCGCGACCGGCGGGAACGCGTACGTTCCGCACGACGTACAGCTTTGACCAGTGAATCGATGTTCACGGGCCGCGTGCCAATACGGCGCGGAGTCTGCATCGGGAAACGGTATCGGCTTCACGAACTAGTTGGCCACGGGTGCGAGCTTCGCTTCCGGCATGCGATACGTCATCGGTCCCTCGGCCGTCATATGTTCCGTTGCTCCGTCGCGCCACGGTATACCCCTGGCGAGTAAGATGCCGACGGAGCGCAGCCGGGAACGTCGCGGCTGAGCGACGTTCGGCGGAAGCGTCCCGCTCTCGCTCAGGCCGATAACCGCTGAACGAAGCGAGCGACGGACGCGTGCGATGCCGACGTCGGCCGCGCAAAGATGTTCTTGTGAGCGATCGGCGATTGCTCCCATCGATTCTTGACAGCCGGCGTCCTGTGGCCACAAACCGGCAAGCCCGGAGAAATATTTACTGCGCTGAGCGTCGCGATCGAAGCCGTAATCGTTGGCGTTGTTCCACTTCGGCCAGTACTTGCCATACGGTTTGCGCGGGTCGAACGGAAGCGCTCCGTTAGCGGTCATGTGTCCGGGTTCGCGGCCATGGGCACCGTTGTCGTAAAGCGAACGGCGCTTCTCCGTCATTTTGTGCGTCGGATTATAACTAAACATCACGCAGAGCGTATGTTCGTCGTCGATCGGTATCCAGGCATGACCGTTGATGTCCGGTTCCGCGCCGTACGGGTCTTTGCCGTTGGGCGGCACGAGGGTGTAGAACGGGAGTACGAACTGGTTGATGCGCCAATAATAGTCGTCGCCGGCCTCGCGCCGTGACGCGATTTGCACGCCGACGTCGCTTTCGAAGACCTCGATATGCGGGCGCGTGTCGGAGACTAGGCGATCGGGGCCGCTGCCGCGACCGTCGACGCGACCGTGCAAAATCGCGCCGTGGCTCGGGTCGACTTCCCCCTCCAGAGCCTGGAGCCAGTTGCATTCCTGCACACGCAGAGAGAGATACTTCATGTCGGCCGGAAGATCGAGCCATTCCCATTCAGGTAAGGGTGGCGGTTCGGGTGCCGAGCCCATATAGGTCCAAATGAGGCCGCCGCGCTCGGCGCAAGGATAGGCGGGCTGGCGGACGAGCGCGGGCAGCTTGCTGTCGAGTTGTTCGTTCGGCATGTCGACGCACTTGCCGTTGACGTCGTATTTCCAGCCGTGGTAGGGGCATCGTAAGCCGCACGCTTCGTTTCGGGCAAAGTACAGTGAGACGCCACGGTGCGCGCAGTGCTCGCCGAGGATACCAACCGTACCGTTCGTGTCGCGGAACGCAACAAGGTCTTCCCCGAGCAATCGAATGCGTAACGGGTCACCGTCCGGTTGCGGCAGATCGCTCGAAAGCAACGCAGGGAGCCAGTAGCTGCGGATTAAGGTCCCCATCGGCGTTCCAGGTCCGACACGGGTGATGAGGTCGTTGTTTTCCTTGCTCAACATGATGACGGTGCGCCTTTCGTGCGGTCCACTAATCGAGAACTTGATTGGCGGCAAACGCCTGCACTTCGGCCGGCGTGTAGCCTAGGATATCGGTCATGACGTAATCGGTATGTTCGCCGAGCAAAGGCGCTGCCCAACGCAACACCGCCGGTGTTTCGGATAACTCGTGCGCCGGTCCGTTATACCCGACCATGCCGATTTCGGCGTGATCGAGCTGCCGGAAGTGATTGCGGTACGCAAGCTGCGGATCTTCGAAAAGCTCGAGCGATTTATATACGACTCCCGACGGTAGACGTTCCGCCTGCAAACGCTCCACGAGTTCGTGCACGGGCTGCGTGCGCGTCCAGGCGCTGATGAGCTCTTCGAGTTCATCCACGTTTCCGAGTCGCGCGGACATGGTTGCAAAGTGCTCGGAGCGCGACCACTCCGGATCGCCCATTACGCGGCAAAGCGCAATCCAGTGTTCATCCGTTTCGGCCGCGAGCGCAACCCAGTAGTCGTCGCCGAGACACGGAAATGAGCCATGCGGTGCTGCCTCCGGCGAACGGTTCCCGATGCGTCCGGCAACGCGCCCATTGACGGTGTAATCGAGCACCTCTGCGCCCATGAATGTCGAAATCGCACACTCGACTTGTGAAAGATCGATGTATTGCCCGACACCGGTTCGCTCTCGGTAGTCGAGCGCGGCGAGGATCGCGGCGACGGCAAGGCGCGGTGCGATCGAATCTGTGTAGGCCCCCTTGGGCCCGGCCGCCACGCGGTCAGGCCAGCCGGTCACGTGGTGCAGCCCGGAGAGGGCAGAGCCCTGGCCACCATATCCGCGGTACTCGCGATTGGGACCGGTATGGCCCTGCATGCTCGAACTGAGCATCACTATGTCGGGTTTCCAACGCACGATGTCTTCGTAGGCGAAGCCGAAGCCGCCCATGACGCTCGGCGTGAAGCTCTCGACCACGACGTCGGCCCAGGCGATGAGGCGTTTCGCGATCGCGTAGGCATCGGGATGCTTCAAGTTTAGTGCTATGTCGTACTTGCTCGTGTTGAGATCAGCAAAGAAGCCACTACGGTTCAACCCCGGCTTGTCGTCGCGAAACGGGCCCGTGACGCGGCTGGTGTCGAGGCGAGCCCGAGACTCGATTCGAACAACGGTCGCTCCGTAATCGGCCAGCGTTTTGGTCGCAATCGGCGCTGCAGCAATCCACGAGAAGTCGGCGACTTTAATGTCGTCGAGTGCCGTCATACGCAACCTTCAGCACGGAGATCGACGATTTCGCGCTCGGTAAGTCCGAGTTCTCCAAGAATTTCATCCGTATGTTCGCCGACGCTCGGCGCCGGCCGGGGCTTCGCGAGCGGGGTCGCGGAGAATTTTGCAAAGACTCCGGGATAGGAAAACGGCTTTCCCAGCCGCGGGTGGTAGACGTCGACGAAGAATTCGCGATCTTCTAGCTGTCTGCTTTCGAGAAGATCTTTCGTCGATGCCAGCGGCGCCAATAGCAATTGCTGGTTCACCGCGAAGTCGTAGAGTTCGGCTACGGTCTTGGTCATGAAATACGATGCGATCCGTTCCGCGATGGCATCGTACTCGACTTGTGTGATGCCGAACATGTCCTTGCCATTCCAATCTTTCGCGTCGAGAAACGGTTCGTAGAAACCATCCTCTTTCATTAGTTCCATGAGCTGCATATACGAATGTTGCCGAGACTTGCCGCCGCCGCCGGCGATCGGAACAAAATGAACCGCGCCGTCCTTGCACGACCAGATGTGTCGCGAATAGTAATTGTGGCCGCGTTCTTTGCGTCGCGAACCGCCGCGAATTTCTTGCCGGCGCGCCAATTGCCATGTCATCGTCGTATTCAGGAGCGTCCAGATGTGGGCTTGTTGCATCGAAACGTCGACGTGCTGCCCGCGACCGGTGCGCCTACGGACGTGATGCGCGATCATCGCGCCTTGGGCACCTTCCGCGCCGCCATGCCAATAAGCCGCGCTGACCCCGAGGCGCACCGGCGAACGATCGGGCTCGCCGTTGAGGTACATGTGTCCACTCATTGCCTGAATCGTAACGTCGCTGGCGGCCCATCGGGCGCGCGGTCCGGTTTGTCCGAACGGCGTGATCGAAACGTAGACGAGGGCAGGGTTCAAGGCGTGAAGATCGTTATAGCCGAGTCCTTGCGAAGCGGCGAACCCCGGTTCGAATGACTCGATGAGAAAATCGGCCGTCAGCGCGAGCCGTCGCAGTAGCGCCTTTCCTTGCTCGTGCCCGATGTCGAGCGTCAAGCTCCGCTTATTTGCTTCGAGGGCCCACCAGGCTAGGCTGTTTTCGGGACCGGGCTCGTCGCGGTAGAATGGCGCGCGTCCGCGCAGCGGAGCGCCGCCCGGCGGCTCGATCTTGATGACATCGGCGCCCATCGATGCCAAGATGCGCCCGCATAACGTGCCGCGTTCGTCGCTGAGGTCCAGCACACGGTAGGGGCCGAGCAGTGCCGCAGCGGGCGGCTCGATCGCCGTACTCACGTCTCAGAGATTGTTATTAAGTGAACCATTGCATAACGCTTTCTTTTTTGTTATCCTAACGCTCATGGAAACCGCTGTCAACGGGGACGCGACGGAAGTGCCGATCCCGCTTGGCGTTAGCCACCACCTGCGGCGTGCGCACAATGCGTTGCGCGCGCAGATTACGCAGAATCTCGAGCGCCATGACATATCGATGAAGCACTTTCATTTCTTGAAAGCGCTCCAATTCGAAGACGGCATCACTCAAGTCGAGTTGAGCCGTCGCGTCGGTGTCGAGCGGGCAACAGTTACCGTCGTAGTTGAAGAGCTCGAGCGGTTGGGATACGTTCGCCGGACACGCAACAAGGTCGATCGCCGCAAGATGCACGTGTTCCTCACGCCCAAAGGCCGCCGCACGCGCACGGCCCTCGCCGAAACGATTGCAGTCGCCCAAGACGTCGCACTTAAAGGCATTTCGGCAGAAGAATACGCTATGTTCAAGTCGCTTCTCGACAAGATCGTGCTCAACTGCAACACGCATCGCGCCAGTGAATTGGAGCGCGTCGCGTCCTGAGGGAGAGGGGCCTATGCTGAATCGCCGGACATTCGCGTCACTCGCTGCCGGAGCAGCATTTACAGCGTCGGGTCGCGGTGCTTTCGCGCAGACACTAACGAAAATCAGTGTCGCGACGCCGCCGACGGATGGCGCAAAGGCACTCCTCTGGGGTGTTCATGCGGGCATTTTCAAGAAGCACGGTCTGGATGTGGATATCGTGCCGATCGGAAGCGGCGCCGCAGCTCTCGCGGCACTGGCCGGAGGAAGCGTACAAGTCGCCTTCGGCAATATCTTGTCGATTGCGAGCGGCTACGTCCGCGGCGTGCCGTTCGTCATTGTCGCCCCGGGTGACATTTACACGACGGATCGGCCTTATATGCTGTTATTCGTGAAGAAAGATTCTGACATTCGTACCGGTAAGGATCTTACAAACAAGACGATTGCAGCGCCGGCGCTTCGCGATCTAACCTCAGTAGCTACGCTTGCGTGGATCGATCAGAACGGAGGCGATTCGAAAACCGTTCGAACGTTGGAGTTTCCGGCGGGTGCAGCGATGGCGGCGTTGGATGCCTCGCGAGTCGATGCGGCAACGCTTTCGTCTCCGTTTCTGGATGCAGCACTAGACTCGGGCAAATACCGAGTTATCGGCAAGCCGTATGACGCAATCGCGAAGCGCTTCGTAATTGCCTCCTGGGTTGCGGATTCGCAGGTTGTGAGTAGGGATCCGCAGGCTTTCGCAGCGTTTGGACAGGCCTTCCACGAGGCCAGCATGTATTCGAATTCCCACTTGGTCGAAACGGTCGATCTCGTCGCGCAATTCACCAAGATTGATCCGCAAGTGATCGCACATAGTTCGCGAATCCTAGACGCCGAGTATGCAACCCGGGCAGACATCCAGCCGGTAATCGACTTCTCGGCGAAAAATGGGCTGATCGACCACGGCTTCGATGCAGAGGCAATCATCGGACCGGCAATTCGTCCTCCGCGGAGTTCGTAAGGCTCACAATCGGGCTTTCCCGGGGCGACCTCGCCAGTTTCACAAGATACAGCCTCGAGTTGCGGCGAAGGCAGCCTCGATGGGCGGTTGGCAGTTCGAAGCGGAGATCCGGGAACAGCCGGCGGTGTTGGCACGGCTGGCCGCATCGCAAGCGGCCGTCCAGCTCGACGCCGCGATCGGCGATCGCGATCCTCTCTTCGTCGGCAGCGGCAGCAGCCTGTTCGTGGCCCAGCTCGCGGCGGTCGCCTGGCGCCGGCTGGGCCGCCGCGCCATTGCGCTGGCCGCAACCGAGGCGCAATTTCACGCCGCGGCGCATCGTGATGATTGCGTCGTCGCGCTCTCGCAGAGCGGACGCAGCGCCGACCTGCTCGATGCACTCGACGCGCTCGCGCCGTCGCGTACGATCGCGTTGACGAACGATCCGGCGTCGCCGCTCGCCGTGCGTGCCGACCTGACGATCGACGTGCAGGCCGGTCCGGAGCGCGCGGTGCCCGCGAGCAAGAGCGTTACGTCGATGGCCGCGCTCTTGTTATGGGCTGCGGCGCACGGCGTCGGCGGCGACAACACGGCGACCGCGGGTGAACTGGCGCGCGCAGCGGCGGGTATCGGCGCGTGGCTCGACGGCGCGGGCTTCGCGCAGGTGGACGGCATCGCGCAGCGCCTCGAGCCGGCGCAGAGCATCGTCGTCATCGGCGCCGGATACGGCGTGCCCGTTGCGGCCGAAGTCGCGCTGAAGATCAAAGAAGCGTCGTACCGCCACGCGGAAAGTTTCGGCGCCGGAGAGTTCCGGCACGGCAGCACGGCGATTCTCGACGCGACGCGCGGCATGATCGGCATCGTCGACGCCGATTCCCGTTCCGCCGTCGGCGCGGTGCTCGAGGTCGCCCACGACGCCCGCGCCATCACCGTCGCGCTGGGCGAGGAGCTGCCGGACGTGCCGGCGTTCGGGCCGCCCGCGAGCGGTATCTTCGCTCCGCTCTCGTGGATCGTGGGCGGCCAAGTCTTGGCCCTTACGCTCGCGCGCCGCGCGGGCATCGACAGCGACACCCCGCGCGGTTTGCGCAAATTCTTAGGATGAGGCGATGACGAAAATAGCGGTGATCTATTACAGCTCGACCGGCAATGCATATAAGGTCGCGCAAAGCATCGAAGCCGGTGCGCAATCAGCCGGCGCGGAAGTGCGCTTGCGCAAGGTGCGCGAGCTCGCGCCGGACGAGGCGATCGCCTCGAACAAAGGCTGGGAGCAGCACCGTGTGGCAACGCAGCACGTGCCCGAAGCGGCGCTCGCCGACCTTGAGTGGGCCGACGGCTTCGCGTTCGGCACGCCCACGCGGTTCGGTGCGATGTCGGCGCAGCTCAAACAGTTTCTCGACACCAGCGGCGGGCTGTGGATGAAGGGTCTGCTCGCCGACAAAGCCGCCACCGCGTTCGTGGGCGCATCGTATGCGCACGGCGGCCAAGAGACGACGCTGATGACGATCTACAACATGATGTATCACTGGGGTGCGATCATCGTGCCGCCGAGCTACACCGATCCGTCGATCGGCAAAGCCGGCGGCAACCCGTACGGCACGAGCTACACCGATCCGCGCGGCGGCGAACTCCCGGCCGAACTGCTCGCCGCGGCGCACTACCAAGGCGTGCGCTTAACGCGTTACGCCGCCGTCCTCGCCGCAAACCGCGCGGCGCTGCGCGGCTAAATGCGCAGGCCGCGCTCGACCAGCAACGGCTGGACGTGTTCGGCGAAGAAGTCGAGATCGGGGCCGTAATCATAGAAGCCGATCTGGATGCCGTCGAAGCCCGCAGCTTTGAGACGCTCGATGGCGTCCGCAACGTCTTGCGGGCTGCCGGTAATCTGCAAGTGGCCACCGAGGATACGATCCGACGCATCGTGCTGCTTCCAGCCGTGCGCATCGCCGGCCGTATGACGGGCGTAATAGGCGCTGATCGAATCGCTGTCGGGATGACTGACGATCGCTTCGCGATAGGCGAGCGCTTCGGCGCGCGTCTTCTTGCAGACGATGAGCGGAAAGATGATGATCTTCGGCGCTCGTCCCGTCTTCGCGTATGCCGCTCGAATCTGTGCCGTGTGTGCGGGCAGGGCATCGATCGCGCCGTCGAAGTCGGCGCCCGCCGGACTCGACGTGAACACGATGTCCGAATGCTCGGCAGCGTACTCGAATCCGGCCGGGGACGCGCTCGCCGAAACGAGGATCGGCCGGCCGTAGGCCGGACGCGGCGACACATACGCGCCCTCGAGCTGGTAGAAGCGCCCGTTATAGGTCAGGTTTTCCTCGCCGGCCCAGAGATCTTCCATGATTGAGGAGAACTCATCTGCGCGCTCGTAGCGCTCGTCGTGCTGGATCCGCGTCATGCCGAACATCAACGGTTCGCGCTGATCGTAGCCGGTGACGATGTTGAGGCCGAAGCGTCCCTGCGAGATGTGGTCGGCCGTCGCTGCAAAACGCGCGAGGTGGAGCGGGTGCCAGTGCCCGTAGAGGATGTGCACGGTGGAGATCGTGATGATCCTGGTCGTCAATGCGCCGATCGCGACGGTCGAGATGAACGGGTCGAGAAAGTTCTCGCGATACCGCATCTCTCCGCCGAAGCCGCCCTTGCCCAGCCATTGCTGCAAACCGAAGACGAAGTCGAAACCGTAGCGTTCGGCGGTCAGCGTGAGGTCGCGGTTGTAGTCGAAATCCCAGCGCGTGCTGCGCGGCAAGGTCGATTGCGAGAAGCCGCCGGTTTGCGTGGGCAAGAAAAGCCCGAGCATCATCGGCTGTTTCACGGCTCGGGAAAGCGGGCTCTCGGGGAACGATAGCGGCGAGGGGGCGCGATGAAGGAGATGCGTCGTCATATCTTTGTTTCCGAGCGCAGACGGCGCAAGAGTGCGGCCCGCTGCGCGCTGGGTGTGACATCGTGACTCGGCGGCCGTGGTGCGGCGCGCACGGCGTCGGTTCGCTCGTGTAATACCTGCGCGAGGTAGGCGAGCGCGGCCGGCAGCGAAGGCGCGCCGTCGTCGAACTGCCACGTCGGGTCGATCGACGTGCGCAAGTAGTACCAGCCCTCGCGCTCGAGATGCGCGATGTCCGCGGTCGCATCGTCGCGCAGACGGTCGCGCGCGAAACCGCAGATCAGCGCGCACTCGTTCTCGCCTTCGTTGAACAGATCGAGCGCGAAGATGAGGTCGCGTTTGCCCTGGTACGCCAGCGGCAGGTCGCTGAAGATCAGCGCCACCGGGTTCGGCAACGCCGCATCGAGCGCCGCGTCAAAAGCGTGCTCCAACTCCGCGGTGCCGCGCTCGATGGTATCCAGCAGCGTCATCCCAGCGCGATGGAGAGCATGCCGAGGCCGTTGATGCCCGAGCCCTCGCCGCCGACCAGGATCGCGGGTTGCTCGTCGCTGCGCTGCAGTCCGAGCACGGAGAGGAACGGCAGGTAGTGGTCGGGCGTCGGGATCGCGAGCTGCGCGTCGGGACCGAGTTTTTCGTAGGCAACGAGCGCCGCGTGATCGCCGGCGGTGAGGCGCCGTAACAGGTCGTCGCTGAAGCGCTGCTCCCAGCCGTCCGGTTCCGCCGGCCAGGCGTTGCGCCCGATCTCTTGATTGTGAATCACGTTGCCGCTGCCGAGGATCAGCACCCCCTCATCGCGCAGCGGCGCCAATCGGCCGGCCAGCGCGTAGTGAAACGCCGGTGGCTGGGTGCGGTCGAGGCTCAGCTCGACCACCGGTACATCGGCCTTGGGGTAGGCGTTGGCAAGGACGTTCCAGGCGCCGTGGTCGTAGCCCCAATGGTCGTCCAGCGCGACCGGCAACGGGGCGAGCAGGTCGCGCACGCGGCGGGCGAGCGCCGGGTCGCCGGGTGCCGGATACTCAAACGACGATACCGCGCCCTTGAAGCTGACGAAGTCGTGGTTGGTCCGCGGCCGGGCCGAAGCAGTCACCCGGGTTCCGGAGGTGTACCAGTGGGCCGAGATCATGAGGACGGCCCGCGGCCGGACGCGGGCGCCAAAATCGCGCCAGGCGTCGGTGAAGCGATTGCCGCCGAGGGCGTTTTGCGGGCTGCCGTGCCCGATGAAGGCGACGGGAAGGCGAGTTGACCGGTCCACTTCCAACGTGGTATGCTCCCGAGCGATGCTCCGTCCTTGTTGTTGTCCCGCTTTCAAGGCCACCTGTTGCCGTTCGGCAATCAGGCGGGGTGCTGCACTAGGCTGAGGGTGAACCCCCGAGACCAGCGTGCGACCCTCGCCTGAGCGGGGGTCGCTTTCATTTCCAGCCAGCTCGGCACCCGAACGTACGGGGCCAGGAGTCCTACCCATTCCGACCGATATCGCCGCCGCCGCGGGCCAAGCGAACGAAACCATCCGCCGCACGATCGAGGCCTACCCCGGCCGTACAACGTTGTCGTGCTCGTTCGGCGGCCCGTCCGGAATGGTGCTCCTCGACCTGGTCCTGCGGATCGAGCCGCAGCTCAACGTGTTCGTGGTCGACACCGAGTTGTTGTTCCCCGAGACCTACGCGCTGATCGAGCGCGTCGAACGGCGCTATGGCATCAAGGTCGAGCGCGTCCGCCCCGAACAGAGCGTTGAGGAGCAGAACGCGGCCCATGGGGATGCGCTCTGGAAGCGCGACCCCGATGCGTGCTGCGAGTTGCGCAAGGTCTTGCCGCTGCGCGGGTATCTGCGCAACTTCGATGCCTGGCTGACGGCCGTTCGCCGCGACCAGAGCGACACGCGTACCGATCTCCCGGTTCAGGCGTGGGATGAGAACGCGCAGATCCTCAAGGTCGCGCCGCTCGTGGATTGGACCGAAGCCGACGTGTGGGGGTACGTGCAAGCGCACGACGTTCCGGTGAACACGTTGCACTTCGAAGGGTATCCGAGCATCGGCTGCACGCACTGCACGCGGCGCGTCGCGCCGGGTGAGCACGCGCGCGCCGGGCGGTGGGCCGAGTTCGACAAGACGGAGTGCGGCATCCATGTCGCCTGAAACGACGCAGCCGGCCGGAATCTCGCTCGCAGGCGTGAGCAAGCGTTTCGGCAACGTGCGGGCCGTGGACGATGTCACCTTCGATGTTGCGCCCGGTTCCCTCACGGCGATCCTCGGGCCATCAGGGTGCGGCAAGTCGACGCTGCTGCGGCTGCTGGCCGGCTTCGAACACACCGACGCCGGGCGCGTGACGCTCGACGGGCGCGACGTAACGAACGTGCCGCTGCGCGAGCGCAACATCGGCTTCGTGTTTCAAGGCTACGCGCTTTTCCCGCATTTAACGGTGGCGGAGAACATCGCGTTTCCACTCGACGTGCGCAAGGGGGACCGCGCCGCGACGCGCACCCGCGTCGCCGAGCTGCTGGATCTCGTGCAATTGCCGGGCTATGAAAAGCGTCGCCCGCACGAGCTTTCCGGCGGTCAGCGTCAACGCGTTGCGCTCGCCCGGGCGCTTGCCGCGCAGCCCGCAATCCTCTTACTCGACGAACCGTTCGCGGCACTCGACGTGCACGTGCGGCGCGATCTGCGCGCTTGGCTGCGCAAACTGCACGACGACGTTCACGTGACGACGTTGCTCGTCACGCATGACGCTGACGAAGCGATGGAAATCGCGGATGCGCTCGTTCTCATGAACGCCGGTCGCGTCGAGCAAGCCGGCAGCCCGCTCGAACTCTACGACCGTCCGGTTTCGCCGTTCGCGCTGCACTTTCTCGGCCCCGCGAACATCATCGCCTCGGACGGCGAACCGCAGTACGTCCGGCCGCACGAGCTGCAGGTCGATTCGCACGCTTTCGACGGTTCGCAGCCGGCCCGTGTGTCGCGCGTCATCGATCTCGGGTCGCGGCGCCGGATCGATCTCGTCTTACCCGGCGGGGATCCGGTCAGCGCCGAGATTCGGGCACCGTACAACGGTTTGAGCGCCGTGAGCGACGGCGATACCGTGCATTTTGCCCTCGTTCATCAACGGTCGTTTTCCCCGACCTTACCTGAAAGGCCATAGCGTTGCGTTTTCTCCGCACCATCGCCGCCGCCGTTTTCGTGGCGGCCGTGACGTTGCATGTCGCCTCGGCGGCAACGTTGCTCAACGTGTCGTACGACCCGACGCGTGAGCTCTATGCCGAGTACAACGTCCTCTTCGCGAAGTACTGGAAGCAGAAGACCGGTGAGGACGTGACGATCCAGCAGTCGCACAACAGCTCCGGCGCGTCGGCGCGCGCGGTCATCAGCGGGCTCGAGGCGGATGTCGTGACGCTGGCGCTGGCGGCCGACATCGATGCGATCTCGCAGAACGCGAAGCTGCTCCCGGCCGACTGGGCGAAACGGCTGCCCGAGAACTCGACCCCGTATACGTCGACGATCGTGTTTCTGGTGCGCAAAGGAAACCCCAAGCACATCCATGACTGGAACGATCTCGCCAAGCCCGGCGTGGGCGTCATCACGCCCAACCCGAAGACCAGCGGCGCGGCGCGATGGATCGTCCTGGCCGCGTACTCCTACGGCATGAAGCGCAACCAGAACAGCGAGGCCAAGACGCGCGCGCTCATCGGCGCGATCTACAAGAACGCGCTCGTCCTCGACTCCGCTTCGCGGGCTTCGACGCTGACCTTCACCGAGCGCGGTCTCGGCGACGTGCTCGTCTCGTGGGAGAACGAGGCGATCCTTGCGCTGCGCCAGCATCCCAACGATTACGAGCTCGTCGTGCCGTCGGTGAGCATTTTGGCCGAGCCGCCGGTGGCGTGGGTCGACGCCAACGTCGCCAAACATCACACCGAAACCGTGGCCAAAGCCTACCTCGAGTACCTCTACACGCCCCAGGCTCAGCGCCTCGAGTGCAAGTGGGGCTATCGTCCGCGCGACACCTCGGTGCTCGGCCACTGCGGTACCTCATTCCCGCGCACCGACCTGACGACCATCGCGAGCTTCGGCGGCTGGCCGAACGCCAACAAAGTCTTCTTCGCCGACGGCGCCCTCTTCGACCAGGTCTTCAGCGCCCCGAAATGACCGAGAGCGCCTTCAAACCATGATTCCCGGACGCGGCGTTGCATTGGCGACGACGATGACGATTGTAGCGATCGTCGTCGTCGTTCCGCTTTCGGCGCTCGTGCTCTCGCTTCACGGGATCACCCCGGCGGGATTCATCGCCACCGCGTTTTCCCCGGGCGCGCTTGCCGCGTACCGCCTCAGCTTCGGCGCGGCGATCCTCGCGTCGGCGATCGACGTCGTGGCCGGCGGCGCGATCGCGTTCGTGCTCGTGCGTTACCCGTCGCGTTGGATGCGTCCGTTCGACGCTCTCGTCGACGTGCCGTTCGCCTTGCCGCCGGCCGTCACCGGGATCACCCTGGCCGAGTTGTATGGGCAGCACGGCTGGGTCGGCTCGTGGCTCGGCGCGCACGGAATTCAGATCGCCTACACGCCGGCGGGCGTGCTGCTTGCGCTCACGTTCGTCGGGTTGCCGTTCGTCGTGCGCACCGTGCAGCCGGTGATCGCCACCCTCCCGCGCGAGTACGCGCAAGCGGCGGCCTCGCTCGGCGCGCAGCCGTTCACGATCTTTCGCCGCATCACCCTGCCGCTGGTGGCGCCGTCGTTTCTAACCGGCTTCGCGCTTTCGCTCGCGCGTACGCTGGGTGAGTACGGCTCGGTCATTTTCATTGCCGGCAACATGCCGGGGAAGACCGAGGTCATCCCGCTGATCGTCATCACCCGGCTCGAGCAGTACGACTTCGCCGGCGCGGCCGCCGTCGCGCTCGTCTCGCTGTTCGTGTCGTTCGTCATGCTCTACGCGATCAACGTGCTGCAGCGCCGGATGGTCGACGTGCGGAGCGCGGCATGACGGCGATCAACCTCGAGCCGCTGGTGACGTCAGTGCGCACGCGCCCGAACACCGCGCGCCTGCACCTGTGGGAGCGGGCCGCGATCGCCGGCGTAGCACTGCTGCTCGCTTTCTTCGTCTTTTTACCGCTGTGCTCGATCGCCTACGAAGCGCTACGGGCGGGCCTGCCGCTCGCCGCTGCGACATTTGCCGATCCGTACGCGCAGTCCGCGATCGTGCTCTCGGCGATTACCGCGGTGTTTACGATCGCTTTCAACGGCGCGTTCGGGGTACTGGCGGGCTGGACGCTCACCAAGTACACGTTCCCGGGCAAAGCGCTGTTGCTCGCGGTCATCGACCTGCCGCTGACGATCTCGCCGGTTGTCGCGGGGCTCGCGCTGCTGTTGGTCTTCGGGACACGCTCGCCGATCGGCGCATGGTTCGAGGCGCATGGTATGCAGGTCGCCTTCGCGCCGCCGGGGATCATCCTCGCGACGATCTTCGTCACGTTCCCATACGTCGCGCGTGAGACGATCGCGCTGTTGAGCGAAACCGGTCGCGAACTGGAAGAAGCGGCGCTGGGCCTCGGGGCCACGCTGTGGCAGACGTTCACCCGCGTCACGTTTCCGCGCGCGCGCTGGGCCATCCTCAACGGCGTTCTGCTCTGCAACGCGCGAGCGCTCGGGGAGTTCGGCGCCGTCTCGGTCATCTCGGGGAACATCCGCGGCTTGACCGATACCGTCCCGTTGCACATCGACGTGCTCTACAACAGCTACAACCTCGTCGGTGCGTTCACGCTGGCCGGCGCCCTGGCGCTCGTGACGATCACCCTCACCTTCATCCGTTCCACCATCGACGCCGGCATGCATCGCCGGGCAAACGCAGAAACGAGAAGCTAACCGTGGATTCCCTCGATCGGCTGGAAGCCGAAACCATCACGATTTTGCGCGAGGCTTACCGCGCGAGCAGCAAGCCCTGCATGCTGTGGTCGATCGGCAAAGACTCGACCGCGCTGTTGTGGATGGCGCGCAAGGCGTTTCTGGGCCGGGTGCCGTTTCCGATGGTCTTGCTCGAGACGTTCATGGAACTGCCCGAAGTCTATGAATTCCGCGACGAGTTGATCGAGAAGTGGCAGCTCGAGTACTTCGCCCAGATCTGCCCGCCCGAGAGCGAGGTCGATCAGACACTGCCGCCGGCCACGCGTGCCGCCGCGCGCAAAACCGAAGGCCTGCGCACGATGTTGCGCGAGCAGAAGTTCGACGCCGTGATCGTCGGCATTCGCCGCGACGAACAGGCGATGCGCGCGAAGGAACGCGTGTTCAGCCCGCGCCGCATCGACGGCACGTGGGATGTGAAAGAGCAGCCGCCGGAGTTCTGGGGCTACTACACGACGAGCGTACCGGACGGGGCGCACCTGCGCGTGCATCCGCTCCTGTCGTGGACGGAACTCGACATCTGGGAGTACACGCTGCGCGAGAACATCCCGTACGTGCCGCTCTACCTGGCGCGCAACGGCAAACGCTACCGCTCGCTGGGCGAGAAGAACATCACCGTGCCGATCGAGAGCAACGCCGCGACGATCGAAGAGATTATCGAAGAACTGCGTGCGACCCGCGTGCCCGAACGGGCCGGCCGCACGATGGACAACGAGAGCGAAGCCTCGTTCGAACGCCTGCGCGCGGGAGGGTACATGTAATGGACCTGCGCGTTGCGATCACCGGTCACGTCGACCACGGTAAGTCCACGCTCATCGGCCGGCTGCTGTACGATACCGGCAGCCTGGCCGACGGCAGAGCCGAAGAGATCATTGCCTCGAGCGAACGGCGCGGGCTCGCCGTTGAGTGGTCATTCGCGGTCGATGCGGCGCAAGAAGAGCGGGACCAGGCGATCACGATCGAAACGACGCGCGTCTGGATGCACTACGGCGGACGGCGCATCGTGATCATCGATACCCCCGGTCACCGCGAGTTCATCCGTAACATGATGAGCGGTGCGGCCGACGCCGACGCCGGCATTCTCGTGATCGACGCGCTCGAAGGAATCGCCGATCAAACCTATCGTCACGCCTATCTGCTGCGCTTGCTCGACGTGCCGGAGATCATCGTCGCGGTCAACAAGATCGACGCGGTCGACAATCCGGAGGAGCGTTTCGCGCAGATCAGCCGCGACATCCGTTCGGTGCTCGAGACCGCCGGTAAACCGCTGCGCGCGATCGTTCCGCTCTCGGCCCGCGACGGCGACAACGTCGTCAACCGCTCGGAGCGCACGGCTTGGTACGCCGGCCCGACGTTGATCGACGTGCTCGTCTCGCTGCATCCGGTCGCACCGCTGGCCGATCGTCCGCTGCGCTTCGAAGTGGCGGACGTCTATCGCTTCAGCGACGAAGAGCGCATCTCGGTCGGGAACGTCGTGGCCGGAACGATCGCGCCCGGCGATCGCGTGCGCATCGCCCCCAGCGGCGCGACCACACGCGTGCGCGGCATCAAACGTTGGCCCGAAGATCCTTCGCCGGCGCTGGCGGGCCAAGCCGTCGGGCTCACCTTCGACGATCCGGTGTTCATCGACCGCGGCGACATCGTCACGCACGCCGACCGTCCGCCGCTCGCGGCGACCTCGTCGTTCGACGGCGTGTTCTTCTGGCTTTCGGATGCACCGCCGCGCGTCGGTGAGACGCTGGCGATCAAGATCGCCCGCGCCGAAGTTGCGGTGACGGTCGTCGGCATCGACGAGACGATCGACCTCGGCATTCTCGACAAAGTCCAGCCCGACGAGTCATCGAAGCATTCGGCGTTTGCGCTGCGCCTGCGCGCGGCGCGCACGGTTGCGGCGGAAACGGGAGCGCGCTGCGTGCTGTTGCGCAACGGCGAGGTCGTCGGCGGCGGTAAACTTTCCACCGTCGAGGCGGCGAGTTCGCGCCCCGACAACGTCGTGCCGCAAGGTCATCTGATCTCGAGCGAGACGCGCGCGCACCGCAACGGCTATCGCGGTTTGGTCGCATGGCTCACCGGTTTGCCGGGGAGCGGCAAGTCGACGATCGCGATGGCGGTCGAGCGCGAGCTCTTCGCACGCGGCTATTTCGTCTACGTGCTCGACGGCGACAACGTGCGTTCGGGGCTCAATCGCGATCTCGGTTTCACGCGCGAAGGACGTCAGGAGAACATCCGGCGCGTCGGTGAGGTAGCGGCGCTGTTCGCCGATGCCGGGGCAATCGTCATCACCGGCACGATCTCACCACATGCGGCCGATCGGGCCACGGCGCGCGCCGCCGCGGCGCTCGGGGCGTTTCACGAGATCTACGTGCGGGCGAGCGTCGATACGTGCGCGACGCGCGACGTCAAGGGGCACTACGCGAAGGCGCGCGCCGGCGAATTGCCCGACTTCACCGGCGTATCGGCGCCCTATGAGGAGCCCGAGCATCCCGACTTAGTCGTCGACACCAACGCCTCGACGATCGAAGCCAGCGTGTCGTCGGTCGTCGAGTACCTCATCCGCGCGGCGACCGCGCGGGAAGCGCTACTCAGCTACTCTATCTAGGCGGCTTGGGCGCAGCCCAAACGCAACGGATTCACGGAACGTGAATCCTAGTGGCGGTGGATGACGTCTTCGGCCCGGGCGACGCCCGAGCCGACGGCGGCTTCCGTGCGCGTGACCAGGCTCACGATCCAACGGATCGTGGCGATCACGCCGACCACCGCGAAGGCGAAGATCACGAAGAACGCCCACAGCGCGAAGTGGATCAGGTGGCCGAGGAACTCTTCCATGGGAGCCCCGTTGCGGTGCTGAAAAACGGAACCCTGCGCACCGGGTCGAATATTCGGCCATGGCCGTTAACGCCGTCAACACCAGCCAGCCGTACGAAATTCCGCCGCCGTTGCCGTACAGCGCCGAGCAGAATGCGCCCGCTCCCAAGGCACCGCCGGGAAGCGAAGGGCATCAGGGCGGCGACATTACAAGCCAGCTCGTGAAGGGCAATCCGGGCGGCGTTGGCGCCGGCTTTGGCCTCGGGGTTGCGCTGGACGCGAGCACGTAGCGATGGTTCAGAACCTCGTCCTGAACAACTCGGACTTCAACTTCAGCGCCCAGTCCGATCAGATCCGGCAGAGCTTCGATCAGACGAAGGTCGTGCCGACCCCGGGCACCGATGCCGCGGTTCTCGCGAAGGAACGCGGACAGCTCGAGTCCGGCGCGCTCACGCAGGCCGGCAGCGGGATCAACGTCGAGTATTCCGCCTAACCGCCGGCGTCGGCGGTCGCGAAGCGTCGTACGCCTCTTTTAACGCCGAGAGCACGAGCGGAATGATCGTGCGCCGCAGGACGTTCGTCTTTTCGTCGTCGCCGCGGAACGCATCGGCGGCATGTCTCGCCGCGCTCGCAAACGTGCCTTTGGCGATCATCGTGCCGGCTAACGGATCGGCCACGGCGGCGAGCGGAACCGGCGACGCGCCGTCGAGCATGTAGGAAACGGTCGCCGTTCCGATGCGGTGCACGCCGGAAAGCACGAGCGCGACGAACACGCGCAGCTCGAACGTTGCCACGCCGTCGCGGCGGCGAATGCGGCGGTCCGCGAACGAGACCTTCGGCAATTCGGCCTTCAAGGTGACCGCGAGCGGAATCTCATTGGGCGGCAGTTCACGCGTCGCGAGCGCGTCGAGACCGGTGACGCGCGTCGCGCCCATGCCGGCGATGATGACCTTTGCGCCGAGCGCGCCCAGCCGGAAGCGTGCGGCATCCGGCCCGAACGGCGAATTGCCCAGCGCGCTGCGAATCAGCGGTTCTTGCGCGACGCGGTCGATGTCGGCGAAAGCGCCGATCTGCAGTCCGTGACGGTCGCTTTGAATCTCGCGAAAATCGGGGACATCGGCAACATCGACGATGAAGCCCTCGCCTTCGCCGGGATACTCGAGGCCGAGAAAACCGCTTTTCCCGGCGCGCCAGCGGATGCGTCCGCGATGCACGAACGCGAGGCCGAGGGCTTCACGCAAATGACGCGGACGAGCAACCTTCGTCGCTTCCATTGACCACATCGTTCAACGCGAGGCATGCGCTGACCCAGTGCGCACGTCGAAAGGTACGAAGCGGCGCGGCAGCGGACCTCACGGCGTGAGCGGTAGCGAGGTGACGGTTCCCGGCGCGAGCGACCTCGGCGACGGCATCGCGCAGATCCGCTTGCCGATGGCGGGCAATCCGTTGCGCTACATCAACGGCTACGTGGTCGAGGACGAGGGCGGCCTCACCCTCGTCGATTGCGGTTGGAAAGCCGGCGACGTCCTCGCGGCGCTGCACGCGGGCCTGCACGAATTGGGCCATGACCTTTCCGGCGTGCAGCGGATCCTGATCACGCACCATCACTTCGACCACTACGGCCTCGCCGCAACCCTGCGCCGCGCCGGCGTGCCCGAGCTGCTGATGCACGAGCGCGATTGGGAGATCGCGCAGCACTTCGCGGCGACGCACAAAGAGGACGACCGGGCCAGCGACGCGTGGCTCGAGCGCAACGGTTTCGTGCCGTCCGACGCGGGCGACGAGGGCTTTGCGGGCCGCTGGGAGATCATGGAGCCGACGGCGCTCGTCGCCGACGGCGAGCGCGTCGGGCGGCTCGAAGCCGTGTGGACGCCGGGTCATTCGCCCGGGCACCTGTGTTTCGCCGACGCGCGCAGCGGCCGGCTCTTGACCGGCGACCACGTGCTCGACCCGATCACCCCGCACGTCGGGTTGTGGCGCGATCGCGATGCCGACCCGATCGGCGACTACCTAGCCTCGCTGGAAAAAGTGCGCGGGCGCGGACCGGCCGGGGCATTGCCGGCCCATGGCGAGCCGTTTGCGGACCTCGACCGGCGGGTCGGAGAGCTCATCGCGCACACGCTCGGGCGCGAAGCGCAGATCGTGGGGGTCTTGGCCGCCGGTACCGCCAGCGCCGGCGCGATCGCGGAACGACTGCCCTGGACGCGACGCAATCGCACGTTCGAAAGCCTTGGGGCTTGGCACCAGCAATTCGCGGTTTCCGAGACGATCGCGCACCTGCGTCACCTCTTCGTTAATGGGCGCATTACACTCGCGTCCGGGCCGGACCCGATTCGTTACACTCCCGCCGCATGAACGCCGAAGGAGCAGCAGATCAGGCGACTAATGCGACCGCTTTAATGGTGGCTTACCGGGTGATCCAATGGACGTAATGACCATCCTCGTGCTCGAAGAGACCGAGGCGGATTTACCGCACCATCAGCGCATTCTGGAGACGATTCCCGGCGTACGGTTGGGGCTTTTCGCCGATCCGGCCGCGGCCACCAAGATCTACGTCGACCAGAAGATCGACGTGCTGGTGGTCGACGACGGGATCGCCGACGGCGGCCTGGCCTTCCTCAAGCAGGTCCATTTGCTGTCGGGGCGCCGCGACGTGCCGGTCATCTTGCTGGTCGCCAACGGCGACAAAGAAGTCCGGCGCGCGGCCTACGAGTACGGCGTCTACAACGTGATCGAGAAGCCGATCGACCCGGCGTCGTACCTGTGCATCGCCCGTAACGCGCTCTCCATGCAAGTGATGCGGCGGAACGATGCCAACAACACGACCGCCGTCGTCGAACAGATGAAGACCGTCGTCGCGCAAGTCGAGGAGCGCGAGATCCAGCTGATCTACGGCTTGCTGCACACCGCCAACATGGTCGACCCCGCGCTCTCACGCCGGATGGTCAAGGTCGCCGGCATCGCCGCAAAGATCGCCCACCGGGCGACCGCCATCGGGCACGAGGAAGCCCGGCGCTTCGGCATCGCGGCGCGTGTCTACGACATCGGGATGCTCGCGCTCCCCGGCCCGGTGCGCGAGCGGCGCACGGAACTCAATCCGGCGGACGCCGCGCGGCTTCTCGGCCCGCACGTCGAACGTTCGGGAGAAGTGTTTGCCAAGGAAAAGACCGGCCTGGTCGAGCTCGCCGCGATTATCGCGCGCCAGCATCACGAGCGCTTCGACGGCCGCGGCTATCCCGACGGTC
This sequence comes from Vulcanimicrobiota bacterium, assembly GCA_003164495.1. GTDB lineage: Bacteria > Vulcanimicrobiota > Vulcanimicrobiia > Vulcanimicrobiales > Vulcanimicrobiaceae > Lustribacter > Lustribacter caenicola. The sequence goes on from PLTN01000229.1 coordinate 123,393, forward strand.
TCGAAAAGCATGCGATCTCGATCTACGCGCAGCTCGTGTTCGTGGCCGAGACCTTCAACGACGCGGTGACGACCGGACCGCCGGGATCGAGTCGCACTGCGCCGCTCTCCGAAGTCCAGGCGATGGCGTACATCGACCGGCAGTCCGGCACGACCTTCGATCCTGAAGTCGTCGAGGGGTTACGACTGATGCTGGAGTCGCCGATCGATCCGCTGTTGTCGGCAAAAGTGTAGTGACCCCGCTCATCGCCGCGATCGCGCTGGCCGCGTTGCTGCTGATGATCGGGATCGAACTCGCGGTCCTGCGCAGCCGCAAGCGCCCGCCGAAACGCTACGTTCATCGGCACGCACGGCGTCAGCCGCTGCTCGAAGATCGCATGCGCGGCGCGCTCGACGAACCGCAGGCCCAGTACGGCGAAGTGTTCACCAGCTACATGATCTGGAAGCGCGATCAGGAGACGCGCATGGAGCTGTTCACGGGCGATCCGTGGCTACAGCTCAACGAGTTCACGCGCTCGATCGTGGTGCGTCACATCTGGCGCGCGCTGGAGAAACTCGCCAAGGGTTCGGTCGTCGTCATCGATCGGCCGCCGCAAGAGTGGTCGGCGCAAGTCGACAAGACGTTCGACGATCGCGGGATCGATCCGTGGGGCGAAGCGGTACCGCCTCCGCCCGCGGCCCCGCAATTCGTCAAGGATCGCTAGCTTACCAGTTGAGGCTTTCGGGAACGAAGAGTTCGTCGAGGCCGACGATGCGCTTGGCGAGGCCCTGTTCGTAATCGTAGCGCGCGATCGTTTCCAATTCGCGCCGTGAGGAAACGACGCCGTACGGAATCGGGTCGCGCGTGAGCGCCGCGCGCGCATCGGCGTCGAGCAAACCGGTGGCAACGAACGGCTCGACGTTGCCGTCGCGGTCGGCGTTGATCGAGTCCTTCGCCTTAACGAACGCATCGTAGAGGCTCTTCGCCACCCAGGGTTCGCGTTCGTAGAGCGAGCGGCGCATGACGACCGTGTGATTGATCGGAAACATGCCGGTCTTCGCGTAGTAGCGCTTAGCTTCGCTCACCGGATCGGGAAACAACGGAACGATGTCGTTGCGGCCTTCGAGGTCGACCGAGCTGCGGTCGACGAGGTTGCCGTCGGTGATGTAGAGGACGGTTGCGTCGAGCTCGCCCTTGATCATCATCTCACCCATGTTGGTCGAAGGCGGGATGTAATGGAATTCGACGCCGGGCGGTGCCGTGAAACCCGTGGAGCCGCCGTGGCTCTTCTCCGGCGTGCGCTCCATGTACCACACGTTGTCCTTCGGCTGCACGCCGAATTCATCGGCGAATATTCCCCGGCTCCATACCGCCCACGTCTGTTGATACTCGGGAACGCCGATGCGAATGCCGCGGAGATCGCTCGGCTTCGTGATGTTCGCACCCTTGCGCACCAGCACCGAGGTGTGGAAGAAGTGGCGCATCGTGAAGACCGGGATCCCGATCCACTCGGTGGGCGCCGTCGAGGTCGCTATGCAGAGCGACGAAACCGACATCTCCGACACGTCGAACTCGGAGAACTTGAGCTGACGCCAGAACAGCTCGGAGGCGTGACAGGTGCTCGGCAGCAGGCGGATGCCTTCGGCTTGGATTTCGCCGGACAGCATCGGCGCGGTGCGGGCGTTGTGCATCAGCGCCATGCTCAGTTCGAGCGGTTTGGTTTCGGTTGCAGCACTCACTTGGGCGGTGTACTCCCTTTTAGCTCCACGGTCCCGCGCGCTCGCGACGCAGTTCGCGCACCGATTCGATGCGCAGGGTGCTGATCGCCATCGCGACGAGGGCGAGTCCAACCGACACCCAGAGGGCTGCGCGAACCTCGCCGCTGCCGGTCCCCCCGCCGGCGCTGAATATCAGCGCGGCCAACGCAACGCCCGTCGTCATGCCGGTCATGCGGGCGGTGGTCGTCAAACCGGTGATCGCGCCACTGCGATGGCGCGGAGCTGCGCCGACCATCGCCCGCAAGTTGGGCGTGACGAACAGCGCAAAACCCGCGCCGCCGAGCGCGGTGCGCCAGACGATGTCGAACGTCGCCGGATGTTCCGGCACGATGGCGAGCAGCGCCATCGAAGCCGCGAAGATCCCGAGTCCGACGGCGCCGAGGATGCCGGCGTGGTAGCGGTCGGCGAGCCGTCCGGCGACGACCGCGACCAAGGCCGAGCCGACCGGAAACGGCGTCATCAAGAAGCCGGTCTGGGCGGCGGCGTAGCCCAGCGAGTGAAAGTAGAACGGCAGCGCGATCAGGGCCGCGTTCAACCCGATGAACGCCGTGAACGACGCCATCAGGGAGAGCCGGATGATGCGGATCTGTAGTAGATCGATCGCGATGAACGGCACTTCGAGCGCGCTTTGCCGGCGCACGACGATCGTGCCGAGGATGAACGCGCCGGCCACCTCGATGCCGAAGAAGATCGTGTTTGCCGGCGCGCGCAGCTGATCGAGTCCGGTGATGAAGAGCGCCAGCGCCGCGCCGCTGAAGAGCGCGCTGAACCAGTCGAAGCGATGCGTCGCACGCGGCATCTCCGGCAGCCGCCCGCTGAGCGCCAGCGAGAGCAGCGCGAACGGAACGTTGATCCAAAAGAGCAACGGCCACGTGCCGAAGGTCAGAATGAGCCCGCCGATCGCCGGTCCGGCGGCGGTCGACACCGACACGATCAGGCTCTGGATGCCGATCGCGATGCCCAGCATCGAGCGCGGGAAGGCAAAGCGCGTGATCGGCTGCGAGGTCGCGAGGATCGCGGCGGCGCCGATGCCTTGAAAACAGCGCGCCGCAACGAGCACGTTGAGGCTGTGGGAGAGCGCGCACGCGATCGAACCGGCGATGAAGATCACGATGCCGGTGCGATAGATGCGCGCGAAGCCGCCGATGTCGCCGTAGGTCGAGAGGGGCACGATCAGCATCGTTTGCGCCAAGGCGAATGCATTGACGACCCACACTACGGCGCTCGAACTCACGCTGAGGTTGCCGGCGATCGTCGGCAGCGCGACGTTCATGATCGTGCCGTCGAGAACGCTCAACACCGTCGTGATGCCGACGGTGAAGACGACGATCCGTTGCCGCCCGACCGGGAGGCCTTCGCCGTATTCGACGCTCAGACTATGCGCCCGCGGTCGCCCACGCGAAGGCCTCGCGGCCGGCGGCGTAGGTTTGCGGATCCATCGACGGGTCGCGGTTGACGAGCGTCCGGCCGAACAGCGGATGGCGCAGGCTGCGCACCTCGTGTTCGAGCCGGCAGTACACGTGCCCGTCGTCGAGGCCGGTGATGTTCATGAACCGGTATTCGTGGGTGTTGTTTTCCATCGAAATGAGGTTGCGTTCGACGAGCTTGCGGTGCGGCGTAGAGAAATCGGCCAGGTAGATTTGGATGTGATGGCCTTCATAGGGTTCGACCGGCGCGTCGGATTCGCGGAAAATGAGCTCTTGCCGGCCGGCGCGGACGTGCGCGGCGCTATCCTTCACCGTTGCGGGCGCTCCGATGATCTCGCGATAGAACGCGGCGATCGGTTCCGCGGCGCCGGCTGGGACGTCGTGTTCGACGTAGGCCAGCGCGAGCGTCACCGGGCCGAAGTGCGGCGCGGGCGCGTGCGCGCGAATGCGGTTGCCCCACGGCGAGACGATCTCGAGACCGCCGGCAACCTCGGTCACCGGAATCTTCGCCTTGGCCAGGCGCGCGCGCAGCGCGTCGAGATCCGGGAAGACGAGGCCGGTGACGCCGTGCAGGCGCTGCCCGCGTTTGGCCGTCGGCAAGTGGAATTGATGGCGCCCGACGTTGATCCACATGTTGCTGGTCGCGGTCATGAGATACGGATCGCGCGTGAGCCCGAGGCCGGTCACGTAGAACTCCGTCGCCGCCAGCTGATCGGTGACGTTGACGTTGACGTGCCCGATCTCGACGAGGTTGCCCACGTCGTCGTCGGCACGGTCGTAGCGTTGTTCGGCCATACGTCCTCCGTTAGTGTCTCAAAGCGATGCCTCCCTTGCCAGGATCGCGTCGGGGGGGCGCGATAGAGTCCGGAGGTGTCCCAATATGTCTATACCATGCATCGGGTCGGCAAAGTCGTGCCCCCGAAGAAGCAGATTCTCAAAGATATCTCCCTGAGCTTTTTCCCCGGCGCGAAGATCGGCATTCTGGGGCTCAACGGGTCGGGCAAGACGACGATCTTGCGCATCATGGCCGGGGTCGACACGGACATCGACGGCGACGCGATCCCGATGCCGAACCTCACCATCGGCTATCTCGAACAAGAGCCGAAACTCGATCCCGCCAAGACCGTGCGCGACACCGTCGAGGAAGCGCATGCGGAGTTGCTGGCCGTGCGCAAACGGCTCGACGAAGTCTACGCCGCGTACGGCGAGGCCGACGCCGACTTCGACGCTCTGGCGGCCGAGCAGGCGAAGCTCGAAGCGATCGTGTTCGCCTCCGACGGCGAAGACCTCGACCGCCAGCTGGAGATCGCCGCCGACGCGCTGCGCTTGCCGCCGTGGGATGCGCTGATCGGTCCGCTCTCGGGCGGTGAGAAACGCCGCGTTGCGCTCTGCCGCCTGCTGCTCTCCAAGCCCGACATGCTGTTGCTCGACGAACCGACGAACCATCTCGATGCCGAGAGCGTGGAGTGGCTGGAGCAGTTCTTGCAGCGCTTCCCCGGCACCGTCGTTGCGGTGACGCACGACCGGTACTTCCTCGACAACGCCGCCGAATGGATTCTCGAGCTCGACCGCGGCCGCGGGATTCCGTGGAAGGGCAACTACAGTTCCTGGCTCGATCAGAAACAGGAGCGGCTCGCGCAGGAAGAAGCGACCGAAACCGCGCGTCAGAAGGCGCTCAAGAAAGAACTCGAGTGGGTGCGCTCGGGTACGAAGGGCCGTCAATCGAAGAGCAAGAGCCGCATCGCACGCTTCGAGGAGCTCTCGAGTTACGAATATCAGAAGCGTAACGAAACGCAAGAGATCTTCATCCCGGTTGCCGAGCGCCTCGGCGATCAGGTGATCGAGTTCAGCGGCGTGCGCAAAGCCTACGGCGACCGTCTGTTGATGGACGACGTGAACTTTCGCATCCCGGCCGGCGCGATCGTCGGCATCATCGGCCCCAACGGCGCGGGAAAGTCGACCCTCTTTCGCATGATTGCCGGCACCGAGCAGCCCGACGCCGGCACGATCAAGATCGGCCCGACGGTGAAGCTCGCGGTCGTCGATCAGAGCCGCGAGTCGTTGGCCAACGACAAGACCGTGTTCGACGATATCAGCGGCGGACTCGATTTGCTGAAGGTCGGCCGCTTCGAAATGCCCGCGCGCGCCTATCTCGGACGCTTCAACTTCAAGGGCGGCGATCAGCAGAAGCTCGTCGGCACGCTCTCGGGCGGAGAACGCGGCCGGCTCCATCTCGCAAAGACGCTCCTCGTGGGCGCCAACGTGCTGCTGCTCGACGAGCCCTCGAACGACCTCGACGTCGAGACATTGCGCTCGCTCGAGGATGCGTTGGGCGAGTTTGCGGGAACCATCCTGTGCATCAGCCACGACCGCTGGTTCCTCGACCGCATCGCCACCCACATCATCGCGTTCGAAGGCGACTCCAGCGTCTATTTCTTCGAAGGCAACTATCACGAATACGAAGAGAACAAGAAACAGCGCCTGGGCGAAGAAGCCGCCCGTCCCCATCGCCTGCGGTACCGTCCGCTGACGCTGCCCTGATGCTGGGCAGCTTCTTCGGCCGCGCGATCATGACCGCCGTCCGCGGCGTCGGCGCGGTCGCGGTCAATGCTGCGATGACGGAGCTGCGCAAGCCGGAAACACAGGCCAAGATCGGCGCCGGCATCGCCACCGTTCACCAGCACCTCAACGACCCCGAAAAGCGCGCCGACCTCGAACGCGCCGCCGGCACCGCCGGCAAAACCGCCGCCCGCATGCTCGGCCGCGCCGCCGGCACCCTGAAAAACAAAATCAGCGGCGACTAGTGGATTCACGTTCCGTGAATCCGTCGCGTTTGGGCTACGCCCAAGCCGCCCGCCGCAAAAGGGCGCCGAGTGCGGTTTGGATGCGTTCGAAGCCGGCGCGTTTGTAGGGGTAGAGGTCGGGCGGGTCGGTGCCGTGGACGAGCATGGCCGCGTCGGCTTCGAACAGCAGCAGTCGGCCGTCGCGTGCGATCGCGCAATCGATGCCGAAATATTCGAGCGGGATCGCAGCGCTGATTTCATCGAGCGCGTCCCGCAGCCGGCCGGTGAACACCGAGTCGAGGTTTGCAATGAAGCGAGCTTCCTCGTCGCGCATCCATTGGTGATCGGCCATGGCGGCGTTATAGTAGTGAATCATCCAGCGCGGTGAGATCGCGAGATGACACGCGTACGCTGTGCCGGCCACGAATATCACGCGGTATTTGCGGAAGAAGCCGTCGTCGTTGCTGTAGTCGACGAACGGCATCACGAAGTACGCGGGAGACGCCTGTTCCTCGAGATACGCGTGCAGCGCTTCACGGTTCTCGACCCGGGCGAGGCCGATCCCGGCTTGCGAACCGACCGGCCGCACGACGAGCGGCTCGCTGACCGCGCGGGCACGCAACGCCTCGGCCTCGAGGCGCTCCACCGCCGGCGCGACGACGTTCGGTGAGGCGGCAAAACGTTGCGCGACCGCGCTGCGCCCGATCGTGGCCACGATCTCCGGCGGATTGATCGGCCGCCGCTGTGCGCGTTCCGCAAAGAGACCCGCGAGCTTCAGCGCGGACGCGGCGCGTTCGGATTCGCCGATCGTGTTGAACAGCACGTCGTATGCGGGAACGTCGCCGGGCGGCAGCTGTGTGTCGCCGTCGTCGATGTAGTAGCGGTGCAGCGTCGTGTGCTGCGTATCGATGATCAGCTCGAGCGGCGTGTTCGCTTCCCATTGTGCGATGCGCGAGATCGCCAGCACCGTCAGCTCCGCGGGCGCAGCGAGCGCGGGCAGGGTGACGACGCGCGAGCTTTGCAGTGCGAGGCGCAGGTGCGCGATCGCGGCGGCGGGCTGCCCGAGCATCTGTTCGACTTCGTAGAGGCGCAGGTGCGCGTCGCGTGCGGCCGGATCGCGCCGCAGCACGTTATACGCCAGCGCACGGAGCGATTCGAGCTCGCCCGTCGTCTGGGGGCGGGTCACGAAGACTTCTTGTCAGACGTTCTTGTCGAGAACCTTCCCGGCGTCTTTGTCGTACATCTCGGCCAGCGCGATGAGCGCCTGGCTCGGGAACTGCACGATCTCTTTGCCGGTCGACTTGTCGGTAAAAACGGTGACGACTTCGTCGGGATTCGTCGTGACCTGAAACGAAACGGTCACGTTCTGCTCGGCGGCATTGAACAGCTTCGCCACGACCGGCGAGAGCGTGGTATCGTTCTGCTGGTTCGAAGCGGGCGCCGGCGCCGCGCTGCCCACGCTCGAATGAACGGGAATGGGTCCCGTGGTCGTGCTCGGCGGCTGGACGGCCGCAACTGCAGTCGCGGCGGGCGCAGGTGCGGGTTGGGGCGCGGGGGGTAGGGTTGGCCCAAGGGTGGCCGCCTGTACATCCATGTACGAAGTCCTCCTGCTCCGCGTATCGGCTGGTGGGCTTCAAGACTTTAGCCATTTCTCAAAATAGTGATCTGGACAAGCGCTAGCTCTCGAGGAGTGCGGCTAAGCGTGGATAGACGCGCGTCCGCGCCGCGGGATACGTTGAGGGATCGATGACGTCGTGCACCTTGCCGAGGTCGTCCCACACCGCGAGCTCATAGTTGGCCCCGTGCGCGTGCCAGCTCGCCGCAAGCTCGCGGGCGGCGGCGTTGTTGACGGCCGGATCTTGCGTGTTGATCACCAGCGTACAGCGGGGCGCGCGGGGCGCCGCGCGGTCTGCCGCCGCGATGATCGCGTCTCCGGCAAAGGTGCACCGGGCGAGGCAATGCGTCCAAAATCCGGGGTAGCCATAGACCGGGGGCATCTGCTCCTTACGGCGCGGGTCCCACCACAAGAATCGGTTCGGCAACCACGCGAGCGCGCGCATCAGCAGCATGCCCGGACCGCGCGGGATCAACGGCACCATCAGAAATGGTGCGACGCCGACTGCATTGTTCACGCCGCCGGTTTGCGCGAGTTGCAACGCCATCGTTGCACCGAGCGAAAGCCCCAAGGCGTTCACCGTGGCACCCAAACCCGCGCCCAAGCGTGCCGCTTCGGTTGCCGCAGCTTCGATATCGGCAAGCGTGATGTTGCCGATGGCGCGCGTCAGACGGTTCTTGTGCCCGTGAAACGGCAGACGCGGAACGTAGACGTTTTCGCCGCGCGCGTGGAGCAGCCGCGCGAATTCATCGAATTGTTGCGGGCAATTCGTGAGGCCGTGGAAGAGCACGGTGCTGCGCGCGGTGCCGGTGCCGTGATGGTAGAAGCGCGGATAGGCGCGCGGATCGATCTCCGGATCGGCGGCGTCGCGCGCGATTCGGGCTTCGATCTCGGCGCGCGCGTCGTCGAACGTTAGACGAGGTCTTCGCGGCGAATGCGCGCGAATTGCGGTTTGACCGCGGGCAATTTCACGATCGCGGCGATCGCCGCGTCGAAGTTGCGTTCGCGCGTGCGATGCGTGAGGATGACGATGTCGGTCTCGTTGTCCGCGCCGCCGGCCCCCTTTTGCAGCATCGCGTCGATCGAGATGCCGGAATCGGCCAGCGTGCGCGCGATATCGGCCAGCACGCCGACCTCGTCCTCGACGCGGACCCGCAGGTAGTACGACGTCTCGACATCGGCCATCGGCAGCACGCCCACGTCGCTGATCGCATCGGGCTGAAAGGCCAGATAGGGCACGCGTTCTTCGGGCTCGGCGCGCATCAGGCGCGTGACCTCGATGACATCGGCGAGAACGGCCGACGCCGTGGGTTCCGAACCCGCGCCGGCGCCGTAGTACATCGTTACGCCGGCGGCGTCGCCCTTGATCAAGAGCGCGTTCATCGCGCCGTCGACGCTGGCGATGATCCGTTCGGCGGGGATGAGTGTCGGGTGCACGCGCAACTCGACCCCCTCCGGCGTGCGCCGCGTGAGGCCGAGCAGTTTGATGCGGTAGCCGAGTTCTTCGGCGTAGGTGATGTCCTTGGCCTCGAGTTTGGTGATGCCCTCGATGTAGGCGCGCTCGAACTGCACCGGGATGCCGAACGCGATCGCCGAGAGCAACGTTACCTTGTGTCCGGCGTCGATGCCCTCGATGTCGAAGGTCGGATCGGCCTCCGCATAGCCGAGCCGTTGCGCTTCGGCCAGCACGGTGTCGAACGGCAAGCCCTTGTTGCGCATCTCGGAGAGGATGAAGTTGCACGTGCCGTTGATGATGCCCGCGATCCACTCGATGCGGTTGGCGGCGAGGCCTTCGCGCAGCGCTTTGATCGTGGGGATGCAGCCGGCGACGGCGGCCTCGAAGGCGACGATGACGTTATGCTCACGCGCGGCTGCGAAGATCTCATTTCCGTGCAGCGCCAGCAGCGCTTTGTTGGCGGTCACGACGTGCTTGCCGCGCACGATTGCCGCCAAGATCGCTTCTTTGGCGACGGTCGTTCCCCCGATGACCTCGACGACGATGTCGATCTCGGGGTTGGTGACGACCGCTCGTACGTCGTCGACGACGGTGATGCCGGGACCGACAACGCCGCGTGCGCGCTCGACGTTGCGGGCGGCAACCATCGCTATCTCGATCCGGCGTCCCGCGCGGCGGGTGATCTCCTCACGGTTGCGTTCGAGAACGTGAAAGGTGCCGCTCCCGACCGTTCCAATGCCGAGCAGACCGACCTTGACGGGTTTCATCTCCATCAGCCTTCAGCGCGTCCGATGCAGCCGCCCTGCGTCGAGCGCGAAGCGCCGCTCGATCAGGGACGGCAGATCGTCCTCGTGATGGGCGATGAGGAGCAGCGTCGTTCCGCTGCCGGCGAGTTGCAGCAATTGTGCCTCGAGGAGCGTTCGAAAGCTCGCGTCGAGACCGTTCCAGACCTCGTCGAGGATGAACAGCGCGGGCGGACGGACCAGGCTGCGCGCGATCAGCACCTTGCGCCGTTCCCCGAACGAGAGTTGCATGAACGGGCGCCCGCGTAAGGGCGCGAGTCCCAATTCACCGATCAGCTCCGCGGCGCGTTCGCGCTGTGCGGCATCCGGTTCGTGGAACAGGCCGACGCTCGAGGCAAAGCCGGAGAGGATGACCTCTTCGGCGGTGTGGTTGACATCGAACGCGATCTGCCATTCCTCGGAAACGTGCGCGATCGTTTCCTTGATCTGCCAGACGTCGAAGGGTCCGCCGGCGCCCGAGCGCAGCACATCGCCGCCGTAGACGGGCGCCAGCGTTCCGGCGATCACCATCGCGAGGGTGCTCTTGCCCGAGCCGTTCGCGCCGGTGATTGCGGTGTGTTCGCCCGCGCTGATCGACCAATCGATGTTGTGCAGTACGTGCGTCGTTCCGCGAAACACGTCGGCATGACGGATCTCGACGATCGGCGCTGCCGCCGGCGTGCGCGAGCGGTTCGGCTTGGGCACGCGTGGCGCGCGAACGGGCGGCAGCGGCCGCCCCACGTTGCGTTCGACGATCCGGCCGCCGCGCAACGTGGCGTGGTGCGTGATCGACGCAACGAAGTCGTCGTAGCGGTGCGAGGCGAGGATCAACTGCACGCCGGGCGCGAGCGTGTCCAGGAGCGCGAGGATGTCGCGCCGCGCGGCGCCGTCGAGGCCGTTGGTGAATTCGTCGAGCACGAGGACCTGCGGCTTGCGCACGAGCGCGCGCGCGATCAGCAGCCGGCGCAGCTGTCCGAACGACAACGAGCGCACGCGGCGGCGCGCAAACGCGCCGATGTCCAGCCGGTCGATGATGGCCTCGACCGCGGCGCTGCGTTCGGGCGAGAGCGCGCCGTGCATGTAGAGCGTATCGTCGAAACCGCTGGCGATCACGCTGCGCCCGTCGATCGGCAGATCCAAGCGCGCGTAGCGCTCCTGTTGCTCGGGCGCAACGAAGCCGATGTGCGCCCCCGCCGACATCGCGCCGCGCGCAACGCCGTCGAAGCCGTAGGCGCGTTCCCCGCCGTCGGGGTCGATCCACTGCTGACCGCGGATCACGCGCAAGAGCGTGCTCTTCCCGGAACCGTTCGCGCCGACGAAGGCCCAGTGTTCGCCGGGATTGAGGCTCCACGTCACGTCTTCGAGCGCCCGATGACCGGCGAGGGTGACGTTGACGTGCCGAAGATCGACCAGCGGAATCTGCGTGGTGATTGTATCTATGGAAAGTACCCCGCGATGCGCGTCGCGGCGCGACGCACTTCGCTTGCGAGCGCAAGGGTGACCGGTTGCGTGGCGCGCGCCAGCGGCGCGGCCAGGCTCAAGGCACCGTAGACGGTGCCGCTCGCGCCTTTGATGGCGGCCGCGACGGCGTACACGCCGAGATTGCTCTCGCCCGAACTCGTCGCAAAGCCGGCCGCGCGCACCTCGGCCAGCGCGCGCAGCAGCTTGCGCTGCGAGGGGATGGTGTGGCTGGTCAAGCGCGGCAGCTTTTCGCCCGGGTGCAGCCGCGCGATCTGCGCGTCGGACATTTCGGCCAGAATGGCCTTGCCGCCCGCCGTTGCGTGCGGTGCGCCGGCCGAGCCGACGCGCGCGGCGACGCGTAAGACGTGCGGCCCCTCGAGCCCCTCGACGAACAGCGCCTTGCCTTCTTGCAGGACGATCAGGTTGGCCGTCTCCCCGGTGCGTTTGACCATGGCCGCCATCTCGGCGCGCGCGATTTCGCGCAACTCGATGTCGCGCGAGAGCGAGCGTGCCAGTTCGAGCAAGGCCGGACCGGGATAGTAAGCCCGTGACGCGCGATCTTGCCGGACGAAGTCATGCGCCTGAAGCGTAGCGAGCAGCCGGTGGGTGGTGGAACGGGCAAGCCCGGTCGTCGCGCTCGCCTCGGCGATGCGGACGGGGCTTTGGGCGCCCCGAAAGAGCGCGAGCAGGCGGACGGCCTTGCCGACCGATTCGGTCTGGCCGGGGGTTCCTGAAGCTTTCACCGGCATCCCCGAATCGTTCGCCCAGACGGATGCCGTCCCATCGTGCGGAACACGGCCGCCGGAGCCATGCACGAGGTACGGTCACCCATGCAGCGCCCCTGCGGGAATTCGGCCGGATGCAACGCACCATTGCACCCTATGACTGACCCCTACACTCAGCGTTTGGCGCGGCTCGACTGCTGCGCCGTTTCGGACGCCCTCGATAAACTGAATCTGACCGGCGTGGTCACGGTGCTGCCGCAGCGCTCATCGTCGCGCCGCATCGCCGGCCGTGCGATCACGGTGAAGCTGGTGGCCAAGGAGCAAGCTCCGGTGACGAGCGGTCCGCCGCGCCATTTGGGCACGACCGCGATCGAGTCCGGCGGTCCGGGCGACGTCATCGTCGTCGAACAGCGCAGCGGCATCGAGGCAGGTTCGTGGGGCGGTATCCTCTCGCTCGCGGCCAAGGTGCGCGGTATCGAAGGCGTGATCGCCGACGGTCCGGTGCGCGACATCGACGAAGCGCGGGCGTACGATTTGCCGATCTACTCGCGCGGCCTCACCGCGCGAACCGCGCGCGGACGCGTGGCCGAAGCCGCTACCAACGTCGACGTGCGCATCGACGAGATCACGGTTTCGCCCGGCGACTACGTGCTGGCCGACAACAGCGCCGTGATCTTCATCGGGAAAGCGAACATCGAAGCGGTGCTCGCCGCGGCGGAAGACATCGCGGCCCGTGAAGCCGCGATGGCCAAGGCGCTGCTCGCCGGTGAATCGGTCGGCACCGTGATGGGTGCGAACTACGAGAACATGCTGGCGGTGCACGCGTGAAAGGTACAAGATTGAAGCAAATCCGGATTGACGAGGCGCAGCCGCGTGAGTGACAAGAACGTCGAACGGGCAGCAAAGCTCGATAACGCTACGATCAGCGACGCGCTCGACAAATTCGGGCTCAACGGCGCCTGTTACAAGATCGCCCCGCGCGACGGCTCGTTCCGGATGGCCGGACGCGCGTACACGCTGCTCTACGAGGTATGCGGGAACCCGCCCGGCACGGTCGGCGATTACATCGACGACATCGAGCCGGGCACGGTCCTCGTTCTCGACAACGCCGGCCGCGAGAGCGGTACGGTGTGGGGCGACATCCTCACCGAAGTCGCGCATCGGCGCGGCGTTGCGGGCACCGTGATCGACGGCCTCTGCCGCGACGTCGCGCTCTGCCGTGAGCTCGGCTATCCCGTCTATAGCAAAGATCACTGGATGCGCACCGGCAAAGACCGCGTGCAACTCGACCAAGTTCAGGTACCGGTCAGCATCGGCGGCGTGCGCGTCGCGCCCGGCGACATCGTGCGCGGCGATGCCGACGGCGTGGTCGTGATCCAAAAAGAGTTCGAAGATCAGGTGCTCGACTGGGCCGAGCAAGTGACGCTGGTTGAGGACCGCATTCGCGAAGGCGCCCGCGGCGGAATGCGCTTGGTCGAAGCGCGCAAACAATTCGGCTACCACACGCTCCAGACGCGAGACAAAAAAGCATGACGACGACGAAAAGCTACAAGTTCTTCGATCTCCCCACGGTCAAGCTCGATATCGAGCGGCCCGCCGCGGAGCTCGTAAAACGCGCCAAGACCTTCGGAACCGCAACGCTGCACGAAGCCGGCGGCAAGATCGGCGCGTTGCCCTCGGCCATCAAGCCGATGGACCCGTCGTTCGTGATCTCGGGGCCGGCGTTCACCGTGCATTCGCCGCCGGGCGACAACCTCTGGCTGCACCGGGCGATCGCGATTGCCAAGCCCGGCGACATCTTGGTCGTGTATACCGAAGGCGTCTACGAGCACGGCTACTGGGGCGAGATCATGTCGACCGCCGGCAACGCCGCAAAACTCGGCGGGCTCGTGATCGATGCCTGCGTGCGCGACGGCGCGCTGCTCGGCAAGGTCGGTTTCGCGGTGTTCGCGCGCGGGCTCTGCATCCGCGGTACCGGTAAAGACTTCGCCGCGCGCGGCTGGATCAACGCGCCGCTCTTGCTCGGCGACGTGACGGTCGAACCGGGCGATCTGATCGTCGGCGACACGGACGGCGTCGTGGCGATCCCGCGCGCATCCGTTGAAGACGTGCTTCGGAAATCGCGCGAGCGCGAGGAAAAGGAAGCCGAGACGATGCGCCAGCTCGTTGCCGGAAATTCGTCGATCGATCTCTACGGGTGGGACAAATGATCGCGCCGGAACGCGCCGGCGCCAAGCGCCACCTGAACGTTCAGACGACGGCCGAGGCACTGCTCGCGCACATCAAGCGCAACGGCACGGAGTACTTCTTCGTGAACGCCGGCACCGATTTCGCGTCGGTCGTCGAAGCATACGCGCGGCTCGATGAATCGGGCCTCGACTTCCCGGCGCCGATCGTCGCGACGCACGAAAATCTCGCGGTCGGGATGGCCCATGGATACTACCTGATCGCGCGCACGCCGCAAGCGGTGATGTGTCACGTCAGCGTCGGCTCGGCCAACGCGATCTGCGCGATCATGAATGCCTCGCGCGACCAGATCCCGATCATCTTCATGTCGGGCCGCACGCCGCTCTTCGAATCGGGCAAATTCGGCAGCCGCAACGGCGACATCCACTGGCCGCAAGAGATGTTCGATCAAGGCGGCATGATGCGCGAAGTCGTCAAGTGGGATTACGAACTGCGCGACGGCCTCAACGTCGAACAAGTCGTCGACCGGGCCTACGGGATCGCCCAAGCGGCGCCCAGCGGACCGATCTACCTCATGCTGCCGCGCGAAGTGCTCGCCGGCAAACTCGACGGCGCCGACGTGCGCGCCGAAGTGCCGGCCGTCCCGGCGCCGCCGTTTCCGAGCCCCCGCCACGTCGCCACGATCGCGCGCCGGCTGGCGACGGCCGAATTCCCCGTTATCGTGACGTCGGCCAGCGGCGCGGATCCCTCGACGGTCGCGCCGCTCACCGCGCTGTGCGAACGCTTCGGCATCGCGCACGTCGACCGCAAAGCCCGCTTCGTCAACGTGCCCAGCGGCAACCCGATGCACCTCAGCCAGCAACTCGAGGATCTTTTCGGCGAGATCGACGCGCTGCTGTTCCTCGAAACCGACGTGCCGTGGATTCCGAATCGCGGCAACCCGCGACCGGAAACGTTTATCGCGGATGCCGGCACGGATCCGCTCTTCGGCCGCATTCCGATCCGCAGCTTCCCGGCCGATGTGTCGCTCACCACCACGGTCGCGGCGTTGCTGCCCGAACTCGAGCGGGCGCTCGAGGCGGCCGGTGCCGAGCAAGGCGCGGCCGCGCGCCGCGAGCGCATCGCGAAGACCCGCGCGAGCGGCGTCGCCGCGATCGAAGAACGCGTCGCGGCCGACACCAAGCGCGGCGGCCCGATCACGAAGCTCTTTCTCTCGCGCGCGCTGGATGCTGCGCGCGCGAAGAGCGACATCGTGGTGAACGAGTACTCGGCGCTGCCCGACTACATGGAGTTCAACGAGCCCGCAACGTGGTTTCTCAACCCGCCGGCGGCGGGTCTCGGCTGGGGCCTCCCGGCCGCAATCGGCGTGAAGCTGGCGGTACCCGATCGCAACGTGATCGCGGTCCTGGGCGACGGCGCGTATATCTTCGCCAACCCGGCGGCATGTCATCACGCGATCGCGATGCACGATCTGCCGCTGCTGACGATCATCTACAACAACGCGCGCTGGGAAGCCGTTCAGAGCTCGGCGCGCGGGATGTACAAAGCGGAGTCGGCGCTCGGGAAACGCGCGCTCGCGCCGCTGTCCTCGCTCGAACCGATTCCCGACTTCGAACGCTACGCCGAGGCCTCGAACGGAGTCGGCTTCCGCGTCACCGAACGCGCAGAACTCGAATCCACTATCCGGCGCGCGCTGCAGATCGTGCAAACGGAACGTAAACAAGTGCTGATCAACGTGATCGGTTCATAAGGAGCAAGCATGCCTATCATCGATGCCCACGCGCACGTCAGCGTTCCCTCCGAGATCTGGGCCTACAAGGCCGGCCTGCTCTCGCACCGCGGCGCGCACGGAAATCGCGGCCCGAAACTGAGCGATGACGAACTGATCGCGGCCTACCACAAGAAAGAGATGGCGCCCGTCGGTCACCTCGAGTCGATGAAGAACAACCAGATCGACATCCAGCTGATCTCGCCGCGGCCCTTCCAGATGATGCAGAGCGAGAAGTTCAAGCTCGTCCAGTGGTTCACCGAAGAAGTGAACAACATCATCTATCGCGACACGCAGCTCTTCCCGGGCCAATTCTACGGCGTGTGCTCGATGCCGCAAGCGGCCGGCGAGCCGATCGAGAAGTCGCTGCCCGAACTCGAGCGCTGCATCAAGGAACTCGGCTTCGTGGGCACGCTGCTCAATCCCGATCCCTACGAAAATACCGGCACCGAAGCGCCGCCGCTGGGCGACAAGTACTGGTACCCGCTCTATGAGAAACTTTGCGAGCTCGACGTGCCGGCGCACATCCACGGCACCACCTCGCACTCCGAGCGCACGCCGTACACGCTGCACTTCATCAACGAGGAGACGATCGCGGTCTACGGGCTGGTCAACTCGAACGTGTTCAAGGATTTTCCGACGCTGAAGATCGTCGTCTCGCACGGCGGCGGCGCGATTCCGTATCAGTTCGGCCGCTTTCAGTCGGGGTCGATGCGCAACCCGCCCGGCCAGCGCTTCAGCGACGGGCTGAAGAAGCTCTACTTCGATACCGTGCTCTACACCGAATCGGCGATGAAGCTGCTGGTCGAAGTGATGGGACCCGACAACCTCGTCTTCGGCGCGGAATGCCCGGGCGTCGGTTCAGCCGTGAACCCCGACACGAATCATACGTTCGACGATATCGTGCCGTTCATCCAGCGCATGGACACGCTCGACGACAAGCAGCGTCAAGACATCCTGGAGAACAACGCACGCCGTCTCTACAAGATCCCCGCCGCCAAACCCGAACTCGCAAAGGCTTGACTTAGCGGGGAAGTTTGTTCAGCGCGCTGACGATCACGGCGGGTTGCCAGTTTGGGTTGTCGACGAGCTGCGTGATGCGGCCGTTCGCGTCGACGATCGCCAGGCGTTCGCTGTGTACGATCGTGGCCGGTCCGGCCGAATGCTCGAGGATGCCGAAGCGCGCGGCAAAATCGAGCACCGTGCGCGGGTCTCCGGTGAACAGATGCCAGCGCGCCGGATCCGCGCCGAACGTTGCACCGTAGCGCGCGAGCACCGGCGGACGGTCGTAGGCCGGATCGAGCGACACCTCGACCAGCTGGTCGCCCGTTCCGCCCGTTTGCGTCTGCACGACGTGCAGCTTCCCCGAGACGAAGGGGCACATCTTCGGGTCTCGGCAGCGCGTGTAAATGAACGTCAGCACGTACGGATGGCCGTGTAACGCCGCCAGTGTTTCACGGCGTCCGTGCTGGTCGACGACCGGCAGGTTCGGCACCTGATCGCCGGCGTTGAGGAAGTTCGGCGGCGTGATCTTGCCCGTCGGTGCGCTCGCGGTAATGCGCACCGCCGAGAGCGACCACGGTTCGGTCGAGCGGTCGACCTCGGCCGCGATGTGGTCGCCGGGATGCACCACCGTGCCGGCCGGAAGGCTGAAATCCATCGTCATGGCCGGCATGCCCGCGAACGGTGCGTGATGCACCATCACGGTCGTCGCGGTCGGCGACATCAGCACGATTCCGGTCAGCCGGTCGCGCGCGTCGGCAAACGTACCGGCCAGCGCGAACATCACGAGGGTGAAGACCAGCAGTCTACGCATCACAGCACCGTGATCTTGGCCATCATGCCGCCGTCTTCGTGATCGAGGATGTGACAGTGGAACAAGAACGTGCCGCGGATGGTCGGATCGCGGAAGTCGATCAGCACTTTGGTTTGCGACGGGATGAGCTGGCCCGTTACGCCCACCCCCTCGGGTGGGAGGTCGAACGTATCCAGCCAGTGCTGGTTGGGTTGCGTGACGCCGTTGATGCTCTCGACGATGAAGTGCACCTGATGGATGTGGAACGAGTGCACTTCCTGGGTGTCGTTTTCGAGCGTCCACTCTTCGGTCGTACCGGACTGCGCGACGATCTGCGGCGCGGCATTCGGATCGTAGGCGGCGCCGTTGATGTAGAACCCATTGGCGTCCTCGCTGAAGTGGATCAGGCGCTCTTGCGCGGGCGCGGGCATCGCGGAGTGGTAGTACTGCGAATAGCGCAGCGATGCGAGCTTCGCGACGCGCTTCACGGCGGTCGTGGTGGCGGTCGATTGATTCGCCCAGGTGCTGTCGTTCTCGAGCACGCCGAGCGCGACTTCCGGATTGGTGTCGCCGGCGGGCCCCGATTGGTAGCACTTGGAGATCAGCGCTTCGGGCGCCATGCCGCCGGTGACGAGAAATTCGGCGCGGCCGGCCGGCGGGATAACGACGTCGCTCACCGCGAGCGTCGCCGGCGCGCCCGGGTAGGTGTTGATCGGCACGCCGTCTTGCGCGACCAGCTGGAGTTGCTGCCCGTCGACCGAGAGATCGAAGTGCCGGTGTCCCGATGCGTTGAGGACGCGCAGTAGTTCGGTTTCACCGGGCTTGATGCCGATGGCGGCCATGGTGGACCCGTTGATCATCGGCGTGGCATCGGTTTCCGGCGCGCACGCATTCCCTCCGTTCGGCTCGTCGGAGTCTTGCGTGCCGCGCCGCGCGGCTGACGTGCGCCGCAACACCGAAGTCTCGCCGGCTTCGAACGTCGAGCTGTTCGGCACGTCGCCGAGCACGATCACGCGCTCGCGCAGGCCGACCGTCTGCGGTACGGCGTTGCCGATCCCCTCGACGATGATCACGCCCGCCATACCGTTGCCGACTTCCCACGAAGCGAGGCCGTGCGCGTGCGGGTGATACCAGTACATGCCGGGCGGCTGATCCGGATTGATCGCGACGGTGTAGTTGACCGCGGCGCCCGGAGCGGCGTTGGTGTCGATCACGTCGTCACCGGGCGCGTTCGGCGACGACGAGAGCCCGTGGAAGTGCAAGTTGGCGTTGGAGACGACACCGACGTCGCAATACTCCGGCAGCGAATTCTGGAACGAGAGCTGGATCGTATCGCCGGGATGCACGCGGATCGTGGGCGCGACTTCCTGACCTTGCCAGTAGAACGCGGGCCGGCTGTTGGCATCAAACTTCGCGATGAGGTTCACCGTAGCGACGCCGTTCACGCTGTCGACTTCGGGCAGCGTGTTGAGCGGAGCCGGTCCGGCAACACCGCTCGAGGCGGTTGCCGGTGCAACGGGTGCGGACGACCCGCCGCCGCCGCCGCAGGAAGCGAGGGCGAGCGTTAGGATGGCCGCTGTAGCGGAAAGAGCAACGTGACGCATCGTATCCTCAGTACGCGAACAGTAGCGATGATGAGATGATGTGGAGCAAGTTTCCGTTGAAGTCGCGCTCGCCGGTTTCAAAGAGCGTCAACCGCGTGTTGGCCGAGAGCCGGTAGCCGGCGCCGCCGGTGATCGAGCGCGAGAACGTCACGCCGTTCGTTGCGTCCCAGCGAGCGATCGCGAAGGCGCGGCTGCCCAAGGCTTGCCGCACTTGGAAGAAGCCGCCGCTCGTGATGAGCGGGTCGCCGTAGACGTCGGCTGCGGTGTCGTTCCCGTTTTGGTAGACGCCGTCGATCTCGGTGCGTTTGTGCGCCCAGCCGAGTCCGAAACCGTTGCGCCAGAAGCGATCGGGAATGTTGGTGAAAAACTGCGTGTTGTTGAACGCGGGGCCTTCGAGCGGCCGGTTGCCGTCATACCGGTAGGCGGTGATCTTGAAGTTCCCGATGTCGCGTTCGAGCGTCGCCATCGTGTCGACGCCGTCGGACGGCAAGCCCGATTGCGTGTCGGCGCCTTTGAGGGCCGACAGCGTTGCACCGATCTGACGCGCGGGGTCGCCGGCTTCCAGTTCGACGCCCTGCTTCGTATCGAAGAACGTGAACGGGTTGCCGCCGGCGCTCTGGCTCCAGATGCCGTACGGCTGGGTCGTCTCGCGGAACGTCTCCGGATCGAGCGGCAGCGGCAGCGTGAACTGACCCGCGCGCACGAGCAGCGGAAACGTCGCGCCGTCCGGCGTCAGGCGCTCCGCAAACCACGCGTCGCGCACGACGCCGGGAAAGCCGCCGTCGACCGCATACGGTTCGAGCCAATACGAAGCGCGAGAGCCGATCGAGCCGCCCATGAGAAACTCGACCTCATTGACGATCGTCTTGGGCAGCGGCCCTTTGACGTTGTCCGGATCGGCGGCACCGGCGCTCGCATAGTCGATCTCGACGCGCATCGCGACTGGGAAGGCCGGCTTCGGCTTGATCCCCGGAATCCGGTAGCCGTTGGCGGCAAACATCTCGCCGAACTCGGTGAGGTGGGGAACTTCGGTATGGCACGCCTGACACGTCAGGTTGAAGCGGTGGGCAAAGACCGGTATCGCCTCGGCGCGGCCCATGGAAAGGGCGGCGAAAAGCCAAACGGCGGCGCAGAACGGGAAGAAAGCGCGAAACATAGGCCTTCCTAAGCAACTGATTAGGTGTTCCAACTTAGGCTAACCTAATTAGACGCTCCTGCAATTGTCGAAGAAGTTTTCCGTCGCAGGGACCCCTCGACGGCTGCGACAAGGCTGGTCGCGATGATCCATCGCACGCGCGCGGCCGCAATCCGTGATCGGAAGGGGCAGCCGTTCGCAACGATCACCGCGTACGACGCGGCGTTCGGACGCGCCGCCGAAGCCGCCGGCATCGACTTGATCCTGGTCGGCGATTCGCTGGGCAACGTCGTGCTCGGCTATCCCTCGACCGTGTCGGTGACGCTCGAGGACATGGAACGCCACGGCGCGGCCGTCGTGCGCGGCACGGAGCGCTCGCACATCTGCATCGACATGCCGTTCATGTCGTACGAAGCCTCGAACGAAGACGCGATCCGCAACGCGGGGCGGCTGATCCGCTGCGGCGCGCAGTCGGTGAAGCTCGAAGGCGGCGTCGAGCGGGCCGAACGGCTCGCGGCCGTCGTCAATGCCGGGATTCCGGTGATCGCGCATATCGGCGTCGGCCCGCAAACGGCTGCGCTCGATCGCGGCTTCCGCCGCCGCAAGGATCGCGACCGGCTGCTCGCCGACGCGGATGCGATCGCGGCGGCCGGCGCGTTCGCCGTTGTGCTCGAGATGGTCGATCACGAGATCGCGCGCGAGATCACGCAGCGCATACCGATTCCGACGATCGGCATCGGCAGCGGCGGCGGCTGCGATGCGCAGATTCTCGTCCTCTACGACTTGCTCGGGTTCTCTTCGTTCATTCCGCCGTTTGCGAAACCCTACGTGAACTTGTTCGACGTCGTGACCGGAGCGATGCGTCACTACGCGGATGACGTCGCCGCCGGACGCGATCCCTCCGACGGCCCCTCGGAACGCAAGGTTTAGCACGATGCTGGTGCTCGCTGCGGTCGCGATGAACGCATTTCTGAGCACCTTCGGCGGCACGTGGACGTGCACGCCGCAGCTACCCGCCGTCGCCTCGGGCCCGGTGTCGACGTGGCGGATCCAAGCCGATCCGAACAGCAGTTGGACGGTCGTGCGCTGGTCGTCGCGCGGCTACCATAGCACCGCGTTCGTCGGCTATCTCACTCCCACCGCGCAGTGGCTGTACGAGGAGTTCCGTAGCGACGGCAGCTTTTCGTCGAACACGTCGAGCGGGCCGCAGAACGGCACGTGGACCTGGACCGGTACGTTTACTTCACCGGAGCGCGAGCAGCACGGCGCGATCCAATGGCGCCGCACGAAGAACGGTTTCCGTCAGGGTTTCGGCCGGATGCTCGGCCCGTCGTTTCGCGAAATCGCCTCGGCGGAGTGCCGGCCGGTTACGCGCTAGCGCGATGGGTCGCGAGATATTCGTCCATTAAGTCATCGAGGAAGAAGCGGTCGTAGGACGTCATCGATCGGCCCTGCGGAATGCCGCCGACGAAATGGAACAAGTTGGCGTCGGGATCGATCCAGTCATCGCCGCGGCCGAATGCTTTGTGAAAACGGATGCCGTTCGGGCTGCCGTGCAACAGCGTACGCGCCGGGAGCTGCGAGCCCTCACCGGTGAACTTCCGCTGCTCCGCGTCGAACGGCCACTCGGGAAGCTCGGCCCACAGGCGCTCGTAGCTCGGCCAAAAATCCGCCTCCGACACGAGCAGCGCGGTATGACAATCGGAGAAGACGCCGCGGCCGCTCGCGCGCAGGCCCGGTTCAACGGCTGATTTGAACACCAGCCGTCCGGCGGTCGCGAGCGGCAGCACGAGCGTATCGGCAGCGATCTCCGCCGAGCGCAACGGCACGAGGCCGCAGTAGCGCGCGAAGAACTCCGCCGTGCGCTGCAGATCGCGGCTCGCATACGTGATGTGGCTGATCCGACCGACGCCGAATTTCGACGCGTGATCCATCGCGCCGGCCGGCATGCGCGCCGGTGCCCAGAACTCGAACTGATTGCCGTCGGGATCGAGCCAGTAGATCGCGGTGCCGTCCTCGCCCTCGGCCGAGGTGCGCACCGGATCCGAGCGGGTCGCTCCGTTCGCGTCGAGACGTTGCAGATGGGCGCCGATATCCGCGGGACGGATGAACAGCGCATGCCGCGGATATCCCGCGCCGAGTTCCTGCGCGGGCGGCAGTGCTTCGCGCATCACGAACAAGCCGTGATGGCAGTCCCCGCCGCGCAGCAGCAGCTCCGGATGCGAAAACGCTTGAAACACGCCGCGTTCGCGCGGCAAGCCGGAGTCGGGCATCGTTTCGGCGCCGAGCACGCGTTCGTGAAACTCGATCGAGCGCTCGAGATCGTTGGTTGGGATCGTGTAATGATCGATCCAGTAGATCGTGCCCGGCATAGGCCTCAGCCTTAGGACGGAAGAAACCTTGCCCCTTCCGCAGCGGAGGCTTCATGGAGGTTCCAATGGACGTCGTCGACGGCAGAACGCAAGTCACCAACGGGGACCTCTACTCGACCAAACCGGGGACGCTCGCGGGCCGGTATCTGCGCCGTTTTTGGCAGCCCCTCGGCCGTTCCCAAGACGTGCACGTGGGCCGTGCGTACTCGAGGAAGATCATGTCCGAACTCGTCACCGTGTATCGTGGCGAGAACGGCCGCGTGCACGTCGTGCAATCGCACTGCCCGCACCGCGCGACGCTCCTCTCGACCGGTTGGGTCGAAGGCGACACCCTGCGCTGTCACTACCACGGCTGGAAGTACGACGAGACCGGTCAGTGCGTCGAGCAGCCCGGTGAGGATGCGGGGTTTGCCGCGAAAATCTGCCTGCGGACCTATCCCGCGCAAGACTATCTCGGCCTCGTGTTCGCGTATTTGGGTGAGGGTGAAGCACCGCCGATCCGCCGTTTCCCGGATTTCGAGCAGCCGGGCGTGGTCGAAGTGCCGGCGTTGATCGAGTTCTGGCCGTGCAATCTCTTCAACCGGATCGACAATGCGGGCGATCCGGGGCACATCGCCTATACGCACAAAGAGTCGCTGCGCCGGAGCACCGGTTTCAAGCTCGCCCCGCCCAACTGTTCGGTGGAAGAGACGGCGTACGGAACGCGGGCATTCGAACAGCTTCCCGACGGCACGACGATCTATCCGTCGCACTTTCACATGCCGAACATCAACCAAGTCGGCGCGCGGGCGCAGTTCAAGACCGCGAGCGGTGAGATGAAGTTCGTCACGGGCGAGCGCTTATTTTTCCGCGTTCCGGTCGACGACGAACATTCCGTGAGCTACACGGTCGAACACTTTCCGCTGGAAACCGAAGATGCATCGGCCTACCTGGCCACCCGGTCCGAACGTCAAGATCAACGCGTCGCCGAACTGCGCGCGCATAGCGAAGCGATTTTGCGTAACGAATCGACGGTCGAAGAAGCCGACCCCACCTTTACGACCCAGCAGATGTTCTGGATCGAAGACTACGTGGTGCAAGTCGGGCAGCTGCCGATCTCCGACGATCGGGAGGAGCACTTGGGCCGCACCGACGCCGGGATCATTCTCATTCGGAAGTTGTGGCGGCGCGAGCTGCAGGCCCTGGCCGACGGCCGGCCGCTGCAGAATTGGACGGCACCGGCCGGCCTGAACGCACTCGGTTTGACGGGAGGTACACGATGAGAACACGCCGCGCTGCGGTCGCAATCTTTCTCACGACGCTGCTGACGGCAGCCTCGCCGTTCGCGCGCGCCGCGGAGCCCTACGAGATCAACGTGCTCGTCGGCACGACCGGTTACACCGCGTTCGTCGGCGTCGAACAGCTGCAGGCGCTCAAAGCGCTGCAAACCTACGTCAACGCGACCGGCGGCATTCGCGGACGGCCCTTGTCGTTCGTGGTCGCGGACGATCAGAGCAATCCGAAGGTCTCGGTGCAACTCGCGCAGGCCCTGATCGCCAAGCACGTGCCGTTGATTCTCGGTCCGTCGGGGCCCGACGCGTGCGCGGCCATCACGCCGCTCGTGGTGCAGAACGGTCCGGTGCTATACTGCCTCTCGCCCACCGCGCAAGCGCAACCCGGCGGCTACGTGTTCTTGACGCAGTTCGCCGGCGAGTCGGGGATGGCGGTCGACGTGCGGTATCTGCGCGAGCGCGGCCTGCACAAGATCGCCTTCATCGCGTCCACCGATGCGACCGGA
Source organism: Vulcanimicrobiota bacterium (assembly GCA_003164495.1). Taxonomy (GTDB): domain Bacteria; phylum Vulcanimicrobiota; class Vulcanimicrobiia; order Vulcanimicrobiales; family Vulcanimicrobiaceae; genus Lustribacter; species Lustribacter caenicola. Next base: position 148,037 of record PLTN01000229.1, read on the forward strand.
CAAGATGCGGAGCGCGCGCTGAACACCGTGCTCGCCCGGCCGGAGAACGCGACGGTGCAGATCGTGACGCGGCAGCACTTCGGCGCGGCCGACCTCAGCATCGCCGCGCAAATGGCTTCGATCAAAGCGGCCAATCCGGAAGCGATGATCGCGTGGTCGGCCGGAACCCCCGCCGGCACGCTCTTCCGCGGCTTGCACGATAGCGGCATCGACCTCCCGACGGTCACGTCGGCGGCGAACCTCAACCCGCTGTTCTTCAAACAGTACGGCGCGTTTGCACCGAAGGATTTGTACTTCAATGCCGTTCCGTACTACGGCGGCGATATCGTGACCAACCCGCCGACGAAGGCGGCGCTGGCAACGCTGACGCGCGAGCTTGCAAAAGCCGGTGCGAAGCCCGATCAGATCGAGATCAGCGCTTGGGATCCGGCGCTGATCGTCGTCGATGCGCTGCGCAAACTCGGCCCCGATGCGACGGCGGCGCAACTCCGCGCGTATCTGCTGGGCCTGAACGGCTTTGCGGGCGTAAACGGACCCTATGATTTCATCCGTTTTCCGCAGCGCGGGCTCGGTGAGAACTCCGCGCTCATCGTGCGTTGGGATACGGCGCGCGGCGCAGCCGTTCCGGTCAGCCGATTCGGCGGCGAACCGCTTTAGCCGGGGCTCCCCGAAACCAAGCGCGCCAGCGCGAACGCGACGGCGGCGGCAACGCCGCCGATCGCGGCGGTTTCGATCGCCGAGCGCACGATGGGCGAGCCGGTGAACTTCCCTTTGAGCGCGCCGAACGCAACCAGCGCGGCGAACGTCACGACGATCGATCCCCACAACGCTTGCTGCGATTGCGGTACGAGCATGTAGGGCAAGAGCGGCAGCAAGCCGCCGACCACGTACGAGCCGCCGATGCGCACCGCGCTGAGCGGCGCGCGGCGCGGATCCGGTTTTTCGAGGCCCAATTCGAAGCGCATCATGAAATCGACCCAGTGCTTCTTGTCGGCCGTAACCGTATCGACGAGTTGTTTGAGCGCATCACCATCGATGCCGTAGCCGGCGAAGATCGTTTCGATCTCGCGCCGTTCCTCGTCGGGGACGGCGTTCGTTTCCTCGTATTCGCGGCGCCGTTCGCTATCGTAGTGGTCGACGTCGGAACGGGCCGCGAGGTACCCGCCCAGTCCCATCGAGATGCCGCCGGCCGCGAGTTCGGCAATGCCCGCCGTCACGACGATATGCGATGCGGCGATCGCGCCGCTGATCCCGGCCGCCAACGCGAACGGCACGGTGAGCCCGTCGGACATGCCGATGATGACGTCGCGGACGGCGTCGCTCGCAGCGAAGTGGTGCTCGTTGTGCGTCCAGCGAATGGGCCGGCGGATGCCGGTGCGCGACGGTGCCGGCTGAAAATCGGTCACGCCGCTAGGTTGCCCGGGCCGGTTCGCCTTCCTTTGCACCGAACGATGTAGGAATGCCTCATTTGATCGAACCCGGAATCCCCGCCGCTCCCGATATGGATGCGGTCGAGGGCCGGTATCGCGCGTTCGCACACGCGCTGCAGTCGGGATCCCCGGCATCTTGGATGCCGACCTTCCGCGAGTGGGACGATCTGCGGCGCGAACTCGAGACGTGGTCGGCGCTGACGCACGTGCGCTTCACCCAGGACACGCGCGACGAGCGGGCGCGCGCCGCGCTCGAACACCGCGATGAATTGCTGCCCGCGTTGACCGGGTTCGACACGGAGATGAAGCGCCGGCTGGTGACCGAGCAAACGCGGCTTGCACCCCAACTCGGGGAGCACGCGTTCTGCTTGTGGCAAGCCGATCTGTCGACGTTCGATCCGGTGGTCGAGCCGGATCTCGTGGCGGAGTCGAAGCTCAAGACCGAATATACGCAACTGCTCGCCGGAATCGCGGTCGACTTCGACGGCGAGACGCTCAACCTCTCAGCGCTGGCGCGCTACTCCAGCGATCCCGACCGCGCACGCCGGCACGGCGCTGCGGCCGCGCGCTGGAACGCGCTCGGTGACTGCGGCGCGGAGCTCGATCGCATCTACGACGAGCTCGTGCATCTGCGCGACGGAATCGCGCGCAAACTCGGCTTTCCCAGCTTTGTCGAACTCGGTTACGCGCGCATGCAGCGCGTCGACTACGATCGTGCAGCCGTCGAGCGCTATCGCGATGCGGTTGCGGCCGAGGTGGTGCCGCTCGCGAACGCGATCGCGCAACGTGCGGCGAAGCGGCACGGCGTCGCGCAACTTGCGGTTTGGGACGAGCAGCTGCTCGCCTCCGCACCGGCGCCCCGACCGCTCGGCAACGCGCCGTGGATCATGGAGCGCACGATCGAGACGTTTGCCGATCTCGACCCGCGGCTCGGCGATTTCGCGCGCATGATGGACACGAACGAGCTCACCGATCTCGTCGCGCGTGCGGGCAAAGCCGGCGGCGGCTATTGCACGACCGTCGCCAACGGCGTACCGTTCGTCTTCACCAACTTCAACGGCACGAAGTCCGATATCGTCGTCCTCATGCACGAGCTGGGGCACGCGTTCCAGGCGTACAGCAGCCGCGACAAATCCGTCATCGACTACCTGGTTCCTACCATGGAGTCGGCGGAAATCCACTCGATGAGCCTCGAATACTTGAGCTGGCCGTTCATGGAGCGCTTTTTCGGCGAGGGCGCGCAAACGTATCGCGAAGGACATCTCTCCGAAGGGCTGTTGTTCTTGCCGTACGGCGTTGCGGTGGATCACTTCCAGCATCTCGTATACGAACATCCCAATGCGACGCCGGCCGAACGGCACGCGATGTGGCAATCGATGGAGCGCCGGTACTTGCCGTGGCGCACCTACGGCGATCTCGCGCGTCCGGCGCTGGGCGCGTTCTGGCAATCGCAGCAACACATCTACCGCTCGCCGTTTTACTACATCGACTACACGCTCGCGCTCTGCTGCGCGTTGCAGATGTGGGCATCATCCTACGACGACCGCTCGGGCACGCTCGAACGCTACGTTGCGCTTTGCGCGCGCGGCGGGGAAGAATCGTTCCGCAACCTCGTCAGCGGCGCCGGCCTGACGAGCCCGTTCGAACCGGGCGCGCTGGCTCGCGTCGTCGCGCGCGCGAAAGACGTCCTCGCGCTCTAGCCGGGTCCGGGTATCGCCCGCCGGGGCAGCGAACGTTTATGCATCGGAGGTTCCCCGTGATGAAAGTAGACAGCAGAACCGTGCGCCAAGCGCGCTTGACCTATGTCGACCGCGGGACGCCGATGGGCGAGTATCAGCGCCGCTTCTGGCACCCGATCGCAGCGACGATCGAGTTCGAAAAATGGCCGGTGAAAAAGGTTCGTCTGCTGGGCGAAGATCTGGCGTTGTTCTGGACCGAGAACGGAACGCTCGGGCTCGTCGGCGATCGCTGTCCGCACCGCGGCGCGTCGCTCTCGTGCGGGATGACCGACGGCGACGGAATCCGGTGCGCCTACCACGGCTGGCTCTACGAGGGGGCCGGCACGTGCGTGGATACGCCGACCGAACCGGTGACGAGCCGGCTCAAGAGCCGCATCAAGATCGCCGGCTATCCCGTCGACGTGATGGGCGGACTCGTGTGGGCGTATCTCGGCCCGCAACCGGCGCCGCTCTTGCCGCGTTTCGAGCATCTCATTGCCGACGGCTGGAACCGCAGCACCGGCTTCACGTCGATCCCGTGCAACTGGCTGCAGATCGCCGAGAATACGCTCGATCCGCTGCACGTCGAACAGTTGCACATGAAATACACGAATTGGGTGCGCGCGCGGTCGGGCGAAGCACCGGTCAAGGTGCGGCATCATGCGAGGGTCGACTACGAACTCTTCGACTACGGCATCCTCAAGAAGCGCCTGTGGGAGGGCGACTCCGAAGATTCTGATGAGTGGCAGGTCGGCCATCCGCTGATCTTCCCGGGCACGCTGCTCTTCCCGTACAACGCCGACTACGTGCAGTATCAGTTTCGCGTACCGGTCGATAACGAGAATACGATCGTCTACTGGTACCACGCGAAGCGTCCGCCCACGGGCGAGGAGCCGACCACCACCGTGCCTGTCTGGGACAACCCGTTCAAGTCACCTGATGGCGAGTTTCTCTTCGGCAACGTCAACGCGCAAGACATGATGGTGTGGATCACGCAGGGCCCGATCACCGATCATTCGCTCGAGCATCTCGGCGAGAGCGACCGCGGCGTTGCTCTCTACCGGAAAACGCTGCTCGAGCAGGTTGCGCGAGTCGAACGCGGCGAGGATCCGCTCGGCGTCATTCGCGATCCGGCCGAAAACACGCCCTACGTGCGTATGCCGATCGAACGGCACGTCGGCTACGACCTGAGCGCAGCGAACATGCGCAAATTCGCGTTCAGCGAATCACGGTTACGATCTCGGCCGCTTTGATCGGCCGTTTGAGTAATCCGTACGTTGCGGCAACGTCGAGCAAGGGCTGAATGTCGCGGAGTTCGAGCGACGTCGCGTAGGCGGTTCGGGTCATGGCCCGGGCCGTCGCGTCGTCGAGTTTCGCGTACTTCGCGATGATCGGTCCGGACTCGCTGTGGTGGGTGTTGCCCCAGCGCGCAATGGTGTATGCCACGTCGACGAGCCGCCGGGCGGTGTCGGGATTGGCAGCCAGATAATCGGGCGATGCGATCCAGCCGGTCTGGTAAAACGCCGGCGCGATCGCATCGAACACGTTCCCGACCGGGAGCTCCCCGGCGAGTTTGGCCGCGGTGAAGAACGGCTCCGCGATCACCGCGCCGTCGACGGTCCCGCGCTCGAGCGCAGCCGCCATTTGTGCAAACGGGATCTCGACGATTTTCATGTTGGCGATGCTTACGCCCGCACGCGTGAGCCAGGCGCGCGTCGCGGCGTCGCTGAGACCGTGCAGCGTGGAGACGGCGATCGTCTTGCCGGCGAAGTCGCGCGGCGCGCGCAGCGGCGACGCCTTCGCCACGCACAGCATCGCCGTGGGCGTCGCGGTCGCGAACAGCGACCCCGCGGCGAACATCGTGATCGGGACGCCTTCCTCAACCGCCGCACCGATTCCGACGACATCGTAGATGCCGACGTCCACCGCATGGGCGGCCACCGCGGTACCGACCGCACCGGAGTTGGTGAACACCGACAGCTCGACGTTCAGGCCGGCGCGTTTGAACAATCCGGCGTCTTGGCCGTAGAACGGCTCGCCGAAGATATCGCTCGAGATCGTCGCGATACGCACGGTCGGCGGGGGTGTCTGCGCGAGGGCCGGGCGGGCCGCGCCCAGCGCCAACATCCCGAGTGTCGCCTTGATGCCGGCGCGGCGAGAAATTGTTCTCACACGCGTACTATCGGACGCGGCACGAACGTATCCTACCCGACGCTCGCCGGGCCCAGCTCATCAGGGCGGCGTGAGGTTTTGCAAGTCCACCGCGGTCATGTTACGGACCCAGCGTGCTTGGCGCTTCTCGAATGGAACGATCAGGCGGTACGGGCCTGCGTTCTTGAACGGTGCGCCGTCGATTTGATCCGCGATCACCGCCACGTGATCGGTGAATGACGGGTCGAGTTCGGCCAGCGTGAAGAGGACGTGGTACCCGTCGGAAGCGCTGACCAGAATATAGCTGAGCATCGCCAGCGCGCGCACCGGCTCGCCGGTCGGGGCGCCTTCCTTGACCAGCAGATCGTGGAGCGAGAAGCCGGTGTATTTGTTGGTGTGTCCGGCTTCGTCGGTGGCGGGAATCGTGATGCGCGGTAAACCGCCCAGCGTCGCGGCGTTGATGAGCACGTGGAACGGTGCCGGCGGTGGAGCCGGGGTCCGCTTTGCCGGCGCAGGCGTCTGCGCCGTCGCGGCGGACCAGCCGAAGAACGTTAGGGCGACGGCGAGGACCGCGGCCTTCGGCGTCACGACGGTGAGATGAAGCCTTGCGCCTTGAGGAACGCTTGCCCTTCGGGCGAGAGGATGTAGTCGACGAACGCTTGCGCGCCCTTCGCATCCGATGCGTTCTTGAGCGCGGCGATCGGGTAATCGATGTCGGGCGCAACCGCCGACGGGAACGGGATCACGTTGAGTTTCGGCGCGACGGACGACGTGACGTCGGTGCTATACACGACGCCGGCATCGCCCTCGCCGAGCGCGATCTTCGTGACGACCGCTTTCACGTCGAGTTCGTTCGAAACCACGTTCTTCTCAACCGCGCCCGGGAAGTCGGCCGGATATCCGGGCGTGTTGCTGAGCTTGCCGAAGGTTTGGCGCGCGTACCCGCCGACCGGGACGGTCTGCGCGGCCAGCACGACCTTGGTGCCCGCTTTCGCCAGATCGGCCGGGCTGGTGAACTTCAGCGCGCCGCTCTTGGCCGAAATCAGCACGAGCCGGTTCTTCGCGAACGTCTTCGGCGTGCCGGCAACGAGGCCGGCGTCGCTGACGACTTTCATTTGCGTGAGATTCGCGGAGGCGAAGACGTCGGCCGGCGCGCCCTGTTTGATCTGGGTCGCCAGCGTGTCCGAGCCGCCGAAGTTGAACGTCACCGCGACCCCGGTTTTCTTGGTGAAGGCGGGGCCGGCGGCGTTGTACGCTTCGGTTAACGATGCCGCGGCGTACACGATGATTTTCTTTTGGCTCTGCGCTTGCGCGGCCGACGAGAGCGCGGTGCCCGACAACATCGCGGCGAGCGCGAGGCAAAAAAGCGAACGTATCATGACGGGCCATTCCGGGATGACCCTCGTTATATCCTATAAAACCGAACGGTTCAAACGGATATAGCGCAGGGGCCGCACCGAGGCTCCGGCGTATGTAGCCCGCAATGGCACGCATATCGTTGCGGCTGGGGTTTGCCGGCGATCACGCGCTCGGGCCCGGCAAGATCCGACTCTTGGAGCTGATCGGCGAGACCGGGTCGATTTCGGCGGCCGGCCGGGCGATGAAGATGTCGTACCGGCGGGCCTGGATGCTGGTCGACGAACTCAACCACATGTTCCGCGACGTGCTCGTGGAGGCGCGACCCGGGGGAGCCCGCGGCGGCGGTGCCCGGCTGACCGAGACCGGTACGGATGTCGTGCGGCGTTATCGCGCGATCGAGTCAACCATCGAGAGCGACTCGAGCGCGAACATCGCCGCGCTCGAGCGGCTGGTCACGGCGCAAAAACGCATCAAGCCGGCCTGAAACCGTAGCGACCTCACTCGTCAAGCAGGCTGAGGTAGTACCGCCAGCGGCCCTCCATCCCGAAGCCGTCGGCGGCTTGGGCCTGCAGATCGTCGTTGCTCATGCCGCGCGGCGTGCCGATCATCGACGCTTGCCAGGTGAGCTTGGCTTGGTGTTCGAGCCAGATCGCGTTGACCACGACCTCTTGCACGGTTTGACCGGCAATCGTGACGCCGTGATTCTGCAAGTGCACGATCTCTTTGTCGCCGAGCACCTTCGCGACTTCGGCGCCTTGTTCGGTCGTCGTCACCTTACGCGCCGAGCGGTAGATCGGAATCGCGCCTTGCTTGACGACCTGCGCCATCACGCCCTGCATCGGTAAGATCGGCCGTTCGAGATCGCCGAAAATCGTCGCCAGCGGCTGATGCGTGTGCACGACGGCTTGCACGTCGGGGCGTGCACGATAGATCTCGGTGTGCAGCTTCGTCTCGTCGGGAACCGGAAAGTCGCCGCCGATCTTGACCCCATCGATGTCGACCAGCGAGACCTGCTTGTAGGTCATGTGCAACTGGTTTCCTTGTTCCGCACCGCGGGCGCGAATGAGAACTTTGTCGGTCCCCGGCACGCGCGCGCTCACGTGGCCGAGGTAATCGACGAGCTCGAGCTTCGCAAGGATGCGGCAGCCGAGTGCGATCAGTTCGCGTAAAGCGCGGATATCGGGCGATTCGATGTCGATGGGCGCGGTCATGAGTCCTCCAGCGGGATCGTCGTAGCTTTGCAGTGATGCTCACTATCAGGCAAGAAAACTCCTGGCCATGCCATTATCTTGTAGTCTCATCGATTCTGCGTTGACGCGCCCCGTTCTCGACGGCTCGGTCGCCGTCCCGGGCCTCGACTTGGCCCTCTCCACGGCGACCGTCGACGAGAACAGCCGAGCGATGATCGCGGGCAAACACGACATCGCCGAGATGTCGATGGCGACGTTCGTGCAAGCGCTCTCGCAGGGCCAAAAACTGCTTGCGATACCGGTGTTCATGGGCCGGCGTTTTCTGCAGCCGTGCGTGGCGTTCGCGAAGAACTCGACGATCGGTTCACCGGCCGAGCTGCGCGGCAAACGTATCGGCTTGCCCCAGTTCTGGATGACCTCGAGCATGTGGCACCGCGGTTTGCTGGAGCACGAATACGGCGTGCCGGCCACACAGGTCGCGTGGGTCACCAACCAGCCCGAACGGCTCGATGCCGGCTTTACCCCTGGCGTGCAGGTGACCAATATCGGCGATCAGCCGCTCTCCGCGCTCCCCAAAATGCTCACCGACGGCATCGTCGACGTCCTCTTCGCGCCGCGGCCGCTGGCGCGGGACGGCAAGCTCGGCTTTCTTTTTGACGATCCGGTTGCGACCTCGCTCGAGTACCGCGCGCGCACCGGCATCTATCCGCTGCTGCACACGATCGTGCTGAAGGCTTCGCTCAAGGAACATGCCGCGGCGCTCTTCGAGCTGTTCACCCGCTCCAAAGAGTATGCGTACGCCCATCCCGGCCCGACCGAAATCGAGTCGCCGATCGCCGGGCTGTCGTTCGAAGAAGCGCGCGAACGCCTGGGGGAACCCTACCCGTATGGCGTACGTGCCAATTCCGCGGCCATCGACGCCTTCATGACGTATTCGGTGGAGCAGGCCTTGACGGCCAAGCGCGTCAGCGCCGCGGAGGCCTTTCTCGCGCTCGATTGACCCAGGAGATATCGATGATCGCTGCGCAAGCGGCACCGGCCAAAATCCGCTTCGAAGACGTCGGCAAGACGTTCGAGATCCGCACGGGCCCGGTCACGGCGATCGAGCAGATCAGCCTCGATATCCCGGCCGGTTCGTTTTTTGTGATCGTCGGTCCGAGCGGCTGCGGCAAGACGACCTTGTTGCGCATGGCCGCCGGACTCGAGACGCCGACGCGCGGCACGATCACGATCGCGCGCGAGCGCAGCGACCGGCCGGCCAACTCGATGATCTTTCAGGGCGAATCGATCTTTCCGTGGATGACCGTTTTCGACAACGCCGCCTACGGTTTGCGCATGCGCAACGCGCCGGCGAGCGAGATCAACGACGTGGTCGGCCACTACCTCTCGCGCACCGGATTGACCAAGTTCGCCAAGGCGTATCCGCACCAGCTCTCCGGCGGCATGAAGCAGCGCGTGTCGATCGCGCGCGCGTTCGCCAACGATCCCGAAGTGCTGCTGATGGACGAACCGTTCTCGGCCCTCGACGAGCAGAACAAAACGCTGTTGCAAGAAGAGCTCTTGCGCATTTGGGAAGAGACGAAGAAGACGGTGCTGTTCATCACGCATAGCGTCGACGAAGCCGTGACGCTGGGAGATCAGATCATGGTGATGACCGCGCAGCCGGGTCGGGCGAAAGCGATCATCGACGTGCCGTTTCCGCGTCCGCGCAAGGTGCTGGAACTACGCGCCGAGCCGGCGTACGGCGAGCTGGTGTATCACATTTGGGGTCAGTTGCGCGACGAAGTGCTCGCGGCCAAAGCCGGTGAAGCGGCGGAAGTTGCGGGGGCGCTGCGATGATCGCAACCTCCACCGATCCGGCGCCGCAAGCGAACGAGCCCGAAGCGATCGTCATTCGCGGCACGTCCGCGACGAAGCGCGTGCTATCGCGCAACACCTCGGAACGGCTGATGGGACTGGTCGCGCCGGTCGGCCTGTTCGTCCTGTGGGAAGTCTTTGCCGACATCCACGTGATCGACACGCGATTTTTCCCGGCGCCGTCGAGCATCGCGGGCACGTTCGGAACGCTGATCAAGAACGGTCAGCTGCTCGCCAACACGACGATCAGTCTCGAACGCCTGTTCTTCGGGTTCTTGCTGGGTGCGATTCCGGCGCTGATCATCGGTCTCACGATGGGTCTCTACCGGCCCGTGCGTGCGCTCGTCGAGCCGCTCATTCAGGGCACCTACCCGATCCCGAAAAGCGCGATTTTGCCGTTGATTTTACTGATTTTCGGGCTCGGCGAACCATCGAAGATCGTGATGGTCGCGATCGGCGTGTTCTACCCGGTCGTGATCAACACGGTCTCGGGTGTGCTGCAGATCCCGAAGATCTATCTGGACGTCGGTCACAATTTCGGCGCCAACCGTTGGAACATGTTCACCACGATCGCGCTGCCCGGCGCGCTGCCGTTCATCATGACGGGAGTCAAGCTCGGCGCGGGCTTGGGGCTGATCCTGATCGCGATCGCCGAGATGATCGGTGCGCAGAGCGGTCTGGGCTACATGATCTGGAACGCGTGGCAGATTCTCTCGGTGAACACGATGTACGTGGGCCTCATCATGATCGCGCTTGTCGGCTTCGCCCTCACCGCGATCCTCAACGAGGTCGAGCGCTTGCTGATACCGGCGCGGCACGATCGCTAATTGTCACCCGAGCTTGTCGAGGGGCAGGCACTGACGGGCAAGATCGAGGCCGCCCCTCGACAAGCTCGGGGTGACAACGGTTGCCAAGGGTGAGGGCGATGTGGTACCGTCGGCGCATGTCCGCAGTCCGCGCGATCATGACCACGACGATTATGACCATTCCCCTCGGCGAGGGCGAGTGTCGGTCGGTGCTGGTCTAAACGCGAACCACGGCACCAGATGACACGGCCCTCGCCAGCAGGCGGGGGCCGTTTTTATTGGAGGATCCCATGGCAGCCCTCTCTCTCCACGAACGCCAAGAGCGCCCGAGCGCGCCGGCTCGCGCGCGTCCCGGTGTCGGCCTATTGGGCTGCGGGGTCGTGGGCGCCGCGGTGGCCCGCCGTCTCTTGCAGGCCCATCCCGGCTTGCTGCGGGCCGTGGCCGTGCGCGATCCGCACAAGGCGCGCGAGGTGGATTGGGAAGCGTGGGACGGCGACCCGTTTGCCGTGGTCGACGATCCGGCCGTGAGCGTCGTTGTGGAGTGCATCGGCGGCGTGCGGTTGGCGCGCGAACTCGTGCTGCGCGCGATCGCCCACGGTAAGGACGTCGTTACGGCCAACAAGGAGCTCATCGCGCAAGACGGACCGTGGCTGCGCGCGTTCGCCGCCCGGACCGGTGCGACGCTGCACTACGAAGCGTCGGTCGGCGGTGCGATCCCGATTTTGCGCGCGCTGGAAACGTCGCTGGCCGACGAGCCGATCCTCGAAGTCGGCGGCGTGGTCAACGGCACGACCAATTTCGTGCTCTCGCAGATGGAGAACGGCGCGAGCTACGCGGCGGCGCTGGCCGAGGCGCAGCAACGCGGCTTCGCCGAGGCGGATCCGCGCAACGACGTCGAGGGCTTCGATGCCGCGCACAAACTCGCGATCCTCGCAACGCTGGCCTTTCACCAGCCGGTCGCCTCGCCGGAGCTGTCGCGCTGCGGCATTACCGCGATCGTGCCCGAGGACGTTGCGCTCGCGGCCGAACGCGGCTGGCGGCTCAAACTCGTCGCGCTGGCGCGCCGCACCGGTGACGGCATCGAAGCCGGCGTTACGCCGGCATTTGTAGCGCGCGGTCACGCGTTCGCCCGGCCCAACGACGCCGAGAACGTGGTGCGCGTCGTCGGCGTGAATTCGGGCGCGCTCGAGTTCTTCGGTCTCGGCGCGGGCGGCGCGGCATCGGCGTCGAGCGTGGTAGGCGACATCCTCAGCGCGATCGACCTGCGTTCGCGCGGGATCACCGCCCATCGCGGCGTCGTCGGCGACCCGCAACGCGTCGCTGCGCTGCGTATGCCGGTGGTGTTGCGGACCGCGGACGGCGTGCGCATCAGCGAACCGCACGCGCTCGACGATCTCGCGACGCTCGCCCTCGAGGCCGGCGTCCGCGCTGCGATCCCGTTGTTGGCCTAGGGATTATTGCGGGGTGGGCGCGCTTTCTCTGGCGGAGAGCGTGTGGCCCTGGCCCGGCGCGTTCCCGCCGCCGCCGTCGACGAGCTGCGAGAGGTTGGCGAGACGCTCGATGATCTCGGCTTCGTTTTCGTTGCGCGGTTCCATCGGCTGCAGGCCGCGATCTTCGCGCAGCGCCGCACGGTGCTGACCGTAGAGCTCCTCGGCCTTGTCCTGATTGCGCCAGCACGCTTTGAAATGATCCGCGACGCGGAAGGCGGTGCCGTTGTCGTTGCGCTTGAGTTTCGCCGCCACCGCGCCGGCCACCGAATAGACGTCGAAAACGCAATTGCGCAGCGGATCGAGCCGCGGATCGTAGCTGAGCAGCGATTCTTTCTTTTCCAGATCGCGCAGCTGAAAGTACGACAACTTGCCGAAGCGCGCGACCTTACCGATGATCGCGCCCATGATCGGCAGCTCGGTCGGCGTGAGCTTTTGCTCGCCCATCGCGCGATCGCGCTGCTCTTCGTCGGAGACGACGCCGCGTTCCAAACGCTTGGCGTAGTCGGCACGTTCTTTCTTGATATTTTCGATGCGCTTGAAGACCGGCTTGATTTCGGGGCGCTCGTGGAATTCGTTGAGACCGGCCTCGGTCTCCATCGCCTTCTTGATCGATTCTTCTTTGAGGTAGATCGCGCGCTTCATCTGCTCGTCCAGCGCTCCGAGTTGTTCTTCACGCTTGCGCATCGCGGCGCGCAATTCGGTGAGGGCTTCAGCCGCCACGAACGCCGCACGATAGAGCTTACCCGCGCGACCGAAAGAGAAGAGGTTCTCCCAGAACGTCGGCGGGTTGACGCCCTTCTTGTCGACGTGGATCGGGTAGGCCGATGCGTACTGGCGTGTCGTGACCATTGCGGTCGCGCGCCGCTCGTCCTCGAACGTGCGGCCGTTCTTGATCTCGCGTATCAGCGTCTCGCGCTTCTGCGCGAACGACGTCTGGATCGCGGTCTCGGCCGAGGCCATTTGCTGACGCTGGTAACGGCGCTTCGCGTCCTCGTAGGTATCGAGGTCCTTTGTGTCTTGGGTGAAGTCCGGGATATTGTAGGGCGAGGCTTTGAGGCCGCCCGGCGGGAGATTCGTCGCCTCGTCGTCGTGCAGGCTCAGCGCGCGCGGGCGCTCGAGGGGTGCTAGGGCCGGGGGCTCTTCCGGTTCTTCATTGCGGAGCGCGCCGTAAAGCTCGGAGGCGACGTCGGATTCGCCGAACGCATCGACTGCGTCGGCTTCGGGTTCGCCGGTGACCGGCGACCCAATGGGAGATTCCGGCTCGTCGGCACCATCGCCGAAGCTTTCAAAGAGACGGGACAAGCCGCTACCGAAACGCCTCGGCGCGGCCGTCGGATCGGCGCACCCAGCTTACCACGGCAGGAAACTCGTTCCTTAAGAGCACGGTTGACGCCTTTCTTTAGAAGCGAAGTAGAGCACGCGTGGTACGTCGAATACGGTGTTCCCAACATGCGAGCCACGCGCGCCGTCGCCTTGGTCCTGTTGTTGGTCGCCGTTGCCGCCGCCTCATGGTGGTTCTTCGGCCGGCACACAAACGAGCCGTCATCTGTTGCCGTCTACTATACCAAGTTGGACGGTACGACGCTCGTGCCATGGACGGTTTCGCTCGGGCCCGCCCGCGACCGGGGTTCGGTAGCCTTCTATGCGGCCGTGCAAGCGGTCGCCGGGCCTCCGGCCGGGGTCGATGCGGTACGCTTCCCGCCGGGAACAACCGTCCTCTCCGCCCACGTTGATGGATCGACGGCCGACGTCGATCTGTCCAAAGACGTGGGCGTTGCCGTTCAGGGCAGCTTCAACGAGGCGGCAGAGTTCAAGGCGCTGGTGTACACGTTGACGGCCCTTCCCGGCATCTCGTCCGTCCGCGTGAGCGTGGCGGGCCAGACGCTCGCGACGCTTCCCGGAGGTCACCTCGAACTCGATGAACCGCTTTCGCGTCAGAGTTTTTAGCGCGGTCACGGCACTCGCCGTCGCGCTTGCCGTCCTGGTCCCCGCCGCCGCTCAAGAGATGGATACCTCGAACTTCTGGTTTGCCGGAACGCGGCTGATCTTCGAGCGGGCGATCCCGCTCGACGGCGACGTCGCGGTGTCGATCCGCGATGCGGGGCTGCAGCGCTTCCTGGCCAAGCTCGGCGCGACCATCGCTTTCCAGCCGCTTCAACGCTACGTCGTGATCACGGCGGCCGATCACCGCACGATCACGTTCACGATCGGGTCGGCGCAGTATCTGGCCGGCGGCGTCACCGCGCGGGCCACCTTCGCCCCGTTTGTCGACGGCAGCGAACCGATTCTACCGCTCTTTGCCCTCGCGCACGCGCTCTACGTCGAGCCCGTCGCGGGCGCCGGAGAGACGATCTTGCAACCGCAGATCGGCGCGCTCGACATCCGGACGCAGGGCTCGAAGACGACGGTCGTGATCCGCGGCGCGACCGCGCTCGCGTACGTCAAACGCGTCGACACGCCGACGCACGTCGAGTTCGCATTCGCCGGGGTCGCCTCGCCCTTGACCGGCACGCACCGCGTCGGCGCCGGCGTGACCGCCACGATCACGACGGGCGGTGTAGCACGGAATCCCTCGACGATCGTCGCCTTCGATGGTCCGCGCGGCTTCACGTACGACCTCGCTCCGGCCGCGTCGCCTTTCGAGCTCGGGCTGACCGTGATCGATGCGCCGCCGGGGTCCGCGGTTGCGGTCAATCCGCCGGCGGCGATCTCGCCCAATCTGCCCGCCACGCCCCCGCCGGCTCCAGCGCCGACTGCGCCGCCGTACGCGATGCCCGCCCCGCCGGTGCTCTCGGCCGGGCCGCCGGTAACCCCGACCCAAGTGCCCGAGCAGATCAGTCCGCTGGCGGAGTCGACGGCGCCGGCGGTGATCGGTGCGATCACGATGCAGCCGCTCGACGACGGGCTGACGATCCACGTCGTCATCAACGGCGCCTCGGCCTATGATTGGCACCGCTTGGCCGATCAGCGCTGGTACGTCGATCTTCACAACGCAACGTTGACGAATGCGGGGCGCGACGAGCGTCCGGGCATCGCGGCAGTCGACAGCGTGCGCATCCGGCAGATCGGCACGCCCGATGCGCCGGTGGTGCGCATCGCGTTGACCTTGCGCGGTGAGAAAGAAGTCGACATCGCGCCGGTGGCGGACGGGCTCTCGATTGCAGCTACCAACACCGACGCGATCGCCGCGGCGAAAACCGGCAGCGGGCGGTTTGGTTCGGCCGCGATCGGCGACGCAAACGCCGTCGCGGTTGCTCCGGTCGCGACCGCAACCCCGGCGGGTTTCGGCATGCCCACGCTCCCGGCCGGGCCCTGGAAATTCGGCGGAACGCGCACGATCGTGCTCGATCCCGGCCACGGCGGCGATGATTTCGGCACCTCGCACAACGGCCTCGTCGAGAAGAACCTGACGATCGACATCGCGCGCCGGCTGCGGATCTTGCTGACGGCATCGGGCTGGAACGTGCGCATGACGCGCGATAGCGACATCGATCCGGTGTCGCAAGCGAACCTCGCCGCAATGCACGCCGACGGCAAACCGAACCCCGACGATCGCGCGTATTTGCAGACGCGTTGCGATACCGCAAACTCGATCAATGCCCGATTGTTCATCAGCATTCACGTGAACTATTCCGATAGCCCGGGCGTCAACGGAACGACGTTCTACTGGTACAAACCGGAAGACCAACTGCTTGCGACCACGCTCGAGAAGGCCGTCATTCCGGTGGCCGGAACGAGCGACGTCGGCCCGCGGCACGAGAACTTCTACGTGATCCGTCACACCACGATGCCGGCCGTACTGATCGAAACGGCGTTCATCTCGAACCCGCACGACGCGGCGTTGCTGCGCACGCCGGAATTCTTGCAGAACATGGCGCAGGGCATCGCCAACGGCGTGAAGGCCTACGCCGGAATTCCGCCCGCGCAGGCCTCGAAAGCCGATCAGTGATCGGCGTTTACGACTCGGGACTCGGCGGCCTTACCGTGCTCGCCGCGCTGCGCGCGGCCGGGATCGGTGACGACGTCGTCTACTTCGCCGATCAAGCGCACGTGCCGTACGGTGAACGCACCGATGCCGACTTGCACGGCTTGCTGACGGCGAACCTCGCGTGGCTCGCCGGACACGGTGTCGAGCTGGTCGTGATGGGCTGCAATACATCGTGCGCGGTCGCGGCAAAGCTCGGCTGGCCCGAGCAGCGCTTCGCCCGGCCGATCCAAGACCTCATCGTCAACGGTGCGCGCGCGTTCTCCGGCGCGACGTTCCGGCGCGTTGCGGTCGTTGCGACGCCGGCCACCGTTCGCAGCCACGCGTACGCCCGTGC
>PLTN01000105.1 GCA_003164495.1 Vulcanimicrobiota bacterium
CTGCGCGCGGCCCGCGACCAGCAATCTCCGGTCGCCGAGAAAGAACGCTCGCGCCGGCGAACGAGCGGCGCCGCCGCCATCCCGAAAGAGATCCTCGTGCAATCCGCGCCCGACGACGGTTCGGTGATCGAGCTCTGGCTCACCGAGGCCAAAGGCCAGCGCGTGCGCATCCTGAAACCCGAGCGCGGCGAGCGCGCCGACTACCTGCGCATGGTGCAGAAGAACGCCGAGCAGAACCTCAAATCGTTCCTCGCGCATCAGGAAGCGCAGGAAAGCGCATCCGCCTCCGCGCTGAACGAGCTCGCCGCTGCGCTCGATCTGCCCGGCCCCCCGCACCGTGTGGAGTGCTACGACATCTCGAACATCCAAGGCACGAACGCGGTCAGCTCGATGGTCGTCTTCGTCGAAGGCCGCGCGAAGAAGAGCGACTATCGTCATTTCAAGATTCAGTACGACAAGGGCCCGAACGACTTCGCTATGATGCAAGAGACGCTGCGCCGCCGGCTGCGCTACCTGCGGGCGGACGCCGACCGTCCGCCGGTCGCGGAGGGCGACGTCGCCGGCGCCGCGATGGAAGCGCAAGCCCGCAAACGCGATCGTTTCCACGAGAAGCCCGACTTGCTGCTGATCGACGGCGGCAAGGGGCAGCTCAGCGCGGTCGTCGATGTGATCCGGGAGATGGACATGATCGGCATACCGGTCGCCGGGCTAGCGAAAGAGAACGAGTGGCTCTACGTTCCCGGCAATCCCGATCCGATCGCGCTGCCGCCGAACTCGGCGGGCCTGCATCTGGTCATGCGGATTCGCGATGAAGCACACCGTTTCGCGATCACCTACCACCGGAACCGCCGCGACAAAGCGATGACGAAGTCCGCGCTCGACACGCTCTCGGGCGTCGGACCCGTGCGCCGCAAACGGCTGCTCACGGTGTTCGGTTCCGTCAATGCGATCAAGCGCGCCAGCGTCGATGAGATCGCCGCCGTAAAAGGCATGAACCCCGCGCTGGCATCACACGTGAAGGCGGCACTGAGTGTCTGATCCGTTCCAGTTCGCAAAACCGTTCCTGCACCTGATAGATCCGGAACGCGCCCACGAACTCACCTTGCGTGCCCTCGAGGCCAATCTCGTGCCGGCGCAGCCGCACGTCGACGAACCCAGTATCGCGATCGACTTGTTCGGCCGGCGTCTCGATAACCCGGTCGGCTTGGCCGCCGGCTTCGACAAGAACGCGCGCGTGTTCCGGCGCATGTACGCGCAGGGTTTCAGCTTCGTCGAGATCGGCGGCGTCACGCCGCGTCCGCAACGCGGTAACCCGCGTCCGCGCGTGTTTCGCATCCCGCAGGATGCCGCCGTCGTCAACAACATGGGCTTNNGTGCGGCGCTTCGCGTCCTACGCCGACTACCTCACGCTCGACATCTCGTGCCCCAACAGCATCAACGGAAAGGTGTTTCTCGATCCGGCGCGCTTGCGCGACTTGATGGCGCGCCTGAACGCCGTCGAACGCGGGCCGCTTCCGCCGAAACTCGTCGCCAAACTCTCGCCCGACGTCGACGACGCATTGCTCGAGCAACTCGTCACGGTGCTGCTCGAAGCGAAGATCGACGGCATCATCATCTCCAACACGACGGTCGAACGCCCCGCGACGCTGCGCGGCGACGCGTCGATGAAGGGCGGCCTCTCGGGCAGCCCGCTGTTTGCGCGCTCCACCGCAATGCTCGCGCAGGTCGCGTCGATCAGCGGCGGTTCGGTACCGTTGATCGGCGTCGGCGGAATCGCGAGCGGACCCCAGGCGTATGCGAAGATTCAAGCCGGCGCAACCGCGGTACAACTCTATACGGGCCTGATCTACGGCGGTACGGCCCTCGTCACGCGCATCAAGCGTGAACTGGCGGTCTTGCTCATGCGCGACGGTTATGGCACCCTTAGCGAGGCCGTTGGCACGGCACGTTCCGTGCGGAAAGTGAGCCCCTAGTGCATTTCCTCATCCGACTGATCGTCAACGCGGTCGCGCTCGTGATCGTCGCATACTTTCTTCCGGGCGTGAGCGTCACCGGCCCCATCGGCGCGCTGATCGCCGCCTTCGTCTTGGGCATCGTGAACGCGATCCTGCGCCCGATCTTGATCATCCTCACGCTGCCGATCCAAGTCGTCACGCTGGGACTCTTCACGTTCATCATCAACGGTCTGCTGTTCTATTGGGTCGGCCACTGGGGTATCGGCCTGATCGTCGACGGCTTCTGGCCCGCATTCTGGGGTGCGATCGTCCTCGGCATCGTCTCGTTCTTGTTGTCATTGCTGTTGCGCGGGGTCGATGCCGAGGCCTAATCCATGCCCCGCATCCTGGTTGTAAACGACGACGGTATCGACTCCGAAGGAATCAGCGTGCTCGCGCGCACGCTGCAAGCCCTCGGCGACGTTACCGTCGTTGCGCCCGACGGCGACCGCAGCGGAACGAGCCACTCCATTTCGGTCCACACCGCCGTCCGCGCCCAAGCGATGCCCGGCGAGGGCGGGCTGCGCCGCTATGCCTGCTCCGGCACGCCCGCCGATTGCGTGTTGCTGGGCGTCAACGAACTCTGCGGAGGCCGCCCCGATATCGTGGTGAGCGGGATCAACCGCGGCGCGAACCTGGCCGACGACGTCAACTATTCCGGCACCGTTGCGGCTGCGGTCGAATCCACGATCGTCGGCATCCCGGCGATCGCCGTATCGCTCGTCTCATCGTGGCCGAAACACGATCCCGTCCACTACTGGGAGGGCGCGGCGACCGTCGCGCGCGATCTCGCAGCCGATGTCTTGCGTGACCCGCCGCCGCCGGGAACGTACTGGAACGTCAACGTACCGAACCTCGCCGAATTGCGCGGCACGCGTTTCACGCGACTCGGCCGCAAACAGTACGCCGAACGCCTCGCGCGCGTCGAAGGCGACGCACAAAACCCGGAAGTTTCGTATTACTGGGTGTGGGACATGTCGCATCTCGGCGGCGGCGACGACACCGATACCGTCGCCGTCGACGCCGGCTACGCCAGCATTACCCCGCTAAAAATAGACCGCACCGACGAACCCACCCTTGAAAATGTCATGAAGCAATCACACCGCAACCCCGCTGTCATTCCGAGCGGAGCGCCGCAGGGCGCGGAGTCGAGGAACCACCCAAATGATCGCCGCTAGTTTCACCAAAACCGGTCCCGCCCGCGACGTCTTTCACGTCGGCGAAATGCCCACGCCCGAACCGGGCCCCGGCGAAGTCCGTGTCAAGCTGGCCGCCTCCGGCGTCAACCCATCCGACGTCAA
>PLTN01000025.1 GCA_003164495.1 Vulcanimicrobiota bacterium
CGGCGCATCGACAACCAGCTGCGCGGTCGCTCCGGCCGTCAGGGCGATCCCGGATCGACGCGTTTCTATATTGCGCTCGACGATGAGTTGATGCGTCTCTTCGGTGCCGAGCGCATTCAGAAGATGATGGACTTCGTGAAGTTCACCGACGAGACGCCGATCGAAGCCGGCATCCTATCGAGATCGATCGAGAACGCGCAGTCGAAGGTCGAGAACCACAACTACGAGATCCGCAAACAGGTTCTCGAGTACGACGACGTCATGAACAAGCAGCGCGAGGTGATCTACGCCGAACGCCGCCGGGTGCTCGAAGGCCAGCCGCTGCGCGATTTCTTCATCGAGACGTTGCGTACCAAGGTCAGCGATGCCGTCAACAGCGGTGCGCCGCCGGAAGACCACCCGAGCGAATGGGATCTCGAGGCGATTCTCGACGAGCTGCAGTTGATCGTTCCGATCAAAGACCGCATCACCGTCGCCGAGCTCGAATCCATGGACCGCGACGCGATGAAAGAGCGCCTGAGCGAGATCGCCGTGAGCTTCTACGAAGCGAAGGAAGCGGAAGTCACGCCCGACATCATGCGGATGGTCGAGTCGCAGTACATCATGCTGCCGATCATCGACCGGCTCTGGGTCGATCATCTCTACATCATGGACGCGCTCAAGGCCGGCATCGGNNTGCGCGGCTACGGTCAGAAAGACCCGCGCGTCGAGTACGAAAAAGAAGCCTACGAGATCTTCGAGGATCTCAAGAGCAACATCGCCGATGAAGCGATCAAAGCCGTGTTCTCGGTTCGCATCGAGATCGAACCCGAAGCCGCACCGCAGCCGGTAGCTGTGGGTGCAAACGGCAACGGCGCCGCACCGGCGTTCGAACAGCTACCGACAGGCCAGCTCATTCCGCAAGCCGCGCCGCACATGGATCCCGTGGCGGCGGAACGTCTGCTCGGCCCCGCGCCGCGCGGACCGGCCGAGAACGTGCACACCAACCGCGACGATGCGGCGACTCCGGCGAAAGCCGCCGGAGCGGTGCCCGATAAAGTCGGCCGCAACGATCAGTGCCCGTGCGGTTCGGGCAAGAAGTACAAACGCTGCCACGGAGCGGCCGCGTAGGCTATCCTGTCATCCCTCGACAAGCTCGGGATGACAAGTTTTGCTGCAGCCGCGTAAGATTATCGGTTAGTTGAAATAGCCCACGACTTGCACCAGCGTGAAGCTCACGCCGGTGTAGGTCGTCGGATTGCAGTTGACGGCCGGCGTGCACGCGTACGCCGCCAGGGACAGCGTGTTTGGCGGGGTCACCGTGAGCGGCACGTCCACCGGTGCGGTTTGGCTGTTGTTGTACGACCAGCCCGTGAAGGTGCTTGCCGCAGCACCCGGTGGCGTCGAGCCGTCAGCAATTGCGGACCAGGTTCCGATGAAGAAGTTCGAGCTGTTGCTCGCCAATGTAATCGAGTTGACCGCGGCGGTGATATTCGGGTTGTTGGGAGCGATCGTGCCGGTGACGTTGGTCAGCTGCAGCGTCACGTAAAACAGCGGCACGAAGTTCGACGTGGAGAATCCCGGCGGCGGGTTCGTAATGTTGGGCAACCCGGCAGGAGCGGTGAGCGAAATCGTGCCTGCGTATGTGCCGCCGTTCGCGCCGGCGAGCGCCGTCGCGAGGTTATCCGAAAACGAGCAGCCGCCGACGGCGGGCGACGTAACCGTACCGACCCCGGCGAGATTGCCGCCGGTAATCGAGCCCGATGTTGCGCCGGACGTGCTACACGAAGCGGTCGTATACGCCGAGGGCGGGAGTGTGGCGGCGGCCGTTGCGGTTGGCGCGGCACTCGGGGTCGCGGATGAACCGCTTCCACCGCAAGCCGCTAACGTAACGCTGAGAACGGCCAGCAGCGCGCAGAACACGCTGAAATGGGAGCTGTTTTTCCGCATGATTTGTGCTTCTCTCTGCCCTCCGAAGGGCCCCCGTGTTGTTGCCTAGCTGGCTGTTACGGTGAATTTCGCTCGCGGGAAGCCGAAGCGGACGCTGCTTGCGATCGCGCCGGCAAAGGCGATGCTCGATGCGATGAACAGCGCGGCCGTGATCGCATTGTGCGCGTGGGTCAGTGCTCCAATCGCTCGCACGTTGAGGCTGATCGAGAACGCGGCGAAGATGATTGCCGCGCCGGCGACACCGGTGGTTTGTCCGCCGACGCGCGTTGCGGCCATGATCGCCGATGCGGAGGCCGTCTTCTCGCGCGGGACATTCGCCATCAGCTCGCGGCTGTTCGGCGCTTGGAAAAGTCCGAACCCGAAACCGCAGAGCGCTCCGTGCAGGACGATCTCCAGCACCGTCGCCTGCGCCGGCAATAGGGCGTAGAGCGCGAGTCCCGTGCCGAGCATGCCGAGCCCGAGCGTCGAGAGGATCGCGGCCGGATAGCGGTCGGAGAGGCGCCCGGCAAAATTTGCCGTGAGCCCCATCGTAAGGGGCCACGACGTCATCAGCAAACCGGATTGCAGCGGCGTCACGCTCATCACGACCTGAAACAGAAACGGTAGCGAGACGACGGCCAACGCCGATGCGGTGTAACCGAAGATGCCCGCCAGCGACGCTAGCGCGAAGAGCGGTCGCTCGAAGAGATCGACGGCGAACATCGGCCGTTCGAGCCCGCGTTGGCGCAAGAGAAACCACCCGAATGCACTGCCGCCGACGATGAGTTCGAGCGCGATCAACGGGCGCGGATCGCCGTGTCCGAAGCCGTCGATGCCGCGCACGATCAGCGCAAAGCCGAGCGCGCTTGCGATGATGCTCGGGATGTGCACCGGCTCGCCGTGCCCGGGAACGAGCGGGATTGCGGTGCGCGTTGCAAACCAGATTGCGATTCCGAGCGGCACGTTGATCAGGAACAGCCACGGCCACGGTGCGATCGCGAGGATCAGGCCGCCGATCGTCGGGCCCGAAGCGACCGCCGTTCCGATGACCATGGCGTTGATGCCGAGCGCGCGCCCGAGTTGCGCGCGCGGGAAGACGGTGCGCAAAATCGCGGATGTCAGCGATAGGATCGCTGCCGCGCCGACGCCTTGCAGCATGCGTGAGGCAACGAGCAGGCTGAGGTTTTGCGAGAGCGCGCACATCAGCGAGCCGACGGTGAAGATCGCGATGCCGTAGCGCCAAGTGCGCGCGAGGCCGTGCGACTGGCCGAACGACGACCAGGTGAAGAGCGCCGCGGTGACGGCCACTTGAAAGCCGTTGACGACCCAGATCGAGAGCGCCGGCGAGACGTGCATCTCGCGCCCGATCGTCGGGAGCGCGACGTTGGCGATGGTGCCGTCGAGTACCGACATCGTCGTCGCGGCAGCAAGGGCGAGATATGCGCGCCGCCGCTGCCCGATCGGCAGCCCGTCCGCCTCGATCGGGTTCTCCAGCTCGTCCATCATCCGAGTCTTGAGCTTTGCCGTCCGCGGAGATTCCCATGGCGGCGGCGGGGCGGCCGCGCCTAGTGCCGTTTCGTCGCCAACCACCGAGGGAAGAAGGCCCCCCATGGATCTCACCAAAGAGTTTCCGCGCAGTCCCAATGACATGCTGGCCGGCATCGTCTCGTTGCCGCGCATGATCGACAAGACCCAAGCCGATGACCAAGGCACGCTGGGCGAATACGACGTCGACTGTCCGCACGACAAACCGGTGCTGGCGTTTCTCGGCGTCGATTATCCGACGTTCAAGGCGAAGCTCAAAGAGCTGAAGTTCGACACGAACGCCGTCGGAGCGTGGGCGAAACCGCTCGTCGACAAGTATAGCGCGGCCGAGATCGCCGCCTTCAACGAGTCACGCCGCGCTTGGGCCCCCGACGGCCATTCGCAGCAGTATTTCGACAAGCTCAGAACGCAAGTCGCGCCGAACCGCCCCGACGTGAAGACCTGGTTCACCCTGCTGGACCTCGAAGAGAAGCGCGCCGCCTAAGCGCGGCGCCTTCTCAGGCTTGGCCAAGTAAGCGGCCGTACGCTCCGGCCGATGAACAAACAACTTGCCGGGATGCTCACGCTCGCGCTCGGGTTGGCGGGCTGCGGGGGCTCCGGAGCCTCCACGGGTTCGGTTCCGTCGGCGAGCGCAACGGCGACGGCCGCGGCATCGGCGACGACCACCGCAACGTCCAGTTCGTACACGTGCCCGGCGGCAACGACGTCGTCGGGCACGTTGAATTGCGCGGCGCTGCCACTCGGCGATTCGAAATACAGCACGACGGCGCCGAGTGCCGGCTACGTGTATGTGTGTTCCGTGCCGAACGGACAAGCGCCGTCCGGTACGGGTCCGTGGATCAACACGACGGCCGGAACATGGAATGCGTTGACCAAGGACATCGTGTCGGGCAGCGTCAGCTGGCCGGGTTCGTTCAATGCAACCGGCAGCGGACCGTCGCTCGACATCACCGGCAACGGTTTGCCGTTGGCCGGCATCACGACCGGCACGTTCCCGATCGCATCGACCGATGCGGTGTATCAATACGATAGCAATCCCAACCACATCGCGTCGCAATCGCTTAACTACGCGCTCCCATACAATCCGACGCCGGCGGCATCGCCGGGTTGCCTCAGCGGTGGGCGCATCGGCGTCGCACTCAACGGCGTCTCGATCTACGACGCACTCGATGCCGTGGGCCACGACGCGGTCGCGCGCGAAGGTCAGGACAGCTGCCACGGACATCCCGATCAGTCGAGCACCTATCATTACCACGGCTGGCTCTTCACGTGCGTGGCCGATAGCGGTTCGGCCGGCCAGAACTCATCGCTGCTGGGCTACGCGCTCGACGGCTACGGGTTCTACGGTCCATGGTACAACGGGAAGATCCTGACGACGGCCGATCTCGACCAGTGCCACGGGACGACCAGCGTGGTCACCTGGCACGGGGCCCCGACCTCGATCTACCACTACGTCTCGACCTTCGACTTCCCGTATACGCTCGGTTGCTACCACGGCACGGCCGTCCCGGCGTGAGTGGTTGACATTAACGATATATCGCGATAGGATAACAACAGATCGCGAATGGTCGCGATTGTATCAGTTAGGAAAGGAGAGCGCATGCGGAATGCATGGTTCTCTCACGAACGAGGCCCACGAATGGGCTACCAAAAATTCGGCCCCGGTCCCGGCGGCCGCACGTGGCGCGGTGGCGGACGAGCGCGCCGCGGCGACATCAAGTTCCTCATCCTCGAGGTGCTCGCCGATGGTCCCCGGCACGGCTACGACATCATCACCGAGCTCGAGAACAAGAGCAACGGACGCTATCGCCCGAGCGCAGGGTCGGTTTACCCGACGCTGACGATGCTCGAGGAAGGCGGTTACATCACCGGCAACGCAGCCGATGGAAAACGCGTCTTCACGATCACGGATGCGGGTCGCGAACTGCTCACGCAGAAGCCCGGCGGCGCAACGCCCGAGGGTGACGACGAGAGCGTCGATCTCCGCGGGTCCGCGATGAAGCTCGGTGCGGCGGTCATGCAGGCGGCGCGCGCGAGCGATGCGGCTTCGCAAGAAAAGGTGCGCGACATCCTCGATACCGCACGCCGCGAGATCTATAAGATCCTCGCCGAAAGCGAGTAGTTTCCGGAAGGAAAACACCGCCCGGTCGCGCCTAAAGCGCAAGCATGGCGCGACCGCTCGTGGTGATTCCGGCGCTCGTTACCGCGGCCACGATCCTCGCGTTGTTGGGCTTCGTGATCGTGCTGAGTTTCAGCAAGATCGAAGACGGCATGATCGCGGGGTTCGCGGGTTTCGGTAACTTCGCAACGCTGTTGAGCGATCCGAATTTACCGCGCATGACGAGCAATACGCTCGTCTTCGCGGGCATCGCGCTCGCCGTATCATTCTTGCTCGGCGTGCCGCTGGCGTGGCTCGCCGAGCGCTCGGATTTACCCGGCCGCTCGGTCATCTGGACGGTGATGCTCGCGAGCCTCGTGCTGCCGGGCTTTCTCGTCGGTATGGGCTGGCTGCTTCTGGCACATCCGCGCATCGGCGTGCTCAACACCACGCTCGAGAACGTCTTCCACCTCTCGTTTCCGCCGCTGCCGATCAACAACGTCGCCGGCATGGGGCTCGTGGAAGGACTGCTGCTCACGTCGCTCACCTTCGTGCTGGTCGCGCCGAGCTTGCGCACGATGGATCCGGCACTCGAAGAGGCCGCGCGCATGAGCGGCGCATCGTCGCGCTCGCTGCTGTGGAACGTGACGCTGCCGTTGATCTTGCCGGCCCTCGTCGCGGCCGCGATGTACGTCGCGATCGTCGCCGTCGGCGCGTTCGACATTCCGGCTGTCATCGGTTTAGGCAGCCGCATCTATACCTTCAGCACGTTCATGTACGTCCACGCCTACCCGGCCGACGGATTTCCCGATTACGGCGCGATCGCGGCCGGCGGCGCGGTGATGATCGTGATCGCGCTCGCCATGACGTTCGCGTATGTCTACGTGCTGCGGCGGGCGCGCTCGTTTGCGGTCATCACGGGCAAGGCATACCGGCCGCGGCTGACCGAGCTCGGGCGCTGGACGCCCGCGGCGTGGGCGCTGGTCGCGGTCTACGCGCTCGGCGCGCTGATCATCCCGTTTATCTTCACGCTCATCTACGCGCTCTTGCCGTTCGCCGAACCGCTCGATGCGAGCGTGTTCTCGCATATGTCGCTGCTGAACTTCGCGCAGATCCCGTGGGGTTTAGTGCTGACGGGCGCGCTGCACACGGCGGAGCTCGTGCTGGTCGTGCCGCTGGCGGTCGTGGCGTTGAGCTTCGCGATTTCGTGGATCGTCGTGCGCACGACGATGCCCGGACGGTTCGTCCTCGATGGGATCGCGTTCATGCCGCATGCCGTTCCCAGCATCCTGTTCGGCATCGGTGCGACGCTCGCCGCGCTGTTCTTGCTGCAGAAGATCGTGCCGATCTACGGTACCGTTACCCTGATCGGGCTCGTGTACACGATCGGCTGGATCAGCTTCGGCACGCGCATCGTCAACAGCAGCTTGATCCAGATTCACAGCGACTTGCTCGAAGCCGGCGCGATGTCGGGCGCGCGCGCCGGCGCCGTCTTTCGCGACATCGTCTTACCGCTGGTGCGGCCGGCGGCATTCGGTGCCTGGATCTACGTCGTGCTGCTCTGCGTTCGCGAGCTGACGCTGGCCGCGTTCGTCTCGACGCCGAAGAACATCACGCTGCCGATGGTGGCCTGGTTCGAGTGGAACAACGGCTCGATCCACAGCGGCGCCGCGGTCGCCGTCATCGTCGTTCTGGCGCTCATTCCGTTGCTGTTCCTGTTCCTGCAATTCGGGCCTCGCTCCGATGCGATGTTCGGATCGTCCGTTCGTGAAAGGTAACCCTATGTCACGTCTGTATTCCGCGATCGTCTTGGCGTTGATGCTGGCGGCGTTTGCACCGCCGGTGCTCGCGCAGGACGCTGCGCACTCGCCCGAGCCGGCGAATATCGCGGCGCTCGTGCAGGCCGCGGCCAAAGAGGGGACGCTCGAGGTGGCCTGGGGTGATATCTACGGCGGTGCCGACGGCGTCCGGCGCGCGCAAGACGAGATCAACAAGAAGTACCACCTGAACCTGCAATTCAAATATTCACCGGTCGCCAACGGGGCGGCGTTTCAGAATCAGGTCGTCGGCGAGATCCGCGCCGGGCAAACGGCCAGCACCGACGTGCTGTTTCACGTTCGCGATCAGAACTTGGCCAAGATGGTCATCCCGGTCGACTATCGCAAATACGTGCCCGGCTTGCCGGCCGACGTGATGTTCTACGACAAGCGCGCGGTGATCGCGGTGAGCACGATCCTCGCCGAGGAGTACAGCACGAAGGACGTTCCGCCGAACAAGGTGCCGAACTCGCTGGCCGGTCTGCTCGCGCCGGAGTGGAAAGGGAAGATCGCGACGATGCCCTACCAGGGCGTCATCGGCTGGTACCTCGGACTGAACGAGGCGCTGGGAAAAGAAGGCATGCTGAAGTTCTACACGGCGCTCTCGCCGAGCATCGGTGGTTTGATGACGTGCGGCGACTCGGATCGCGTCGTCAGCGGTGAGTTTGCGTTCTTCGGCTTGGATTGTGGCGACCAGGAAGTGCGCCTGCGCCAGCGCAAAGGCGAAGCGATCGCTGCGTTCTACCCGAAGGAAGGCACCGCGATCTACGCGTTCTCCCCAGGCATTCCGCTCACTGCCGCGCATCCGAACGCCGCGCGGCTTTTCATCACCTATCTGCTCAGCCCCGACGGACAGAAAATGCTGTGGGATGAAATGGGCTGCGACAACTACAAACTCGCGGGCTCCCGCATGGCTCCAATCATCGCCGCGGCGAAGAAGAAGGGCGTCAAATTCATCGATATCTATGGACTCGATTTGCAGCACCCCGAACTCGATGATTACGAGAAGACGATCAACACGATCGTGAACCAATCGAAATGACGACGAGTACACCGACCCTGCGGGATGACGTCGACTTCGCCCATACCGGCCCGGGCACGCTGGCCGGCCGCTATTTTCGGCGCTTCTGGATTCCCGTCGCCCGTTTGGACGACGTTCCACCGGGCCGCGCGAAACCGATCCAGCTCCTCAACGAGAAGTTCACCTACTATCGCGGCGAGACGGGAACGCCGCATCTGGTCGGCTACTACTGCGCGCATCGCAGCACGCAGATGTCGACCGGCTGGGTCGAAGGCGACTGCATCCGCTGTTTCTATCACGGTTGGAAGTACGACGAAACCGGCGCCTGCATCGAGCAGCCGGCCGAAGCGGACAGCTTTGCGGCGAAGATCGCGATCGAAGGGTACCCGACCCGGACGTACCTGGGCCTCGTGTATGCTTATCTCGGCGAGGGCGAGCCGCCCGAGTTCTGGCGCTTTCCGATGATGGAGCAGCCGGGCGAGCTCGTGGTCAAGTCGTGGGTGCGCAACTCCAACTATTGGAACGGGCTCGAAAACGCCAACGACCAGGTGCATGTCGCGTTCGTGCACAGCAACAGCGAGTTCCGCGCGGCCGGCGCGACGCGCGAGATCCCGCGCATCGAAGCGCATGAAACCGAATACGGCATCCTGCGCAAGTGCACGTTCAGCGACGGCAAGATCCGGCTGCAGCATTCGCTCATGCCGACGGCGTCGCTCGTGACGGTGTACGAAGACGGCGCCGGCTGGATGCCGCATCTCTCGTATCGCCTGCCCGTCGACGACGAGAGCCATCTCAGCCTCACCGTGAGCTTGGCGCAAGTCGAAGGAGCGAAGGCCGAAGAGGTGCGCGCCAAGCACAAAGCGCGCGCTGCGGCGATGGAAGGTTTGCCGCCGGCGCAAGAGATCGTCGATGCGGTCGTGCGCGGGGAACTCTACTTGCACGATCTGCAGCGCCCCGACATCGTCAACATCCAGGACGCCGTTGCGCTCGCGGCGCAGCCGCCGATCGGCGAACGCGTCAACGACCGGCTCGGCAAGTCGGACGTGCAGATCATCGTGTTGCGCACGATTTGGGCGCGCGAGATGCGCGCGCTCGAAGCGGGAGAGCCGCTGAAAACGTGGACGGTGCCGCCCGACCTCGTCGCAACGAACGGGTGAGCGCGGTCGCGAACGCTGCGGCGCCCGTCGAGGTTACGGGCCTCGAGAAGCGCTATGCGGATGGAAAAACGAGCGTTGCCGCGGTCAACGGCGTGTCGTTCAGCGTGCAGGCCGGCGAGTTCTTCACGCTGCTCGGCCCGAGCGGTTGCGGCAAGACCACCACCTTACGCTGCCTAGCCGGCTTGGAACGTCCCAGCGGCGGAACGATAACGATCGCCGGCCGGGTGGTGTCGTCGTCCGATCCGCCGGCCTTCGTCGCGCCGAACGAACGCGACATCGGGATGGTGTTCCAGAGTTACGCGATCTGGCCGCACATGACGGTCTTTCAGAACGTCGCGTTCCCGTTGAAGGTCGCGGGCCTCGGCGCGCGCTCGGCCGAGACGACCGCGCGGGTGGAAGAAGCGCTCGCGCTCGTGCATCTCGACGCGCAAGCATCGCGGCTTGCAACGCAGCTCTCCGGCGGCCAGCAACAACGGCTCGCCCTGGCGCGCGCGCTCGTGCGGCGTCCGCCGCTGCTGCTGCTCGACGAACCGCTCTCGAATCTCGATGCGCGGCTGCGCGAGCAGATGCGGCTCGAACTGCGCGCGCTGCAGCGCCGCCTCGGTATCACGATGGTCTACGTCACGCACGACCAAACCGAAGCCTTGAGCATGAGCGACCGGTTGGCGGTGATGCACGAAGGCCGGATCGTGCAAGCCGGTTCGCCGGCCGAGATGTACGGCTCCCCGGCGAGCGCGTTCGTCGCCGAGTTCATCGGCAGCAGCAACGTGCTGGAGGAGGCGGTCGCCGCGCGCTTCGGCGTCAGCGTATCCGCTACGTCGGGCTTCATCAGCATCCGCCCGGAGCACGTGCGGCTGCACCGGCACGACGGCACCGGCGAACCCGGCGGCCGTGTCGAGTCGGTGACGTTTCTCGGCGAGATGACCGAGTGCGAGATCACGATTGGAGAACGGCGGCTGCGCTCCCGGATGCCCTCGCCGGTCGATCTGGCGGTGGGCGACGCGGTGCAGGTGGAGATGCGGCCGGAGCACGCCACCGCGCTCTGAGGGGTCCGGCGGCCACGAGCCCGAAACTCAGCAGAGCTATGTCTGATGCCCAACGAGCTGCGATCGAAAAGTCCCGGGAACGCCTGACCGCGCTCAAGGTGCGTCTTTGACGACGCGGCCAAACGCCGGACGTTAGCCGAACTCGAAGAGCGGTCGCGTAGCGACGGCTTCTGGGACGACGCGCAAGCGGCCCAGGCGACGATGAAGCGCATCGCCGAGGTGCGCGGCGACGTCGATGCGATCGCGACCGTTGAGAAGCTGCTCGACGAAGCAACGGAAACGCTCGACGTGCTCGGCGATGAACCCGGGGCCGAAGCCGACGTCGATGCCGCGCTCGCGCGTGCGCTCGGCGATCTCGATGCGCTCGAGATGGCGGCGAATTTCGATCGGCCGTACGACTCGCACGGAGCGATCGTGACGATTCGCGCCGGGGCGGGCGGCACCGACGCGGCCGACTGGACGCAGA